>JBBPZQ010000105.1:0-103238 GCA_038198935.1 Anaerolineae bacterium
AACCAACCAACACACCAACCAACGAACGAACCAACAAACTCTCCAACTTCTATGTTCTGGAACTTTGAGCCGAGCATCGTGCTTGGCATCGCCTTCCTCGTCGCGCTGTACGCCTTGAGCGCGACACGCTGGCGGCACCGCTACCCACTGTCGCAGCCGCTCACGCGCACGCAGGTGGTGTGCTTCACGCTGGCCATCCTCGCGCTGGTCGTCGCGCTGCTCTCGCCAATTGACGAACTCGCCGATCACTATCTGCTCTCGATGCATATGGTGCAGCACCTGCTGCTCACGCTCGTCATGCCGCCGCTGCTGCTACTTGGACTGCCCGCGTGGATGCTGCGCCCCATCTTGAACGTGCCGCTCGCGCTGCCGCTCTTGCGACGGTTAACTGCGCCCGTCACTGCATACCTTCTGTTCAACGGTGTGTTCGCGGCATGGCACGTGCCATGGTTGTACGAGTTGACGCTTCAGAATGAGCGTGTGCACATCCTCGAACATTTGCTGTTCATGGGAACGGCGTTTCTCGCGTGGATGCCGATTGTGAGTCCGTTGCCCGAACTGCCGCGCTTATCGTATCCCGCGATGGTGTTGTATCTGTTTTTCCAAAGTGTGATTCCGACCGTGCTCGGCGGCTTGATCACGTTTGCCGACGACGTGCTGTACGCGACCTATGCCAATGCGCCGCGCGTGTGGGGCATGAGCGCACTCGAAGACCAGCAGATGGGTGGGCTGATCATGTGGATTCCCGGCGCGTTTTTGTATCTGACCGCGCTCACCGTCGTGTGGTTCGTGTGGTTCGAGGGCAAAGAGAAAGTTGGGGAAATCAGATAATTTCAGATTTCAGATTTGACGTTGGCAATCTCGATGCCAATCTGAAATTTGAAAACTGAAATCTGAAATGAGTACTAGCAAATCATTTCGCGTGTTCAGCGTTTGGACAGTCTTCATCACGTTCGCGCTGATCGTGATCGGCGGCATCGTGCGCACGACGGGTTCGGGCTTGGGCTGTCCCGACTGGCCCCTGTGTTACGGCAGTCCCGTGCCGCCCTACGACATCCATTCACAGATCGAGTTCTCGCATCGGCTGACGACGACGCTTGTCTCGCTGTCGGTTGTCGTGCTGGTCGTGTGGGCGACGTGGCAGTATCGCGGCGAGCGTGCGATGGTCGTCGGCGCGTGGCTCGCACTGCTGCTGCTGGTCATGCAGATCGTGCTTGGCGCGATTGTGGTCGTGTTCGAGTTGCCGCCCGCGCTGGTCGGCGTTCATCTCGCCAACGCGCTGCTTGTCTTCGCCACGCTCACGTTCGTCAGCGTACAAGCACATCGTCCGTGGGCTTCACTCAAGGTCGCACACAGCGATCCAAATTTGCGCCGCTTGATCGTGCTCAGTGCGCTGCTGGTCTATGTACTCATCTTCAGCGGCAGCGTCGTGACAAATACGAACAACGGACTGGCGTGCTTCACCTGGCCACTCTGCAACGATCAAATTTTGCCGAGCACGATCCCGCAGACGATTAACATCTTGCATCGCTACTTCGCCGCCGCCGTCGGCGTGCTGCTGATCTACGTGCTGGCGCAGACATTGCGTCGCTATCGTGACGTGCGCGCCTTGCGCCGCGCCGCTCATGCTGCCGTCGGGTTGTTCGGCGTGCAACTGCTCGTCGGCGGCTTGAACGTGATCGCAAAATTGCAGCCTGCCGTCAACACCTTGCACCTCGCCACCGCGACGGCGGTGTGGGGCGGCATGGTCGTGTTTGCCACGCTTGCGTGGTATACGTTGAACGCGCAGTCACAGTCGTCGCGTGTGATGGAAACTGGAGCCATACCTATTGAGCAATCCTATTCCGCTTCCGGCGACTGAGACCGCCTCTGACGAGACGCTGAATCTTACAACCTCGCTGCGCCTCAAGTCCTCAAATCAACCGCGCACCACGCGCGCCATCATCGGCGATTACGTTCTCCTGACAAAACCGTGGATCGTCGCGCTGCTCGTGATGACGACGTTGTGCGCGATGTTCATCGCGGCGCGCGGCGTACCGTCGCTCACGTTGATCGTGCTCACGCTGTTCGGCGGCGCGTGCGCGGCAGGCGGCGCGAATGCGCTCAACTCATGGTACGACCGCGACCTCGACAAGCAAATGGAGCGCACGGCGCGGCGGCCAATTCCGGCCGGCCGCATCGCGCCGAATCACGCGCTCGCCTTTGCGCTCGCGTTGTGTGCGCTCTCACTGCTCACGCTCGGCGTGTTCGTCAATTGGCTGAGCGCGCTGCTCGCACTCGTCGGCATCATCTACTACTCGTTCGTATATACGGTATTGCTCAAGCATCTCACGCCGCAGAACATTGTGGTCGGCGGCGGTGCAGGCGCGATCCCGCCGCTGGTCGGCTGGGCAGCCGTCACGAACGACCTGAGCCTGCTCGCCTTGTACCTGTTCGCGATCATCTTGCTGTGGACGCCGCCGCACACGTGGGCGTTGATGCTGCTGATCGAAAAAGATTACGCGCGCGCGCGCGTGCCGATGATGCCGGTCGTATGGGGCGAGGACGAAGCGCGCTGGCAGTCGTTCCTCTATTCGATTGCGCTGTTCGTCGTCACGCTCATCCCGTTTACCGCACGCGAGCTCGGCGCATTCTATTTTGTCTCCGCGTTTCTGCTTGGCGGATGGTTCCTGTATCTCGCGTGGCTCTTGCTGCGCCGCGCCGACAAGAAAACGGCGCGCCGTCTGTACAAATACTCGAACTACTATCTCGCGTTGCTCTTCCTCGCGATGGTGATTGACGCGGCAGTAGTGAAGTGACGACGGACAAGTGACGAGTGACACGATTGCTCGCCACTTGTCACTTGTCACGTGCCATACAGATGAAAAGACTTATTCTTTTCCTGTTTCTATTCAGTGCCGCCTGCGCACCCGCGCCTGCGCCAAAACTGCAAGGCACTGATCTCCAGAAGTCACCAGCGTCCGACTTCCAATTGGCAGACCAAAACGACAAGCCGTTCGCGTTGAGCGCGCAGCAGGGGCGCGTCGTCGTGCTCACATTCTTGTACACGAACTGTCCCGACGAGTGCCCGTTGATTGCCGAGCGCATCGGCGAGACGAATCAGAAGTTGGGGAAGGATGCGAGCGAGGTGCGCTTCGTCGCCGTCTCGCTCGACCCGGAGCACGACACAAGCGCGGCGATTCAAAAATTTTTGCAGACGCACAAAGTGGAAGGCGTGCTCACCTACTTGCGTGGCACGCGCGAGCAGCTTGCGCCGATCTGGAAGGCATACTTTCTGAGCGTGCTGCCCAGCACGAACCCCAATACACTCACTCATCAATCGCGCATCGTCGTGATTGATCGCAACGGGCTACAGCGCTCCAACTTTCGCGCCGACGTCGAAACGGACGCGTTGGTGAATGATGTGCGGCTGGTGACAAGAGACTAAAGACTGGGGACTATAGGACTGTTGAATGTGTCGCCAGTTCCCAATCTCTGGTCTCTATCTTTACCGCGTCGCCGTAATAATTCCCCGAATCAAAACCCCGAACACGAACAGTGACACGAGTCCGTAGATCAGCGGCTTACGCTCATTCGGTTTGTCTTGCAGATAGACCGCCGCCGCCGGGATGGCGAGCGCGGCGAGCACGCCGTAGAGGATGTGCAGCGCGTCGCTCGGTCGCGCGCCGCTCAACAACAGAATCATGCCGAGCAGCCCGATGATGTCGCCGAGCACGTAGCCGATGACGAGGATGCCGCGATAGTTCGCGTCCATCGCGCGCTTGCGCCGAACCAGCACTAGCCCCCACACCCCACACGCGAACATGTACAACACGCCCGTGTTTGCCAGTTGGCGGTGAATCGAAACAAGCGAACTCAGCAACTCAGTTGGCATGAGAAACTCCGCGAGGAAAATCTGACGGGAGTATAGAGAGTGGCGTGTTGGGTGTCAATCTATCCTGCTTCATTCATAATACGTGATGTGTTATTCGCAGCCGTCACGCATCACCTATCACGCATCGCGCAGGGTGCCTTTCAGAGCGATAACGGTCGAAGTGCTGCGCATAGCGCACCAACCAGTCAGGCGGCACGCGCGCTTGCAACCTGTGTGGAATCACCAGCGCTCAATCGTGCAGCGCGGCGCGCACGGTCTCGCCCACCAGTTCCAAAGGATTGAGCGAACGCACCGCGTCCAAGACGTGGGTCGAATCGTTACGCTGCTGGCGGCTTGACTTGAGCACGCCGCGTGCTTTGAAACGCTGCAACAGATTGAGTGTGCCTGAGTTCGGCGTTGTTGTCAGGTGCCCGCCGCGACTTCACATATTAAATTCGCCAGCAGAATCCTCGAGCGGCGGGTGGTCATGCTCACGCTACGCTGTGGGCTGACTGTATACAGTGAGCCGGTGATGGCGCTGAGCAACGTGCGGTGTGCCTTCAAGACTGAGCGTAGCCCGATTTGAATGTACACCACGACTGCGCGTACAATTCGCGCGCACATAGCGCAACGATTCAGGTTCAGGTGGAGGCTAAACCAAAACTCGCAAGTCGCATCCTCAACCGCACTAATGCATGTTCAACAAACTCATTGTGCATCGGATAGTAGCCCAGCCGTGCTGGGCGGATACGGGCAGCACGGCTGCCCGGCTACCCTTAATCACAACAACCATGTTAAAGATGCGCTAGCAGTCTGTCGGAGAGGATTTCGAAAGTCCTTGTTTTCCAGGCATTTCGCGAAACAGGCGGGAGCCGTTTTCCGAAGAAAAGCGGCTCTCTCCGACAGGCTGCTAGTCAGGAGTAAACATGACAACGGCAATGCTCATCGCCAATCCGGCGGCGGGACGCCGGCGCGTCGAACGACAGCTGCCGGAAATCCGGCAAGCGCTCAAGTCGCTGAACGTCGAGACCGATCTGGTGCGCACGCGCGCGCCCGGACATGGCAGCGAACTGGCAGCACGCGCAGAGCAAGCTGGCTACGAACTGGTGATCGCGGTTGGCGGCGACGGCACGGTGCACGAAGTCGTCGGCGGCTTGGTTGCGGCGGCGGGCGATGGCACGGCTGGCACGCTCGGCATCATCCCGCTGGGCACGGGCAACGACTTCATCAAAGTGTTGGATGTGCCGAAAGACTGGCGCGCGGCTTGTGCCAAGATCGCCGAAGGCAAGACGCGGCGCATTGACGTGGGACGGGTCAACGATAGCATCTTCAACAACAACGTCGGCATCGGCTTCGATGCGCAGGTCGGCATCGAAGCGCAGAAGATTAAACGGCTGCGCGGCACGGCGGTGTACATGGCAGCGCTGGCGCGCACCATGCTGCTCTCGTACAGCACACCGTCGGTGACGATTCAACTCGACGGCGAAACCATCGAGCAGCGCATCACGTTGCTGACGATCGGCAACGGCCGCTGCTCCGGCGGCGCGTTCTGGCTGACGCCGGATGCGCTGCTGGACGACGGCGTGTTCGACGTGTGCATCGCGCGCGGTCTGAGTAAGCCGCAAATCCTCGCGCTCGTGCCGTTCGTCATGAAGGGCACTCACACCAAGAAATCGTCGGTGCGCATGGCGCGTGCCGCGCGCATCAGCGTTCACTCCGACGCGCCGCTGCCCGTGCACGCGGACGGCGAAATCTTGTACACGGCGGCGCACCAACTCGACATCGAACTGCTGCCACACAAGCTGGACGTGATCGGCTGAGGCGACGATGACTGCGGTTAGCGTCATCAAATAATAACGCCCGAAGTTGACATGACTTCGGGCGTTTCGTTCGCTAGTGGCGAGACATCACTGTTTCAGTCGCGGGTCGAGCGCATCGCGCAAGCCGTTGCCCATCAAGTTCACCGCGAGCACGGTGACAAAGATGAGAATGCCCGGCACGACGATCAGCGCGCGCGCGCTTTCGATTTCGATGAAGCGCTGCGCGTTGCTGAGCATGTTGCCCCACGACGGCGTTGGCGGCTGCACACCCAATCCCAAATACGAAAGCGCTGTTTCAGCCAGAATCACGCCGCCGATTTGCAGCGTCGCCGCGACGATGACGGGCGAGATCGAGTTAGGCATGATGTGTTGGAAGATGATGCGCGTATTGTTCGCGCCGACCACGCGTGCCGCGTCCACGTAGTCACGCACCTTGATGGCGAGGAACTCGCCGCGCACCAGACGCGCCACCGTCATCCAACTCACTGACGCGAGCACAATCGCCAGTCCCCACCACGGCGGGCGGAACACGACCGTAATCAGCACCAGCAAGAAGAAGACGGGCACGGCGAGCAGAATGTCAATGAAGCGGCTGATGATCAGATCAACCCAGCCGCCGAAGTAGCCCGCGAGTGCCCCGCTGATCGTACCGATGGTCAGCGTCAGCATTACGGTCAACAGCGCGAGGAATAGCGAAACTTGCGCGCCAAAGATGAGGCGCGTCAGCACGTCACGTCCGAGATCGTCCGTGCCGAGCCAATTAGTTGGACTGCTCGGCGTGCGCTGGAAGCCGGACGGCTTGAGCGAATAGAGTGGATTGATTTTCTCTGGGCTGAACTGCGTGATACTGTCGGAGATCGGTGTGGCGAAGATGGCGAACAGACCCAAGAGGAGCAAGACCAGCGCGCCGAGCATCGCCAACTTGTCGCGGCGGAATCGCCGCCACGCCAATTGCGCCAGCCCCGGACTTTTCTGCTGGGCTTGCAGCGCAAACGCATCGGGTAAGCTTTGCGAGATTTGTGCACTCGTCGCCATGCGTCCACCCCCACCCTCACGGTTCGAGTCAACTCTGCTTGATGCGCGGGTCCAAAAATCCGTAGGCGATGTCTGCGGCGAGGTTGCCGAGAATCACCAGCATTGAACTCATCATCACCACGCCCATGATCACCGGATAATCGCGCTGCTGTGCCGCGTCGAACGCGAGCCGCCCGATGCCGGGCCACGAAAAGATGCGCTCGATGATCAGTGCTCCGCCGATCAAACCGGGCAGCGACAAGCCAAGCAGGGTGGCAAACGGAATGAGCGCATTGCGCAGCGCGTGCTTGAAGATGACGAAGCGCTCGCGCAAGCCCTTGGCGCGCGCGGTGCGAATGAAGTCTTGGCGAATCACTTCGAGCATCGAAGCGCGAATGTAGCGGTTCCAACTGGCGATACTGATGAACGCCAGCGCGACGGCCGGCATCGCCAAGTGCCAGATCACGTCACCCACGTCGAAGTCTTTGCCGAGTGTCTGCACGCCACCCGACGGAAACCAGCGCAAGGACACCGAGAAGAACAGGATCATCATGATCGAGAGCCAGAAGCTCGGAATGGCCACGCCGGCTGTCGAGAACATCGTCGCGAGATTATCGAAGATCGAATATTGCTTGACCGCAGACATCACGCCGAGCGGGACAGCGATGAGCAGCGCGAGCAGCAGCGCCGAGCCAGTGAGCAGTAGCGTCTTGGGCAACCGCTCGGTAATCATTTCAGACACTTTCACGCCGCGCTGGATGAGCGACGTGCCGAGATCGCCATGAGCAAGGTCGCCCATGTAGAGCGCGTAGCGTTCGTACCACGGCTTGTCGAGTCCGAGACTGTGACGAATGCGCTCCATATCTTCCGGTTTGATATTGGGGTCAGCCAGCAGTAAGTCGCTGCCCGGCCCACCGGGCACGAGATTGATCAGCGCGAACACGATGAAGGTCACGCCCAGAAAGGTTGGGATGGATTGGATGAGACGACGAATCAGATACTTACCCATGGCTTACCTCAACACGAACCGTGAACAGTTTGCAGTGAACGGTGAACAGTCAGATTACCTGTTCACCGTTCAGCGCTTAGTGCTTACGATGCTTTCTTGTCCACCCACCACTCGTGGATGTTGTTCCACGGAATGCCGCCGGGCGCGGGCGAGTATCCGTGCACGCGCTTGTTCATGCCGATCGTGGACTGCGGGAAGTAGAGGATGATGCTCGGCATGTCCTGTGACTCGATCTGCTGCATCTTGACGTACAACTCTTTGCGCTTTGCTTGGTCGAGCGTATTCAGCGCGTCGTCCAGCAGCTTGTCCATCTCAGGGTTGCTGTACTTGTTCAGGTTGAAGCCACCTTGCGATGACCACATCGTCTTCTGGTTTGGATCAACACCCCACTGGAAGCCGACGAGGAATGCGTCATAGTCGCGCGTGCCGTCGGGTGTCGCGCCGATTCGCTTGAGGAAGGCGTTCCACTCTTCGGTCTGCGTCTTCACTTCGGCGCCGACTTCCTTCCAGTACTGCTGCGCGGCGACGATGATCGCCTCGCGGATGTTGTTGCCCGCATTCGTCCAGATGGTGAAAGACAGACGCTTGCCATCCTTCGCGCGCACGCCGTCCGAGCCTTTCTTCCATCCGGCCTCGTCAAGCAGTGACTCTGCCTTCTTCGGATCGTAGCCATAGGTCGGCGTGTTGTTTGGATTGAATGCCCACGAGATCTTCGGCACGGGACTGTTGGCGAGGGTGGCGAAGCCGAAGTACTGGCTGTCCACGATGGCTTGGCGGTCAACGGCATAGGTCAACGCTTGACGCACCTTTACGTCTTGGAACAGCATCGTCTTCGCGGGATCGAGATTGAACGCGATGAAGTCGAAGTTGAACACGTCGAACGCGATGGCATTGATGTTGGTTAGCTTCTTCGCTTCTGCCATCTGCGCGGCTTGGATGCCTCCGTAATCTATCTCGTTGGTCTTCAACTGGGCGAAGCCTGCCGCTTGATCGGGGATGATTTTGACGATGTACGACTCGAGGTGCGGCTTGCCCTTGAAGTAGGACGGGTTTGCCACCAGGGTGAGGTGATCGTCCTTCACCCACTCCTTGAACATGAACGGACCCGTATAGACGGGCTTCTTCGTGTTGAACTCGTGGTCGGTGAAGGCTTTGCCCGTCGCGTCGCCGAAGACGTGCTTGGGCAGAACCGCATAGCCCATATCTGACACGAGCGTATCAGCCTTGACCTTGGTGAAGTTGAACTCGATGGTGTAGGGGTCAACAACTTTGATCGAATCGGGCTTGTCGAACACGTCCTTCAGGTCGCTGCGGCGTGGCGAAGCGTTATCAGCGTTGAGAATCGAAGTGTAGGTAAACTTCACGTCGTCGGCGGTCAGTTCCTGTCCATCATGGAACTTCACACCTTTCTTCAGGTTGAACGTGATCTTCAGGTTGTCAGACGAGACGGTGAATTTCTCGCACAGGTCGCATTCTGGCTCCAGCTTGGCGTTGACTTGCAGCAAGCCGTTGCCCAGCAACTTGATAATGCGACTGGACGACGTATCGGAACTCAGAATCGAGTTCATCGTTTTGGCGTCGGCGAACGTGCCTTCAATGAACGTGCCGCCTTCGACGACGGGTCCCGCGGCCGCGGTCGTATTCGATGGCTGCACGGCGGCGCTGGTCGTCTGTGCGGCGGGCGTGTTCGCGCCGGGCGCAGACGTGTTCGACGGCGGCGCGGTCGTAGCGGATGGGCCGCACGCCACGACGGCAAGCAGAGCGACGAGCAACAACAGACTGATCTTTTTCACGACTGTCTCCTCCTTGGGTTTTGCATGAAGCAGGTACTCATGACAAGCTGCTGGTAGATGCAATTGGCTGGTGTGGCGCATCACCTCCTCTCACAACGTCGGGATTAGCGGTTGACCGATGACGAAGAGCTTATTGCAAAGCTTTGCGCTTACTGATATTACCCCACACGCTTACGGCGAGTTCACGACATAGGTGACATTTCCGCTGCCCGCGACGCTGAACACCAGTTTGATGGGCGGCGTGCCACCGACGAGGAACCAGCACAAGTCTGTGTCCGCTTTTTCGCCGGGCGCTAATGCGCCCGAGAAGCCGCCTTTGCCGCCCGTGCGCGTGCAGGTCGTCGGCAAGCCATTCGTCTTACTGGCGTCGCTGGCGTCGAACAGCGACTGCTTAAGATTCAGCGGTTGATCGGACGTATTCTCGACGCTGACGCTCACACTGAGTTGGGAAGCCGCGTACTCACTCTTTGTGAACGTCACCTTCACGCAGCCGAGGTCTGCGACCTGATTCTCTTTGACCGTTTGATCGGCTGGTTTACAATTGTTGCTGTTCGTACTGGTAGAGTCGCCGCTAAATTCGTGACAGGCTGTCAAACTCACGAATAATACGATGGTCGTAACAATCAAGATTACACGACGGCGCATAAGACCACCTCGCACAAAGCAGTATGCAGAAGGCACGCTTGACGACCAAGAGTTCGCAATGCGTGCCTTCTAATAGCTAAACCCTACCGATTTTGGGTGACGATGGGCTATTGTTTCAACCGTGGATCGAGCGCGTCACGCAAGCCGTCGCCGAGAAACGTAAACGAAAGCAGTAGTAGCGCGATGCCAATGGTCGGCGCGAGCACGATACCCGGATTCGCGAACAGCGCTTGCTGTCCCTCGACGATCATCGAGCCCCACGAGGGAAACGGACCCTTGATGCCAAGTCCGAGGAAGGAAAGCCCCGCTTCGGCGATGATCGCGCCGGGCACGCTGAACGCGATGCTGATAATCAGCGGTGCAAGGATGTTGGGGACGATGTGCTTGGTCATAATGCGCGCGTTGCTGGCGCCAATCATGCGCGCGGCTTCGACGTACTCTTTCTCTTTCGCCTGCAAGACTTGGCCGCGCACCAAACGCGCCATGCCTTCCCAGCCGACGATGGCGAGCGAAACAAACACGAGCACGAGCCCATTCAGTTGTGCACCAATCCACGAGTCGCGAAACGCGACGCCCATGATGATCAAGAACAGCAGACCGGGGAAGGCATACACGATGTCGGTGACACGCATCAGCAGATTGTCCACCCGCCCGCCGATGAAGCCGGCCGTCATGCCGATGGTGCCTCCGATGATCAGATAGAGGGAGATCGGGATCACACCGACCGCCATCGAGACCTGCGAGGCGTAGATGGCGCGACTCACGACATCGCGACCAATCCCGTCCGTGCCCAAGAGGAAGCGCGGGTCGCTGCGTTTCAGCCAGACGGGTTGACGCAGGCTCGCGTCGCTGAACTGTTGGTTGAAGCCATACGGTGCGATCACGCTGGCGAAGATGGCGATGAGGTAGAACGCGAGGATGATGGCGATGGCAGCCATGGCCGCTTTGTTGCGGCGCAAGCGAATCCACGCATCGCTCCACAGACTGCGCGGCTTGCGATCCAGCAGCGCCACTCCGAGCGGGTTGAGCGCAGCGGTTCCAGTTTGTTGTTTGGTTGCGACAGCCATAGAACACCTCTGCTGATGGCAGATAGCCGATGGCGAATCGCATTCTGCCATCAGCCATCAGCCATCAGCCATTAGCTAACTTTGATGCGCGGATCGAGCCAGCCATAGACGACGTCAACGGTCAGATTTGCGAGCGAAATGAGCACGGCGTAGAACAGCGTCGTGCCCATGATCATCGAGTAGTCGCGCGAGGAGACCGATGTGACAAAGTTGCGCCCCATGCCCGGAAAGCTGAACATATACTCAATGAAGAAGCTACCCGTGATGAGTCCAGCCATCGCCGGACCGAGTACGGTTGCCACTGGGATCAGCGAGTTCTTCAGCGCGTGTTTGAGTATGACCGCGCGCTCGCCCAAACCCTTCGCGCGCGCCGTGCGCACGTAATCTTGTCGAATCGTCTCCAGCATCGTCGCGCGCGTTAGACGCGCGAGGAACGCCGTCAGACCAAAACTCAACACGAGAGTGGGCATCACCCAAGGCTTCCAGTCGCCTTCTTGTGCCGTCGAAAACTGGGTCGGGAACCAGTGCAGCACGACGCTGAAGATGAGGATGAAGAACATGCCCATCACGAACGAGGGAATCGAACTGCCGATTGTCGCGATGAAGAGCGACAAATAGTCAATCCATGTATTTTGCTTGATGGCGGCGAGCACCCCAATCGGCAAGCCCATGACGATGGCAATGCCCAACGCGATCAAGCCGAGCGAGGCGGAGCGACCAAAGCGGCTTTCCCAGAATTGTCTGCCCGGCCCCGCATCGAAGAGCAACTCGGTCACGCCGCGATCTTTATACTGCAATGAGGGACCTAAGTCGCCGCGAACTGCACCCCACATATAGAGCACGTATTGCTGCCAGTCCGGCTTGTCGAGATTATATTTGCGGTCGAGCAATTCGCGCGTCGCCTGTGACATTTCGCGTCGTCCCTCACCCTTGTCCCAGGGTCCACCAGGCGTCAGCTTCATCAGGGTGAACGTGACGATCGAGATCACGATGAGCACAGGAATCATCGAAATCAAACGGCGAGTGAGGAATTTCATCATAAGCGTAACTCCGATTCTATTCTAGATTGCAAGTTTCAGATTTCAGAATTGAGTGAATCAGCACGCTGACTTATGGTATCTTACCCCATGTGCGTTACTTAGTTCAATCTAAAAGCTAAAATCTGCAATCTAAAGTCCCCGAAAGAGTGTGCTGGGACGAGAGAGATTCCTCTCGTCCCAGCGATTTGTTGCGCTGAAGAGACGTTGCATTGCAACATCTCTACGGCAACGTCTCTACCTCTGGTTTAGTGCGGCGCGATCTTCGTCGTCATGATGGTGGTGCTGCACTGGTAGTAATCGAGCGGCGTGTTCTTGCAGCCCGTGATGTACGGTTTCTGCAGGTACGACGACACACTGTACCAGAAGAACGCGACGGGTGCATCGTCAATCAGAACCTGACCGGCCTGCTTGTACAGGTCGTCGCGTTTCTTTGGGTCGGTCTCCGGGTCGGCTGCGCGCACGGCCTTGTCGAACGCATCGTTCTTCCAGCCGGTGTGCGAGACAGTGCTCTTGGAATCGAAGACGGTGGTGTACCAGTCCTGGGGGTCGGGGTAGTCCTGGCACCAGCCGAGCAGATACATCTGTGGCGTGGTCTCCAGTTTCTTCACCGCCGCCGTGTACGCCTTAGATTCGAGCGGGTCGAGCTTGATGTCAACGTTGAGGTTATCCTTGATTTGCTTCTGGAACCACTCCGCACGCTGCTGATTGCGCGGACTACTGCTGTAGCCGTACTTGATTTCGGGCAAGCCCTTGCCATCCGCGAAGCCCGCGTCTGCCAAATCCTTCTTGGCGGCTGCGGCGTTGAAGGCAAGTTCCTTCAAATCTTTGTAGTAGCCAGGGAAGCCCGGCGGCAGGAACTGACCGGCGGGAATGCCCAAGCCTGCCAGCACGTTCTTCACGAAGGACTGCTTATCGAACGCCTGCGCGAACGCATGGCGCACCTTCGCGTTGTCGAACGGTGCCTTCGTCGTGTTAAAGCCGACGTAGAACGTGCACGTGCCTGGCTGCAAGGTGTACTGATCCTTTAACTTCGCGTCGCCCTGCACCTGCGGCAGTTCATTCGCGCCGACGCCCGTCACGTCCAACTCACCGTTGAGGTAAGCGGTGAACGCGACAGCGGCATCGTTGATCATCACTTCTTGGACTTCGTCGAGCGGCACCTTGCCGCGGAAGTAGTTCGGGTTCGCCACGAACACCATCTTGACTTGATGCTCCCACGACTTCAAGATGAACGGGCCATTGCCGATGTAGGTGGCCGCCTCGGTCCATTTGTCGCCGCCCTTTGTCACTTGGTCCTCGCGCGAAGGCACACCGTTCCAAGTGGCAAGGATGGACAGGAAGTACGGCGCCGGTTCTTTCAACGTGAAGACGAGGGTGCTGTCATCGGTGGCTTTCACGCCGAGCGCGTCGCGCATCTTCTTCAGATCGTCGGCGCTCACTTTCTTCGTGTCGGCCGTGTTGTATTCTTCGCCGCCCGCGAGGACGTAGCCGGTAAAGGCGTACTCACCCGCGACGTTCGGGTCCATGTGGCGCTTCCACGCGTACTCGTAGTTCTTGGCGGTCAGCGGCTGACCGTCGCTGTACTTTAAGCCTGGCTTCAACTTGACGGTCAAGGTCTTGCCGTCGGCTGAGAACTTCGGCATTTCGGCGGCGGCTTCGGGGATAAGGTTGCCGCTCGAATCGAAGGTCAACAGGTTACTGAAGACCTTCATGATCACGTCAATCTCGCCGACGAACGATGCCTTCTGAGGGTCAATCGTGTCCGGTTCGCTGCCGAGGTTGAGCCGCAAGATTTGCTTGGCAGCGGGCACGGCAGTGGCTACGGGCGCAGCGGTGTTGGTCGCCGCCGCGGGTGGTGCGCCTGTCGTGGCGACCGGCGCGCTCGTGTTCACGGGTGCAGTCGTCGCGGGCGCTGTCGTGGCCGGCGTGCCGCAAGCCGCGAGCAGTGCCAGCAGCCCGACGAGCAGTAGTACGGAAATTTTCTTCATGCTATTCTCCTCCAAGAGTGTAGAAACAGGGTCATACTGTGTTGACTTCGTTGAGTATTCAATTTATTGTCGGCGTGTAGGACATCACCTCCCTTCCGGGTCTCGTTCGCGCTAAAACGCGAGGGACAAAAAAATTATAGAAGTAATCAAAACGAGTGTCAATCATAATGGCAGATGGCTATCACATTGTGGGCCATCTGCCATCTATTGTTCGCTCCCGACTACGTGTTCGTCGTCGTGATCGTTGCGGTCGGCTTGCCCGGCTTCGGCTTCTCGATGATCGGGATTGTCTTACTTGTAGAAACTTGCGGCTCTTGGTCGCCTTCGTACGGATGCACGCGGAAGCAGGCGACGTAGTGACCGTTGCCCGCATCACGCCAGTATGGGTGATAGCGGTCGCACACGCCCTGAATGACGACGGGGCAGCGCGTGTGGAAGTTGCAGCCCGAGGGTGGGTGCGCCGGGCTCGGCACGTCGCCCGTCAAGATGATGCGCTCACGCTTGTCTTCGATGCGTGGGTCGGGAATCGGCACGGCGGAGAGCAGCGCTTGTGTGTAGGGATGCAACGGATTCTCGTACAGTGCGTCGCGGTCGGTCAGCTCCACGATCTTGCCGAGATACATCACCGCCACGCGGTCACTGATGTGTCGCACTGCCGACAGGTCGTGCGCGATGAATAGGTACGTCAGGTTGAATTGATTCTGCAACTCTTCGAGCAGATTCAGAATCTGTGCCTGAATCGAAACGTCGAGCGCTGAGATCGGCTCGTCGCAAACGATGAAGTCGGGATTGACGGCGAGCGAGCGCGCGATACCGATGCGCTGCCGCTGGCCGCCAGAGAATTCGTGCGGGTAGCGATTGACGAAATACGGATTCAGGCCGACGACCTTGAGCAAATCCTGCACACGCTCTTTCTGCTGTTTGCCTTTGGCGATGTTATGCACTTCGAGCGGCTCGCCGATGATGCCGCCGACTGTCATGCGCGGGTTGAGCGACGCATACGGATCCTGGAAGATCATTTGCATGCGTCGTCTCATGCGCCGCAGCTCCTCACCTTTCAACTCGGTGAGGTCGCGTCCGTCGAAGAGCACGTGCCCATCGGTCGGGCGATACAGCTGCAAGATGGCACGGCCCGTCGTGGACTTGCCGCAACCGGACTCGCCGACGAGACCGAGCGTCTCGCCTTTCTTGATGCTGAAGTTCAAGCCGTCCACCGCTTTGATGTCGCCGACCTTGCGCTGGAAGATGATGCCCTGCGTGATCGGGAAGTACATCTTGAGGTTTTTGACTTCGAGCAGCGTCTTGCCTAAGCCATCGCCACTCACTGCGGCCACATTCGGCATAGTCATATTCTTCGTATCGGAACTTTTTGGATTGGCAGTCATGCTCATCACTCCCCGTGTCGTGGTTTTCCAGACGTGACATCAACCCAGCACGCAATCTGATGGCGCGGCGCGACTGGCTCCAGTGGCGGATTCTCTTCAGCGCAGCGCGCGATTGCGAACACACAGCGTGGCCGGAATGGGCAGCCCTTCGGCATCGCGACCAGATCGGGCGGCAGTCCTTCAATTGGCGTGAGATTGTTGCGGCGTCCTTTGTCAAGGCGAGGAATCGAGTTCAGCAGTCCGAGCGTATACGGGTGACGCGGGTTCATGTATATTTCTCGAACAGGCGCCGTCTCCACGATGAAGCCCGCATACATCACGTTCACACGATCCGCCAGACCTGCGACTACGCCGAGGTCGTGCGTGATCCAGACCATGGACATGCCGATTTCTTTTTTCAACTTCTTCACGAGGTCGAGAATCTGCGCCTGAATGGTCACGTCAAGCGCGGTGGTCGGCTCGTCGGCGATCAGCAGCTGCGGGTTGCACGACAGCCCCATCGCGATCATCACGCGCTGGCGCATTCCGCCGGAGAATTGGTGCGGGTAATCGTCAATGCGCTCGGCGGCGCCGGGAATGCCGACCATCTCCAGCAATTCGATGGAACGCTTCTTTGCTTTGTCGCGATCCATGTTGAGATGGAGTTCGAGTGACTCGCTCACCTGTTGGTTGATGGTCAGCACTGGATTGAGCGAGGTCATCGGGTCTTGGAAGATCATCGCGATCTTGTTGCCGCGAATCTGCCGCATCTCGTCGTCTTTGATCTTCAGCAAGTCGCGCCCCTGAAAGTTGACCTCGCCTTCGGTGATTTTGCCCGGCGGAATCGGGATCAGGCGCATGATGGACAATTGACTCACGCTTTTGCCCGAGCCCGACTCGCCGACGATGCCGAGCGTCTCGCCTTCGTCCACGTGGAACGAAACGCCGTTCACCGCATTGACCACACCATCTTGCGTGTAAAACTTTGTCGTGAGGTTCTTCACCTCAAGCAAGACACCCATAGACCTCCTCGGTATTGGAGAGACTAGAGACTGGAGATTGGAGACTGCTGCTCAATCTTTAGTGTCCAATCTCCGGTCTCTAATCTCCAGTTTTCGGGTTCACACTCATCACGTTCTGTAATGCCGACAAGTTTTCTGCGGGATCGAATATGGCGCGAATGGGAATTTCAAAGCCGCTGACCACCGCGCTCACGATCGAGCCGCTGCGCGCTTTGGTGAGCAACTCGTATTCTTCGGCACGCAACACGTACTGCTCGATACTCTCCGCTTCTGGATCCACTAGCCAATACTCGCGCACGCCATGCGCGCCATAATCCTCGAACTTGGTTCCGCGATCCACTACTTCCGTGCTTGGCGAGAGGACTTCGGTAATCAAGTCAGGTGGCGGGAAAGACATCTGTGTTGGCGTAAACTGATCGGAAACTTCGCTTCTGAAAAAACAAATGTCAGGTTCATAATCATTGCGGGTGAGCGTGATCATCAGCGGCTCGTAACCGACAAACCCCAAAGCGTGCGTGCGCACATATGCATCGAGCAGTACCAACAGGTGCTTTGTAGCAACCAGATGTCTATTCTTGACAGGTGAGTGAAACATCACTTGGCCATTGATGAATTCGACATGCTCACCTTCATTAACTGTGCGATAGAATTCCTCACGTCGCTGCTGCTCATCCTCCAGCAAGTCGTGGATGCGCTGATAGTATAAGCTCAGCTTCGGCGAGCGCGTCAGTTGTTCGAGTGTTGCATCCATCATTGCGTCTTCGGGTTGAGCGCCTCGTTCAAGCCGTCGCCTAAAAAATTGAACGCTAAGACGACAATTGCCACAACCGCGCCGGGCACGATAATCATTTCCGGGCGCGTACGCCAGAACAAATAGTTGTCGTCAATGGTACTACCCCAACTGGCATTGGGCGGTTGAATGCCGATGCCCAGAAAACTCAGGCTCGTTTCTGCCAAAATTGCGCCGCCCATGCCGAGCGAGATGGCGACGATAATCGGCGGTAGCGCATTGGGCAGCAAATGTCTGAAGATGATGCGCAAGTCGCGCGCACCCGTTGCCCGCGCCGACTCGATGAATTCACGCTCGCGCAGTTGCAAGAATTGTCCGCGCACCAAGCGCGCTAAGCCCGGCCAACCCACGAACGAGAGTGCGGCAATCACCACAATGAAATCGGCAAACGCGACGTAATCGGCGGCACAGTTCACGCCGCGCTTCAAGCCATAACTCTTGCCCAGATCGCTGATGTATTTGATCACCGACGGGCGAATCGTCGCCGCGATGAACAACACGAACAGCAAGTCCGGAAATGCGAATAGGAAGTCCGCGACGCGCATGATGGCGGAATCTATGCGACCGCCGTAGTAGCCCGCAACCGCGCCGAGCGGCAAGCCGATCAACAAATTGAGAACGACGACGGTGACGGAAACGATGACCGCCGTGCGCGCACCCCAGATGATTCGACTCGCTAAGTCGCGCCCCAGATTATCCGTACCGAGCGGATGGGCGAGACTCGGCGCTTGGTCCACTGCCCGCAAGTTCTGCGCCGTGTGACAGTATGGCGCTAGTTCTTCAGTGAAAATGCCCGACGCGAACACACCGAGAATAATGAATACGCTGACAACGGCGCGTTTGTTGCGACGGAAGCGCCGCCAGAACTCGTGCCAAGCACCGCGTGCCGGTGGCAATGTATCTGGCGTGATGACCCGCGTCGGCGTCGCCGTCGTCGCACTCATTGGTAGCGAATGCGCGGATCAATGAACGTATAGGCGATGTCAACGATCAGGTTGAGCGTAATGTAAACGAACGCGACCATGATGGTCACGGCAAGTATGATTGGATAGTCGCGCGCATGCAGCGCATCCACCGTGAGCAGCCCGATGCCCGGAATACCGAACACGGTTTCGGTGATGATCGCGCCGCCGACTAAGCCTGCGAGTCCAAGACCGAAGATCGTCACGAGTGGAATGAGCGCGTTGCGGAACGCGTGACGCATCACCACCAGCGACTCGACCAAGCCTTTCGCGCGCGCCGTGCGGATGAAATCCTGAGCCAAGGCTTCGATCATGCCCGCGCGCGTCTGTCGTGCGAACACCGCCACGTAGCCCGGACTCAACACCATCGCCGGTAAGACAGCCGACGCACTGAACACGCCATTCCATCCACCGGGCGGCAGGCCAATCGTCACGCCGAACGTATCGCGCGTCCAGAACGGCAATTCGCGCGCAAAAATCCATTGCAAGAACGGCGAGACGGCAAACACGGGAATCGCCACCGCGCTGATCACGCCGAAGGTGATGATGTGATCGAGCGAGCGATTGTGCCTCACCGCCGAGACGAGCCCGAGCGGCACGCCGAACAGCACGCCAAGCGCCAGCGCCAGCGCATTGAGCGAGACCGTGACCGGCAAGCGCGCCGCAATCAGGTCGGTCACCTTCTGTCCCGGATATTTGACGAGCGATTCGTGAAAGTCGCCTTGCACGGCATCGGCGATGTATTTGAACAACTGTACCTGAAACGGCTGATCGAGTCCCCACTCGGCGCGGATGCGCGCCACCGTTTCCGGATCGCTATGCTTGCCGAGATAGACCTGTGCCGGATCACCCGGCCCATACAAGCCCAACGCCAGCGTCACCGTCGTGACTGCGAACAACAGGATCGGATACCAGAACAGCCGGCGGACGATGTAGGCAGTCATTAGACGTTAGTCATTAGATGTTAGTCGTTAGTCATTAGCCGTGTATCTCGGACTAACGACCAATGACTAATGACTAACGACCAATCGAAGCGTACTTCAATCTCGGAATGACGAACGGCGGATGGATCAGCCCCTTGACGTAGGGTTTGTCCAGCCAATAGTTGTCGCCGACGAACAACGGAATCCACGCCGCGTCGCTCACGATGATTTGCTCGGCCTGTTGGTAAAGGTCAATGCGCTTCTTCGAGTCGGTCTCGATGCGAGCTGCTTCGAGCAACTTATTGACTTGCGGATTGTTGTAGCTCATGTGGTTGTCGAGACTGTCACCATAGAACAGGATGTCCAAGAAGTCCTGCGGGTCGGGATAGTCGGCGATCCAACCAATCGAGTACATCTGTAAATTGTTGGGGCGCTTATTCAACTCTTGCAGGAATGACGCGAACTCCTGCTGTTGGATTTGCACGTCAACGCCGAGATTCTGTTTGAACATTTCGACGATGGCTTCCATCTCCGGACCCGCCGTGCCACCGCCACCACTAACGTTAAGGGTGATCTCCGGCAACTTCGAAACATCGCCGTACTTCGAGTCTTTGATCAACTGCTTCGCCTTGTCCGGATCGAACGTCAAGCCTTTCAAATTGTCGTTGAAGCCGGGGAACTTTGGCGGCAGAATGCCGTTGGCGGGCTGTGCCGTTTTCTTCAGCACCACTTCGGCGATGGTCTTCTTGTCTATCGCCATGTTGAACGCCTGCCGCACCTTCGGGTCATCGAATGGCGGCTTGCTCACGTTGAATCCGATGTAGTCAATGCTAAACTGCGGCGCGACCGTCAACTCTTTGTTGAGCGCGTTCGTCGGGTCGAGCACGCGATCAATGTCAATGATGCTCACGAACGTCGAATCGAGTTCGCCGTTCTCATAGCGCGTCATGAACGAGCCGCCGCTGATCGAGAGCGTCACGGTCTTGACCTGCGGCTTGGGCGTGCCGTAATAAATGTCGTTGCGCGTCAGCACGATCTGCTGACCGAAATTATACGAGCCGAGTTTGTAGGGACCTGTGCCGTTCGGTTTCAGGAACCACGTCCTGCCGCCGCTGTCCACGTTGGCTTTGTCCACGACGAACGCGGTCGGATACGTCAACTTAGCCAAGAAGTACGACTTCGGCGCGTCAATCGTGATGGCGAGTGTCTTGTCGTCAACCACCTTCACACCACTTACGTCGGTCGCTTTGCGGTTCAACTTCTCGCGCACACCCACGATGTCGCCCAGATACGAATCGGCGACGGGCGATTCGGTTTTCGGATCGGCGGCGCGCTCAATCGAATACTTGAAGTCTTGCGCTGTGACCGCTTTGCCATTGTGGAACTTCGCATCGCCGCGCAGTTTGAACGTGTACGTCTTCTTGTCGTCACTGATCGTCCACGACTCAGCCAAGTCGGGCACGATCTTCAAGTCTTTATCAATGGTGACCAGCCCGCCGTAAATCTCGACGATCACTTCCGCCGACGTGGCGTCCTGCGCGACAGCCGGATCCAGCGTCGGTGGGTCGCCGCCGATGAAGGGCAGAATCAATTCGTCGGCAGAGCGCGGCTGTGCCGGGGCAGCGGCTGGTGTGTTGCGCGGCGTAGAACCAGAACGAGTCGGCGTAGCGGCGGGGCGATTAGCAGATTGCGTTGGCGCAGATGAGGCTGGTGTGTTTTCGGATGAGGTGGCAACTTCCGTGAGCGCGCAGCCGAGTGAAAACAACAGCGCGAAAGCGAGCAGCACGACAGGGGAGACAGGGAAGGCTTTCAGCTTAAACATACACTCTCCATCCAGGAGCAGTGCTCAACATGAGCGTGACTGTGCCAGCATACTACCATAGCGTTCATGAAAGTTCAAGCGCCCCTTACCAAATCAGCATCATTTGGCCGAACGCGGGCCACGGCGACGCCCACGGTGCAGTCGGGCGTTCGTGCGCGGCAAGCAGTGCGCGCTCGTTGCGCGGCGACCACATTGCTTCGGACGAGAGGGTGCTCTCGGCGAGCAAATGCAAGGCGTGACCGAACAGCCGGCGCAGCAGCGCGAAGCGCGCCGCGCGCTCGGCGCGATCCAGATCAATCGCTTGCACGCGCTCCTCGATGTTGCGCCACACCTCGCACGGCGGCTGCGCGTTGCTCACGTCGGCGCGCAGCGTCCAATGAATCATCGGGCCCAACGAGTCATTGAATTCACGCTCATACTCACAACGGTTCATACGAGACCTCGCCAACGAACTTTTTGTCAGCCAGCAGCGTGCGCTCCAATGCCTTGCGCGCATAGTGCAAGCGCGACTTGGCGGTGCCGATCGGCACGCGCAGCGTGTCCGAAATTTCCGCCAGACTGAAGCCTTGCATATAGAACAACACGATCACCACGCGCTGATCGAAATCCAATTTGGTAATCGCCTCGCGCACGGCATTGGCACGCTCGTGCTGCTCGACTTCTTTATCTACCTCGACCTTGTGCGTCAGCCGAATGCGCCAATGCTCCACGAGTTGATCCAACGATGTGAAGCGCATGTGGTCGCGCACGAACCAGTTGTAGCTGAGATTGATGGCGACGCGATGCAGCCACGGCAGCACGGGACGTTCGGGGTCGAGTCTACGTGCGTGTTTATACAGCCGCACGAACGCCTCTTGCAGAATTTCTTCCGCCGCGCAGTGGTCGCGCGTGATGGCTAACACGGCGCGGTAGAGGGGCTTGCTATATTTTTCGTACAACTGCTCGAACGCAGCCTTGTCGCCTTCCCAGATGCGCTGTAACCAGTACCCATCCTCATGCATACGACCTCACGTCCGCCTTGTAGAAATACACAGCAGAGACCGCACAGGTTCACAGTGCCCCTATTATAACTCAGACTCGAAGCGCCGGATATGAAACAAAAATTCGGGTGACCACTGCGGCCACCCGAATTCGTTTGCTCCTTTACAACGGCTTATGCCCGCCCATTCGACGCGGGCTGCCACCTCAAATCGGGTTTGCGCGCCGCCGTCGTCTCGTCGAGGCGCGAGACGGGAGAGTTGTGCGGCGCGGCGTGGACGAGTTCGGGATTTGATATTGCTTCGTCCGCAATTTGCAGCATCGCTTTGCAGAACGCGTCGAGCGTCTCGCGGCTTTCTGTCTCCGTCGGCTCGATCATGATCGCTTCCTCGACGACGAGCGGGAAGTAGATCGTCGGCGGATGAATGCCGAAGTCAATTAATCGCTTGGCGATGTCGAGCGTGCGCACGCCCGCGCGCGCCTGCCGCCGCCCAGAGAACACGACTTCGTGGAAGCAGCTGCGGTCATACGGCAGCGCATACGCATCGCGCAATTTTGCCAGAATGTAATTCGCGTTCAGTACCGCATCTTTGCTGACCTGACGCAAGCCTACTTCGCCTTGCGAGCGAATGTAGGCATAGCCGCGCATCAGGTTGGCGAAGTTGCCATAGAACGCACGCACACGGCCGACCGATTGCGGGCGATTGTAGTCGAAGTAGTATTCGGGTGATGGGTCACGGGTGATGGGTGACGCGGTCTTATCCTCGCCATTTGCTACTCGCCCCTCGTCACTCGTCACTCGCTTTGCAACCAGCGGCACCGGCAAGAACGGCTCCAGCCGCTCGACCACCGTCGTGCCGCACGCGCCGGGTCCGCCGCCGCCGTGCGGCACGGTGAACGTCTTGTGCAAGTTGAAGTGCAAGATGTCGAATCCGAGCTCGCCCGGTTTGCAGATGCCGAGCAGCGCGTTCATGTTCGCGCCGTCGCCATAGATCAGACCACCCGCCTCGTGCACCAAGCGATTCACTTCCTCAATGTTCTGATCGAACAAGCCGAGCGTGGACGGATTGGTGATCATCAAACCTGCAACGCTGTCGTCAAGATGCTTCTTCAAATCGTCGAGATCAACGTTGCCGTTCACGTCGCCTTTGACCGCGACGACGCTGTAGCCGACCATCGCCGCCGTCGCGGGGTTGGTGCCGTGCGCCGAATCAGGTACGAGAATCTTTTTGCGCTTTGTGTCGCCGTTCGCAACGTGATAGCCGCGAATCATCAGCACGCCCGTCAGTTCGCCGTGCGCGCCCGCGGCTGGCTGCAAGGTGCAGCCGCTCATGCCGGCAATCTCGGCCAGCGACTGCTGCAACTCGTACAGTAAGCGCAGTGCGCCCTGTACGGTGCGTTCGTCCTGATACGGATGAATCATCGCCAGTCCGGCCATGCCCGCGACGAGGTCGTTGATCTTCGGGTTGTACTTCATCGTGCACGAGCCGAGCGGATAGAAAACCGTGTCCACACTGAAATTCAGCGTCGAGAGGTGCGTGAAGTGCCGCACCACGTCCACCTCGCTGACTTCCGGCAGTGGTAGTTCTGCGCGCACGAAGCCGTCCGGCAACGGCGACTCTGGAACGTCGAGTGCGGGCAGACTGACGCCCGTGCGGCCGGGTGACGAGAGTTCAAAAAGAAGCGGTTGGGTCATGAGGGAATCCTTATCTCATCGAGATTCATACCGCAAAACGGGCAGTAATCTACTGCGATTTCAGTGCTCCACATCAATTGGCCATCCGATTGTGCTTGACCATCGTTCACGTCTTGTTCTCTTGCAATGCGACGAACTTCGAGAGTCCATCCGCACCAACCCTCGCCATCCTCCATCGCAGGTCCAAAGCAAATTCGGAGATCAGCAAGTAATGGATTCCTCGCGCAGCAATGTCCAGTCATTAACAGAATGCAGGCGATTGAAATCGCCTGCCTGCTCACATCTCCGCCAACACTTGCATCGCCGCGCTCAGCCCCGCGCCGGGCTGCATCTCGTATTCGCACGCGAGCAGCGCGGACTCAATCGCGCCGAGCGTGGCGAGGATGTCGTTTGGCATTGCGGTGCCCATGTGTCCGACGCGGAAATATGGTTTCGCTTTTGGATGGATGCCCGCGGCAATCGTGACGCCGTTGGCGCGCACGCGCTGGTAGAATGTGCCGTCCACGCCTTCGGGCAAGTACGCGCAGGTCAGCGTCGGTGCGGCGATCTCGGGCCGTGCGACCACCTGCTGCAACCCGAGCGCATCCACGCCCGCCTTGAACGCGCGACTCAAAACCGAGTGGCGGCGAATACGCTGCGCTATCGTCTCGCTCAACATCTGCTTCAAACTTTCGTGCAAGCCGCAAATGAGATTGATCGGCGGTGTAGCAAAATACGCGGGTTTACGCGCTTCGTAACTCTGCATGACACTCAGCCAGTTGAGCGCGTCGCAGTAAAAGTTGGCGACGGGTTTCTTGCGCGCTCGGATCGTGTCGAGCGCGCGCTCGCTCACCCAACAAATGACCAGACCCGGCGGCACGCTGATCGCCTTCTGCGACGCGCTCAGGTAAATGTCCACGCCCCACGCATCGCAGTTCACCGCGACGCCACCCGCCGCGCACACACCGTCCACGACATACAGTGCACCATACTGCTGCGCGAGTTTGCCGACGGCGGCGATGTCCACCAGCACGTCAGTCGAGGTGTCCACATGACACACCTCGATCATTTTGTACGTACCGCTGCTCAACTCGCGTTCGATCTGAGCCAGTGGAACGGTCTCGCCCACGGGCGCACTGAGCACGGTGAGGTTCGCGTCGTAGCGCTCGCAGACCTGATTGAAGCGATAGGCGAACACGCCCGTGTCAATCACCAGCACCTTGTCGCCCGGCTCGACCAGGTTCGCCGCGCCGAACTCCAATGAGAGTGTGCCTGACCCGGCGAACACGTAAGGCACGCCACTCTCCGCGCCAAACACTACGCGCAAATTTTCGAGTGCGCTGCCAAATATTTCGATAAACTCTGGCGAGACTTGACTGCGCACCGGCGCTTCCATCGCGCGCAGCACCGCGGGGTCCACCATCGTCGGACCCGGAATCATCAACAGATCACGTTCGGGCATGACCAACTCCGTCGGGGTGTCACGTGCCAAGTGTCAAGTCAGCGTGCCACATGAGACTTGGCACGTGACATCCAAGCACCACTTGCCGAATATCATTCACCTGCGATAACGCTTGCCGCTTCTCCAGCGCCGCATCACTCACCGAATCGTCCACTGACGGCGACGAATGGCAGGTTCACCACGTTGTGATAATTCTCGCCGCGCAAGGCTTCGAGCACCTGTCGCGCAATTTGGATGCCGACATCCTCCTGCGATTCAACTGTGCTCGCGGCAATGTGCGGCGTGGCGACGACGCGCTCATGCGCGATCAATCGCTTCAAGCAGTCTGAGCGCGGCGGCTCTTCACTGAACACGTCGAGCGCCGCGCCTGCAACTTGACCTGCGTCGAGCGCGGCGAGCAGCGCGGCTTCGTCAATCAATTCGCCGCGCGCGCAATTGACGAGTCGCGCGCCACGCTTCAGGCGCGCGAACTGCTCATGTCCAATCATGTGGCGCGTCTCATGGGTAAGCGGCATGTGCACCGTGATGAAATCGGCGCGCGCCAGCAAATCGTCGAGTTCATGAATCAGTTCGACTTTCGCGCACTCGGTCACTGCTCCCGCAATGTACGGATCGTACGCGAGCACGCTCATACCGAATGCCTGCGCGCGCGCCGCCACACGTGAGCCGATGCGCCCGTAGCCGAGCACGCCGAGCGTCTTGCCGCACAACTGCACACCCATAAAGCGCGCGCGATTCCACTCGCCGCGCTTGAGCGAAGCTTCTGCGTTCGGCAGATCACGGCAGAGCGCGAGCAGCATGGCGAACGTGTGCTCTGTGGCTGCGAGCGTGCTCGCTTCCGGCGTGTTCATCACCAACACGCCCGCGCGCGTCGCGGCGTCAACGTCAATGTTATCGAGACCGACACCCGCGCGTCCGGCGACTTTCAACTGCTTTGCCGCCGCGAACACAGCTGCGTCGAGCGAGGTCGCGCTGCGGGTGATGAGCGCATCGTAAGCGGGAATGAGTTGCAGCAACTGCTCGCGTGTGGGCCGCTTCACCACCGCGACTTGCACATCCGGCGCATCCTGTAAAAGTGCTAGACCAACACGCGAGATGTCGTCGGTGATCAGAATGTTGAACGTGCTCACGCGATATTCCGAGCCAAGCAACCACGAAGACAGGAAGAGGGGCAAGAATTCATTGTATGCTTCGTGTCTATGTGGTTTGCATTTCGGCTACACGTAATTCGAGACCTCGATCAAGTTGCCATCGGGGTCACGGAAGTACACTGACTGCATCGCACCGAGCGCGCCCGTCTTGGGCATGGGACCCGCGATGATCGGCACAGCGCATGTTTTCAGATGATCCATCACACGGGCGAGCGGCTCACTCGTGATCAGACAAAAGTCCGCCGAACCGGGTGTGGGCAGTTGTGCCTTCGGCTCGAACTCGCGGCCGGCTTGATGCAGGTTGATCTTCTGCCGGCCAAATTGCAGCGCGCGGCGATTGTCGGCGAACGTGACGACCTCCATGCCAAGCACGCGCGCGTAGAAATCGCACGTCGCGTCGAGATCACGCACGGTCAGCACGAAATGGTCTATGCCCTCGAGCTGCATCACGCCTCGCGCAACGCGGCGACCAGCGCATCAATATCATCTTTCGTATGCAGCTCGGTCACGCATAACAGCAGCGTGTTCTGCATATCGGGATACGCACGCGCGAGGTCGTAGCCGCCGACGATGTTGCGCTGCAACAATGCTGTGTTGATCTCGCTGACCGCTTTCGGCGTGCGCACCGCGAATTCCTTGAAGAATGGCGCGTCGAAGGCGAGCGAATAACCGTCGAGTTTTGCGATTGCTTTCGCGGCGTAGTGCGCTTTGTGGTAGCAGAGTTGCGCAACGCGCTGCAAACCGCTCCTGCCCATCAGCGCGAGATAGACCGTCGCGGCCAGCGCCATCAGTGCTTCGTTGGTGCAGATGTTAGACGTGGCTTTCTCGCGGCGGATGTGCTGTTCGCGCGCTTGCAGCGTGAGCACGAAGCCGCGCCGTCCTTGCGTGTCCACCGTGCGCCCGACAAGACGGCCAGGCATCTGGCGCATGTGCTCTTTGCGGCAGGCAAACATGCCGAGATAGGGCCCACCGAAGTTCAAGCCCCAGCCCATCGCTTGCCCTTCGCCGACGACGATGTCCGCGCCGAAGTCGCCGGGCGATTTGAGCAGACCCAGCGCAATCGGGTCCACGTTTACGATCAGCAGGGCGCCTTTCGCGTGCGCGATCTCGCCGACGGCGGACAAGTCTTCAATCGCGCCGAAGAAATTTGGATACTGCACGATCACACACGCGGTCTGATCGTCCACTTCGTTTCGTAGCGCGTCGAGGTCGGTCGTACCGTCGCGCGTGACCTGCGTGGACACGATTGGCAAGTCCAAGCCTTGCGTGAAGGTCTGCAACACTTCGCGATACTCTGGATGCACGAGCGATGACACGACGATCTTATCGCGATGGGTGAGCCGCGCCGCCATTAACGCCGCTTCGGCTGTCGCCGTCGAGCCGTCATACATCGAAGCGTTCGCCACGTCCATGCCTGTCAATTGGCAGACGAGTGTTTGATATTCGTAGATCGCCGTCAGCGTGCCCTGCGAGACTTCAGGCTGGTACGGCGTGTACGCCGAATAAAACTCGCCGCGCAGGATCAGATGATTGATCGCGGCGGGAACAAAATGCTGATACGCGCCCGCGCCAAGAAAGTTGAGCGAGTGACTAGCGTCAAGGTTCTGCTCCGCCAGTTGCTGAAAGTAGCGGCGCAACTCCATCTCGGACAGCGCGGGCAGCAGGTCGAGTTTGGGAAAGCGTTTGTCGGCCGGCACGTCCACGAACAGATCGTCAATGGACGGCTTGCCGATCACGCTCAACATTGCCGCGCGGTCGGCGTTGGTGTTGGGGATGTAGCTCATCGAATCTCCATGCTGACGACCGACGACGGACGGCAGACCGCAGCTGAACTGCCGTCCACCGTCTGCCGTCTGCCGTCACAAAGTTTGCAAGAATGCGTCGTACTCGCCGGCATCCATCAGGTTTTCGAGTTCGCGGATGTTGTCAATGCGTACGCGCATCATCCAGCCTTCGCCATACGGATTGGAGTTGACCAGCTCGGGCTGGTCAATCAATTTCTGATTGACCTCGATGACTTGGCCGCTAACCGGCGAGAATAAGTCCGATGCCGCCTTGACCGACTCGACCACGCCGAAGACTTTGAACTGTTCGACGTGCTTACCCTTCGCGCCAAGGTCAACATAGACTACGTCACCGAGCGCGTGCTGCGCATAGTCGGTAATGCCGATGCGCGCAACGTCGTTCGGCACGGGCGTCTCGCCTTTGTCCACTTGCGCCGGCTCACTGTCTGCGTTTTCCATTTTCACCCACTCGTGGTCGCGCGTGTAGCGTAGTTCGACGGGGATGGTCATGAGATGCTCCTGGATATAAGTAATGAGCGAAGTAAAGCGTGATGCGTAATTCGTAATTTACGCATCACGGATTATTGTGCCTTCGCTCGCTTCCGCGAATAGAACGGCGTCTTTATCACTTTCGCCTTGGTCGGCTTGTCGCGGATGAGCACGTCGAGTTCGGTGTCAACCTTACTGTGCTCGATGGGCACGTAGGCGAGCGCGATGTTCCGGCCCGTTGTAACGGACGGTCCGCCGCTTGTGACCTTGCCGATGGTGATGCCGTCCGTCTGTACAGGATAGTCCGCGCGCGCGATGCCGCGCTCCATCATCTGCAAGCCAACCAATTTGCGCTTCATGCCTTCTTGCAGCGAGCGCTCCAGCCAATCGCGCCCAATGAAGTTTGGCTTCTCGATCTTGATGAAGCGTTTGAGGTTCGCTTCGAGCGGGTTCGTCTCGTCGGTCAGCTCGTGTCCGTACAGCGCCATGCCTGCTTCGAGTCGCAGCGTATCGCGCGCGCCCAGTCCACACGGCACAGCGCCGGCGCCCATCAACTTCATCCAAACATCTTCCGCCTCTTCACTGCGCACGGAAATCTCGACGCCGTCCTCGCCCGTGTAGCCCGTGCGCGCGACGAACGCATCGTGCCCGGCCACTTGCGTGTCGGCAGCATGATAGTAAGGAATCGTGTCGAAGTCGAGCTCAGTGAAGTTGCTCAAGATGTCGAGCGCATGCGGACCCTGCAATGCAATGAGCGCCCACTCCTGCGAGTCGTCGCGCATTTGGGCGTCGCCTTGCTGGTGCGATGCGAGCCAGCGCCAATCCTTCTCGCGGTTGCCCGCGTTGACGACGACCCAGTAGAAATCGTCGCCGCGCCGATAGACGATCACGTCGTCCACCACACCGCCCTGTGTGTTGCACAGAAAGCCGTAATGTGCTTGGCCGATTTTGAGCGCACCGATGTCATTCGTGTGCACGTGCTGCAAGAAGTTCGTTGCGTCAGTTCCGCGCACGGCATAGCGGCCCATGTGCGACACGTCGAAGAGGCCCGCGCGCTCACGCACGGACTTGTGCTCGTTGATGATGCTCGAATACTGCACGGGCATCTCCCAGCCGCTGAACTCGACCAGCTTCGCGCCAAGTCCAACGTGCGTGCCGTGCAGCACGGTCTTGCGCAGGTTGCTCATAGGAACTCCGTTGAAAAAGCAAACCGCCAAGGCGCGAAGAACGCGAAGATTGTTTTGGCTCTCTTCGCGCACTTCGCGCCTTCGCGGTTCGACTGCTTGACTTTGATCGTTTGCAGTTTGCTCATTGCGACTACATTCTACGAGAGTTGACCGCCGTTACACAAAACACGCCACGAGCAGATGTGCTGATGGCGTGGCAGATTGTAACACATCCGCGCGCGTGCATCAATGAATGTTTGACGATTGGGTGCTCCTCTCTTATACTTGATTTCACATCGGGGTGTAGCGCAGCTGGTAGCGCGCATCGTTTGGGACGATGAGGTCGGAGGTTCGAACCCTCTCACCCCGACCATGCGGGTGTAGCTCAATGGTAGAGCATCTGCCTTCCAAGTAGAAAACGCGGGTCCGATTCCCGCCACCCGCTCTGCATTAGTACCGAGTTGAGAGTCCTGAGTCTTGAGTTTTCACTCATCGCTCGGGACTCATTGCTCAGCACTGGCGTTGGGCCTGTAGCTCAATGGCAGAGCAGCGCCCTCATAAGGCGTTGGTTGCTGGTTCGAGACCAGCCGGGCCCACACACAATCGCACAAACGGAATTACAGAGAGCGCAGAGAGCGATCATTCTCTCTGCGCTCTCTGCGTCTTCTCCCTGTACCGCGCGCAGTCGCGCGCATGCAGCCGAATGGCTGCGGCACAGGGCTTGCGGTGAAAAACTTTTAGGAGTGAATTGCATGCCCGACTTTTCCCAACTGCCGCGTTACAGCGCGCGGCGCTTCGTGCCCGACGAGTTTGATGCGGCACAGTGGACTCAAATCGAAACACTGTACGATCAACTGATCGAGCGCGATCTCGCCAACGAGTCGGCACTCGAACAATACCTGCGCGACTGGAACGAACTCGGTGACGTGCTTGGCGAAGACGAGAACCGCCGCTACGTCGCCATGACTTGCCAGACCGACGACCCGGCCGCTGCCGACGCGTTCAAGTTTTACGTCACCGAAATCTCACCGCGCCGCAAGCCACGCGAGAACGAATTGGAGAAACACTACCTCGCCTCGCCCGCGCGCAAGGCGCTGCCACCCGAACGCTACGCGGTGTTTGATCGCGAGGTCGCCACGCGCGCGGCGCTGTTCCGCGATGCAAATGTGCCGCTCGAAACGCAAGAGAGTTTGCTGTCGCAGGAGTATCAGACGCTGATAGGCGGCATGACCGTCATGTTCGATGGCGAGGAGAAAACGCTCGTCCAACTCTATCCGATTCTGGAAGAGACGAACCGCGCGCGCCGCGAGCAGGCGTGGCGTGCGCTGGCGGAGCGGCGCTATCAAGACCGCGATAAGATTGACGAGCTGTTCGAGAAGCTGCGCGACCTGCGCGTGCAGATTGCGCACAATGCGGGCTACGAAAACTATCGCGATTACATGTTCGTCTACTATCAACGTTTCGACTACACAGCGGACGACTGCTATAAGTTTCACGATGCCGTCGAGGCGCATGTCGTGCCGCTCGTTCGCCAGATTCAAGCGCGACGGCGCGAGCACATGAAACTCGACGCGCTGCGCCCATGGGACACCGCCGTGGACCCGTTGGGCCGTCCGCCGCTCCGTCCGTTCAAGAGCGCGCGCGAATTGGTTGACGGCTGCGGGCGCATCTTCGCGGATGTGGACACCTTGTTCCTCGAAGAACTGCGCGAACTCGACGAGCGCGGCATGTTGGATCTAGAGAACCGCAAAGGCAAAGCGCCCGGCGGCTATCAAACGTTTCTGTCAGAATCACGCATGCCCTTCATCTTTATGAATGCAGTCGGCACTGACGGCGACGTGAACACGCTGCTGCACGAGGGCGGTCACGCGTTCAATGCGTTCGCGGTGCGCGACGAGTGGCTTGCTTCGTATCGCGTTCCGCCAATGGAGTTTTGTGAAGTCGCTTCGATGGGCATGGAGCTGCTCGGCAGACCATATCTCGAAGAGTTCTACTCCGCCGAAGATGCGATTCGCTCGCGCGCGCAGCACCTCGAAGGCGTCGTCAGTACGCTGGCGTGGATTGCGACGATTGATGCGTTCCAGCACTGGCTGTACACGCATCCGACGCACACGCGCGAGGAGCGGCACGCCGAGTGGGCGAACATCTATCGCCGCTTCGCGGGCGACATGGATTGGCGTGGATTGGAAGACTTGTTGCAGACCACGTGGCATCGGCAACTGCACATCTTCGAGGTGCCGTTCTACTACATCGAGTATGGCATCGCGCAGTTGGGTGCACTACAAATTTTTCGCAACATGCAGCGCGACCAGCACGCCGCCGTCAAAGCCTACGAGCGTGCGCTCGCGCTTGGCGGCTCGCAGCCGCTGCCGCAAATCTACGAAGCAGCCGACATCAAATTCGATTTCAGCGCAGCGACGGTGCAGCCGTTGATGGAGATGGTTGCGCGGGAGTTGGAGTTGTAGATGCGTAGGGGCAACTCAGTAAGTCGCCGTCACAATAATCATTTCGTATGCAGAGACGTTGCAATGCAACGTCTCTGCGTCTGCCTCAGCGAATGCGCGGCGTGCTCACCAATCTGAGTTCGTGCCGACGTTCAGCCGGTGCGATGAACACCGGTGTTCTGCCAAAGCGTGCATTGATGCGCATGAGCAGCGCTTCTTGATCGTGATCGTAATCCACCACGACTTGATTGTGCACCGCGACGAATTGACCCGCGTAGCGCTGTCGAATGTTGGGCGGCAGTGAGTGAAACCACTCCGACTCGCCGTTGAGTATTTGTTTACGCGCCCGCGCTTCGTACACGTTCAGCGCGGCTTGCATCAGCGCCTCGACGCTCATGCCTTCTGCTTTTGCCAGCTGCTGAATCTGCGACGCCAATGGCTCACGCAAGATCATGCCCATCGCTCATGTCCTCTCGTCAACAATTGTGCAGTCTTTTACTGCATGGACGTAGCGCGGTCAATGGTACGCATATACACGACGCACAAACCTCCCTAATCTCCCGATCACTCAATCTCCCTCATTTCCTTTCGTACACGACCTTCCCGCCCACCATCGTCATATCCACTTTTACCTCGTGAATACGGTTCGGGTCAATGGTAAAAATATCTTCGTGCAACACGGCCAGGTCAGCCAGTTTGCGCGGCGAGATCGAGCCCTTGATATTTTCTTCGCCGCTTGCATACGCCGCGCCCATCGTGAAGCCATAGACCGCTTCGCCCACACTCAGTTTCTCTTGCGGGTTCCATCCGCCCGGCGGCGTGCTGTCCTTCTTCGTGCGCGTGACCGCCGCGTGGATGTTGGGCAGCATGTCCATCGGCTCGACCGGCGCATCGGAGCCGAACGCGAGCAGCGCGCCGCTGTCGAGCAAACTGCGGAACGCATACGTGTGCGCGGCACGCTCCTTGCCCCAGAATTTGTCGGCGTTTGCCATATCGGCCGGCTGATGGCACGGCTGCATCGAAGCGACAACGCCCAATTTAGCGAAGCGCGGGATGTCGGCGCTGTCGAGCGTCTGGCAGTGCTCGATACGGCAGCGCAACTGTCGGTCTGTTGGACGCAACTCCTCGAAGATGTCGAGCATCTCGCGGTTCGCGCGGTCGCCGATGGCGTGGATGGCGACGGCGAGCCCATTGTCTAACGCTTTGCTGATGGTCGCGTGCAGTTCGGGCAACGGCGTGACCGCGATGCCCGTGTTACTGTCGCTGCCCTCGAACGGCGCGAGCATCAGCGCAGTCTGCGAGCCGAGCGTGCCGTCGGCAAACAGGTTGATGCCGCCGATGCGCACCCACTCGTCGCCAAAGCCGGAGCGTAAGCCGAGCGCGACGGCGTGATCGGTGTCGGCGGCGGGAATATAGGCGAGCACGCGCAGGTTCAACGCGCCTCGCTCCTTCAACACTTGATACGCCCACAAGTGATCCTTGAAAACATTTTGGCCCGACATGTCGTGTACGCTGCTGATGCCGTGCTTGTGCGCGTATGCGATGCCTTCCTGCATGGCGCGCACAATGTCGTCACGGCTCACTCCAGGAATGATGCGCGTCACGAAGTCTTGTGCTTCCTCACGCAGCACGCCCGTCGGTTCGCCTGTCTCGTCGCGATCGAGTTTGCCGCCGATTGGATCGGGTGTGTCTTTCGTCACACCGGCCATTTGCAGCGCAAGCGAGTTCACCCACAGCAAATGTCCGTCCGTGCGCCAGCACGCGACGGGATGATCGGATGCAACGCGATCCAAATCGAAGCGTGTCGGATAGCGCTGCTCGACCCATTCGGTCTGATCCCACCCGCGCGCGAGTATCCACTGTCCCTTCGGCGTTTTCGGCACGCGCTCCGCCACACGCCGCAACGCTTCTTCGAGCGACGGCAAGTCGTTGTGATTGACGCGCTGCATTGAAAGCGCGGCGGAGACGAAATGCAGATGCGCGTCGCACAGTCCGGGGATGACCGTACGCCCTTCGAGATTGATCGCTTCGACGCCGGGCCGGATGTGCGGGCGCAGTTGGTCGTCCATGCCTGCCGTCACGATGCGCCCCTGCCGAATCGCAATTGCTTGCGCGCGCTGACGGCGCGCGTCCATCGTATGCACGTTGCCGTTGTACAGAATCGTGTCAATCTTCATGCAAATCCCGATGCGCTCAAAATTTGGCGGCTATTATACCACTATCAGCAAATCGCATGTGCCATCTGTCAAGACCAATGCTGGCTGGCGTCAAAATGTTGGGACTTAGAACGTGGGATTTGGGATTTAGGATTTGTTGTTTGTATAATCCGCCGCATGTCCACTTGTCTGGTCACGGGTGTCGCAGGTTTCATTGGTTCGACGCTCGCCGAACGCTTGCTCGCCGAAGGGCATCGCGTCGTCGGCGTAGATTGCTTCACGCCATACTACGCGCGCCATATCAAGCAAAGCAATCTGGCGCGGTGCCTCGCACATCCGCGCTTCTCGTTCAGCGAAACGAATTTGGCCAGCGACGCGCTTGTGCCGATACTGCGCGACGTGAAGTTTGTGTTTCATCAGGCGGGCCAGCCCGGCGTGCTGACATCGTGGTCGTTATTCGATCAGTATGTAACGAACAACATCACCGCAACCCAGCGATTGCTCGAAGCCGTGAAAGATAAACCGATCAAGAAATTCGTGTTCGCATCGTCGTCCACTATTTACGGCGACGCGCGCGAATTGCCCGTGAGCGAGTCTGCCCTGCCGCGCCCCATCGTGCCATATGGCGTGACCAAGTTGGCCGCCGAGCATCTGGTGAGTTTGTATCACTCGCAGTTTGGCGTGCCTGCCGTTTCGCTGCGCTACTTCAGCGTCTATGGACCGCGACAGCGGCCCGATATCGCCTTCTACAAATTCATTGATGCCATCGCGCACGGCCAGCCGATCACGCTGCGCGGCGACGGCGAGCAGACGCGCGATGCAACCTTTGTGGACGACGTGGTGCAGGCAAACATCTCGGCGATGCTCGCAAACGGCGAAGCGATTGGCGGCGTGTTCAATATTGGCGGCGGCGAACGCGCGACCATCGCCCATATCATCGGCGAGATGGAAAAATTGATCGAGCGCGAGGCGATCATCGCACGCGTGCCGCCCGCGCCCGGCGAGATGCGCCACACGTGGGCAGACACCACTCGCGCGCGCGCCGTGCTCGGCTTCACGCCGCAGGTGTCACTTTACGAAGGATTGCGCCGACAGATCGAGTGGCAGTTGGGAAATTCTAAATTTTAGATTTTGCAATATTCGGTCCATCTAAAATCTAAAATCTAAAATGCGAATCTTTATTCTGCTCGCCATCAACATCATCTCCAGCGTAACGGGCCAACTGCTGTTGAAGTTGGGCATGCGCAATGCCGGAGGATTCGCGCTGGAGACGATTCAGCGCGACCCGCTGGTGCTGATTCGTATTCTGCTCAACCCGTTCGTTTTTGTCGGAATGATGTTGTACGTCATCAACGTCTTCCTCTGGTTCGACATCATCTCCAAATCCAACCTTAGCTACGTTTATCCGTTCCTCAGCATGAGTTACGCGGCCGTCGTGTTCGCGTCGTGGCTCGTGCTCAACGAGCCGCTGACATGGCAGCGCGTCATCGGCGTGGGCATCATCACCGTCGGCGTGTGGATCGTATCGCAAGGCTGACGAGTGGTGAATGGCGGATGCCAAAAGAAATGCGAACACGCGAATGAAAACAGAAGCCGAGTGGTGACACTCGGCTTCTGTTTCCTCGTGCAAGGGCGAGGCCATGCCTCGCCCCTACGTTTTTGCACGACGTTGTTCCTGCTCCAACAATTTTCGCTTGCGCTCCAAGCCCCAGCGATAGCCGCCCAGTCCGCCGTCGGCGCGCACGACGCGATGACACGGGATGACGAGCGAGACGGGGTTGGTCGCACACGCATGAGCGACGGCGCGGTTGGCTTTGCTGTTGCCGAGCGCGCGCGCGATGTCGCTGTAGGTGCGTGTGCTGCCATACGGAATTTTTTGCAGCGTGCGCCACACGTGCTGTTGAAATGGCGTGGCGTGTACGTCGAGCGGCAAGTCAAGGGTGAGCGGCTCGCCGTTGACGTAGCGCACAATCGGCTCGACCCAACCGCGCAAATGTGCACCGTCGCGCTGAACGTGCGCCGCCGGATACTCCGCGCGCAATGCGCGTTCGAGCGCCGCGTCGTCGTCGCCCAAACTCACGAAGCATATCCCTTTCTCGGTCGCGGCGACCATCAGCCGCCCCAATGCGCTGTCCACGATTGCATATTGAATCTCCACGCCTTCACCTCCGTTGCGATAAGTCGTCGGCGTCATGCCGAGTTGCGCTGATGCGCGCTCGTACAGCCGACTGCTCGAACTAAAACCTGCATTGTAAATTGCGTTCGTGATCGTCTCGCCGTCTTTGACGCGCGACTTGAACTGCGCGAGCCGCCATGACTGTGCGTACTCACGCGGCGTCAGTCCCGTCGCGCGCTTGAACGTGCGCTGCAAATGATAGGCGCTCAGGTTAAACGTGTGACCAAGCACAGCAAGCGTAAGTGGCTCATCGAGATGTGATTCGATGTAGTTGCACGCGCGCCGCACCCATTCGGGTTGGACTTCGCGCGCAGCGCGGGGACTGCAGCGACGACACGCACGATAGCCTGCACGCTCGGCGTCATCAGGTTGAGTGAAGAACTCGACCTGTTCGCGCTTCGGACGACGCGACGGACACGTTGGACGGCAATATATTTTCGTCGAGCGCACCGCATAGACGAACGTGCCATCGGCGCGCACATCGCGGTTCAACACGGCTTGCCAATATTGTTCGCTGTTCATGCACACATCATAACCGATTCACGACGCGACGACTATCCGAATCTTGCGGTTCAAAGTTCGACGGCAGACGGCAGGCGATGGACGGCAGTTTACCGTCGTCTGGCGTCGGTCGCCTGTCATTCAATGCTGACGTTCTTGCACGCCGAACGCAAACACCACCAGCGCAAGCACGACGACGATGCCGCCGACGACGCCAAGCGTGCCGAAGCCCGCGAGCGAAAAGATGAATGCGCCTGCGAAGGAGCCAAGCATGCGCCCGATGCTCGCGGCGGTCATGTTGAGCGACAGAAGCGTGCCGCGCGCGTGCGGCACCAACTCGGAGATGAATGGAAACACGGAGACGATGGTGAACTCGAAGCAGACGTAATATAGGGAGAGCGCGGCGACGGCCAGCACGAGCGACGCGCCCAGCAGCGGCATGACGAAATAGAAAATAATCGTGCACGCGAAGCCGACCAGCAGTGCGCGCTTCTTGCCGACGCGATCCACGCCCCACATCGAGAGCAGTTCGCCGCACATGTCGGCGATGGCGAACGTGGCGACGATGCTGCCCAGTGTGATCACGTCCACATTGAACGCGCGCTCCAAAAACGCTGCGTACGAAATCGCGATCATGTCGCTCGCGAACAGAAACGCGAACACGATGACAAGCATCAGCATCGCACTGCGCTCATGAGCGATGGCGGACAAATGTCCCTCGCCCTTTCGGGGAGAGAGATTGGGGTGCGGGGCGTGGCTCTGAGGCAGAACCGTTATCACCCACAGCAGCGCGATCACGCCGCCAATGGTGAGCAGCGCAAACGGCGACTGCCAGCCCCACGCATTGATTGCAAACGCGATGACGGGACCCCCGACCAACGCCGCACTCGCCCAGCCAAGTTCGCTCATGCCCATCACGAAGCCGCGCCGTTCGTAGGGCACACGGTCGCCGAGGAAAGCGGACGCGCTCGGCTCGAACACGACTTTGGCAAGACCGAATCCGATGAAGCCAACCGCGAACGGGATGAGCGACGACGAGATGAACGAGATGAACGCGCACACGACGAACAACAGCATAGCGCCGCGCATGACCGCGCGTCGGCCGAAGCGATCTGACAAAGTGCCGAACACCGGCGCGAACACGCCCATGCCGGAGCGCACGCCGACCAGCGTGCTCCACGTTCCGAGGCTGACGCCCAGTCCGCGGCTGAGTTCGGGCGCGAATGCGTAGCCCATGCGGAACGCGCTGTTAATGATGAAGCGCGACGTGAGAATGGCAGAGAGCAGCCGCGCAATTTCGCTGCGCGACGCCGGCGGTGAGGTGACGACAGTGTCCAAGCAGTCTCCTCAGAACGAATGAAGACCTGACAGGTTTAAGAAACCTGTCAGGTCTGAAATCAACACATGCAATACGTGGCAGAAGATATTCAGCCCCGCTTCAGCACCAACCACAACGCGAGGAACACGAGACCCGACAAGCACGCACAGCCCAGTGGCGCGCTCGGCGCGGCCGGCGCAGGATTGGCTGGCACCGGCTGATTGGGCTGCGTTGCGGCGGACGGCGTGCTGCTCGCATCGCGCGGCGTGGTGCCGAGCGAGCTGCGCCAGCGATTGTCCAACTCTTGCACGCCAAAGCCATAGACTTCTTTGAGCGCATCGTCCACCAACGCGCCGCGCTTGAACACGCCGAGCAACTGCACCATCTTGTCGCGCCCGCTTGTTTCGACGAGGAACTTCACGATGCTGTACGACTCGCCATAAAAGAGGATGACCTGATCGGGCGGACCCGGCAGCGCGGAGAGCGAGCGCACCGAGATCAACGTGTCGCTTTGCACCGCGCGGTTGAGTGAATTGGTATAGCCGCTCTCGACGCTCTGCTGGTTGAACATCGAAAGGCCTTCGTCGAGCCACGCCGGAAGGTTGACGCCGCCGATGATCGGATTGGTGGTGGCCAGATGCACGACGAGGTGCGACAACTCGTGATAGGTCGTGTTGTCCACGTTAGGGTCGCCGCCGAGCAGCAGAACCGTGTTCGGGCCCGCCAATTCGCCCAGCACCGTCAGGAATGCATCTGACGTTTGCCCTTTTGACGGCAGCGCGGCGAGCATGTCGTTCTTGCTGCGGTAGATGAAAATCTTTGCTTCCTGCTGCAACTCAACGCCGATCTGCTTCTGCAATTTCTCAATTGCCGCCACGCACACGCTGAGCCGCTGCTGACCATACGACTTATCCGCGCCGTACCAGAACACGGTCACCTTGCCCTTGCCCACCGGCGCGCTCAGTGATTGAAAATCGAAACGGTCGTCCGGGAACGAATACTTGAACGTGTCGGTCTTGAGCGTCTGCCCCGCTGCGTTCTCGATTTGCCAATAGTATTCGATGTCCGTGCCGGGCACGAGATCGCCGCGCGTGAGCTTGCGCGTGAACGTCGCCGTCACGTTCTTCGCCGCTGTGAAGTCCGCCTTGCCGCGCGTCGTCGTGGACGCGCTGCGCTCGCCGGTGTTGTAGCGCGCGAACAGCGTGGCTGAGGTGATGTCGCTGTCTGACTGCAAGGCGATGCTATACGTGATGTGATCCGCGAAATTCGATTCGACGCTGGCTTTGCTCGCGGTGATACCGCCCTGCGCGAGCGCGGGCGCGGCGAGCGACAATCCAATCAACCAACAAACGACCATGCGCAGAACATAGTGGGTTAGTTTGTTGGTTGGTGGATGGTTCACGTTGGCACCCCGAGTTGCTCGACCGGCGTGTTGCGATATTTGTCGCCTTCCTCGATCAACATCACGGGGATGTCGTCTTTGATGGGATACTTGCGGCTACAATCACGGCAGACGAGCCACGTGTCTTTAACCAGATCGAGCATGCCCGCGGTGGGCCCATTGCGCACGTCGGCGGGACAGCGCAGAATGTCAAGCAGCTCTTGTGAGACCATGAGACCTCCAGTGTAATGCGTAATGCGTGATGCTTTGCTTGCGCATCACGTATTACGCATTCTAATCTCTTGCCGCACCTCAGTCAATCTGTTACAATCGCGCCATGACCCTCTTGCTCGGCATCGAGACGAGTTGCGATGAGACCTCGGCGGCGATTGTCGAGGACGGCGTGCGCATCCACTCTAACGTCGTCGCCTCGCAGATCGAGTTACACGCAAAGTATGGCGGCGTGTTTCCCGAGATGGCGTCGCGCGAGCACGTGTTGAAAATCGTGCCCGTGATCGAGCGCGCGCTGCACGACGCGCAAGTTGCGTGGCCCGACGTGGACGCGATTGCAGTGACGTACGGGCCTGGGTTGGCCGGCTCACTGCTCGTCGGCGTGAACACGGCGAAGGGACTCGCGCTGGCGAAAAGTCTGCCGCTGATCGGCATCAATCATCTCGAAGGTCATATCTATGCCAGTTGGCTAATGCCCGACGCAATGGACTCGTCACCCGAGTTTCCTTTGTTATGTCTCATCGTGAGCGGTGGTCATAGCGAATTGATTCTGATGCGCGCGCATGGCGAATACGAGTGGCTCGGCGCAACACGCGACGACGCAGCGGGCGAAGCATTCGACAAGGTGGCGCGCTTGCTCGGTCTCGGCTACCCCGGCGGACCTGCGATTCAGAAAGCAGCAGAGCAGGGTGACGCAGGCAGCCTTAAACTGCCGCGCGCTTGGCTCGCAGGCACGTACGATTTTTCGTTCAGTGGATTGAAGACGGCCGTGTTGCGGATAGTGACGGCGGACGGCAGACGGCAGACGGCAGACGAATCGCGGTCCCCGATCAGCGTTATGCCGTCCGTCGCCGACATCGCCGCTTCATTCCAAGAGTCCGTCGTGGATGTGCTGGTCGAAAAAACGCGCATGGCGGCTGAACAGTTCGGCGTGAAGCAGGTCTTGATAGGCGGCGGCGTCGCGGCGAACAAAACGCTGCGCGAGCAGATGCGCGCGCGACTACCCGTGCCTGTGCTGATTCCGCCCATCGCGCTCTGCACCGATAACGCCGCCGTGATCGCGTCGGCGGGCTATTTCCATTTTGCGAATGGCGAACGCAGCGGTTGGGACTTGGATGTGGTGCCGGGGTTGCGACTTGTGAGCAACTAGCCGTGAAGAGACACAATTCGAGTTCGCGCCTTTCGCATCTGCGCCGTTCAATTGAGAGCCACGATGAAACTTCTACTCACCGGTTTCGAGCCGTTCGGCGGCAGCAAAGTCAATCCATCGGAGCAAGTCGTGCTCACGCTGGCACACGACGGCATCGCCGCTGTGGATTTGCGTGCAGCGATTCTGCCCGTAGATCGCACGCAGAGTCCCGCGAAATTGATCGCAGCGGTCGAGGAATTTGCACCCGATGCCATACTCTGTCTCGGCGAAGCCTCGCGCCGCATGGCGATTTCGATTGAGCGCGTCGCCATCAACTTGATGGACTATCGCATCGCCGACAACGGAGGCACGCGCGTCGAAGACGAACTGATCGAGGCCGCGGGACCTGCCGCGTACTTTACGACGCTGCCGGTGCGTGCGATGCTAAACGCGGTGCGCGCGAGCGGCGTGCCCGCCGAGTTATCGTTGAGTGCCGGCTCGTTCTTGTGCAATCAAGTCACGTACGCGGCGCTGCATCATCTTGCGGCACACGACCTACACATATTTGCCGGTTTCGTGCATCTGCCCGCGCTGCCCGAACTAGTCGTGGACAAATATCCGCTCATTCCTTCGATGGGCTTGGAAACGATGCTCAAAGGCATCCGCGCGGCGGTGGCTGCGATTGTGCAGCACCATGAATCCGCATCCAGTGTCGTTGCGAGCGAAGCGACGCGATCTCCGTTATAGCGACGACATTGCCGCACTCGCCGTGATTGATCAATAAGAGCCATGCTCACACACCAATACTCCGACGTGAATGGTGTGCGCCTGCATTACGTCAGCGCTGGCGCGGGCCCACTCATCATCTTCCTACATGGCTTCCCGGAATTTTGGTACGCGTGGTCGGCGCAACTCGCCGAGTTCGCGCGCGATCATCGCGTGGTCGCGCCCGACATGCGCGGCTACAATTTGTCGTCGAAGCCCGTCCCAGTCGAGCAGTATCAGATGAAATATCTCGTCGAAGATGTGCGCGCGCTTGCCGAGCAGCTCGGCTATGACACATGCACGCTGGTTGGGCACGATTGGGGTGGCGTGGTCGCGTGGGCGTTCGCGCTGGCGCATCCGCAGATGCTCGACAAGTTGATTATCGTCAACGCGCCGCATCCCGCCGTGTTTGCGCGCGAACTGCGCGCCAACCCCGCGCAGCAGCAAGCGAGCCAGTACATGCTCATCTTCCGCAGCCCGCAGGCGGAAGCTTTGCTGCTTGCTGATGATTGCAAGCGACTCGTCGGCATGGTGATGGGCAAAGGTCTCCAACTCGGGAATTTCAGCGAAGCCGAGCGTGAGGCATACATCGAAGCGTGGACGCAGCCCGGCGCGCTCACGGGCGGACTCAATTACTATCGCGCCGCACGTTTGGGCCCGATCACGGGTGAGAGTGAGCCTGACTCGAATCGCATCACGGCTTCGCCTTCACTGGTCGTGCGTGTGCCGACGCTCGTCATCTGGGGCGAGCAAGACACCGCACTGCTCGCGAGCAATCTCGACGGACTCGACCAGTTCGTGCCAGACTTGACTATCAGGCGCATCCCCGACGGCACGCATTGGGTCGTGCACGAGCATGCCGCGCTCGTGCACCAATACATTCGTGAGTTCCTCGACCGCTAACTTCAGATACCCAGTCCGGCATGCCGCAACTCCTCAGTGTCTTCCTGAACGTCCTCGCGCCCGTCTTTCTGCTCGTGCTGGTCGGATACTGGAGCGCGCCGAAATTGCATCTCGACGCGCAGACGCTTTCGCGCTTTGCTTACTACGTGCTGACGCCGGCATTCGTGCTCACGATTCTTGGCCGTGCCAAGATTGATGCGGCGCTGGCAGTGCGCATGGTGCTGTTCATCAGCGCGGCGTATCTGGCCACCACGCTGATCGCATTCGCGCTCGCGCGTGTGCTGCGGCGCAGTGCGGCGATGACCGCAGCGTATGTGATGCTGGCGGTGTTCGGCAACGTCGGCAACTTCGGATTACCGATCGCGCAATTTGCCGAAGGACAGGCAGCGCTGATCCCCGCGACGGTGTTCTTTCTGTCGAATATCACGTTGGGCTTTGCCGTGTGCGTGATTGCGGCTAACCTCCAGCGCGGCACTCAGTGGCAAGCGATCACGCGCGTGCTGAAAACGCCGGGACTATTGGCATTGATACCGGCGCTGGCGCTGAACACGTTGCAACTCGAATTGCCTCTGTTCGTGTCGCGTCCGCTCGAACTGTTGTCGGGCGCGATGATTCCAGTCATGCTCGTCGTGCTCGGCGCGCAACTGGCGAACGCCGGCATCCCGCGCCTGAGCGCCGATATGCTGAGCGTGCTGCTGATTCGCCTCGTCGGCGGAGCGCTGCTGGGGTTTGCATTGGCCTCGGCGTTCGGGCTGAGTGGCGTCGAGCGCAACGTGGGCATCCTGCAAAGCGCGATGCCCTCGGCGGTGCTTGTCTCCATCATCGCGTTGGAAAACAATGTACTGCCGGAATTTGTAACCGCCGCAGTGCTGCTCTCGAACGTGCTGAGCGTGTTGACGTTGGCGGTGGTGTTGGCATTGTTGTGACGTCGCTGCTAGAATTGCAAGCACAGTATCAACTGCCAACCACGAAGACACAAAGATCACAAAGAAAACCTTCGCGTTCTTCGTGTCTTTGTGGTTTGCTTTTGTTCCGCGATGACCCAAACATCCGATTCGCAAATCCAAGCTCGTCTGCGCGCGCTGCCTTCGGTGGATCAACTGCTGTACGATGCGCCGATGCACGATCTCATCATTCGCTATGGTCGCTTGGCGACGGTGGACGCGATCCGCTCGGTGCTCGACGACTACCGCGAGGCGATACGCAGCGGCGGCGACGCGCCGATGCCCGCGCTCGTGCACGACGACGTGCGCCTGCGCGTCGAGAGCATCATGCGCGCGACGCTCTATCCCGTCATCAACGCGACGGGCGTCATCATCCATACCAATCTCGGCCGCGCGCCGCTCTCGTCCGCCGCGCTAAAGGCGATGCAGGAAGTCGGCGGCGACTATACCAACCTTGAATATGATGTGGCGAAAGGCGAGCGCGGCTCGCGCTACACGCACACGACTCGCCTGCTCACACGCTTGACGAACGCGGACGATGCGCTCGTCGTCAATAACAATGCGGCGGCGCTGATGCTCGTGCTCGCGGCGTTCGCGCGCGGTCGCGAGGTGATTATCTCGCGCGGGCAGTTGGTGGAGATCGGCGGCGGCTTCCGCATCCCAGAGATCATGGAACAGTCGGGTGCGAAACTGGTCGAGGTCGGCACGACCAACCGCACGCGCATCGAAGACTACGCGAACGCGATCACCGCTCAGACCGCGCTGATTCTGAAAGTGCATCCGAGCAACTTCCGAGTGATCGGCTTCGCGGAGTCGGCGTCGCTCGCGCAGATGGTCGCGCTCGCGCATGAGCACAACCTCGTCGTGCTCGACGATCTCGGCAGCGGTGGGCTGCTCGACACGGCTCCGTTCGGTCTGGCGCACGAGCCGATGCCACAGGAGAGTTTACGCGACGGCGCAGACTTTGTGTGCTTCAGCGGCGACAAATTGCTCGGCGGGCCACAGGCAGGATTGATCGTCGGCAAGCGTGAGGCGATTGCCAAATTGCGCAAGCATCCGATGACGCGCGCGCTGCGTGTGGACAAGGTGACGCTCGCGGGCTTGCAGGCGACACTGCTGCACTACATGAAGGACGAAGCGACGAAGGAGATTCCGATCTGGCGCATGATCGCCGCGAAGCCGTCGCAACTGCGCGAGCGCGCAGACAAGTGGCTGGGCGACCTTGCGGGCGATTGGGCAATCGTCGAGGGACAATCCACTATTGGCGGCGGCTCGCTGCCCGGAGAGAATTTGCCAACGCACCTGCTCGCGTACAACGTCGAGTCGCCGAACCAGTTCGCCGCGACGCTGCGCCGCAGTTGGCCTCCCATCGTCGCGCGCGTCGAAAATGATCGCGTCCTCTTCGACCCGCGCACGGTGCTGCCCGAGCAAGACGCACAGCTGCTGAACGGCATTCGCTCGGCGCAGAAGGCGGGCTAGGTAATGAGCGACACACCCAGCGTGTTGATACAGCCAGTCGCTTTGAGTGGCATCGAACGGCTTGACCGCGAATTGGCGGTACAGTTCAAGCGCAAGTTCGTCGTGCAGCCCACGCTGACGCGCTCGCTCGTCAGTTTTCAAGCAAACAAGACGCGCCCCGCATATCGCTGGTATAAATATAAAGAAGCATTCTCGGCTTCGCTGCTCGAACACCTACTGCACAAATATGAAATTGCAAGTGGCACGATGCTCGATCCGTTCGCAGGCAGTGGCACAACGTTGTTCGTGGCGAGCGCAAAGGGCATGGATGCAGAAGGCATTGAGTTGTTGCCGATCGGCCAGCAAATTATTGCCACACGCATTGTGCTAGAACGAGAGTTCACGCTAGAAGATTTTGCTACGCTAAGACGTTGGGCCGACACACGGCCGTGGGAAACCAGCCAAGTGCGCTGCCCACTGCCTGAGCTGCGAATCACGCGCGGCGCGTATCCGCCATCAACCCACAAAGCGATCGAGCAGTATGTTGGCGTACTGCGCGAAGAGAATGAGCGTGTGCAGCAAGCCCTGCGTCTTGCGCTACTCAGTGTGTTGGAATCGGTCAGTTACACGCGCAAAGATGGACAATACCTGCGCTGGGATCATCGCTCGGGCCGCCGCCAAGGTGCGAAGCTTTTCGACAAAGGAACGATTCTCGATTTCGCGACCGCCATAAGCGCCAAGTTGGATGAAATCCTGAGTGACGTGCAGGCGAGCGATCAACAAGCAACGTTCTTCGCGACGGAGTCATTACGCGGCAGCATCGCATTGCATTGCGGGTCGTGTCTCGAAATTCTACCGACGCTCGCCGACAATTCTTACGATGCCATGATCACGTCGCCGCCTTACGCAAACCGTTACGACTATACGCGCACGTATGCGTTGGAGCTCGCACTGCTGGGTGTTAATGAAAAACGATTAACTGAATTGCGACAGCAAATGTTAAGTTGCACTGTCGAAAATCGCGCGAAAGATTTGCTGGCAATGAACTCCACGTGGGCAACCCCGCTTTGTGTTGCCGACAATCAATCGTTATTGCAAAGCCATCTTTGCTATCTCGACGCTCAGAAGGCGGCAGGCGCATTAAACAACAACGGCATTCCACGTATGGTGCGCGGCTACTTTTACGAGATGGCTTGTGTCATTGCCGAGTGTGCGCGCGTGCTAAAGTCTAACGCGCCTCTGATCATGGTCAACGACAACGTGCGCTATGCGGGCGCGAGCATTTCAGTGGATATGATTCTGTCGAACATGGCTGAGCAGTTGGGATTTGTCGTTGAAAATATATTGGTGCTGCCGGGTGGTAAAGGCAACAGCAGCCAGCAAATGGGCGAGCATGGACGCGATGTGCTGCGAAAGTGCGTGTACGTCTGGAGAAAAACTTAGATGGCGAAGAGGCCGCCCTATCTCCAGCACTTGAAGTCCGCCGACGATTTGGTCACGACCTATGGGGCGATTCGCGCTGGCTTCGTCTCGCTCGCACTTGAGCGCAATCGCCGAGCAACACCGTATGTCGAGCAAGCGCGCGCGTTGAAAGTCGCCGCATCACAAGTAGCCAACCCGGCCGAGTTGCTGAACGTCCGTGAACTTCAGCCTGCTATACTCGCCGCTGCGGGCGTATCTGACAAAGCAGCCGGGCATTTGCAAGCGCAAGACAAACTTGAAGCGATTCAAGGTCTCATCAGGAATTTTCTCGAACCCGCAGGCGCGAACTTCGTCGAGGAATTAGTCTTTCGATTTTTGTTGACGCGCGGCGATACGCTCGGCGGCTTGATGCGCAATGTTGGCGGCGTGCTCGCACAGCGCAAACTGACGCGCGCGATCATCTCGACACTCACTCTGAGCGGCGTACCGTACCATTGGATGCATGCCGCGACAAGTGTTTGGGCGGCGATGAGCGACGACGATGCGGATATTGAGATACAACTGCGGGGACTCAATTGGCAAAAGGGGCGACAGCAACGAACATTGCTCTTCAATCTGACAGTGCCATTCGTGAAGAGCAATGTGGACGTATGCTTGTTCAATCTATCGCCGCAAAAATTATCGGCAATCGGACAAGTCGCACCCACCGCAGTCATCGCGATGGGTGAACTGAAAGGCGGCATTGACCCAGCAGGCGCGGACGAGCACTGGAAGACGGCGCGTACCGCGCTTACAAGGATTCAGCAAGCGTTTGCTACAAGTGGTCACGCGCCCCAGACGTTCTTCATTGGCGCGGCAATTGAGAAGCGCATGGCGATTGAAATTTGGGAGCAGCTAGAAGGTGGTTCGTTGAGCAATGCGGCAAACATGACCGATGCGGAACAGGTCAGTTCGCTCGCGCGCTGGCTCTGCTCACTTTAGTATCGGGCTTTAGTAATTCTACTTCGCCCGCTCGAACCGCTGCTGCAATTTCTCCGTCACGTAAGCATTGCCGCGCTCGAACAGCGCGTAGATCGGTTCCCAGTCTGCGCCGTCGCTCCAGCCGAGCATCGAGGTGACGACGTTCACTTGTTGGTTGCCCAAATCGGCAAATTGGATCACTGTCCACAGTTGCTTGCCTAGTTCGGGATGTGGGAAGCCGGGCGGTGCGCGCTTGATGCGTATCGAAAGCATCTCCATCGGCAAGTAACTGAGCACTTCATTGATGATGTTAGCGGGGTCGCCGATTTGCGCGTGCGGGTTGTAACTGGCTTCCCACTCACCGCCGATACGCAAGTCAATCTGCGCGACGGGTGCGGCGAACGAGCGCAGTCCCTCACTCGTCGTGAACGCGCGCCACACTTCTGCCAGCGTCGCATGAACGATGCCCTCGTGTCTCAAAACTTTGCCCGCGATGGGCGAGATGTATGAAGTGTCTTGAACCGACGACGGTTGCGTCATGGGGTTTCGTTTCCTTCCATGTAGATAAAATGAAAACACAGTGCGTGGCGCATGATCGCCGATGAGCAGACCTCACAGGTCTTCGAGACCTGTGAGGTCTGTGACTCGGACCGTTGCCATGCGCCCAGTATCGCACGCCGCGAGGATTATCATTGCAGAGATGCCGCGCATTGGCAAGCGCACCCGCACTGTCGGGGCGTGCCAATCCAATCCTTAAACAGTGGAGAACTGATGCTGCCCTATCTCATTCTCAAATACGTTCACATCTTGCTCGCCATCATCGCCGTGGGCTTCAATGCGTCGTATGGCATCTGGCTATCGCGCGCCGCCAAAGAGCCGGAGTACATGCCGCACATCTTGCGCGGCATTCGCACGCTCGACAATCGTTTTGCGAACCCGGCTTATGCGCTGTTGCTGATCACGGGCTTGAGCATGGTGCTGTTCTTCAATTCGTGGTCGTTCACGATGTTTTGGATTGATGCCGCGCTCATCTTGTATGCGCTCGCCATCGTCATTGGCATCGTGCTGTTCGCGCCCGCGCTCCGTCGGCAGGTCGCCCTGCTCGAAACGCAAGGCGCGAATTCGCCGGAGTTCCAGCAACTGGCTCGGCGCTCGACGCTGCTCGGCATCCTCACCATGATTGATGTGCTGCTCATCATCGTGCTGATGGTGTTCAAGCCGACGCTTTGACAGTGGCGAGTGATGAGTGACGAGTGACGAGATTCCTCGTAAGCCATTGCATGACAATCGTCATCTCGCATTCAGGACAACACACACTGTCCCTGTGGGCACAACTCGTCACAATGAGCAGCACTGTTCGCGCACTCCATCCGTACAAATTCGGTTGACACCCCTTTTTGCTGTGGCTATACTGTTCACACCGTTTCTCACTAAGGAGGAGAAAAATGAAAAGCATATCCGTGACGATATTCATGCTTCTGCTCGTGCTGGTCGCTTGCGCGCCGGCCGCGACGACCACCGCACCGACGACTGCGCCCGCCGCGAACACATCCGCCCCTGGGGCGACGAGCGCGCCGGCGGCCACCACTGCACCCGCCGCCAACGTCGAACTCAATTTCTTTTATCCGGTTGCCGTGCCCGGTCCGATCACGCAGATCATTGATGGCTACGTGGCCGATTTCAAGAAAGCCAATCCGTCCATCACGGTGAAGCCGGTGCTGGCTGGCTCGTATCAGGACACGCTCACCAAAATTCAGACTAGCATTCAGGGCGGCGGCAATCCGCCGGACGTGGCCGTGCTGCTCTCGACCGATCTGTATCCACTGGTGGATGCGGACGCGGTCATCCCGCTCGACGATTTTATCAAGCAGTCCGGCGGCGATGCGTACCTCAAAGATTTTCATCCCGCGTTCATGCTGAACTCGCAGAGTCAAGGCAAGACCTACGGCATCCCGTTCCAGCGCAGCACGCCAGTGCTGTATTACAACAAGGACCTGTTTAAGGAAGCGGGACTCGACCCGGAGAAGCCGCCGAAGACGTGGCAGGAAATGGCGGACTACGCGGTTAAGTTGACGAAGAAAGATGCGAGCGGCAACGTCACGCAGTGGGGCTTGGAGATACCGTCCGATGGATTCCCGTATTGGTTGTTCCAGGCGTTCGCCATCTCGAACGGCCAGAACGTGGTGAGCGACGATCCGAGCAAAGTGTTCTTCAACACGCCCACCACGGTCGAGGGCTTGCAGTATGTGCTCGACTTGTCGAAGAAGGTAAAGGCGATGCCCGAAGGCGTGATCTTGTGGGCGAACGTGCCGAATGATTTCAGTGGTGGCAAGACCGCGATGGCGTATCACACCACGGGCAGCCTGACCAACATTCTCAGTCAGGCGAAGTTCAATGTCGGCGTCGGCTATTTGCCGGGCAACAAGAAGCCGGGCGGCGCGCCGACCGGTGGCGGCAATCTGTACATCTTCAAGAAGGTGTCGCCGGAAAAACAGCAAGCGGCGTGGAAATTCATCCAGTTCCTGACCACGCCCGAGCGCGCGGCGCAGTGGAGCATTGACACGGGCTACGTCGCCACGCGCAAGTCGGCGTACGACACACTGCTGATGAAGGACTTCGTGGCCAAACATCCCCAGTACGGCGTGGCGCGCGATCAGCTACAGTACGCCGAGCGTGAACTGTCCACACATAACTCGCCACAGATCCAGCAGATTTTCGGCAACGGCATTCAAGCCGCCATCACCGGTAAGAAGACGCCGCAGCAGGCGCTCGACGATGCGCAGAAGGAAGCCGAGCGCGTGTTGGTGCAGTTCAAACCGTAGAGTTGCAGAGACGCTGCGACGGAGCGTCTCTGGCATCACGATGTCTGACCTCTCATCCGCAAACCCGTTCGCGACCGAACGGGTTTCGGTTTCTTCGACGACAGGCTCGATTGCGCGCTCGCGCCGTCGCGCGCAGTCCTCGCTGCTGCCGTACCTGCTGATCCTGCCGACATTCATCTTCGTCACGGCGTTCACGCTGCTGCCCACGCTCAACGTGCTGCACGACAGTCTGTTCAGACAAAACCAAGCCGTGCGCGTGCCGCGCTTCGTCGGGCTGGAGAACTTTGCGAATCTGCTGGACGATCCGGGTTTTCATAAAGTGCTCGGCAACACGCTGTTGTTCGTCGTCGGCACGGTGCCGCTCAGCATGGCGCTGGCGTTCGGCATGGCGCTGCTGCTCAATCAACACTTGCGCGGGCTGGCGCTGTATCGGCTCGCGTTTTTCTATCCGACCATTCTGCCGATGGTGAGCGCGGCGACGATCTGGCTGTTCATGTACGCGCCGGAGTACGGACTGGTCAATGAGCTGCTGCGCGTCGGCGGCGTGCGCGGTCCCAACTGGCTCGGCGATCCGAGTTGGGTGCTGCCCGCCTTCATCCTCATGGCCGTCTGGAAACAGGCCGGCTACTACATGGTCTTTTACTTGGCGGGCTTGCAGGGACTATCGTCCGATTACTTCGAGGCGGCGCAGCTCGACGGCGCGTCGTGGTGGCATACGATCCGCCACATCACCTTTCCGTTGCTGATGGGCACGACCCTGTTCGTGACGACCATCGCGGTCGTGGCGTCGTTCCAGACGGCCGATCAGATTTACGTGATGACGGCAGGCGGGCCCGACAACGCCAGCAACTTGCTGTTGTTCGACATTTACGAAACGAACTTCCGCTTTCAGGATCACGGCAGCGCCAGCGCGCTCAGCGTGGTGCTCGTGCTGATCCTGCTCGTGTTCACCGTGCTGAACTTCCGCGTGGTCGAGCGGCGAGTGACGTATGACTAGGCGCACGCGTCAAGCCATGCTCACGCTGCTGCTCGTCGCCGTCAGCGCGATCTGGCTGCTGCCCATCGTCTGGACGATCCTCGTCTCGTTTCGGCCGGCGACGGAGCCGATTGTGAGCGGGCGCATCTGGTTCGGCTCGACGCTCACGCTGGAGAACTATGCAACCGCGTTCCGCATCGCGCCGTTCGGCACGTATTACCTGAACACATTGTTGATCGCGTTCGGCATATTAGCTGCACAGCTCGTGACGATCACGCTGGCGGGCTACGCCTTCGCGCGCTTCGAGTTTCGCGGACGCGATCTGTTGTTTGCGCTGCTGCTGCTGCAAATCCTCATTCCGTCCGCCGCGCTCATCATCCCGAACTACGCGACCATCCGCACGCTCGGCTTGTTCGATACGCAGCTGGCGATCATGCTGCCGTACTGCGGCTCGGCGTTCGGCACGTTCCTGATGCGCCAGACGTTCAAGAGCGTGCCGCGCGATCTGGATGACGCAGCGCGCATGGACGGCGCGAACTGGCTGCAAGTGCTGCGCTTTGTGTATCTGCCGGCCGGCACGGCCTCGCTCGTCGCGTTCGCGCTCGCCTCAATCACGTTTCACTGGAACGAATTCTTGTGGCCCCTCGTCGTGACCAACAGCGAGCGCACGCGGCCGCTCACGGTCGGCTTGGCGGTGTTCACACAGCTGGGCGAGTTGGGCGCGCAGTGGCCCCTCGTCACGGCGGCGACGCTGATCGTCGCGGGTCCCTTGTTCGTGTTCTTCTTGATCTTCCAGCGGCAGTTCATCAACTCGTTCGTGCGCTCGGGGCTGAAGTAAGTGAGCGGCGCGGCAGTTGCGGACAGTGAGTGCCGTGCCAAAGTGCCAGCGGAACGCCTGTGAATGGTTGGGCGGCTGAACGCGACGTGCGATGGTGCAGTTGTGCGTGACCATCGCCGTCCAGTACCACGCCAGAGCCGCGAACGGGTTCCCAGCCTTGAGCACCGGACGACATATTTGGAATTGCTGTATGTGTGGAACCCGTCATGCTAAGTGCAACCAAGAAAGATTTGACGAATGCGGGTAGTACGGCAGTCCCGTCTTCGCGGGATGAACGACCGCATTGCCCATCCCGTATGACGAATAGCACAGCTGGTCTGGTACCTCGCATTACTTTTGTGGTTGTACTTACGGGCAACCAAGAAAGATTTGAGGAATGTGGTAGCAGGGCGGCCTTGCTGCCCGCGTCGCTCAACGACCAGCACGGCTGGTCTGCTATCCTTCAATATTTGGTTGGTTGCACTTAGTTCATGGAGTTTCGACCATGTCGAACAATCGAGTTGTAGGCACAGTCAAGTGGTTCAACGCCACCAAAGGTTATGGCTTTCTGGCGCAGTATTGCGGCGAAGATGTGTTCGTCCATCACGGCACGATCCAAGCCGAAGGCTATCGCAGCCTTCAGGAGGGCCAGACCGTCGAGTTTACGGTGACACGCGGGCCGATGGGCTTGCAGGCCGAGCAAGTCATCCGCACGTAATCCCGTCACGACAACCTCGAATAACAAGAGCGCATCCATGGATGCGCTCTTCGTTTGTTGTCGAGCAGGATCGCCCCAACACACATGATGCGATCCAATTGCGTTCGGTTCACCTCCTCACATAGCCGTTTTGCATTCATCAGGTATAATCCCCGCATCATTCCCGTATGGCCTTCCCAGTCGTCCGCACCAATCTCGTTGACTATCGTGTCGCCGTCCGACGCGGAAGCGATGCTCGAATTGTCGGTCGCTTCGGATGTGTCATCCGGCGAGATGAGTTGGACTCGATCCCCATCGGTGGTGGCGCACGCGGACGGCCGCTCCAAGAAACCGTCTAGCGGTTGGATTGGCAGGCGACGATTCAGGAGTTGTTGAAGCTTGAGCAGTTTACCCATGTACCTCGCCCAAGATCGTCGCCGCGCCCTCGCGCGCGGCGAGACCTTGCCCGACCGCACATTTGGCTCCGCGTTGTTTGCCGATATTTCCGGCTTCACCCCGCTCACCGAATCGCTGTCGCAATCGCTCGGCGCTCGGCGCGGTGTGGAAGAACTGACGAAACGCATCAACGCCGTCTATGATGCGCTCATCGCCGAAGCGGAACGCTGCGGTGGTAGCGTCATCTCGTTCGCGGGCGACGCGATCACCTGTTGGTTCGACAGCATGGATGAGGGCGGAAGCATCAAGGATGCATCTGCTGCCATCCGCCATCTATCATCTGCCGTCCGCGCTGTTGCGTGCGCCGCCGCGATGCAAGCCGCGATGCATACGTTCCCTGACCTCGCGCTGAAAGTGGCTGTGGCGACTGGCAACGCCCGCCGATTCGTCGTCGGCGATCCAAGCATTCAACTCTTGGATACGCTGGCAGGCGCAACACTAACACGGCTGGCCGTCGCCGAGCACATCGCGCAGCGGGGCGAGATCGTAGTGGATGCGGCGACTGCCGAAGCGTGCAGCAATGATTTGCATGTGTGCGAGTGGCGCGAAGATGCGGAGACGCAACAACGCTTCGCTGTGTGCGCGTCGCTCACGCAATGCGTCGAGACGACGGAAAAGATAGACGATGCCGTGTTGCCGTCCGACGATGTGATGCGCTCATGGGTGTTACCGGCAGTCTATGCACGCGAGCAGAGCGGGCATGGCGAGTTTCTGACGGAACTGCGTCCGTGTGTCGCTCTGTTCGTGCGCTTCACAGGCATTGACTACGACGCCGATGAACACGCAGGCGCAAAACTCGATGCGTTCATGCGCCTCGCGCAACACACGATCACCCGCTTCGAGGGTGTGTTGCTCGACCTGAACATCGGCGACAAGGGCAGTTACCTCAATCTAGCATTCGGCGCGTTGTCCACACATGAAGATGATGCGCGGCGCGCGACGAAAGCCGCACTGTCCTTGCACGCGGCGGCAACCCTCCCGTTGCAAATCGGCGTGACGCAAGGGGTGATGTATGTGGGGGCGTACGGCGGACGGACGAGGCGCACCTATGGCGCGCTGGGGGATGAGGTAAATCTGGCCGCACGGTTGATGGCGACGGCGCAGGCGGGAGAAATCTTGATAAGCGGTTCCGTGCAACAAGCAACGGCGAACGATTTTGTTTTCGAGCCGCGCCCGCCGCTGCCCATGAAAGGCAAAGCCGAACCGTTGGCTGTGTTTGTCGTCGCAGGCGAACGGCAGCAACGCGCCATCCGTTTGCAAGAGCCGACCTATGCCCTGCCGATGGTGGGACGACAATCTGAGCTGCAGACCATCGGCGAAAAATTGGATGTCGCGTTGCAGGGCAACGCGCAAATTATTGGCATCGTCGCCGAAGCGGGAATGGGCAAGTCGCGGCTCGTTGCCGAAGTAATTCGCCTCGCGCACAAGCAAGGTTTCACGGGCTACGGTGGTGCGTGCCAATCGGACGCAATCAACACACCGTATCAGGCGTGGAAGGCGATCTGGTCGGCGTTCTTTGATGTGGACCCGTCTGCGCCACTCCGCAAACAGATACGATTGCTCGAAGGCGAAATCGAAGATCGCGCGCCCGAGCGATTGCAAGCATTGCCACTGTTAGCACCGCTGCTCAACTTCGCCATCCCCGACAACGACTTCACGAAAACGCTGGAGCCGAAAGACCGCAAGGGCGCGCTGCACGCTTTGCTCGCCGATTGCTTAAAGGCGGCCGCGAAGGATGAACCGCACGTACTCATCATCGAGGACCTGCACTGGATTGACGCGCTCTCGCACGAGCTGCTCGACGAACTGGCGCGGGCGTTGACCGACAGTCCCGTCTTTTTCGTGCTGGCTTATCGTCCACCGCAACTCGCGCGCTTGACTGCCCCGCGGCTCGAAGCCTTGCCGTACTTCACGAAAATTGAATTGAGCGAACTCAACGCCGCCGAATGTGAGCAAGCCATCCGCGCCAAACTTGCGCAGTTGTATCCCGCGCGCGGTGGAGCGGTGCCGCTGTTGCTGGTAGAAAAACTTATGGCGCGCGCGCAGGGCAATCCGTTCTATGTTGAAGAACTGCTCAACTTCCTGCGCGACCGCGGGCTTGACCCACGAGACCGCGACGATTTGAACAAAATCGAATTGCCCGACAGCCTGTACACACTCATCCTCAGCCGCATTGACCAACTGAGCGAGAGCGAGAAAACGACCTTGCGCGTTGCGAGCATCATTGGGCGACTGTTCCGTGTGCAGGGGTTGCTCGGCTACTATCCGGCGCTGGGCGACTTGCCGCGAGTGATGGCCGATTTGGATGAGTTGCAGTCGTTGGATATTACACCGCTCGAAACGCCCGAGCCGGAACTGGCTTACCTCTTCAAGCACATCGTCACGCACGAGGTGACGTACGAGAGTTTGTCGTATGCCACGCGGGCGCAGTTGCACGGGCAGTATGCGCTTTACCTTGAAAGCGCATATCCCGAACGAACTAATCAACTCGCACCGCAATTGGCGCATCATTTTGAACAAGCGCAGATTCGAGACAAGGCGTGTGTTTATCTTGCGAAGGCGGGCGAGCAAGCCGCTGGCAGTTATGCCAATGATGAGGCGCTCTCCTATTTCACTCGCGCGCTGAATCTGACACCGATCGAGGACAAGCGCGGGCGATTCGACACGCTCCTGAAGCGCGAACGAGTTTACGATTTGCTCGGCAAACGCGCCGAACAGCGGCGAGACTTGGCCGAACTCACCCGGCTCGCAGACCAATTCGACGATGCGCCGATCCTGCGTGCTCAGCTCGCGACCCGAATGGCAAAATTGGAAATTGATGTGGGCGAGTATGCAGCCGCCAAGACGAGCGCACAAGCGGCCATTCGCGAGATTGAAGCTGATGCAAATGCCAATGCGATTGAACTGATGGTGGACGCGCTCTTGCTGGAAGCGCGAGCGATGTATCGCGCCGGCGAAGCGGCTGCGGCCAAGCCGATATTGGAAGACGCGCTCTCGCGGGCGCGCGCGCAGAACATGACGCGCGGCGAGTACAACGCACTGGCGCAACTGGGTATGCTGTATTGGCACGGCGGCGAATACAGCACGGCCGCAGATTTGCTGCACCAATCGCTGAGCCAGATTCGAGACGCGGGCGATGTGCGCCGCGAACTCGACCTGCTGAACAATCTCGGCGTTGTGGCGAACGATCAACAGCAGTTTGCGGACGCACTCGCCCATTATGCGGCGGCGCTCCAGATCGCGCACAAGATTGGCGACCGTGCCGGCGAGGCGAGCCTGCTGAGCAACATGGGCAAATCCAATCTCGACTCGCGGGATTTCGTGCACGCCGCGACCTATTCCGAACAGGGCGCGCTGTTGGCGGCTGAGGTGAACGATCGCACCGTGCAAGCGATCGCGCTCATTAACCGTGGGGAGGCATATCGCGAACTGGGCGATTACGCGGCGGCGCGCACCACGGCGGTGCAGGCGCTGACCTTGATCCAGTCAGTCGGTTATCGGCGCGGTGAAGCCATCGTGTTGGACAACATGGCGCTGCTTGAATTTTCCGTCGGCAACCGGGCGCAGGCCATTGTGAATGGACAAACGGCGCTAACCATTGCCCGCGAGATTGGCGCGCGACATACGGAAGCGAGCGCGTTGCTCCATCTCGGATTGATATACATAGACAGCCAACGATTCGACATCGCAGAGCAGGCGCTCAATGCGGCACGCAGCATCGCGCACGACTTGGGCGAAAAGTCGCTCACGCTAGAAGTACAAGCTGCCGAAGCGAATCTAGCGTTGGCGCGCGGCGGGACTGCCGATGCGGTAACGTAGTTACTTGAATGGAGGAGTACCATAAACGAGACAATCCAGTACGAAGCGTTCTTGAAACTGGAGACTGGTACGCACACGGCACGCATCTATCAGTTGCTGGTCACGCCCGACGGCAAGACACTGCTCAGCGCGGGTGATACAACCATTCGCGTGTGGGATGTTGAAACCAAACAACAAATACGCATGTTGTTGGGACAGATTGGCGATGGATCCTCTGGAGAAATTCAGCGGATTGCCCTCAGCCGCAACGGCAAATATGTGGTCGCGCTCGCGTGGATGAACCCCGCAGGAACTGATGGGGCGCTTGATCGGAAGACCGATGTGCGCGTGTATGAATTGGCGACCGGCAACTTGCAAGCCGCATTCCAATTTCCCGGCACGCTGCAGGATCTCGACTTTAGCCCGGATGATAAGTATCTTGCGATAGTTGGCAATCCGCAGCAGCCATCACCCCGTCGTGGCTACATTCAACTCTACGCTGCGAGCAATATCTTGCAGGGATTCGGAGCAATGCCTGCGCCCGTCGCGTCCGAAGCGCTGTACGAGTACGAGGCCCTGATCCCCGCATACGTTCGGTTCATCCCCGACAAGCAAGAGCAATCGGCCGGCTATCGGATGGTGGTCGCAACGTGGTATCACCATCCGGGCGAGGCCCCTGAGTACACCGGTGGACTCTTGTGGTATTCTGCTTCTCCCGACGGGGCGCTGACGAAAATGAGCGCGTTGCGCGAGACGGAGGAGCGTGTCCCGCCGAGCGCGTTGGCGGTCAGTCGCGACTTTGTTATCGTGACTCCGGCCTTGACGACGGCTACAAAAGAGAACAAATTCTTTTGTCATGCGCACGACGGCAAACTGGTGGCGACCGTCCCCACTGAATCCAACCCGGCACAACCGGCTTTTTCTCAAGATGGCAACCAACTGATCGTCGGGCAAGCCGATGACCGTGCGCCGGTTCAAGTCAGAATGTATGACACGATGGGTGGGCAATTCCAACTGAAAAGCACCTATGCCGGTCACGATTCCGCAGTCCACGCAACCGCCTTGCTGTCGGACGGCACAGCGGTGAGCGCGGGCGGCGACGAGAATGCCATCCATTTTTGGAGCGGGGCCCATGTGGCAGGTGAACCGACCGCGCAGATCATAGGCGTGGGGCAGACTGTCCATGCGGTGGGCATCAATTCGAAAGAGCAAATCGGATTTGGGAATCGTGGCGATTTGCGTCTGGCGGACGGCTCCACTCTCCTGCAACGCATGTTTGATTTGAAGGCGATGACGCTCGATGCGCTGTCCGATACTGATGCCGCCGCGTTTCGGCGGGTGCAGAAGCGCTTCGGAGACCAGTCGTTGGAATGGAAAGAGCAGTGGGGCTACACGAACTTGTATCTGCTGCCAGACGATATGCCATTGACCGGGGTGCCGCCAGTAGGATGGTACGGCGTCACAACATTTGGCTTCACCGAAAACGGGACGATTGTCACCGGCGCGGGTGATGGAAAGGTTCGGGTTGCGCCTCGACACGCGGATGGGAGCTATGACCCGCCGCAGCGATTGCTGGTCGGACATGCGGCGCGCATTCTCGACCACGCCGCCGGCGGCAGATGGTTGGTCACGGCCGGCGCCGATCAAATCATTCGCTTCTGGTATCTTGCCGATGTCGAGCAAGACAGCCCGGCCGATCTGCAACCCGCCTTAAATTTGTTTGTCGGGTCTGACGACGAGTGGGTGATTTGGAGTAAGAGCAATTATTACAACGCGAGTCAGCGCGGCGACCGCTACATCGGCTTTCATGTCAATCGCGGACCCGACAAGGAAGCGCTCTTCTTCCCCAGCCATCGCTTTATCAAAGCCTTCTTTCGCCCCGACATCATTCAGGCAATCGTCGAACACGGGAGTGAAGACAGGGCGTTCGCCAAATGCGAGGATCAGGGCATGACCATCGCGCCGGATCGCGTTGAGGAGATTCTGCCGCCCATCGTCGAATTGTCAGAGAACGGTGTCGTCGAGACTAACGATGATGTCACATTCACATTTACAATCGAAGCGTGTTACGCCGACAAGCCGGCCACGCGCGCATGGGTCGTGCATAACGAGCAGGTTGCTTGGGAGAGCCTTGCGCCGCAAGCGAAGCATACGGTCAACGTGCGGCTGCAGCCGGGTCGCAACCGCATCAAGATTCTGGCGGAGAACGCGACCGCCAAGTCGAACCCGCTGATACAAATCTTCGTGCGGGCAGCCGCTACGCCGGTCGCGGGCGGCGGCGCTGCGGAACGCGGGCACGGTGGCCCGACGGACATCGCTCGCGGCGGGCGCGATACCCTATTGGGCAATCAAGCCGGTGTGGTCGGTAGCAATAACACGCTCTACATCTTGGCGGTTGGCGTCTCCAAAATAAAAAATGAGGGGCACGGCTATAAGAGTTTGCAGTTTGCCCACCGGGACGCGACTGCGATCTACAATGCGTTCGCGAAAGCCACGGACGCCGACAGATTGGACGATGCGGCGCCGTTGGCAAACAGAGCATTCCAAGCGATTGATGCGACGGTGCTCTTGAACGAGCAGGCGACCAAAGAACGAATCAACGCGGCGCTTGAGGCGATCTGCCAAAAGATCGTGGCGCATCATCCGGAGGGCCGAGCGAATCGCGATGTCTTGCTGGTGTATCTGTCTGGCCATGGCGTCTATCGCAAAGCCGATCAAGGGCTGTACTATTGGAATTACGATCTCGATTTCAGCAATACAGGCGGTACGGGGCTCGGCTTCATGCGGTTGGGCGAGAAAATCACTGGCTTGCCTGCCGAACTAATTCTGATGACCGACACCTGTCATTCGGGCATTGCAGGCGGCGACATCGTCAAAGGCATTGATCCGAACGAACTGGCCAAGCGCATCTACGGCATCAACGAGCGCGGGATGTATATCTTCAGCGCGGCGCGCAGTTTCCAAGATGCAGGGGAAGCCAGCGCAATCTTGCACGGATACTTCACCAAGTCGTTGCTTGAAGCCCTGTTCAACCACGACCGTGCGACCATGCTGGAACTAATCAACGCCGTCCAATTGCGGGTGCAGTCTGACACGCTCAAGAACGGTATCCCACAGCAGAGTCCCGTCATTCGAACCTATGGCGACCTGTTGCCACTGGTCGTCTTCCAGCAAAGCGGTGAGACCGCAAGCAATCTGGCCATACAGACTGCGGCAGCACGCCCGAAGCCAATTCGCCGGACCAACACCCTCACGACAAGGAGTAAGACCATGCCGACTGCAACATACACCTCATTCCAAATTAAGAACACTTCCGCCGTCCCGATGTTCATCGCGCTGAGCGATCCGGACGGGAATGCGCATACGGTCGGCCCGATTGACCCCGGTGCAATGAGCATTCAGCTCGCTCCGATCGGAGCGATGTGGAGCATAAGTTTTGAACTAGGTAAAAAAGGTGGCGAAAGCGCGGATCGCGGTGGGGAGAGCGCCGACCGTGGCGGGGAGAGCGCCGACCGTGGCGGGGAGAGCGCCGACCGTGGTGGCGAGAGCGCCGACCGTGGTGGCGAGAGTGCGGATCGTGGCGGCGAGAGTGCGGATCGTGGCGGCGAGAGCGCCGACCGCGGTGGGGAGAGCGCCGACCGTGGTGGCGAGAGCGCCGACCGTGGTGGCGAGAGTGCGGATCGTGGCGGCGAGGACGCGGCGTGACGCGAAGCGGGCGGCAGCGCGACGGCATTCAACAAAGTCTATGACGGCACGACGTCCGCAACGATAACGCTATCCGACAATCGGGTGTCGGGCGATTCACTGACCAACAACTACACGAGTGCGAGCTTTGCCGATAAGAACGTCGGCACGGCTAAAACCGTGAGCGTGAGCGGCATTTCGATCAGCGGTACGGATGCTGGCAACTACTCGCTCGCCAACACGACGGCAAGTACGACAGCTGACATCACACCGAAGGGCGTGACGCCAAGCATCACAGCGGACAACAAGACGTATGATGGCACGACAGCGGCAACATTCACCTGTTCGCTCAGTGGTGTCATCGGAACGGTTGATGTCACCTGCACGGGCGGCACCGCGACGTTCGTCAACAAGAATGTGGGCACGGGTAAAAACGTGAACGCAACAGGTCTCGGCCTGGGCGGCGCGGACGCGGGCAACTACACGATCAACGACACGGCATACGCAACCGCCAACATTACGGCGCGCGTGCTGATCGTGAGCGCTCACGGCGTGAACAAAGTCTATGACGGCTTCGTTGCGGCGACGGTCACGCTGACGGACGACCGCGTAAGCGGCGACGTGTTCACCGACAGCTACACGAGCGCGGCCTCCGCCGACAAGACCGTCGCCAACGGCAAGAGCGTTAGCGTGAGCGGTATCTCGATCAGTGGCACCGACGCCGGCAACTACGCCTTACTGAACACGAGCGCGAGCACCACTGCCAACATCACGCAGCGTCCACTCACGGTGACGGCGACAGGTGTCAACAGAGTATACGACGGCACTACTAACGCGACGGTCACGCTGTCGGACAACCGTGTGACGGGCGATGTGTTCACGGATAGCTACACCAGCGCAGCCTTCACGGATAAGAACGTCGGCACGGGCAAGACGGTGAACGTGAGTGGCATCTCGATCGGCGGCAGCGACGCGGGCAACTACGCATTGCAGAACGCCACAGCCATCACGACCGCCAACATCACCCAACGCCCAATCACGATCACGGCGGATGCGAAGAGCAAAGTGTACGGCACTGCTGATCCCGCGTTGACGTACCAACTCACGAGCGGCTCGCTGGCGAACGGAGACGGTTTCAGTGGCAGCCTTAGCCGTGCGGCCGGCGAGAGCGTGGCGAACAGCCCGTATGCGATCCTGCAAGGCAGCGTGACGGCGGGCAGCAACTACAACTTGAACTACGTCGGCGCGAGCCTGACCATCAATGCGGCGAACACGACGACGAGCGCGGGGAACAAGACGGCGACGTTCGGCGATCCGAGCGTCACGCTCACGGCAACCGTGCTCGCCGTTGCACCATCCACCGCAGCAGTCAACGAAGGCACGGTCACGTTCGTCGTCAAGCAGGGCAGCACGACCTTGGCGATCATCACTTCGGGGGCGGTCGCGAACGGTGCGGCACAGGCAACACTGAATCTCGACGCTCCGTTCGTCGTCGGCTCGTACTCCATCAATGCGACGTACAATCCAGCGGCCACTTCACCCAATTTCAACGGCAGCACGGCAAGCGCCACGACGCTGACCATGGCGCAGAAGACGACAGCACTGGCACTGACGCAATTGGCGAGCGTGCAGTATAGCGATCCTGCGACGCTCGTTGCGACGGTAAGCCCGCCCACGCTCAACAGCCAAACCATCGCGGGCACGGTGCAGTTCTTCGTTGACGGCGTGTCGGTCGGCAGTGCAGCCGTCAATGCGAGCGGCGTGGCGACACTAACGCCGCTCATCACCAATGCGCCAGGCAGCCACAGCGTAACGGCCACGTTCACCAGCAGCAACGCGAACTTCACGGGCAGCACGTCGCCAACGCCGGCGACGTTGACGGTCACGCAGGAAGACGCGCGCGCCTACTACACGGGCAACACGCTCTTCTGGGCAACCTCGACCTCGGCAAGCTCTGCGGTTGTGGGACTCGCGGCAACGATCAAAGATATTACGGCGGTCCCGACTCGAACTAATACTCTAGGACAGTCGGAGACGGAGCCAGCTTACGAGCCCAATGCCGGCATCATTAGCAACGCCAAAGTTACATTCGTCAACCGTGACACCATGACGGACATCGCAGGCTGCGTCAACCTGCCGGTGGTGCTGGTCAACGTGAACGACGTTAAAGTGGGTACGGCCTCGTGCAATCCGACGCTCAGCATTAACACGACACAGGGTGCAACCCTGTACACGATTGGTATTCGTGTGAGTAACTACTATGTCCGAGACGATGCAACGGAGAATACAACCATTGACGTGGCGCTGCCGCTGACCAGCAACTTCATCACCGGCGGTGGCTACTTGCTCGAGTCGAAGTCGGCCGGTCAGTATGCAGCCGACCCTGGCACCAAGTCCAACTTTGGCTTCAATGTAAAATACAACAAGGGCGGCACGAACCTGCAAGGCAACGTCAACATCGTCATTCGCAAAGGTGGACGGGTGTATCAGATTAAGAGCAACTCACTCACATCGTTAGGCGTGAACCCGTCGCCTTGCGCTCAGGCGACTGCAACGAATCTCTGCCAGGCGAACTTCGTCAGCAAATCGAATTTGCAGGACATCACCAATCCGACCGCACCCATCTCGTTGGGGGGCAACTTAACGCTGCAAATGAACATGCACGACAATGGCGAGCCGGGTTCGAGTGATACGATTTCATTCAGCCTGTACGACGGCTCCACCGTGCTGTTCTCCAGCAACTGGGATGGCACGAAGACGGTCGAGCAGATGCTCGGCGGAGGCAATACCGTCGTACACTAGACAAAGGCGTGAACACAATTGGCGCGCACAGCCCGACTTGACGTCGGGCTGTGTGTCTTTTTGGTTTCGTTAGCCTGCCTGCTTCAGTGTGCAGCCTGACCGTCATTCGTGATGAAGGGGCAGAGAAAGTTGAGGCAAGCTTAGCGGCCCAATTCGGCAGACTGCTTTGGAACTTGGTGCAGCGTTTGGCGCGGCACGCTCTGGCTGATGGCTGCCCGCAGTGGTTAGGGCCCAGTCCGTGAGCGTGAGCAACTGAATTGCATTCGTGGCTGCGCAATCAAGTTGCCAATTCGACAACCTTATAATATACTTTGACGACCGACAATGAGAAGGATGAAAGCCTCGTGCGTAGCAGCACCCCGTGTGTGCGGCGATTGCAGCATCCGCAGTTCACCCTAAACATTCGATAGGCGCTCATCTGCTGGCATGTTATGACGTCGCGTGCGCGCGAGCGATGACATGCGGTGTTCTCATCCACAACTACTGGCGCTCACAGCCGGTGCGATTTGCCCGTTCCCGCCAGTCCGTGGGCATCTATTTTGCTCTGCTGTGCACGCGCAGCGCGTGCAGCCAAACGGCGGAGCGCGCCTAGCCTATGACCTCGACATCCGCAACACCCATCATTCATATCAAGCCGACGTGCGGTTGGGCGCCGCTCGACTTGCGCGAGCTGTGGGAGTATCGCGAGCTGCTGTACTTCCTCGTGTGGCGCGACGTGAAGGTGCGCTACAAGCAGACGCTGCTCGGCGTCGCGTGGGTCGTCATTCAGCCGCTCGCCACCACGCTCATCTTCACGATCATTTTCGGCAACCTGGCAAAGCTGCCGTCGGGCAACCTGCCCTACGCCGTGTTCGCGCTGGCTGGACTTGTGCCGTGGAACTACTTTGCGGGCGCATTCGCGCGCGGCAGCGGCAGTCTGGTCAGCAGCGCGAACCTGATCTCTAAAGTTTACTTCCCGCGTCTGATCATTCCGATTGCAAGCGTGCTGGGCGGACTGGTGGACATGGCGATCGTGCTGCTGATGCTGTTCGCGCTGATACTGTTCTTCGGCATTGTGCCGACGAGCGGCATCGTGTGGCTGCCGTTGTTCATCGTGCTCGCGATTGCGGCGGCGCTCGGCGTGAGCCTGTGGCTGTCCGCGCTCAACGTGCGCTACCGCGACGTGAATTACCTCGTGCCGTTCCTTTCGCAGTTCTGGCTGTACGCTACGCCCGTCGTCTATCCGGCTAGCCTCATTCCCGAACAGTGGCGGCTGCTGTACGGCTTGAACCCGATGGCGAGCGTGGTCGAAGGCTTTCGCTGGTCGCTGTTCGGCGGCGAAGCACCGGGTCCCATGCTGCTCGCTTCTATCGCGATGGTCATCGCGCTGCTCGTCGGCGGCGCGTTCTTCTTCCGCCGCATGGAAAAGACGTTCGCGGATATTGTATGAGTGAAACTCATGTGGACGCGCCGCCACTGCGCATCTATCGCGCGGACAGCGGACTCGGATTAGTTGAGGCGCTCAGGACTTTATGGGCACAGCGCGAACTGCTATTCACTTGGACGATGCGCGAAGTACGCGTGCGCTATAAGCAGGCGGCACTCGGCGCGGCGTGGGCAGTCTTGCAGCCGCTCTCGCTCATGATCGTGTTCTCCATCATCTTCACGACGTTTCTACGGGTGCCGACCAATGACGTGCCATATCCACTGTTCTCATATGTAGCGCTGTTGCCGTGGACATTGTTCACGACCGCGCTCGCCAACGGCACGACGAGCATCATCAACAACATGGGGCTGGTGAGCAAGATTCAGTTCCCTCGCGAGATCCTGCCGCTAGCGCAAGTTGGCGCAGCGCTGTTCGACTTTTCGATTGGCTCACTGCTGTTTGTCGGGTTGCTGATCTTTTACCGCTGGTCCGTGAGTTGGACGCTCATCAGCGTCGTGCTGCTGCTCGTGATCCAAGTCGCCTTGATGTGTGGACTGGTGCTCATCATCTCGGCGACGACCGTGCGCTTCCGCGACATCCGCTTCGTCGTGCCGCTCGCGCTGCAACTGTGGTTGTACGCCACGCCGATCATCTACCCGCTTGATGTGGTGCCAGCGCAGTGGCAATGGTTGATTCGTTTGAACCCGCTGACGCCACTGATTGACGGCTATCGCGACGCGGTGCTGTTCCAACGCTTACCCACCGTGGGCGATGTGGCGTTTGCAGGTGTGTGTGCACTGCTGGCGTTCGTGTTTGGTTATGTTTACTTCAAACGGACTGAGGTGGTATTTGCGGACATCTTATAAGTTGCTCGCTGGCGTGCTGCTGGTCTGTGCGGCGCTGCTGATGTGGCAAGCCGCACGCGCTCAAGCACAGGGCAGCGTCAGCGATTGGTCGCCCGCGTTCAAAGTTTCCACCGTCAACGGTTCGGTTGGCGTAGCGGCGATCACTGGCGACGCAAAGGGAAACATCTACGTGCTGTGGGCGGGTAACAGCGGGGGGCTGATCAGTAAGCGCGAAACATTCCAAGCGCCCGACACGATCTACTTGCGGGCGTATGACGGCAGTAAATGGTCGGACGCAATTGAAGTGCTCGCATTTCCGCTGACTGAATCATTGTTTGGATTGGATACGTTCACCCTCGATGCATACGGGCGACTACTGCTGCTGTGGCATCGCGGCGACGAAGTGTACACGAGCACAGCGCTCCCTGCGCAGGCGCTGCGCGCTAGCAACTGGCGCACTGTGCAAGTGTCAAAAGGCGCCAAGGTGTTCGGCGCAGACTTGAAGATTGGACGCGATGGCACATTGTACATTATGTTGGCCGGAGCAGGGCAGAACATCTACTTGTCCAGCTCACGCAACGCGGGAGACAGCTGGCAAGAAGCCTCGCGAATCAGTACGGGCAATGATCCAAACATTCAAGCGGGTGAGTCGCGCATCGTCGTCGGCGCAGACGGCGTGCTACATGTGACGTGGACGGAGCACGCCAAAGAGTTCAATTGGACCGGCGCGGCAATCCAGTATGCGCGCTCGACCGATGCGGGTGCCACTTGGTCGAACTCAACACGCTTAGTGAACGCGAACGGCAACGCGTGGAGCAATCTCACCACAGACGATAAGGGTAACCTTTGGCTATTCTGGGATCGCAGCGTCGGCTCGAAGGACGGGCGCTACTACGCGCGCTCGAAGGACAATGGCGCGACGTGGACAAGGCCAATCCTTTCGTACGATAGCATCAACATCAGCGGCATGTCAGGCTTCGCGGAAATGTGGTGGGACAGCGCCGGGCAGTTACATCTGTTCAATGGTGGCTACGGTCCCAAGAGCAGTGAGATTTGGGAGTCGCGATGGCAAGGCGAGCGCTGGGCAGAACCTACGCCTGTTTCAACTGCGGGCAGACTGACGGGTAGCGAGGTGTTTAGCGCCGCGCTCGTCGGCGGCAATCGTCTGCTGCTCGCGTGGGTGGACTTTGATACCAAGGATGTGTGGTTCACGAGCAAGTCGTACCGTGCGCCTGCCACGACCGACGCCTTCCTTGACCAGCCCACGCCGGCGCCGACTGCCGCGCGCACGCCGACGCCGAGCATGGCGCTGGCACGTCCGACGCGTAGCGCCAGTGGCGTTGAAACCACCACGGATTCGGTGGATCTGAACCAGTCGTCGCCCTTGTCGCCGCTGGTGGCCGGCGTCCTGCCTATCGTCGGTTTACTGATCGTCGTGATCTTGGCTCGTCTGCGCGGTCGCTCATGAGTGTCGCAATTCACTTCGCGCAAGTCTCCAAAGTATACGCGCTTGGCAGCAAGCACCGCATCAGCACGGCGCTGAACCGTCTGCGGCCAGCGCAACCGGCGACTAATGCGCCGAAACGCGAATTCCGCGCGCTCGACAACGTGAGTTTCGAGGTGTCGCAGGGCGAAGTGATCGGCTTGATTGGCGCGAACGGCGCGGGCAAGTCCACCATCCTCAAGCTGATGGCGGGCATCACGCGCCCGACAAGTGGCCAAGTGGAGATGCGCGGGCGCGTCGGGTCGCTAATCGAACTGGGCGCGGGCTTTCATCCGGAACTGAGCGGACGCGAGAACGTGTTCCTCAACGGCCAGTTGATGGGCATGAGCCGTAAACAGATTGGCGAGCGATACGACCAGATAGTGGAGTTCGCGGAGTTGCAGTCGTTCATGGATACGCCCGTGAAGTACTACTCGTCGGGCATGTACGCGCGGCTCGGCTTCGCGGTGGCGGCGCACATGGACCCCGGCATCCTGCTAGTAGACGAAGTGCTCTCGGTGGGCGACGCTTCGTTCCAGCGCAAGTCTCTGGAGCGGATGCTCGCGCTCGTGCGCAGCGGCAAGACCGTCGTCTTCGTATCGCATAATCTGTATGCGGTCGAGCATGTTTGTAACAATGTGATCTGGATCGAACATGGCCGCATTCGCTCCAAAGGGAGAGCGCGCGATATTGTGAAAGAGTATTTGACCTTCGACGAAAACAAGTTGTTGGGCGAGCAAATCCGCAACCCTCACTACAATGATGATTTGGGAATAGATGAGGTTCAGTTGTTGAATTGCGAAGGGAAGAGCGTTTCTGAATTTCTGACGGGTGATGATATCGAAGTCGTCATTCAATATACGACGACCGAGCCTCTTAATGGAGCACGATTCAGTGTTGGCATCGTTGATGGCAGAGGACTTTTGTTTGAAGCACGAATGTTAATGGATGGACACTCGGTTGATATCTCAACTGGAACTGGTACATTGGCGTGCCGATTCCAGAACGTCCCGCTCACGCCCGGAGTATATGCCGTAGGTGGCGAGATTTGGGGTCCGAACGGATACGATGTGATACTGCCATGGACCGAGTGGACACGCTTCCGCATCATCAACTTAAATACTCATCTCTCAAGTTTTACAGAAGACCACAGCGTTTCCCATTTGCATCTAAACGCACCGGTATTGGTGCAGTATCAGTGGAATCTATGATCAGGTACAACCAACCTGCAAACAATGCCGGTACATGGGTCAGATGAAGTGGGAGTCTCCGTGTACTCTTGCATGAGCGTCGAGGATTTTGCGAGGGCGATTCAGTTCCGTATCCTGAAGCCCGGTCACGTCGAATATCCGCAGTGGTATAGCCGATTCTGTCGAATGATCAAGCGAGATCGTGCTTTCCTGAATCTGCGGCTACCTTACAATGATCGGAGCATTAAGAAGACGCTCAGGTCTTTTTATTTTGAAACACCTAAGATGTCCACGCTTGCTATCGGGGCGATCATCAATTACGCAGTCAAGCTTATGCCCAGCACCGAAGTATTCGTCAATGTCGGCATTTGGCATGGCTATACATTGCTATGTGGGATGGTCGGCAACCCGGAAAAGGCTTGTGTTGGAGTCGATAATTTTTCGGAGTTCGGTGGCCCGCGAGAAGAATTCTTGAAGCGGTTCGAGCGTTTCAAAAGCACAAACCATCTTTTCTGTGAAGCCGATTACATTGAGTACTTTGCCAAGATTCATACAGGCTCAATTGGCGTCTATATATATGATGCCGAGCATAGCTATGCGAATCAGCTACAGGGATTGCGAATTGCCGAACCGTATTTAGCCAAAGGTTGTGTGATTCTCGTGGATGATACGGACTGGATTGAGCCTCGGACAGCAACGGTTGACTTCTTGTCTCAAAGTCAGTACAAGTACCAAATCTTATTTGACCAGCGAACAGAAGTGAACGCGCATCCGACATTCTGGAACGGTATTATGCTGTTGAGAAAGTTGGACTGAGCATATTTCCGTGATCATGATTCTTGCGGAAACAATGCTCGATGGGCAACACATGACTGGAGTGCGTCATTGCATCACTTTCCACTTGTCAGTGTAGTCGTTCCCACGTACAACCGTTCCTGCTATCTTTCTGAAGCCATACAAAGCGTATTTGTGCAGGAGTATGTGCCGCTCGAGATCATTGTCGTGGATGATGGCTCGACCGACAACACGCGCGAGGTGCTGCACCAATATTTTGATCGGGTCACTTGTATTTATCAATCAAATCAAGGCGCAGCGGTGGCACGGAACGTTGGTATTGCTGCAAGCAAAGGAGCGTATATTGCCCTGCTCGATTCAGACGACATCTGGAGACCTGGTAAATTACGTGAACAAGTACAGTTCCTCAACGATAAGCCCTATTATGGAATGGTTGGTTGTAAGGTTGTCGAAATCGCGCATGATGGAAGTGTAATCCAGAATGGTCTGGGTGATGACGTGTCTCAGGAGTATGTGGCACTCGAGCGTGTGCTCTTGGACTCGCCATTGCCGCCGAGCACTCTGCTCGTGCGACGAGAGGCTTTACCCCAACCTTATCCATTTACCCCCGGTATTCACTATTGCGAAGATTGGGAATTTTGTCTGCGTGTGGCATTGATTCATCCCATCGGGTATATTAATCAACCGCTAGTAGGCTATCGCAGTCACTCACAAAATCTTACTTTCCCGATTGTTTCACAAGCGAAGGTAGAGGAACACCTATGTAATAGACTGCGAGTTCTTACTTCGATTGCTACGCATGTTCCCCCGGAACTGCTCGCGGCCCAAGCGAAAGCTGAAGCGAATGAATACGCTAGGTTTTCAATCCCAACTTACATGAACGGAGAATTTGTTCTGGGTGCAGCGCGCATAGCAACTGCTATTCGTCTCGATCCAGAGAGATGGTACGCAGGTGGGGAACTGGCTGAAGTGATCGTCTTGTACGCAGGATTACTCTTGCATCAGCGCGGAGAGCGCGAGGCATTTGTTTTTCTCGACAATGTGTTTGCCCATTTGCCTGTGGAACTGAAAAAGCCAGAGCACATGCGGGCTGCGGTTTATGCACGCATTCGCATAGCAGCCGCATTTGAAGATTATCGGCAACGGCAGTTTGGGCAAGTGCTTACGAACATTTTCAAGGCTACTGTCAACAACCCGACCAGTCTGGCCAATCGCGGCGTGCTGTCTATCACGGCGCGCTCGCTCGTGCCGCCGCTGCGACATCGTCGTGTCGGTAATCTTCACCGGTAGCGTCATCCGTTAATGCTGCTGGTTGAAGATCGTAGTCCACTAGCTAGTTGTGAGAGTTCCTGCCTTTCTAAGCGCTCTTCATGAATATAGATCAATCGCCGCGCTTTACGTTCTTGCCGCAAATGAAGGAGTTGGCAGCAAATCGTTATTGGCCCCAATTGCGAATTGCGCTCGAGCAATTGGGAGCGACCTACTTGGATTGTGCCGACTTCAATCTAAGTCGAGCGTCTTTGTTGAAATACCATCGGCGCCTCGATGTTATTCACATCCATTTTGTTCAGCCGTTTTATGCTTTTGAATGGACGTACGCTCGATTGCGCTGGGTGATCCGCCTTGCGCGCAACATGCTGTTCGCGCGTGCATTGGGTTATCGCATTGTCTTTACGCTTCACGATTTGGTTCCAACCGTCCCGCTGCATCCAACATGGGTGGACTACTTGGGACACTTGGCAGTGGTCAGTCTGTCCGATCACGTCATCGTTCACTGCCAATTTGCCCGTCGGCAACTGCGCCGCTTCTATGGACGGATAATAGGCGTTACTATCATGCCGCATCCGAATTTTATCGGCATCTATCCAAGCCAGATTTCGAGGGCGGACGCTCGAGCCAAACTTGGGTTCGGAAGTGGCGAACGGGTCTTCTGTTTTTTTGGCGGCATTCGTCCGAACAAGGGTGTTGAGCCTCTCATCAGCGCGTTTAAGCGATTGCGGAACGAAGATAACAGACTCGTCGTCGTGGGGAAAGGATGGCCGCGCTCCAACTACGTGGAGAAAGTGCAAAATCTCGCCGCCGCTGATGCGCGAATTCAAATCGTCCCCCGATATATTCCGGATGACGAGGTTCAAATTTGGCTCACCGCGGCTGATGTGGTCGTGTTGCCATTCGAGCGAATATTGACATCCAGTTCTGTCATGTTGGCGATGTCCTTCGCGCGGCCGGTGATTGTGCCCGCGATGGGTTGCCTGCCTGAACTCATCTCTCCTGACGAGGGAATCGTCTATGATTCTTGTCAACGCGACGGACTCTTCAACGCGCTGGAGACGTGCGCAAATGTAGATTTGACGACGATGGGGCAGCGCGCGCTCGAGAAAGTGCGCCCATTCAGCTGGTCTCGAATGGCTTCGCAATCATTGGGTGTTTATCGGGGCAGTTCATCTCACGCGTAAAAGTTCTATGCAAATAGCTATCTTCCATGATCTACCCTCAGGGGGGGCCAAGCGTGTTATCTATGAACAGGTCAGACGGTTGTCTTCGAACGGGCATCAGATTTCCGAGTTTGCGCCTTCGACGGCTGATATCAATTTCTGCAATCTGGCTCCCTTTGTGGTCAGACAACAAATTTTTGAAAGCCGCCTGCCTGGTCTGCTAAGGCGCAGGTTACCACTGATCACACCGTACATCCATGCCCTGCAAGGTGTGCGCCGTCTGAATGCCTCGCGCAATAGCAGCCAGCATATCGCCCGACGCATCGAGGCAAAAAGATTTGATGTGGTTCTCGTGACGGATAGCCATATCATACCGGTCCCGTACGTGTTGCGTTACTTGAAGATTCCGACGCTGTCATATTGTCAAGACGTGAGTCGTCTGCTGGGTTCCAACTCCTCACGAGATGATTCTCCGCGCATGTCAGCATTTGATCGTTTGCGCCAAAAATACTATGCACCTGCGACTGCCTTGTTTCGCACCATGCTTGTTAGGGATACGAAAAAAAACCTTCACACCGCAACACGAGTTGCCACCAATTCACAATTCGCAGCGCAGGTTCTGCTTGAAAGAGCCAAGACACAGTCCGCCGTCATTTATCCCGGCATTGACACCTGTATATTCCAGCCGCAGTCTCTTGTAAAGAAGCCCTTTGTTCTCTGCGTTGGCGCGCTCACACCCCAAAAGGGCTTGAAGTTTTTAGTCTCGGCTTTAGGCTGCATGAGACCAGAGCGACGCCCCGATTTGTTCATTGCTGCCAACCATGTTGTGCCCAACGAAGAACATGCGGTTCGTAATCTTGCAGCGCGTGTTGGGGTGCGCCTTCATGTAGAGCGCATTGATGACGACCAAAGGTTGGTTGAGGTTTACAATCAGGCAAGTGCGTTCGTTTATGCTCCGATGCACGAGGCATTTGGGATGGCACCACTGGAAGCGATGGCGTGCGGAACGCCCGTCCTCGCCGTCAGCGAAGGTGGTGTGCGTGAGACGGTGCTCGACGGCGTGACGGGCTGGCTGGTCGAGCGCGATGAGCAGCAATTTGCAGCGAAGCTCGATGCGCTGCTTTGTGACGACGCACTGCGCGCGCAGATGGGGGCGGCAGGCGTGGAGTATGTGCGGCGCGAGTGGACGTGGAACCGCGCCGTGGATCGGCTAGAATACGAACTACAGTGCGTTGGTGGCTGATGGACAGAGAACCCGACTCACACGCGAGCGTAATCATTCTAACGCGCAACGGTATGCCGCTCGTTGAACAATGCTTGCGTGCCGTGCTCGCGCAAGACGCACCGTGGCCCTACCAAGTCATTGTGATTGATGCGTATTCAACCGATGGCACGTGGGAACGGGTACAATCGCTGCCCGTGCGCGCGCGCACGTACTCCACGATTGGAACTGGACGCGAACCGTGGACGAATTGGAACAAGCATTGTGCTCGGTTGCAAAGTAGGCAAGCCTATGCTTACTTCAGCGTCCGCATCGGCCGAATTACTCCATGATACCAGTGAGTGTCTGTCTTCCCACTTACAACAGTGGGAGTTTCATCGGTAATGCGATCGAGAGCGTTCTGTCGCAGACGTTCACCGATTTCGAGTTGGTAATTAGCGATGACAATTCAGTGGATGGCACTCAAGAATTCATCCAACAAGTCCGTGATCCGCGCGTACGTCCCTTTGCAAACGGAAGGCGCATTGGACTTGTCGCAAACTGGAATCGCTGTTTGCAATTAGCTGAAGGCGAATATGTAACGATGTTCGGGCACGATGACGTGATGCTCCCCGACCATCTTGCTCGAAGCGTTTGCATGTTGGAGGCTCATCCACATTTAGGGTTTGTATTTTCAAATGTCGAATACATTGACGAAGCAGGACAGATTATCGCTGGACATTGGACGTCTAGTGAACTGCCTATTGAGGATAAGGTTTGGGCAGGTGACAAATTTTTTCAGACGGTGCTTAGGGTGGGCAACCTCGTTACAGCTCCAACCGTTCTGATGCGACGAGAATGGATAGCACGGCTCGGTGGCTTTGATCCGCGCCTGACCTACACGCTTGACTTTGAGATGTGGCTGCGGCTGGCGCTGCACGCCGATGTTGGTTATATCGCCGAGCCACTCGTTCACTTGCGGCGACATCATGGGCAGGCGACTACCCGCTTTGTCAGTCACGGCGGCGATGTAGAGCAAGTCTGGCGTGCACTACAGATCGTTTTTACTGAGCAGCGCCAGTATATTCAGCAACCCAGCGCGATGTTCAACGTTGGATTGAGCCATCTGGTTTGGTGGTCTCGGATGCAGGCATGGTGGGCTTTGCGCGAACTTCGCATCCGCGCTGCTGCAACCTACGCTATGCTGTTTATCCGTTTTGCTTACATTCGTCAGTGGGGTCTGGCAGCGCTCGTCCCGCTTCCAGCGCAGGAGTGGCTGGGACGGTATGGTGCATGACCTCGTTCAGTCGCTGCGCGTCGTGCGCGCGCTCCAGCAAGAACTGGCGGCACATGTCCAATCGGTGAGGCGGCAGAAGGCGTGGCAGGCGCGCGGCGTCGAGGTCGCGCCCTCTGTGTTGATCAGGCTGAGTCCCGGAGCTGTGTTGGACATTGGCGCGGGCTCCGTCATTGGACCGTATTCGATCCTCGACTTACAATCGGACCCTGTCAGCGCAACACCTCTCCGCCCACAATTGCACATCGGCCGTCGAGTCGCGATTAACGAGTTCAATAATATTCGCGCATCGGGAGGCATTATCGAGATTGGCAACGATTGTCTGATTGCTCAGTACGTGTCCATCATCGCATCGAATCATTCCATCGGCAAGGCGACGGCGATCAGGAACATGCCTTGGGATCAGACGAAGACTGGTGTGCGGATTGGCCACAACGTGTGGATCGGCACTCACGCGATACTGCTGCCGGGCGTAACTGTTGGGGAAGGCAGCGTCATTGCGGCAGGAGCTGTCGTCACTTCGGATATTCCGCCGTATGCGATCGCGGCGGGTGTACCGGCGGCAGTCAAGAAGTGGCGCACTCGTTCCGTGGAAGCGCACTCGTAAAATGCGCTTGCTGTTCGTGTCCAATTTCTTCCCGCCATATGCACAAGGCGGCTATGAACAGTGGTGCGACGAGGTCGCTGTGGCGATGGCGCAGCGGGGACATGCGATATGCATTTTGACATCGCGCCCACCCCGCCACGCCAGTGCGAACGAACGGTCAGACATTGATGTGCAACGGCTGTTACATTTAGAGGTTGACAGCAGCCTGCTCGTAACGAGCATGCGCCGATTCAAGCAACAGTCAAGACATGAACGCGACAACCTGAAAACGGTCGAAAACATTGTGACCCAATTTCGACCCGACGCTGCACTCATCTGGGGCATGTGGAATATCTCGCGCGACGTGCCACATCATTTAGAGAGACTTCTACCTGCACGCGTCGCCTACTATCTGTGTGATTATTGGCTCACGCTGCCGTCAGCCTACGTTCAGCAATGGCAAACGGAGGCGCGACGGACAATGTTGAAGTTATCCAAGCGCATCTTGCATCGCATGTTCGCGACGTATACTCGGAAGCATAAGCCGCCGATCCTGAAACTTGAGCACCCCATCTGTGTGAGTCGGGCAGTGCGCGAGATTTTGATCCAGCATGGTTTACTTGTAGAGTACGCTGCGATTGTGTACGGCGGCGTTGACCTTGCGCAGTTCACGTACAGCGCACCCAGTCAGGAGCGGCGTCCGCTTCGGCTGCTTTATGCGGGTCGACTGACGGCAGATAAGGGAATCGAGACTGCATTAAGGGCGATGGAGTACCTTCGTGAACGCGCTGACCCTCAGTTCACTCTCGATGTTTTTGGCAAAGGCAGTGCAGAGTACGAACGCAATTTAAAGAAATTCGTTAGTGCCGCCGACTTACAGAAGCAAGTAATTTTTCGCGGCTCAGTGCCGCATTCACAAATGAAGAATATTCTGCATGATTTTGATGCTCTCGTGTTTCCTTCCGAGTGGCCAGAACCGTTTGCGCGGGTTGTTCTCGAAGCGATGGCGTCAGGTCTCGTCGTGATTGGTACATGTACCGGCGGAACTGGGGAAGCGCTGCTCGAGGGTGAAACGGGCTTAACATTTGAATCTCAAAACGCGCACCAACTTGCAGAGCAAATACTGCGACTCAACTCTGCGCCGAACTTGCGGTATCGCCTTGCCCATGCGGCGCGACATCGCGTCCAAGCTAAATTCACGTTCGAGCGCATGGTCAATGCACTTGAGCTTAAATTGATCGAAATGCGTGACGGGTGTTCTGACTGAATAATGAACGTATTCTTTCTCTCGTCGTGGTTCCCGTTTCCGCCCGACAACGGCTCCAAGATTCGTATCTATCATTTGCTGCGCGCATTGGGGCAACGGCATGAGGTCACGTTGCTCAGTTTTGTAGAAGCGGGAGCAAGCGTGTGCAGCGAGCATGCACCAAGTTTTTGTCGCGTGGCAGACGCGGTGCCGCGCATCGAATTTCAGCCGCGCCGCGCGCGGGCGCTGACAGGACTGTTCAGCGGCGACCCCCGTTCGGTGGTGGACACCTACAGCGCGCAGATGATGCAAGAGGTCAAGCACCACCTAGCTCAGACACAATATGACGTGATAATTGCCTCGGAAATAGTAACTGCGCCATATGCTCGTGCAGACATGCGCATTCCGAAAATCTTAGATGAGCTGCAAGTATCGGTCATTCGAGACCAGTACAGCGGCGCTAAACGTATTGACGCTCGATTGCGCCACGGACTGACGTGGCTGAAAATGCGCGGTTACGTGCAGCGCACACTCCGCCGCTTCGATGGCTACACCGTCGTGTCTGAGAAGGAGCGCAGCAACTTGCAGTCCATTGCTCCTACCGATAGTGCCGTAGCCATCATCCCGAATGGTGTTGATACCGAAGCACTGTCACCTTCCATGCACAAAAGGCAATCCCAGAGACTCATCTTCAATGGAGCGTTGACTTACGGCGCGAACTACGATGCCATGCAGTTTTTCCTGTCGTCCATGTGGCCCCAGATTCGCGCGCAGCAACCCGACGTGCACTTGCAAATCACGGGCAAGACTGATGGCGTCAATCTGAATGCTCTGACCTTCACCGATCATGTCGAATTCACAGGCTACCTGTCGAGCGTTCACGCAGCGGTTGCACAGTCCACCGTTTGCGTGGTGCCGCTCCGCATCGGCGGCGGTACACGCCTGAAAATTCTGGAAGCGATGGCGCTCGGCACACCCGTCGTGGCGACGAGCAAAGGTGCAGAAGGCTTGAACGTGAGGCACGAAGAAAACATTTTGATCGCCGACGAGCCAGTAGAGTTTGCTGCGCAAGTCGTGCGCTTGTTGCGTGATGCGGATTTGTGCGAGCGGCTGGCGCATAACGCGCGTGCGCTCGTCGAGCAGCAGTACGATTGGAACCAGATCGGCAAACAATTTACGACATTCATTGAAGCGATGGTGAAAGCCCACAGGACTAACTAGAGATGCTTCTCACTGGAATGCGCAGCTACGTAAGCGAGCGCTGGCTTCGCCCTGCGCTGATGCTCGCGCTGCTGGGCGCTGCCGCATTTTTAGGCATGCATGCGTCAACGACTTATCTGTTGGGGATGCTGGGTTTGTTTGCAGTGGTCGTGTTTGTCAAAAGACTCGAACTCGGACTGGTCGCACTGCTCGTGGCTGGACTGAGCGTGCCTTTTACGATTGGAACGGGTACGCAAACGGAACTCAATCTCGCTTTCCTCATGGTTCCTGCCCTGTTTGCGCTGTGGCTTATCGCTCAACTCATTCGGGGCAACGCGCGCATTGCATCCTCGCGTGTGAATATGCCGCTCGTGGCGTTGGTCGCCAGCAGTCTGCTGTCCTTTGTCGCCGGCAATATACCGTGGAACTATTTTGCGCAAACGGCTGGCATGCCGGCGCAGTTGGGCGGTCTCGCGTTGTTCGTATTTTCGGTTGCGCTCTTCTTTGTCACGGCCAATCAGATTCGCGACCTGCGCTGGCTCAAGGTGCTGTGCGCGATCCTACTCGGCCTGGGCGTGTTGGGCGTGGTGGTGCGTGCGATCCCGCAAGTACTACCATTCGCAACCCGCGTACTCCCTGATCAAGTTTTGAGCGGTAGCCTGTTCTGGGTGTGGATCGTGGCGATGGCAGGTGGTCAAGCCTTGTTCAACGTGGGCTTGAAATGGCACTGGCGGGTCGCGTTGTTTGCATTTGCCGTCGCAACGGTTGCGATTGGATTGTTCTTTGGGCGCGGTTGGGTCTCGGGCTGGCTGCCGCCACTGGTCGCACTGATGGCACTGATCTGGCTGCGCGCGCCCCGACTCGTCGCAGCGCTGACTGGCTTAGGCATCTTGCTCATTAATTTCCAATATCCCGACTTGCTCACGAACCTCGTCCAACTGAAGGCGTACAGCATTGACACGCGCATCGTCGCGTGGCAAATCTTGATTGAGAACATCATTCCATCGAGTCCCATACTGGGACTGGGTCCTGCCAATTACTACTTCTACACACCGCTGTATCCGATTCTGGGCTACTACGTCAATTTCAATTCGCATAATCAATACGTTGACCTCGTCGCACAGATCGGACTCGTCGGCTTGGCAATCTTTTTCTGGCTCATGCTGTCCATCGCGCGCGTGGGTTGGGAGCTGCGCCACCGCGTTGGCGATGGCTTCGCACGCGGCTACGTCTATGCGTGCTTGGGCGGCTTGGCGGGCACACTGTGGGCGGGCATGCACGGCGACTGGTTCATTCCATTCGTCTATAACATTGGCATTGCCGGTTTCCGCGCCAGCATGTTGGGCTGGCTGTTTCTCGGCGGACTGATCGCGCTTGAACAAATCCAGCGCAAGCGAGCAGACGTGCAGGACTCGTAGTGGAGCTCTCGATCATCGTCGTCAACTGGAACACGCGCGAGTTGCTGGCGCAGTGTCTCGACTCCGTGTATGCCAACCCGCCATGGTGCGCGTTCGAGGTATGGGTAGTGGACAACGCCTCGTCCGACGGGAGCGCACAGATGGTGCGCGAGCGATTCCCGCAAGTACATCTAATGGCCAACAGCGAGAACGTTGGCTTTGCGCGCGCGAACAATCAAGCCATCGCGCTCAGTGAGGGGCGCTTCATCCTGCTGCTGAACAGCGACACCATCGTACAGCCCAACGCGCTCAGTCACATGCTCGCGTTCATGGACGCGCACGCCGAAGCGGGGATCGTCGGCACGCAGTTGTTGAACGCAGATGGCTCGCCCCAATGGTGCTTTGGGCCGTTTCCTTCGCTCATGTCGGAATCGGCGCGAGCATTCGGCTTGAACACGCGCTGGCCCTTTGCCGCGCTGTGGGGTGCGCGACGATGTGCGCGCGGTGAATACCAAGCGACCGATTGGCTGTTGGGCGCGGCGCTGATGGTGCGGCGTGCGGTGTTGAATGATGTCGGCTTGCTCGACGCGAATTATTTCATGTACTCGGAAGAAGTGGACCTGGCCTATCGCGTCAAGCGTGCGGGCTGGCAGAATTTCGTCCTGTGTGACGCGCCGATCATCCATCTGGGCCAGCAAAGCACAAGTCAAATTCCGGCTGCAATGAAAGCGGAGTTGTTCCGCAGCAAACTCAAGTACTTTCGCAAATTTCATGGCAAGACCGCTGCCGCGCTGCTGCGCTTGGCATTCACGTCGAGCATTCGCCTAAAGCATTGGAGCTATAATTTGCGTGGTCAACGCGACGTGGCCCGCTTGTGGGCTGCGACGTGGCAAGAGTTCTCAGCTAGCGAACCCATGCGAGTGAATGTGTTGGCAGCCGTGAATGCCGAGCCGCGGACGCCGGTGAACCGTTGAACGTGCACAATCTTGGGGTGTCGCGCATGCTCACCCACGCATTCACGCTCGACCTTTCGACGGATGACCTGCACACGCTCCGAGCGCAACGGCTTTACTGCTTGCGGTGGGGTCTATAGCAGTCACTATCATCTCATGCAAATTCTGCTACTCACCCAAATCGTCCCGTATCCGCCCGATTCGGGTCCCAAAGTCAAGACCTATCACGTGCTGCGCTTTTTGGCCGAGCGCGGCCATTGCGTCACGCTGGCGACGTTCGCGCGCGAACACGAGCGCGCACATCTCGACGCACTGCGTCCGTATTGCGCCGCGATCCATGCCGTGCCGCTACGCCGCAGCCGCGCGGCGGACGCACAGGCATATGCGCGCAGCCTGCTGACGCGCACACCATTCTTGGTCACACGCGACGCCAAACGCGAGATGCAAGCGCTCGTCGCACGGCTCACGCGCGCGCAGCACTTCGATGTCGTGCACGCCGACCAGTTGACGATGGGTCAATTCGCACTGCATGCGCACGGCGCGCAGCGCGTGCTCGACGCGCACAACGCCGTGTGGGCGATTGTCGAGCGCGCAGCGCAGACGGCACAGCCACCCCTCAAGCCTTTGCTGAGACTCGAAGCGCAACAGCTGAAACGCTACGAGGGCAAGTTGTGCAACCAGATGGACGCGGTGCTCGCGGTCAGTGACGTTGATCGACAGATGCTCGTCGCGGCCGGCGCCCGCACCGAGCACATTCACGTCATCCCCATCGCGGTGGACAGTCACGCGCTGCAACCCGTCTCGCACGATGCAACATCCACGAACGTCATCACGCTCGGCACGCTCTTCTATCCACCCAACGCCGACGGCGTGCGCTGGTTTCTGCGCGACGTGTTCCCGCTCATCCTCGAAAACCATTTGGCGGTGACACTCACAATCGTCGGGCCGAAGCCGCCCAACGATTTGCGCCAACTCGCCGCGCGTCACTCGCCGCAGGTCACGCTCACGGGCTATGTGCCCGACCTCACGCCTTATCTCGAACGCGCCGCGCTGATGGTCGTGCCTGTGCGCGCGGCCAGCGGTATGCGGGTGCGCATCCTCGAAGCGTTGGCGCGCGGCGTGCCCGTCGTGACGACGACGATGGGCGTCGAAGGCATTGACGCCGTGCACGGCGAACACTTGCTCGTCGCCGACGAACCGCAGGCGTTCGCGCGCGCCGTCGCTCAATTGCTGGCCGATCCATCGCTGCGACAGCAACTCGCGTACAACGGCCGACGCTTGATCGAGCGGCGCTACGATTGGCAGGTGGTGCTGCCCACGCTGGAGCGCGTCTATCAATCGCTCGCGCCACATGCAGAGCAGACCCGCGAGGTCTCGGAGACCTCGCGGGTCTTTGGGCAAGATTGAATGCAGATTGACACGCGCCGCGCACTCCTGCTGATCGTCGCGTTCGCGCTGTTGCTGCGACTCGCGACCGCCATCGTGCTGGGCGACCGCGCCGAGCCGATCTCAGGTGCAGCCGACCAACAGAGTTACGACGTACTGGCGCAGCGCGTGTTGAGCGGACACGGCTTCAGTTTTCCGACAGAATGGTATCCGTTCACGCCGGCCGATACACAAACGGCGCACTGGTCATTCGCGTACACGCTCTATCTTGCGGGCGTGTATGCGCTCGCGGGCCCGTATCCGTTCGTCGCACGTCTGGTGCAGGCAATTCTATCGGCGCTCATCGTCGTGTTGGTCTATCGTATCGGCAAGCAATTGTTCGACGAACGGGTGGGCTTGACGGCGGCGCTGCTGTCTGCGCTCTATGCGTATCTGATCTTCTTCAACGCGGCGTTGATGACGCAGACGTTTTACATCATTTGCGTTCTGGCCGCACTTGATCTTGCTTTGCAGCTCGGCGCGCAGCCGACGCGCCGCAACTGGCTGCTACTCGGCGCAGCGATTGGATTGGGTGCGCTGTTCCGACAGACGCTGTTGTTGTTCGCGCCGCTGCTCGTGCTCTGGATCGTCTGGCGCGCGCGCTCACAATTGCGCTGGCGCGATCTGCTGCTGGCGCTGGGCATGATCGTGTTGTCGATCGCACCGTGGACCGTCCGCAACTATTTCGTGTATCAGGACTTCCTGCTGCTGAACTCGAACGGCGGCTACTTCTTCTACGCATCGAATCATCCGGCTCAGGGCACGCATTTTGATCCAAACTATGCGCCGCCACCACCGGACAGTGTGCGCGGCTTGAACGAAGCGGCAGAAGACCGCGCGCTCTACCGCGAGGCGCTCGCTATCGTCGTGAGTGATCCGCAGCGCTTCGTCCTCCTCAGCCTCAATCGCGCGAAGGATTATTTCTGGCTGCTGCCTTCCGATCAATCGTCGCTCATCAGCAACGTCTCGCGGCTGTTCTCGTTCGCGCTCTATCTGCCGTTCATGCTGTTGGGATTGGCGTTATCGCGGCGGCAATGGCGTGTGTGTCTGCCGCTTTATCTGTACGTGCTCTTCGATACGATGCTGCATCTCGCGTCGTGGGCGGCCCCGCGTTATCGCTTGCCGAGCGACAGCGTGCTCATGGTGTTTGCTGCCCTTGCCGTGGCGACCATCATCGCGCATCTCGGCTGGCCCGTCCGGCTCGCGCACAGCGTCAGCCACGTCTCGCAACTATGAGCGCAGTGCCCATCTCGGTGCTGCTGCCTGTGTACAACGGCGAACCTTACCTCGTGGTGGCAGTCGAGAGCATCTTGGCGCAGACGTTCGCCGACTTCGAATTCCTGATCATTGACGACGCTTCGACGGACAGCACGTGGCCAGTTCTTGAATCCTATGCCGCGCACGACGCGCGCATTCACTTGGTGCGCCACGAGCGCAATCGTGGTATCGCGTGTGCGCTCAACAGCGGCTTGGCCATCGCACAGGGACGCTACGTCACGATCATGCACGCCGACGACTTTAGCGTTCCTCGTCGCCTAGCGCTGCAAGTAGGTTTCATGGATGCCCACCCGTCGGTGGGTGTGCTCGGAAGCGCCATACACGTGATGGATCGTGCCGGTCGCCGAACGAGCACCGTGCGCTCGCACAGCGAGGATGGCGTTTTGCGCTGGGTGCTCTGCTTTCACAGTCCGGTCTGGCACCCAACCGTCATGGCCCGACGAGAACTCATGCTGAGTGTACGCGGCTATCGCGCAGACTACGAACCAGCAGAGGATCGTGACTTGTGGCAGCGAATGAGTAGGCTGACCCGTCTAGCCAATCTGCGCGAGGTTCTGCTCGACTATCGGGAGCATCCCGCAAGGCTGTCACACCGAGAGCGTGAGAAACTTATCCGCAACAGCGCGCATGTCAGCCAGCGCATCGCGGCCGATCTGCTGGGCAAGGCGATTCCGTTCGATGTATGCTATCAGATCCGACGAGGCTCTTTTGACAGCAGTGCTGATGCGTGGGCTGCTGGCCGACTGATCAGCGATCTTTATGAGGCCTATTGCCAACGCATGAAACTGTCTCGACCTGCGCTGCGTGCCATCCGCAACGATGTCGCACGACGACTGTGCAGGTTAGCATGGTCACGCCGTCGCGAGCGTGCCGCTATGCGATTGCTCGTCAATGCGTTCAGGCTTCACGCTCGCTCAGCCGCTCTCAGCATCGGCAGGCAGATGATCCGAAGTGCTGCTTCGGCGCCGGTCAGACGTGACTAGCAACAATCGGTTGCGCGATCAACATGTGCTCTTCGTGCTCGGTGGCTTGGAGATGGGCGGTGCGGAGCGTCAAGCGCTCCTACTCGCGCGACACCTTCAGCGAGCCGGCGCACACGTGCAGGTTTGCGGCTACGCCCACACCGGCGGCACTACCGCTCAGTTGTGTGAGTATTACGACATCCCATGGAAGGTCATCGCTTACCCGACCTCGCGCCGAAACCGTGAACGCGCGCACTGGTTGGCCCGATTTGCGTGGCAGTTGCGCCGCGAGCAGCCAGACATCCTTCTGCCATACACGACCGTACCCAACGTGGCTTGCAGTCTGCTGTGGCGCTGGAGTGGCGCGCGGCTGTGTATTTGGAACCAGCGCGATGCCGGATTCGCCCGCTTCCTGCGCCTCCAACGCTGGGCGGCCGCTCAGGCACCGTGCTTCGTTTCGAACTCTCAGCATGGCTCGCGCTTCGTGTCGCAGCAGCTGCGTGTCGCTGACCAACGCATCCACGTTATTCCCAATGGTGTACAGCTATCACCCGCACGCGCCGATCGGGCGACGTGGCGACAGCGACTCGGCGCGCGAGCGGATGAACTGCTCGTCTGCATGCTGGCCAACCTGACCGCCGCGAAAGACCACGCGACGCTGCTGAAGGCTTGGCGCATCGTGCTTGAGCGGATGACGCCAACCATCTGTTCTCTGCGTTTGGTTTTAGCGGGTCGCTTCGACGTGCGCTACGAAGCGCTCATCCGCCAGGCGCACGCGCTTGGTCTGGAACGCTCGTTATGCTTTCTCGGCCCGGTGGACGATGTGAGCGGTCTGCTCGGCGCCGTTGACCTCGGCGTGTACAGCTCCACAGACGAAGGCTGTCCGAACGGCGTGCTCGAGTGTATGTCCGCCGGACTTGCAGTGGCGGGCACCGACATTCCGGGCATCCGCGAAGCGCTCGGCACGCCGGGTTATCCGTTTCTCGCCCCGCGCGGCGACGCGAATGCCCTCGCGGATCGCCTCAGCGAGCTGGCTTGCGACCCACAATTGCGGAGCCACGTCGGCAAACAGCATCGCGAGCGTATTCGCCGTGAGTTCAACGTGGAGCAAATGGCGGAGCGAATGACCGAACTGATAATGGCCGACCTGTAACACTAGGGCGTGAGAGCTGATGCGCATCCTCTTCGTCGTCCCGTACGCGCCCACGCCAATTCGCACGCGACCGCATAATCTCGTGCGCGGCTTGGCGCGGCGTGGACACAACGTGACGCTGGCGACCCTCTACGAGAACGTGCGCGAGCAGGATTCATTGCACGCACTTGAACGCGAGGGCATTCACGTCATCGCGCAACCGCTCACGCGTGCGCGCAAGTTGCGCAATGTGCTGGCCGCACTGCCGAGCGGCGCGCCCGTCCAAGCGTCTTATTGCTGGCAGCCCACCCTGGCGGCAACCCTTCATACAACTTTGCAATCTGCGGAGACGTGTTTCGACGTAGTGCATGTGGAACATCTGCGCGGCGCCCGCTACGCGCTCGCGCTCAACGCATTCGCACCGACCGTTTGGGACAGCGTGGACTGCATCAGCCATTTGTTCCAACAAGCCAGCGCACACAGCCGCAGTTTCAAATCGCGCCTGATGACGTGGTTCGAGCTGTCACGCACGCGCCACTACGAAGCCATGCTCACGCAACAATTCGCGCGCGTGCTCGTCACGTCCGAGGTGGACAAGCAAGCGCTGGACGAATTGAGCGCAGTATCCGTCGTCAATCGTCCATCGGCTGTCGTCGTCTTGCCCAACGGCGTTGACCTCAACACCTTCGCGCCGACCGCGCAGCCGCGCAGCCCCGATACTTTGGTGCTGTCGGGCAAGTTGAGTTATCATGCTAACGTCAGCGCAGCACAGCACTTCGTGCGCAAAGTGCTGCCGCTCATCTGGCGCGAGCGTCCGCAGACGCGCTTGTGGATTGTCGGACAGAATCCGCCAGCCAGTGTGAATGCGCTGACTGCCGACGTGCGTATCACTGTTTATCCAGACGTGCCCAACATGCGCGACTATCTCGCGCGCGCGAGCGTCGCGCTGTGTCCGCTGGTATATGGCGCGGGCATTCAGAACAAAGTGCTGGAAGCGATGGCGTGCGCCACGCCCGTCGTGAGCTACGCGAGCGCGCTGCGCGCCATCGCCGCGCAAGCGGAACGTGACGTGCTTGCCGCAGACGAGCCACAGGCATTCGCCCGACAAGTCTTGCGTCTGCTCGCCGACCCTGCGCTCGCGTGGCGCGTCGGCGCGGCCGGACGTACGTTCGTCGAGCACGCGCACGATTGGAACCGCATCGTGCAGCAACTCGAACACATTTACACGGAGGCGCAGAACACATGGAGCTGTCGTCCCCTACAACAGCGACCCGCAGTTCCCGCTTGCGAGGCGCGCAAGTGCTAATGGCGCACAGCCCGCGGTTTAGCCGGCGTTTGCCGATCGGGGTGCTGCTCACTGCTGATGCGCTCGCGCTCGTCGGCGCATTCGCGCTAGCATATTTCGCGCGCTTCGAGAATCCATGGTTGCCCTACTACAGCGCCTTTTCATATCAGTTTTATTCGACCGTCGTCTTTCTTGCGATCCCGCTCTGGCTGCTCGTGTTCGCGCTATACGGGCTGTACGATCTCGATGCGTTATTCGGCGGTGTGTGGGAATACGCGCGGTTGGCACAAGCGTGTACGCTCGGAACGATGCTCGTCGTCATCGTCAGTTTTCTGTATCGCTTTGAAGACAGCAGTCTCTCGCGCTTGTGGCTTATCTTTGCATGGGGGCTCACCATCAGCGCGGTGATGCTCGGACGGTTCTGCGTGCGCCGCGTCGTGTATGCGCTGCGCCAACGTGGCCACTTGCAGCGGCGCGCGCTCATTCTCGGCACCAACTCGGACGCGCAGGCGATTGCCGAACAATTGCAAGCGGCATCCAGTTCGGGTTTGCAATTACTCGGTTTCGTCAGCGCGGGCGCGCAGAACGATCCGCTGCCACTGCCGCTGCTCGGTTGTGCGTGCGATTTGAAAGAAATCGTCGCGCGCGAACGTGTGCACGAAATCATCGTCGCCTCGACGGCGGTCACGCGCGAGCAATTGTTGGACACCTATCACGACTTCGGACTGTCCGAGCAGGTGGACGTGCGACTCTCGCCGGGACTGTTTGAAATTTTGACGACGGGCGCGCGCATCAAAGAATCGGGTTACGTGCCGCTCGTCTCGCTCAATCAATTGCGCATTACGGGCACGGATGCGTGGCTGAAGAGCGCGCTCGATCGCGTCTTGATATTGCTGAGCCTGCCACTCACGCTTCCGCTCTTCCTCATTATCTGCTTGTGGATCAAACTCGATTCGCCCGGAGCAATCATTCATCGCCGCCGCGTGCTGGGCGTGCGTGGTCAGCCGTTCGACGCGTTCAAGTTTCGCACGATGGTCACGAACGCCGACGAAGTGTTGGAGAAATTATTCGCGAGCCAACCCGCGCTGCGCGAGGAATATATGCGCACGTGGAAACTGAAAAACGATCCGCGCACCACACGTGTGGGCCGTCTCCTGCGGCGCGCCTCGCTCGACGAGTTGCCGCAAGTGCTCAACGTGCTTGCCGGACAAATGAGCCTCGTCGGTCCGCGCATGATCGCGCCGAGCGAGATCGAGTTGTACGGTCAGTGGTGGATGAACTTGCTCACGGTCAAGCCCGGCATTACGGGTCCGTGGCAGGTGCTGGGGCGCAGCAATCTGCCCTACGACGAGCGCGTGCGCTTGTCCATGCGCTACATTCGCAATCACTCGCTGTGGCTCGACGTGCAGATTTTGTATCAGACCATCGGCGCAGTCGTGAAGGGCACGGGCGCGTATTGAACGAGGCGGCGGCGCTCGCGCGCTGGCTGGTCTGCCCGACGCGCGAGCCGATTCCCATCGGCGTGAGTGCGGCACAGTCCGACGCGCGCGCAGCGGCGGATTTACTAGCGTTGGCGAACGAGCACGCGCTGACGCCGCTGCTGCACTATCGAGCGAAGGTAGCCGCCCTCACGTTCACGCCCACGCTGGCCGCCGCAGTGCGCCGCGAGTATCACCTGAGTCTGGCGCGCAATGTTTATTTCTATGAGTGCCTGCGTGAGTTGGCGGATGTATGCGCCGCACTGCGCGTTGAGCTGATCGTTTTGAAGGGCGCGCAGTTGGCCGCGCAATACTATCCCACCCTTGCCACGCGGCCGATGGTGGACGTGGACGTGCTGCTCGCGCGCGACGATCTGCCGCGCATCGTGGACGCGTTGCGCACGCGCGGCTATCGCATCGTCAACCCTGAGCCGCGCGCCGGCGCGCTGCAATTTGAAAACGTCGTGCTGCTGGCGCGCGCACACACGCGCGAGCACAGCCCGCTCGGCTTACACTGGACGCTGCTCGACGACCCTTTTTATCAGCGCATACTGCGCGTGGACGACTTTCGCGCGGATGCGCGCGACGCCGAGTTGAGCGGCATGCGCTGCAAGGTGCTCGCGCCCGAAGCGCTGCTCGTCTATCTGGCCGCGCACCTCGCGCTGCACCATCAGTGGTCGCGCCTCCTTTGGGAATGCGACCTCGCGCTCGTGCTCGCACGCGAGCCGCTTAACTGGGATCGCGTACTTGCGCTGACGCAGACGAATCAATTGACGCTCGCCGTGCGCGAGACGTTACGCCGCGTAAGCGAGCACTTTACACTAGGCGTGCCGCGCGAGGTGTGGACGCATCTCGACAGCAGCGCGATCACGCGCGCGGAGCGGCAGACGTGGTATGTGCGCACCAGCGGCTCGCAGCGCAGCGCGGGACGCGCATTTTGGTTTGACCTGCAAGCGGTATCAGGCGTGCGCGCCCGTGCGGTGTTCGCGTGGTCGCACCTGTTCCCATCTTTGAGCTACATGCAGCGGCGCTATGCACTCTCGCATCGCGCGCAATTGCCGCTCGCCTACGTACGGCGTTGGTGGCGCGGCGTGCGTTCGCTCGGCGCACGCGGCCGAGTGTAGTGTCGGGCTGTCTGAGCGCCCGCGAAATATCACTGGGCAATCTCTTTTCGCCATAAGTGCTATTGCGATATTGCGACTATGGACTTCCGAAAAACTGTGGTAATATCGTCGGTACGCTTTGCGCTGTGCTCGTGACGCGTAGCACAGTATCGGCATCACGAATTTTCTGAGGGTTCAATGGAAGTCAAGCAATACATTTCAACGCTGCTCAAGTGGTGGTGGCTGATCTTGCTTTCGACGGCGATTGCGGCAGCCTTCAGTTATTATGCCAGCCAGCAAAGTCCTCGCATCTACCAGACCTCGACCACGCTGATGGTGGGCCAAGCCTTGCAGTCTGCCAATCCAGACAATCTGCAAGTCTTCGCCGCGACGCTGCTCGCGCAAACCTACGTGCAAATCGTGCGCCGCCAGCCCGTGATGCAAGCGGTGGTGGACGATTTGAAATTGCCGATGAGCTGGGGCCAAGTCGCGGGACAGACGAGTGTCGTGCTGCTGCAAGGGACGCAGCTCATCGAAATCAAATTCGTGGATACGAATCCGCAGCGCGCCAAGTCGATTGCCGATGCGATTGCACAGCAGGTGATCGCGCAAAGTCCGACGCCGAGCCAAAAACAGGAGGACGAGCATCGTCAGTTCGTCAACGCGCAGTTGAAAGAATTGCAGGGCGAGATTGACCAAGCGAAAGCGGACATCAGCGACCTGCAAAAGTCTATCGCCAACGAAGTGAGTGCGCGCCGCATTCAGGACGTGCAGAGCCAGATCGTGGCGAAGCAGTCGCAGATCAATCAATGGCAGGCGACCTATGCGAACCTGCTCAACTTTTACAAAGGCGGCACGAATTATCTGAGCGTAATCGAGCCGGCCAGCGTGAACAGCGTGCCCATCGCGCCGCGCACCGATGTCAACGTGATGGTGGCGGCCGCCATCGGCTTGGCACTGGCAGTCGGCGGCGCGTTCCTGCTCGAATATCTCGACGACACGATCAAGACGCCCGAAGATGCGCAGCGCATCCCACACATGATCGCGCTCGGCGTGATAGCGCGCATTCCAAACATTTCACATCCCGGCGATCAACTCATCACCGCCAAACTGCCGAACGATCCGGTCAGCGAAGCGTATCGTCTGCTACGCACCAATTTGCAATTCTCCGGCGTGAAAAACCCCGCAGGCAGCCTGCTGGTGACCAGTTCGCTGCCGGGTGAAGGCAAGAGCACGACGGCCGCCAACCTCGCGATCAGCATGGCTCAATCCCAGAAACGCATCGTCCTCGTGGATGCCGACCTGCGCCGTCCGAGCCTGCACAAAATGTTTGGGATGTCGAACAAGCGCGGCTTGACGAGCCTGATGCTCGACGACAGTCTGACTGTGGAAGACGTGCTGCAAACGACGGACCTCGACAACTTGCGCGTGCTGACCAGTGGACCGATGCCGCCCAATCCAGCCGAAGTGTTGAACTCAACACAGATGCTTGACATCATCGCCCAACTGAAAGAACACGCCGATCTAGTGATCTTTGACAGTTCGCCGGTGCTTGTGGCCTCCGATTCGGTGATTCTATCGGGCAAACTCAACAGCACGCTGATGATCATTGATAGCGGCAAGACCCGCACCGAGGTCGCCAAGCGCGCGCTGGAAAGTTTGAACAAGGTCAACGCGAAGATTGTGGGCGTGGTGCTCAATAAGATGGCCAAGCGCCGCGCGGAGTCGTACTACTATTATTACCAGTATTACACCCCGACTGGCGCACCCGCAACCAAGAAGAAACTATTCTCGCGCAATGGTCATCACAAAGCCGGGGAGAGCCGCGAGACATCAACGTCGAAAAGCGGGGTTGTCTGATAGATGTCCGCGCGTCCCCAACTGTGCCCCTATCTCGGTCTCGCCGCTGACTCGCAGAGTGTTCTCTCCTCTGCTTCCGAAGCGCACCGCTGTTTTGCGATCGGCAGCCCGCAGCCGATTGAACTCGATTATCAAAACCATTATTGCCTGACGAGCGCGCACCCACAGTGCCCGCTCTATCAGCGCGCGCGCCCGCAGGCAAACGAACCGCATAAGGTCGAGTTCAGTCCCGCCGTCGCGCCGGCCGAAACCGTTCAGGACGACGCACGCGCCGAGTCGCCTGCGCGAACGGCTTGGCTTGATCGCATCGTCGTCGCCGTTGCCGTCGCGGCGGTGCTGTTCGGCATCGTCTATTTCGCGTCGCTCTTTTTCAATCGGCCAGACACGAACAACGCGCGTCCCGCCGCGCTGGCTGGTTCGAGCACGCCCACACCCAGAGCGCCGGACACGCCCACGCCGACACGCACGCCGCGCCCGACCACACCGGCAGCGCCCGCGCCCATTTTACCGTCCGCCCCGACGCCACCACCCAATGGCCAATTGTTCACGCTCAACCCCGCGCCCGACGGCGGCGGCTGGGTATCGAGCGGCGAGCGCACGGGCAACCACCTCGGCGATGCGGTGATCCAAGCGGGCGTGTTCAACAAAGCGATCTACTTCGGTCTGCTTCAATTCGATCTGTCACAGATTCCGGCCGGCACGAAAGCGATCTACGCTTCGCTCGATCTGATTGGCGCGCGCGACGAGCAAGTGGATGTCGAGGGCGGCGGCATCTGGCAAGTAAAACTCGTTAACGTGGCCAGCAGCAAGAAATGGGCTGCGCTCACTTTTGACGACGTGCGGGCCTTGCCGTGGGACTACATCGTGCCGCCGCCGCTCACGCGCGAGCAACTCGGCAAAGGCAAGATTAATCACTTCGAGCTGTCGGGCCAACTGTTGGCTGCGCTCGAACGGCAGTTCGGCCAGGGCAAACTCACATTGCGAATCGAGGGCCCGACTGGCGGCGAAGACAACTTGTTCGCGTGGGAGAGCGGCTTGAGCACCGGCAACACGAGCCTGAAGCCTGTGCTGCACATCGGTACCGACAAGGTGGTGAGGGCGGAAGCACAATCTGTGCTGCTTCCGTGCGTGCCAACGCCGAGCGATCCGCAGCAGCGCGCTGCACTCGCGGCGACGGCAGCATATGTCGCCACAGTGTTCGGCACGCCGACGCCCTACCCGCCCAACTATGTGACGCCTGTCGTCGTCACCGCCACGCCTACGCCCGATTCGATCTTCGCAGCCGCCACGCAGGTTGCGCGCATGACCGCGCAGGCGACGCTCGTCGGCACGGCGACGCCGACGCCGATCAACTGGGTTGTGCCACCGATCATCACGCCGACGCCGCTGCCGGAAAATCAAGCGACGGCTGTATATCGCTCCGCGCTTGCCACCGCGCAAGCCGCGACCACCGGCACGCCGACGCCGCTGCCGTGCTTCGTGCAGATCGCTTCACCCACGCCGACCAACACCGCCACGCCGGTCGTCGTCTATGATCTGCCGAGCGCGACACCCAGCCCAACGCCGTCGGTCACGCCGAACGCCATTCCGCAATTGCTGCGCAACAAAATCGTGTTTATGTCGGATCGCGAAGGCACGCCTGCCTTGTTCGTGATGGATCCCGACGGCAGTCACATCGGCAAACTCACCAATCGCTGGTCGTATGACACCGCGCTGTTGCAGCAGACCGTGAGCGAGGCGTTCCGTCTGGCCGTGCTGGGCGACCCGACGCGCACGACGCGCATCGTGCGCATCGCGTTGAGCAATGGCCAACAGCAGGTGCTATTCGACGCGAGCGGCATCAATTACGATCCAGCGTTTGCGCCGAACGGTTACGATTTTGCCTTCGTTTCGACGCAAACGGGCCACGACGAACTGTATCGCATGAACCGCGACGGCGGCGGCTTGACGCAGCTCACACAGTCCACGTGGGAATGGAACAAGAAGCCTTCGTGGTCGCCCGACGGCGCGCGCCTCATCTGGTGGAGCAACCGCGAGGCGGGCCGCAAACAAATTTGGCTGATGAACGCCGATGGGACGAAGCTGACGAACCTCAGCAACAATGCGTTCAACGATTGGGACCCGGTGTGGATTCGCTGATTCATCTCGACATCGCGGGGCTGTGCACCACGCTCGACATTGCCGACCACGCAATGCGCGCGCAGGTGCGCGAGCGCTACATGCCATTCGTCGTGCGCGATGCACCGAGCGCGATGCACGTCACCGTGCACGTTGTGTCCGATGCGCGCTTCGTCACGCCGCGCAAGGGCCCGTGGGTGATCGAGACGGCGCAAGTGGAAGAGCGGTTGACCTATCGCTCGTATTACGACGCGGGTTGGATGGACTTCGCGCGCGGCGAGGCACAACTTCAAATCGCGCCCGAAGCGACCCTTGAGAATTTTCTGCGTGTGCTGTACGCACACTTGGTGCTGCACGCCGGCGGACTCCTGCTGCACGCGGCGGGCGTGGTGAGAAACGACGACGCTTTCGTGTTCTTCGGTCCATCGGGCAGCGGCAAGTCCACCAGCGCGCGCCTGTCGTTCGACGCGGGTTACACCGTGTTGAGCGACGATCTGGTGATCGTGCGGCGCTGTGCGGATCGCTATCGCGTGTACGGCGTGCCGTTTCGCGGCACCGAGCATGTCGCACCACTCACGCGTGCGGATGCAGAATTGGCGGGGCTGTTTGCACTGCGTCAGTCCAATGCGCACGTGGTCATGCCGCTATCGTCGGCGGAGGCAGTGACACAGTTGGTGCGCGTCGTGCCTTTCGTCATGTCAGTGCCGAGCGCAAGCGCGCAAGTGATCGCGCAGTGCACCGACGTAGCGCAGCGCGTGTGCGTCGGCGCGCTCTACTTCCGCAAAGATGTGGAGTTCTGGAGGAAGATTGATGAGTATGTTGCACTCGTACCCAGCGCCGCATAGTCAAGTAGCAGGCCGTGTGATTGATAACGAAGCGGTGCTAGTGCTGTCGCAGCGCGGCGAGGTGCAGGTCTTAAATGAAGTCGGCGCGCGCATCTGGGAGTTGACCGACGGCACGCGCAGCGTCGCGCAGATCGCGCAGACTATTGCCGACGAATTCGACGTGAGCGCGGAGCAAGCGCAAGCCGACGTGACAGACTTCGTGACACAACTTGTCGGCGACGATGTGCTGGTGCTCAGCGAAAAACCCATGACGTAATCAGTCGTCACCATTCAGAGACATCGCAACGAGAACGGCGTGCACACGGGCACGCCGTTTTTTGTTTCGCTTCGCTGGCTTGAGCACGACAACGAATTCGGGAGTAGCGGCTTTCGCCGATGAATGGGCGTATGACCAGACGAACAGCGCGGCTGTCCTGCTACCGTCTGGTTGTCACGGGGTCGCTGGCGGTAATGCGGCAGGCATGGACGCGAGCGGGATTTGCAAACGGACAAGCGTGCCGTGGGGGACAACATCACGGATGTGCACCTCGCCGCCGAGCAGCAGCGCGCGCTCCTGCATGCCGAGAATACCGAACGAGCGCTGCCGGTTCGAGTCGTCGCGCTTTAGGCCGCGCCCGTTGTCTTCCACTTCGAGCGTGAGTTGCTCGGTGGCGGCGTTCAGGCGCACGTTGACGTGCGTGGCTTGCGCGTGGCGCGCGACATTGGTCAGCGACTCCTGCAAGATGCGGAAGACGGCAATCGAGCGTTCGAGATCGAGGTCAATCTGCTCGACGCCTGAGTTGAATTCGGCGCGCGTGCCGGTGCGCGTTTGAAATTCTTGCACCTGCCATTCGATGGCCGAACGCAAGCCGACTTCTTCGAGAAACTCCGGGCGCAACTGGGTCATGATCTCGCGCACGGACATGATGATGTTGTCCACCACTCGCATGATGGACGGCACTTCGCGCGCGACGGTTTCGTGTAACTTCTGGCTATTGTTGTTTGACACGGCGCGGCGGTTGAGCATCGCCAAATCCATCTTCAGCGCGGTCAAGCCTTGACCAAGTTGATCGTGAATCTCGCGCGCGATATTGCGTCGCTCTTCTTCGCGCGCCGACTGCAAGTGTCCCGCCAGCAGGCGCAACTGCTCGCGCGACAAGTGCACTTCTTGTTCCATCTGCTTACGCTCGGTGATGTCTTGCGCCGTGCCGATCATTTTAATCGGCTTGCCCGCCGCGTCGGTGAACACTTCGCCGCGCGCGTTCAAGATGCGCGTGCTCCCGTCGGGGCGAATGATGCGATGATCGAATTGGAACGACTTGCCATCGCGTAATGCATTGGCGATCCTCTCGCTCACAAGTGCGCGGTCGTCGGGATGCACGGTCTCCAGATAGCCTTCATAGTTCGAATTGAACGTGCGCGGGTCAAGGCCATAGATGTGATATAACGCATCGGACCAACTGACGACGTCGCTGGCCACGTCCCACTGCCAGCTGCCCATCTGCGCGACTTGCTGCGCGAGCGTTAGCAAATATTCGCTCTGCACGATTTTTTCTTGCTCACGTTTGCGCTCGATCGCATAGCGCACGGCACGTGCGAGCAGGCTGCTCTCGACTTGCGCTTTCACCAGATAGTCTTGCGCGCCGAGTTGCAGCGCTGTCATGGCGAGTGCTTCGTCGTCGAGACTGGTGAGAACGAGGATGGGCATAGCGGGTGCGATGCCGCGCAGTTTGGTCAGCGTGCCGATGCCGTGACTGTCCGGGAGCGAGAGGTCGAGCAGCACGGCGTCGGGGTTCGCCTGCTGAATGCGTGCGATGCCATCGGCGAGTGTCTCGACGCTTTCGAGTTCGACGTGCAGCGCCGTCACATCGCGAAAGGCTTCGCGGATGAGCACAGTGTAGCCTGGGCTATCTTCAATAAGGAGGATGTGAATGGATTCGGTACTCATGATTCATGCGTGTCCGACACTACTTAGGCGGTAGGGTGACGATTTCGATCCAGAAGTTTTCGATAGATTTGACGACGGCGACAAATCCCTCTAGCTCAACCGGCTTGGTCAGATAGCAGTTGGCGTGCAGGTTGTAGGCGCGCAGGACGTCTTCTTCGGATTTGGAGGTGGTGAGGACGACAACGGGAATGCGCTTGAGGTCGTCGTCGTTTTTCATTTCGGTGAGTGTCTCGCGTCCGTCTTTGCGCGGCAAGTTGAGATCGAGCAGCACGAGGTCTGGGCGCGGCGCTGCGGCGTAGTCTCCCTGCTTACGCAGAAATGCTAGTGCTTCTACGCCGTCATCCACGACGTGCAGTACGTTACGGACTTTGCTCTCACGCATCACTTCCTGAGTAAGGCGCACCGTGCCGGGGTTATCTTCGACCATCAGAATTTCGATTGGACGTGTCGGTTTTTGCATCGTCGTGCTTTCTTATCCTTGAATTCAATCTCGCGACGGGAGTTCAGCCTTTTCGGGCATTGCAGGCAGCGTGAAATAAAAAGCAGCGCCTTGTCCAGTCTGTGATTCAACCCAGATGTGTCCGCCGTGCCGCTCGACAATTTTTTTGCAGACCGCCAAGCCGATGCCGGTGCCCGGATATTCGCCGCGCTTGTGTAGCCGCTGGAAGAGCGTGAAGATGCGCTCAAAGTAAGGCGGATCAATGCCGATGCCGTTATCGCGCACACAGAACTGCCAGTTACCATCGGCGGGCGTGGCAGAGACGTGCACCCACGGCGGCTGTCCGCCGTGAAACTTCACACCGTTGGCAATCAAATTCTGGAACAATTGAATCAACTGCGATTCGTCGCCCATCACATTCGGCAGCGCATCGTGCGTGACGAGGGCGTGCTGCTCTTCGAGTGTCAGACGCAGGTTGAGCAGCGTCTGCGCCAACACTTGCTCGCCGTCCACACAGTGCAACTCTTTTCCGCGCGTGCCGACGCGTGAATAGTCGAGCAGATCGTTGATGAGCGTCTGCATGCGCGTCGCGCCGTCCACCGCGTAGTGAATGAATTCGTCCGCGTCTTGGTCAAGTTTGCCGGCATAGCGCCGCTTCAAAAGCTGCACGAAGCTGGAAACCATCTGCAACGGCTCTTGTAGGTCGTGCGAGGCGACGTATGCGAACTGTTCGAGGTCGGCGTTGGAGCGCGCCAGTTCGGAGGCGGTGCGGCGCAGTTCTTGTTCGGCTTGCTGGCGGACGGTGACATCACGCAGAATGCCGGTGTAGAATCGTTCGCCGCGAATGAACCAATCCGACAGCGATAATTCAAGCGGGAACTCCGTGCCATCCCGACGCAAGCCATGCAATTCGAGCGTTTGTCCCATCAGCCGTGTCTCGCCCATCATGTGCGCACGCTCCAGCGCGAGGCGATGCGCTTCACGGTAGCGCGGTGGCATCAGCATCGTGATCGGCTGATTGAGGACCTCCTGCTCGCTATAACCAAATGTTTTTTGCGCGCCCGCGTTCCACGAAATGATCGAGCCGTACTGATCGGCTGAGATGATCGAATCGCTTGCCGATTGCGTGACGGAGCGGAAGCGCAGCTCCGATTCGAGCAACGCTTGTTCGGCTTGCTTGCGCTCGGTCACGTCGCGCACGATGGAGAAAATCTGCGCGCTGCCGTTCACGCTCATCACCTTCAGCGCGTACTCAATATTAACACGTTTGCCGTTTTTGTTCAGCACCGTCGTCTCGCCGTGGTCGGACAGTGCATCGCCATTCAGACGCTGACGCAGCCGCTGCGCGAGTTCTTCGCGCTGTTCGGGAACGACGAGGTCGAGGAACGAAGGCAGGGCGAGCAATTCGTTCACGCTGTAACCGTAGATGTGCGCGAGCGCCTCGTTCGCATGTACGAAGCGCGCACCTTGGGTGATGGAGACGCCGTCGCCAAGATCGCTCTGCGCTTTCAGAAAACTTTCGTAAAGATTCGTCTGCGTGCGCAATGCCGTCTCGGCTTGCTTGCGTTCCGTGATGTCGTTGTTGATTTCCAGAATGCCGTGGGGCTTCCCGTCGTCGTCGCGCTGGAGCGCCCAGCGGCTGGCGACGACGATGCGCTTGCCGTCGCGCCGCTGATGCTCCAACTCGCCTTCCCAGCGTCCTTTCATCATCAACTCGCCGATAATGTCGTTCAGCGGCTGCGGGTATTTGGTGTCGAGCAAGCTGCTGGTGCGCTGCCCTAAGGCTTCGTCTTTCGACCAGCCGTACATCTCCTCCGCGCCGTGATTCCAGAACTTGAGCGTGCCATCCAGTTCGCGCACAAAAATAGCATCGTGCGCCAGTTCGAGCAAGCGCGCCTGCTCTGCCAGCATGTGCGCCTGTCGGCGCAGCGCTTCTTCGGCGCGCTGGCGCTCGCTAATGTCATATAGGATGCCGAGCAGCGCGGGCACATCGCCCACCTGCATCGGCTCAACCGAGATGAGCATGTGGCGCATCTCGCCGGACTTGGTGCGCATGTCCATTTCGACATCGCGCACCCTGCGCTGTTCGTTGATTGCCTGCCAAAATTGCTCGCGCTGCTCTGGGCTAACGTAAATGTTCAGATCGCCTGACGTGCGGCCAACCGTTTCCTCACGCGTATAGCCGAACAGCCGTTCCCAACTTTCGTTCGCATCCATGAACGCGCCGTTGTCCCTGCGCGTGATGACGATGGCGGCAGGGCTGGCGCGGAACGCCTTGGCAAACCGCTCTTCCGATTCGCGCAGCGCCTGCTCGGCTTGCTCGCGCTCTGCGAACTCCTGCGCGTTGGCGATGGCGAGCGCGGCGCGGTCGGCGATGTCTTGCATTAATTTTTCATCGGCGCTGGTGTACGGATTGCCCGGCCGATCGCGCGACACGCCCAACGTGCCGATGACGCGCCCCTGCACGCGCAGCGGCACAATGAGCAGGCTGTGCAAGCCATGCTGTGCCAGATACTGGTGATAGTGCGGCTCAAGCTGCTCGCGCAATTTCTCTTGCGGCACTTGCTCGATGCGCACCGCGCGACCGGTGCGGATCACTTTGGCGCGCGTGCTGTCCTGCGCGAGCGTCTCGCGCGGCGGCGCGAACGCGCGCATCAACTCCAAGCCTTTCGGGTCAGGATGAAACAGCGCTACGGGCAGGATCGTTTGTCTGTCTTTCGACAGCAGTGTAATGACACACGCATCGCCGATCAATTCGCTCAAGCGTTGCGCGATCAAATCGAGCACGGACTGATAATCGCTTTTGACCTCGCTGAGTGATTGCGAGATTTCGGCGAGCGCGTTGGCGCGTGAGGTCTGCGCGCGCTGCTCAGTGAGCAAGGCTTCGTGATCGAGAATCACGCCGGTCTGCTCAACGAATAAATTGAGCAGGTTGACGTCGTCGTCGGCAAAGAGCGGCTCGCGGCGTAGGAACACGATCAGCACGCCCCACGCATGTTGTGCCGTCGCGATGGGCACCGCTATGAGCGACTGCGCGCCGACATGTGCGACGATCTGGCGGCTGCCTTCGGCGGCTGGAGCGAGTGTGCGCGCCACGACGGCTCGTCGTTCTTGCCATGCCTGCCCGACGATGCCTTCATTCGGGCTGTAGCTGACATCCGGCAGCGCGGCGCGATCGCTGCTGCGTGTGCACACGATCTGCAATTGCTGTGTGCGCTCGCTCCACTGCACGATGACGCTTGCGAGTGCACCGACGGCGCGATGCGCGGCTTCGCTCAGTCGCTCCAGAACTTCGCGTCCGCGCTTGTCCGGCGCGATGCGATTGACCTCATGCAGGAAGTGATACAACTCGGCGGACTGCCACCAGTGACGCAGCAAGTGTGGTGGCGCGAAGCCGAGATAGTAACTGACGGCGGAGAGGAGGGAAAAGAATTGGGTCACGGCGGTGACGTAGGGCGCGAGCGCTGGCGCTGCTGCGCTGACGCCCGCCGCACCGATGAGGAGCGCGACCAGTGCTGTGCCAAGCGCCGCCAATTTCATGCGCGCGCGCGTCACGCCTGCGGTGTTGAAGGCGCCACGAATAAACGCAAACGCCGCATAGCCTTCGATGACCACGAACCAGATCACGATCACCAGCAGCGCGGGCATTGTCGCGCCACCGAAGCCGATCAACAGCAGCCATGACACGATCATGCCGGCAAGACCGACCCAGCGCACCCAGGCATGAACGCGGCGGAAGTGATCCACCACGCGCAGCAGCAAGTACGGCTGTGCCACGAAGACGAGCGATCCCAGCAGCGCGACGGTGGGATCGTTGACGCCCCTGTAGCGATTGATTTCTTGTGTAATGACCGTGGCGGCAAATGAGAGAAAGACGAGCGCGATATCGAAGCGCGCGCGGTCACGATACCGTAGCCAACTGAGCAGCGTGACCAGCCCGATCAGAACATATACCGCGCGAGTGAGGAGGGTGAGGAATTCGTTAACGTTCATGGGACGAGCCGTTGCGCCTGCACGCAACATGCCACAAATTATAGACGAGATTGTGATGAGATAGCAATGGGTTTTTGGAAACGTCTCACGGACATAGTGCATACACACTGCGGGTTCCTGCCTTTTTATCCGCCTCTTATGCGTTGTCTCGACTCGTACATATGTGCTATACTGCCAACATGGAACCGAAGGACGACAAACGCATGGCGCCAATGCTGGCGCAATATCGCAGCATCAAGACGCGCTTCCCCGACGCGCTAGTGCTGTTCCGCCTCGGCGATTTCTACGAGACGTTCGACGCCGACGCGAAAGTTGCCGCACGCGAATTGGAACTCACGCTGACCTCGCGCTTCTTCGGCAACGGTGTGCGCTTGCCGATGGCGGGCGTGCCACATCATCATGTGCAGGCATACATCGCCAAGTTGATTGAAAAAGGTTTCAAGGTCGCGCTAGTCGAGCAGCTCGAAGACCCGAAGAAGGTCAAGAAGTTGGTCAAGCGCGACGTGATTCGCATCATCACGCCGGGTACCGTCGTCGAGGATGCGCTGCTGCGCGGCAAGAGCGAGAACTATCTGGCGGCCATCGTGCGCGCGCAGTCGGGCGCGCTGAAGCGTGGCGTGCGCAAAGAGAACACGCGCGCCATCAACACGCTGCTCGCCGCGTATGCGCCGACGCCGCAGTGGAGTTACGGACTCGCACTGTTGGACATCTCGACGGGCGAGTTCGCGACGACACAGATTGAAGGCGACGACGCCGAAGCGAAACTGTTTGAAGAATTGCAGCGCGTGCAGGCGAGCGAATATGTTGTGCCGCAGTCGCTCGCCAATGACGATCAATTCGTCGCGCGACTGAAAGCGATGCACAACGCGCGCGTCTCATCCGTTGCCGAGCGCGCGGCGACCAGTGAAGGTGCGCGGCAAATGCTGCAAGCACAGTTTCGCGTCAAGTCGCTCGACGCCTATGGTTGCGAGCAGTTGCCGTTGGCGACTGAAGCTGCGGGTGCGGTGCTGCAATATCTCAAAGACAATCAGCCCAACGACGACTTCGCCTCGTCGCTCACGCACATCAATCACCTGTGGACGTTCACGCTCGGCGACCACATGACGCTCGACGCGGCGACGCGGCGCAACCTCGAACTCACATCGTCCATGCAGGAAGCCGTAGAGACGCCCCGTCGGGGCGTCTCTACACGGTCGCTGTTCGGCGTGCTCGACCACTCGGTCACCGCAATGGGTGCGCGCTTGTTGCGCCGCTGGGTGCAGCAGCCGCTGCTCGACCTCGAACGCATTCACGGGCGGCTCGACGCGGTCGAAGAATTGCACCACGACAACTTCTTGCGAGAGGATTTAAGAAAGTCGCTCGATGGACTCTATGATGTCGAGCGATTGGTGGGCCGTATCGGCTTCGGCAGCGCGAACGCGCGCGACCTGATCGGGTTGAAACGCGCGCTGCTGCGACTGCCTGCCATCAAAGCGCGCTTGCTGCAAACACACGCGGCGCGACTGCGCGAGCTCGGCGAGCAGTTGGACGAACTGCAAGACATCGCGGGGTTGATTGCCAAGGCGCTGGTTGAAGACCCGCCGATGTTTATCAAAGAAGGCGGACTGATTCAGCGCGGCTATCACGTCACACTCGACGAACTGCGCATGAGTTCTGCCAACGAGAAGAGTTGGTTGAGCGAACTCGAAGACAAAGAGCGCAAGCGCACGGGCATCAAGAATTTGCACGTGCGCTACAACGAAGTGTTCGGCTTCTTCATCGAAGTGCCGCGCAGCGCCGCCGACCAGATTCCGAAAGAGTACGAGCGGCGCGCGACCATCTCGCACGCGGAGCGCTACGTCACGCCCGAATTGAAAGCGCGCGAGGCGATGATTCTGGCCACCGAAGACCGCGTGAAAGATTTGGAGTACGAGTTGTTCGTCGAGGTGCGTAACACCGTCGCGCAGGACAGCGCACGCTTGCAGAGCGCGGCGCGCATCCTCGCGCAAGTGGACGCGCTGTGTACGTTGGCGGAAGCGGCGGCGAAATATAACTACGTCAAGCCGACGGTGGACGATGGCGAGGCGATTGAGATCCGCGAAGGTCGTCATCCGGTGGTCGAGCGTTTCTTGCGCGAGGACGAAACGTTCGTGCCCAACGACGTGCATCTCGACGGCGAGACACAGCGGCTCATCATCCTGACGGGCCCGAACATGTCGGGCAAGAGCGTGTTCATCCGACAGGTCGCGCTCATCACGCTGATGGCGCAGATGGGCTCGTTCGTGCCGGCCGCGTCCGCGCGCATCGGCATCGCGGACCGCATCTTCACGCGCGTCGGCGCGAGCGACGACATCGCACAGGGCCGCTCGACGTTCCTCGTCGAGATGAGCGAGACGAGTTACATTCTGCGCCACGCCAGCGCACGCAGCCTGATCGTGCTCGACGAAGTAGGACGAGGCACTTCGACATACGATGGCATCTCGCTCGCGTGGGCTATCGCCGAAGAGATTCACAACAACCTGTGCGCGAAGACATTGTTCGCCACGCATTACCACGAACTGACCCAACTGGCTGCGCTCCCCTCTCCCAGCGGGAGAGGGGCTGGGGGTGAGGGAGAGTTCCCCAACTCGAACGCTATCCGCAATTACACGATGGCAATCAAGGAGCGCGGCAACGAGGTCATCTTCTTGCGCCAAGTGATCGCAGGCGGCGCGGAACGCAGCTTTGGCATCCACGTCGCGCGGCTGGCGGGCTTGCACCCGCGCATCATCGCGCGCGCGGAGGAGATGCTGCGCGAGTTGGAAGCGAAGCGTGCGGCGGTGGGCGAAAATGAGACGGGCGACGGGAGTACGACGACAGGCGACGGACGGCAGTCGGCAGAGTATGCCAGTTCGACGAACGACGAAGGACGAACGACGAACGAGAACCCCCTCCCAACTTCCCCCGCTACGCAGGGGCGGAGCGATGATTTCACTACTGCGCAGGGGAGGAGTCGCAGCCCCTCCTCTGTCGCGCACGTTGCGACGGGGGAAGTCAGGGAGGGGGTTGACGAACGCGGGGTCGTGCGCGAGTCTCAGGTGCTCTACGACGCACACGACGCGCGCGCCGAACAATGGCGCGAGGTCGTGCGCGAACTGGCGCAAGTGGACATCGCGAACATCACGCCCGTGCAGGCGTTGTTGCTGTTGAATGAGATGCAAGGGCGGGTAAAGGAGCTCTCGGCAGACGAGTCGCTACGGTGAAAATTATTAGAGTTGTGGCGCAATTCGGGCAGTGGCTATAAACTTACTGACATGGTCACATATGACAAGCTGCGCAAGAAACCTCAAGTAGCCAACAGTCTGATTGGCATGTCACTCAACGAATTCGATGAACTCTACGCTGAATTTGAGAGTGCGTATACCAAGCGCCGGCGCAGCTCACCACAAACTCATCGTCATCAGACCCGACGCCAACGGCGCGTGGGGGCTGGGCGCAAACATCAATACGCTTTGCGGGATCGCTTGCTGATGACGTTGTTCTGGTTGCGCGCCTATATGACCTATGAAGTGCTTGGCTTCATGTATGACCTGAACAAAACGAACAGCGAAGATAATCTCAAAGCCGTGCTGGACGCCTTGGCAGACTTGAGCCAGTTCAACTTTGAACGTCCGACTGCGGAGCGCACCAAGCTGCGTTCGCTGCAGGCCGTCATGGATGCATTTCCGGATGTGCGTTTGGTGATTGA
>JBBPZQ010000106.1:0-5627 GCA_038198935.1 Anaerolineae bacterium
AGCCACTTGCATCTGCTCCTGAAACGCCAGCAATACGGGAATATCATCAACGCGTTCGCTTCTAATACTCAATTCTGGGCTCATGCCCAGAGCTTAACCTAATCTTTCATTCTCGTCTAAAAATGAGCGAACCTTAAGTATCTAGTTTAGTTTGTGTCTTTCGTGTCTTCGTGGTTTGCATTTTCACTGAGGAGGACTTATGAGCGAGCCATTCATCTCGCGCGGGTTTATCGGCAAGCGGCGGCAAGCAGACAAGGCGGATCGCGTGCCACCTGGCCAATACCTCACGAACGACTTCCCAGTGCTCTCGGCAGGACCCACGCCGCGTGTGCAACTCGACAAGTGGACGTTCAGCATCGAGGGCTTGGTGCGCCAGTCAGTCAAGTGGACGTGGCAAGAATTTCTACGATTGCCATCACAAGAGTTCATGGAAGACATCTCGTGCGTGACCAAGTGGACGAAACTCGATACGACGTGGAAAGGCGTGAGCGTGGACACGCTGCTCGAACATGTCGAGTTGGATCGCAAAGCACAGTACCTCACCGCATTTAGTTTCGACGGCTACACGACCAACTTGCCCATCACCGATGTCGTCAATGGACAGGCATTCGTCGCCTACGAGTTCGACGGCAAGCCGCTCGCGCCGGAGCACGGCGGACCCGCGCGGCTCGTCGTGCCGCATTTGTATTTCTGGAAGAGCGCGAAGTGGGTGAAGGGTTTGCGTTTCATGGAGAAAGATCAAGCGGGCTTCTGGGAATCGGCGGGCTATCACATCCGTGGCGATCCGTGGAAAGAACAGCGATACACGGATGATTGAATCCATCATTTCACCGCAGAGACGATTCCATTAAACTCCGTTTCTCTGGGGTAAAAGGGAATTACCGATGAAACGCACACTCGATTGGCAAATCGCAACGGTCAAAGCCATTAAGCCTGAGACGGCAAAGTTCAAGACGTTCACCCTCGCACTGCCGAATTGGACGGCGCACCGCGCGGGCCAGCACTACGACGTTCGCTTGACCGCCGCAGACGGCTATCAAGTGCAGCGCAGTTACTCCATTGCCTCCGAGCCTGAGCGCGCGGGCGAGATTGACTTGACCATCGAGCGGATTGACGATGGCGAGGTCTCGCCTTACATGCACGACGTGCTCGTGCCCGCTGATCGCATCGAAGTGCGGGGGCCCATCGGCGGCTACTTCGTGTGGGAAGCGCGCATGAAGGAACCGCTGCTGCTCGTCGGCGGCGGCTCCGGCGTGGTGCCGCTGATGGCGATGGTACGCCATCGTGCGGCGGCCGGTGCGAAAGCGCCGATACGCTTACTCTACAGTTCGCGCACGCGCGACGACGTAATTTATTTCAACGAACTCGAACGACTGCGCGGCGATGGCTTGGAAATTTTTCACACGCTCACGCGCGCACATCCGGCCGATTGGGCCGGCTTCACGCGGCGCATTGATCAACCGATGTTGAATGAAGTCGCAAAGCCGCTCGGCACAAAAGCGCAAGTGTTCATTTGTGGACCCACGCTGCTGGTCGAGAGTGTGGCGAATGGATTGGTGCAACTCGGATTGAAATCGAATCAAATTCGCACCGAACGCTTTGGGCCCACGGGAGCATAACATGGCAGAACAATTAACTGACATGAATCGTGAGTTGATGCTCGACGCGAACGCCGTGGGCGGTTTGCTGCACGACATCTTCGGCGACGAGATGACCGCCGAGCCGACCGAGTGCGCGCACTGCGGCAATGTCGGCGCAGTCGGCACGCTGCTCGCGTTCACGCAGGCACCGGGCGCGGTGCTGCGCTGCTCGGTGTGCGAGCAGGTGATGCTGCGCATCGTACAGACGCCTTCAGCGATTTATCTCGACGCGCGCGGCGCGGTGTATTTGCGTTTGCCGCGTCGCGCATAAAGCAGCAAACCACGAAAACGCGAATGCCTACCATCCGATTGAGCGCAGCCGTGGCTGCGACGTGATGGAGCGCTTTAGGGCTGAGCTGCGCGCGGCTCTGGTGTTGTGATTGCGGCAAAGCCCAACTCCAATAGCCTGCGAAGCAAGCTTGGACAAGCGTAGCGGTCGGTTTTCAACCGATGGCGGTCTGCGGCGAGAACGACAGCGGATGGAATCCGACGCATAACCCTGCGGTAAACCCGCGAAGCGGGTGTGGTGCGTAACATGAACATAAAGTAATCTACTGCGTGAACGGTTCGAGCACGTTTCACTTGTCGCAGGCCGGCGAACAGGTGACGCTGCACGTAGGCGACCGAATCGAATTATCACCTGGCGTCGTGCACGATACAGTGGTCTGTACCAAGGGCGTGACGTGTTTGGAAGCGCACAAGTCAGTGACGAGCAAAACTGAGGAGCGCTGCGATGAATCGTTCGGGTGATCAGAAAATTATCGCACACTATCTCTACTGGCTCGACGAGGCATTCAGTGGAGTTAGTGGTGCATGGCACTCGCTGCTCGAAAATCTGCATAGCGTTGATACCGACGCGTGGCTGTGCAAGCCGGTGGGCGGCAGCCGATCTATTTGCGACATCGCCGTTCACCTCGGCGCGTGCAAAGTGATGTACGCTGATTACGCATTCGGCAGCGCGAGCCTGACCTGGACTGACGCGTGCATTGAGCCTTGGCCACATGCGCAGCCGCCGCATGACGAAGTGCTCTCATGGCTGCGCGACGCACATCAGCAACTGCGCGAGCACATCGCGGCGTTGTACGACGATGATCTAATGCAGCCGCGCCGAGCGAATTGGGGCGAGTTGAAGGAAACGCGCTGGCTGATCAAGACGATCATCGAGCACGAACTATACCACGCAGGCGAGATAAACCATTTGCGCGCGCTGCTTCAAGCAAATGACCGTTGGCGACATGCGGCAGCGACGAGCGATGAGCAATGAGCAATGAGTAGAAAGTTCCTCGTCGCTCATCGCTCATCGCTCATCGCTATGCTGTTCGTCGTCCTCACCATCACCAGTGCGGCGGGGCTGAACCGCAATAGCATCCGCGATTTCCTGTACGGCATCACGGGCGAGGAGTCCGCAGAGCATCAGGTGCGCGGGCTGGCGAACTGGCTGACGGGTATCACGCGCCCGCAGCCGCAGACGGATGACTTCGTGCCCATCGCCTACAACGGCGTGAACCCGTTCGGCGTGAACACGTTCCTCAATCAAGAAGTCGAAGAGTCGAAGCGCGCGAGGCAGTTGGACTTGATCCGCGACGCGGGCTTCAAGTGGATTCGGCAGGAGTTCCCGTGGGAAGACATCGAGATTCACGCGAAGGGCGACTTCTCGGATCGGCGCAACGCGACGGTCGTGAGCGCGTGGGACAAGTACGACGGCATCGTGCACATGGCAAGTGAACGCGGCATCCAGATCATCGCGCGCCTGAGCACGCCACCGAAATGGTCGCGCGCCGACCAAGCAGCACTCGCCACGACGCCGCCCGACAACCTGAACGACTACGGCGATTTCGTCGCGGCAGTCGTGTCGCGCTACAGAGGTCAGATCAAGTTCTATCAAATCTGGAACGAGCCGAACGTCTATCCCGAATGGGGCGAGCAAGATATCTCGCCCGAAGGCTACGTCGAGTTGCTGAAGGTCGCGCACGCGCGTGCCAAGCGGGCCGACCCCGACATGGCGATCATCGCCGCGCCGCTCGCGCCCACGATTGAATTGGGTCCGCGCGACATGAACGACTTCGTGTTCTTGCAGCGCATGTACGACGCGGGCGCGAGGGATTACTTCGACATTCTCTCCGTGCAGGACTACGGCTTGTGGACGGGTCCGACCGACAAGCGCATGAGGCCGCGCGTGCTCAACTTCTCGCGCCCGATCTACATCCGCGACATGATGGTGCAGAACGGCGACGCGCACAAAGCAATCTGGGCGAGCGAGATCAGTTGGAACGCGATTCCGAAAGATCATCCCGCAGCGCCGGTGTATGGCCGCGCGAGCGATGAGCAGGTGGCGCGCTGGATGCCCGAAGCGTATCAGCGCGCGCAGGAAGAGTGGCCCTGGATGGGCGTGATGGCGTATTGGTTCTTCAAGCGTGCGAGTGATGCGGAGCAGGATCAACCGTGGTATTACTTTAAGATGCTCAACCCCGACTTCACGCCGATGCCGGTGTATGCTGCGCTGAAGCAGTACACCAAGCAGCCGCCCGCGATCTATCCCGGCTACTTTCAGGAAGACCACTGGGCAATCAAGGTGAGTGGGGAGTGGGCGCTCACGCGCTACCCGCTGGCTATTTTGGGCAAGTATAGCACCGGCACCCGACCCGGCGATTCGCTCGCGTTCACGTTCGTCGGCACCGGGCTGGATTTGGTGTTCGTGAAGGGTCCGAACCGAGGCGTGGCGCGGATCAGTATAGACGAGCGCCCACCGATTGAAATTGACCTCGGCGTGCCAGCTGCGTCAGTGGATCAATTTGGAGACAAGACACAGATCGTAAGAGGACTGTCCACTAACCGACACAGCGCCCGCATTGAAGTCGTGGTAGCGCCCGTGGGGGTGGATGGGGTAGTTGTGTATCGGTAGAAAAGCAGGGGGCAGGTCTGAGACCTGCCCCACATGGCTAGCGCGGCATCACGATACTCAGGAACATGGTCGTGCCGAGGGCCAGCAGCGAGAACACGATTTTGAAGATGAGGGCTTTCATTACAATTCTCCTCTAAATGAATGGCGTCTGATTATCAGACGCCACGCCCCTTGTCCTTGTTCCAGCCACTCGGCATCACGTTTTCTGGAGCGCCGTCATCATCTCATGCCGCTTCGCGACGGAAGCGTCGAAGAATTCTCCCACCCACGGTAGCGCAGGCTTGAAGAACTCGTCGCGCAGCGCAACCGCATACTCCCGAATCTCGTGCTGTGCATCCGGCTCGGCGCGCAACTCGATGAAGTGCATCAGTGCGTGCGCGTTCATCTTGAACGTCATGACGCTGTAGGTATTGAGCGGCAGCACCATGCGCGCCAACTCGCGCGCCACACCTTGCGCGAGCATCTGCTTGTAGAGTTGATATGCTTGATTGCAGTGCGCTTCGAGGTCGGCGCTCAAGCTGTCGTGCGGCAATTCGCCGATGCTGCTCGCTTGCTTGTTGCGCTTGTCCTGCACGCGCCATTGCGCTGGAATGTAAAACTCTTCTCTCAACTCGGAATAGCGCGCGCTCCACTCGTTGTACTCGCCGATGCGATGCCGAAACCATTGACGCAAGACGAACAGCGGCGCTTTGACGCGGAACGCAAACTCTACCATCTCGAACGGCGACGTATGGCGATGGAACAGCAAATACTTTAAGAGTTTCTTGTCCGCCACGTCGCCCTTGCTCTCGGCGAGATACGACACGCGCGCGGATTCGACAATGGTGTGATCGTCGCCTAAAATCCCCGTGCACAGAATCTCGCCCTTGTCCAATACCTTCACGCATTTGCCGACGAGCGCTTGCGGGTTCGAGTGCATCGCTTTCTCCTGATGTGAATGCGGTTGAAGTCAAATAGAACTAAACCGCGAAGACGCGAAGCCCGCGTAGCAAATTGAAAACTTGGCGGGCTTCGCGGCTTCGCGGTTCAATCGGGACGCTTATAACATCCGCCCGATGAAACGGTCAACGCTGCGGCTCAATGTC
>JBBPZQ010000107.1:0-103207 GCA_038198935.1 Anaerolineae bacterium
CATTCTCCGCAGTCAATGCGATTACAACCAACGCTTCGCTCATCCTTTCGCGTGGGAATGGTCGTGCCGTGATTTCAAGTACTGGCTCAATAATACGCCGTCTCTAATTCGTTGCAGAACTTCCGCTCCAGGTCACTAGCCGCCAACGCGATGCTCGATGTGGCCAACCATCCGCAGGGCGTGCACGGCTTCGATGTCGAGAACGACGACGCGCGCACGCGTGAGATCGTGGCGCGTACCATCCTGTTCGTCAAGACGCATCTGCAATGAGACAACGAAATCAAACCACGCAGACACCAAGAAACCAAGAACACGAAGAAAATCTTGGTGCCTTTGGGTCTTGGTGGTTTGCCGTTTGAGTCATATGTTTACCGATGCCGAACTCGCCTACCTTAAAGCGCAGCGACTGACGCGCGTCGCCACCGTTAGTCGTGCGCTGCAGCCCGACGTGGCGACGGTCAGTGTCGAATTCGACGGCGAATACTTTTACGTGAGTGGGCGCACGATGACACGCACGCTCAAATACAAAAACGTGCTGCGCGGCAACACGAAAGTTGCGCTCGTCTTCGACGATCACGATCCGGAGACGCGCCGCCCGCGCGGCATCAAGATTCATGGCACGGCGGAGATCGTCATGCGCGAAGGGCACTTCGGCGCGAAAGAATATTTCCGCATCACGCCGCTGCACTCGTGGAGTTGGGGCATCGAAAGTCAGACGTTCGTGGACGGCAAGCCGGTGTTTCGTCGAGGCACGCGTTCCGATTAAGCGCAGCACGCCGCGCTCAATCGTGTGAGCCGCATGTTACGCACACTGTTGCGACGCTATGGTGTGGTCGGGTCAACGGCGTTGTTGACAGTGGCTTCCATTGCAATCTCGCTCATCATTACCGCGAGCGTCAACCTATTGAGCGACGGCACGGTCGGCGTGATGGGACTCATCGTCGCCGTCGTGGCGCCCGCGCTCATTTCGCCCATCTTCGGTGGATGGACGTTGCGGCTCGCGCAACGACTCGACGTGACGCAGGAGCAGTTGCGCCATTTAGCCATCACCGACGAGTTGACGCAGGCGCACAATCGCCGCTACTTTTTTGAAGTCGCCGAGCAGGAGTTGGCGCGTGTGCGGCGCAGCGGTGAGGTGTTCTCCGTCGTCATCCTCGACATGGACGACTTCAAACACATCAACGACACGTATGGCCATCTGGTCGGCGACGACGTGCTGCGCACGGTGAGCGCGGTATGCATCGCAAACGCGCGGGCGATGGACACCTTTGCGCGCTACGGCGGGGAAGAATTTGTGTTCCTGCTGCCGCGCATGAATCGCGCCGCTGCGCTCACGTTTTGCGGGCGCGTGCAGCGCGCACTCAGCGAAGCGCGCCTCGTCGAGCAGGGCCGCACGATACAATTCAGCGCGAGCATTGGCGTCGCGACGTTCGAGCCGACAACAGCCGACGTGTACAGCCTCATCTCGCAAGCGGATCGCGCACTGTACGCAGCCAAGTCGCGCGGCAAGAATAGCATTATGGCAAGCCCAGAGGTCACGTGACGACGACCATTTCTCCCGATTTCAAATTGAATCCATTCGCCGGTTACGAGTTCATGCGGCAGGCATCGCCCGTCTATTACGACGAGACGCACCATCTGTGGACGGTGTTCAAGTATGACGATGTGAAGCGCGTGCTGTCCGACTATCAAACCTTTTCGTCGCGCTTCGGCGGTCAAGGCGACGGCGGCATGTTTGGCGCGAGCCTCATCAGCGCCGACCCGCCGCGCCACCGTCAACTGCGCTCGCTGGTCACGCTCGCCTTCACACCGCAAGCAGTCGAGGCACTCGCGCCGCGCATCACGGCGATTGTGGACGAACTGCTCGACGCAGTGATGGATCGCGGCGCGATGGACGTGATTGGCGAGCTTGCGTATCCGCTGCCCGTCATCGTCATCGCAGAGATGCTGGGCATTCCGAGCAGCGACCGCGATAAGTTCAAGTTCTGGTCGGACGCGGTGGTGTCGAACAGCAACGAGCAGGCGATGGGACACGGCGACGACGCGCGCGACGTCTTTCAGGAGATGGGCGCGTACTTCCACGCGCTAATCGAAGAGCGGCGGAGCACGCCGGGCGCCGATCTCATCAGCGCTCTACTGCAAGCGCAGATTGACGGCGAGCACCTGACGATGCGTGAACTGCTCGGCTTTTGCAGCCTGCTGCTGGTCGCGGGCAATGAGACGACGACGAACCTCATCGGCAATGCGATTTTGTGTTTCGACGAAAGCCCCGATCAGGTGGCGCAGCTGCGCGCCGATCCGGCGCTGCTGGAGAGCGCGATTGAAGAAGTGCTGCGCTATCGCTCGCCCGTGCAGGCGATGTTCCGTCAGTGTGTGAGCGACACACAGATCAGCGGCCAGGACATCAAAGCGGGCGCATCGCTGCTTGCGATGATCGGCTCCGCCAACCGCGACGAGTCGCAATTTCCACACGCGGCGCAATTCGACGTTGGCCGCAATCCTAATCGGCATGTCGGTTTCGGACACGGCATCCATTACTGTCTCGGCGCGCCGCTCGCGCGACTCGAAGCGAAGCTCGCGCTCGGCGCCATGCTCGACCGCATCGCCGATTTCAAGCGCGCGCCTGAGGCGACCATCGAGCCGGTGAACAGTTTCATCGTGTACGGCGTGAAGAGCTTGCCGATCACGTTTGAGCGCGCATAAGGACTAGCTCGCGCATAGCACACGAAGAATTTCAAAAACAACTTTGCTTACGTGGCGTTGTTGGCGTGAGCACAAGGAATGATGAATCATGGCTGACGAACAACAATTGAACGAACGTTTGCAGCGACTGCACAGCGAACTGGATCAAACGGAAGTCAACGACGACGCCTCGCGCGCGCATATCGAAAATTTGCGCAGCAGTATGCAGCCGATCCTCGACCCGACCGTCGCGACGCAGCCGCATCACTATCACTCACTGCGCGAGCGGCTGAGCGACGCGGTGGATCACTTCGAGGTGTCGCACCCGCAGTTGACGTTGAGCATCGGCGACGTGCTCGACAATCTCGCCGCGATTGGGCTGTGAGGGTATAATCGGCCTGATGCAGTCCATCGTCGTCCTCGACTTCGGCTCGCAGTACGCACAGTTGATCGCGCGGCGGGTGCGCGAACTGCACGTCTATTGCGAACTGCTGCCGCACGACGCGCCCCGCGCGGAGATCGAACGCCTGTCTCCACGCGGTTTTATTTTGTCCGGTGGCCCCGCCTCGGTTTATGATGCGGGTGCGCCGACACTGCCGCCCTACCTGCTGGATGCACAGTCAGCGGTGCTCGGCGTGTGCTACGGGATGCAGTTGCTCGCGCACGCATTGCGCGGCGACGTGCATCCATCGTCGAAGCGCGAATACGGACCCGCGACGATCAGCGTATGTGAGCGTGACTCGTTGTTCCGTGACGTGCCGCACACGCTCAACGTTTGGATGTCGCACGGCGACTCGATTGCTCGTGTGCCCGACGGCTTCACGGTGCTCGCGCGATCAGCCAACACGCCGATTGCGGCGATGGGCGATCCGGCGCGGCGCATCTACGGCGTGCAGTTCCATCCCGAAGTGACGCACACGCAGCATGGCGTTGACGTGCTGCGCAACTTTGTGTACGACCTGTGCGGCTGTGCACCGGACTGGACGCCCGCCAACATCGTGCACGAATCCATCGCGAGCGTGCGCGCGCAGGTCGGCGATGCGCGCGTGCTGTGCGCGCTCAGCGGCGGCGTGGACTCGGCAGTGGCGGCGACGCTCATCCAACGCGCCATCGGCGAGCGACTCACGTGCGTGTTTGTGGATCACGGCTTGCTGCGCTTGAACGAAGCCGACGACGCGATGCAATTGTTCGCCGAGCATCTTGATCTCAACGTCGTGCGCGTGGACGCCGCCGAACGCTTCTTGATAAAACTCGACGGCGTGATTGATCCAGAACGCAAGCGCAAGATCATCGGCGAAGAATTCATTCGCGTCTTCGAGGCGGAGGCGCGGGCGCGAGGGCCCTTTCAATTTCTGGCGCAAGGCACGCTGTATCCCGACGTGATCGAGAGCGCGGGACAGGGGAAGATGAACGCGGCGCGCATCAAGTCGCATCACAACGTCGGCGGCTTGCCGGAGCGCATGGATTTTCAACTCGTCGAGCCGCTCAAGCGCTTGTTCAAAGACGAAGTGCGCGCCATCGGACGCGAACTGGGTCTGCCCGAACGCTGGGTGAATCGGCAGCCGTTCCCAGGACCCGGACTCGCTGTGCGCATTATCGGGCCCGTCACGCGCGAGTCGCTCGCGACGTTAAGATTAGCAGATGCGATTGTCAGAGCAGAGGTGGATCTTTGGTTGGTTAGTGGGTTGGATAATGGTTTAAAATCCGAAAACCAACGAACCAACGAACCAACGAACCAACGTCACCTGTGGCAATACTTCGCCGTGCTGACGCCGGTGCAGACCGTCGGCGTGATGGGCGACTTCCGCACGTATGCAAACTTGATCGCGGTGCGCGCGGTGACGAGCGAGGACGGCATGACGGCGCACTGGGCGGCGCTGCCGACTGACTTGCTCGAACGGATCAGCGCGCGCATCGTGAACGAAGTGCGCGGCGTGAACCGCGTCGTCTATGACATCACCAGCAAGCCGCCCGCGACCATTGAATGGGAGTGAAGGAATTTCAGATTTCAAATTTCAAATTCAAAATCTAAAATCTAAAACAGTCTATGGAAGAACTCAAACAGCGAATCCTCAAAGACGGGCAAGTGCTTGAGGGCAACATCCTCAAGGTGGATGCGTTCCTGAATCATCAGGTGGATTCGGGACTGATGAAACGCGTGGGCGAGGAGTTCGGACGCCGCTTCGCACCGCTCAAGCCGGACAAGATTCTGACAGCCGAGATCAGCGGCATCGCACCTGCGCTGCAAGCCGGCGTCGCGCTGGATGTGCCGGTCGTGTTCGCGCGTAAGATGAGACCCATCACCATGCCGAAGAACGCATTCGAGCGGCACGTGCCTTCGCGCACCAAAGGCGGCGAGACCTTGCTGCTCGTCTCGCCGGAATATCTGCATCCGAAGGAGCGCGTCGTCATCATTGACGACTTTCTGGCGACGGGCCAGACCTTGAACGCGCTTGCCAATATCGTGGTCGAGGCGCGCGCGCAGGTGCTCGCGTTCGGCGTGGTCGTCGAAAAAGTTTTCGAGGGTGGGCGCGAGGCGCTCGAAGATTGGAACGTGCCGCTCGAATCGCTGGTGGTGATCGAGCGCATGTCCTCGAAAAAAATCGTGTTCAGGTGATAGCGCGTGCGGCGTAAGTCATCGCGTCTGGCACGCGACGATCGGTCTCCCCATGACGTGCGAGACTGGCATCAGCACTTGTACTGGCGACACCTGATGCTGTTGCTGCTGATCGTGCTGCTCGCGCGCTGCAGCACGAGCCCGACGGCGACAACCCTCGCTCCAACGCCCACGCCCACAGCGAACGGCAGCACGCCTGTGCCGCCTGAAGGCACAGCGATCATGTCTTCAGGTGTGGCGACGCTCGCGGCGATGGCGACACGTCTCGCACACACGCCCGACGCCGAACGTCCCACCGAGTCAGCTGCCAGTACCGCCGTCATCAGCGCCACTGCGCAGCCCAGCGACACACCCACGGCAAGCGTCACGCCTGCGGCAACGCCGCGCCCCATCAGCACGCCGACGCTCGCGCGCGTGTTCGCGTTCGGACGATTCGGTTCGGGCAATGGCGAGTTCGCCGCGCCGAGTGGCATCGCCGTGGTGGCTGATGCAGTGTTCGTCGCCGAGCGCGACAATCAGCGGCTGCAGCGCTTGTCCCTACAGGGCCAGTTCGCGTGGAAGACGGGGGGCGGCGCGGGCGACTTGAACGCGCCGAGTGGGATCGCGCTGTTCAACAATCAGGTGTATGTAGCGGACACGAACAACCGGCGCGTGGCGGTGTTCAATGCGAGCAGCGGTTCATTCGTGAAGACGATTGGCGTTGGCGGCAGTGATGTGGATCAACTGCTTGCACCGGTGGCGGTCGCGCTCGACAGCGCGGGCAAGTTGTTCGTCGCGGATCGCGGGAACTTTCGCGTACAGGTATACGAACGCAACGATGCGCCGCTGCGCATGAGCGGAAGCGGCGGCGGCGGCGCGGGTCAGTTCGGCGCGCTGGGGCCGGGTGGCGTGGTGGTAGATGCGAAAGATATTTTGTACGCGAGCGACACGTCGAACGATCGCATTCTCGTGTTCGACTTTCGCGGCAAGTTTGTGTTCGCGTTTGGCGGCTCCGGCAACGAGCCGGGCAAGCTGCGCCAGCCGACGGCGCTCACGGTAGATCGCTTGGGACGCATCGTCGTCGCCGATGCGCGCAACAAACGCGTCGCGGTCTTCAACGCCGACGGCACGTTTGTCGAGAACAAGGGCGTCGGCGACTTGGCAGAACCATCGGCGGTTGCTGTGGATGCGAACAACGCGCTCTACGTCGCCGATGCGAAGAACCATCGCGTGGTGGTGCTGCGCTGATGGACGGCGGACAACGGACGGAGGACGGTAGTTGAACACGCCGCCGTCCGTCGTCTGCCGTCCGCCGTCATGCCGTTGACGGCAACGCTGTCGGCAGTTGCGAGGTGCAGTTTGGACAGCGCGTGGCTTTGAGGTCAATGGTGGACACGCAGTATGGACATGGCTTCGTAGTCGGCGTTGCTTCTGGCTGCTTGCGCATCTGGTTTACCGCGCGCACGATAAGGAAAACCACGAAGGCGACGATCAGAAAAACGACGATAGTGTTGAAGAATTGGCCGTAGGCGATCACCGCCTGTCCCGCCTTCTTCGCGTCCGCCACGGACGTGACGGCTTGCCCCGACAAGTTGATGTAGAGGTTGGCGAAGTCCACGCGGCCCAGCGCGAGGCCAATCGGCGGCATGATGATGTCGTTCACGAGCGAGTCCACCACCTTGCCGAACGCCGCGCCGATGATGAGGGCGACAGCCAAATCAATCACGTTGCCGCGCATGATGAAGGCTTTGAATTCTTTCCACATGGTAATCTCCTGTGAGAATGGTGGGACGAACGACGGTTAATCGAATTGTGCCGAAAAGCGCGTCGCCAGTGCGACGGCGTGGCGCGCGCGCGGCATTAAATCCGCGACGATTGCAGGCGTGCAGAGTTCGGATGGGCGTTGGTAGGGCTTGCCTGCTTCGCGTTTTCCATACGTTGACCACGTATGCCAATTGGCGAACTGTTTGGCATTCAACGCAAGGCGGCGCATTTCCTGAACCGTCGCTTTACCTAAACGCTGTTCAAATCTTCTACCCTCTCTGCGGATGATATCTTGTAGTTCGTCGCTTGGGTCATGCGTCCATTCAGGCTCGTGTAAATAGGCAATGATCGTCTTCGCGGACATTTCGAGCGCAAGTTGCCCGTAATGCACGACGGGGACGTAATTCTGGAGTCCAAGGTCTGATTCGGCTATCTGTAAGTATTCTTGCGCGGTTGCAAGCCAGCCGCGATAATCCATGTGATTGTTCATGTGACTCTGAACTCGATGACCTCTCCCCATTTCATGCGTGGCTTATACCAGACCCAATGATCCTTAATCCAACGTTGTTTTAGCCCCGCATCTTCTGCTGCTTTGACAACCTGCTTGAACAGTTGGCGCACGCCATTGTTGTCAATCAGCACTTTCGCATCCGTGCACATGCGCAGCGCTTCCCAGCAGGGAATCTCTTTAACCAACTCCACTGTATACACCAGCACCGTCACCTCGCGGCGATAAAGTCTGAGCGCCTTGCGAATACGGTGGCTCCAAATACTGTCGGTGTCATGGGGAAAGCGCCCGCGTTTGCGCTTGACGACGACGACAATATCAATGTCGCTATACTCGTGCCAATCAAAGCCGCGCGCCAGCGAGCCGAACACGGCGAGACCTTCGGCTTGCTTGAGCAAATATTTCGGCAGCGTCTTGAGGGCGCGCTGCACGCCCCGAATGGTCGGCTTGGGACGGCGTCGTGTGCGTGGGGTCATCAGCGAAATTATAGCACACAGCAAAGCCGCTCATCGCCGGCAACGGCAGACGCGGCTTGAGGGTCAGCAACAGAAGAATTCCCGATTGTCACCCATGCCCTGTGCCGCAGGCGAACGCCTACAGGCGCGCATTCGCCCGCGGCACAGGGTGAAGTGAAACGAAGGGTCTCTGAAGCGTTGCTCATTCATGCACGTGGTCATGCACTCCATGCGTAGCGGATTGAGTGCATGACCACATATGTCTCTCACAAGCGGCATAGAGATTCTTCGCTACGCTCAGAATGACAGAGAGTCGGGAAATTGTTTCTTATTCGAACCCTAAGGGTGTAAGGTGAGTTAGTCAGCCCGCGATAGTCTTGATTTCGTCGTCGCTCAGGTCGTACAGGTCGTACACGCGCGCGTCTATCGCGTTGTCCACTTCGGCGATGCGCCGCTTGAGTGCGTGACGTTCGTCGCGTTTCTCGCGCTCGGCGGCGGCGTAATCTTTCTGCAAGGCGAGCATCTCTGTGACCAGCGCGACGATCGCATCGTGCTGCGCTCTGTCGGCGGCGTCGGCGAAGTTGATCGCGCGGATGGGGAGACGCCGAACATTCGTAGGTGATGCGTGCAGACCTCCGCCAAGATTCGTATTGAAGTAGAAAGTGAGTAGCCTTGAGTTAATCATAGCAAGGCTAAACCTTAAATCGTATTGTGCAGATAGATTTGCATCTTCTTCGCTAATGTGCAAATTCCGTTGAACTCCAACCAAATCACTTTTTCGAACACAGCAATTGAAGGAATGATTTGTATAGATACCGTTGAAGTCAATTGTTGCACTCAATCTCTCACCAACGAGATCGGGTATCAATATTTTAGGTTTCTCGAAAAGCTCTGGGAACTTTGGACGATGCATTTCAGCAGGTAAATATTCAATGTAGCGAGTTGGAAAGAGAGGCGCATATCTGCCAGCTACCTCTTTGGCTTCAACATATATTTTTGACCCCCTACCCAATTTGCGATCATGGATTAGGCGGTCCTTTGATTCACCTGTGGCACTGTCGTGGGCTACAACCCCGGTGATGACATAGCATATTTGGCCCAAATTTATGCTTTGTCTTTCTACCTTGTGAGCAATGTCGACTGATGCTCTAACAAGGTCAAGTCTAAACATGTTGTCAACAGTTTCCTCGTACAAACTTTGCCGCATCCTGATTGGATTCATCTCGGTGATGCCATTTGAATAATCATCGCTTCGTATCAGATGAATTTCATTTTCGATACGAAGTTCCTTCCTGCTATCTTTGCGCAGAATGAGAATGCAGGTATCTACAGCTGCTTGCTCAAAAACTCTATATTGAGAGAAGTCGACAACTCTTTCAATTGCACACGTATCAAGAATAAATCTTCGTAAGTGCTTGGCGTAATTCTGATTTAATGCAGCATATGGAATGATGAAGCCGAGTCGTCCACCTTCTTTCAGCATTTTGATTGCTCGCTCTACAAACAAAATGTGAATGTCGAATCGTCCATACGCAACATCGAAGTGACCGCTATCCATGTAGTAATCACGCTCATCGCGTGGCATATTCTCAGCACGGACATACGGCGGGTTGCCTACAATCACATCAAACCCACCATCATTCATCACGTCCGCAAACTGCGTCTCCCAATTGAACGGCGTCTTGTCTTTCCAGTCTGCGCCGAAGTGGTTGGCGAGTTCGTCGGGCGTGCCGCTGATAAGCGAGTCGCCTTGTCGAATGTTTTCCAACTTCGGCAGTTTGTCGGGTGTGCGCAAGGCTTTGAGCAGCAGGTTCAACTGCGCGACCTGCACCGCCTGTTCGTCTTTGTCCACGCCGTAGATGTTCTGCATGAGGATTTGCAGTTGGCGCGCGTGGTCGTGGACGTCGTAAGCGCCGTCCGCCTGATTCTTCGCGCGCGCGAGAAAATTGTCCAGCACATCAAACGCTTCAATCAGGAAGGAGCCGGAGCCGCAGGCAAGGTCGAGCACACGGACAGGATGGGCGGGGTTGTAGTCGTGCTCGGCCAGATAGCGGCCAAGCGTTTGCTGCATGATGTACTTGACGACGAAGGTCGGGGTGTAATAGATACCCTGCGATTTGCGCTTGGTTTGTTTGGCCTGCGCGGGTGCGGCCTTCGCGTCGGACAACACATAGCCGAGGTACTGCTCATAGACGCGCCCCAAGACGTCGGCGTCAATGAACGCGAAGTTGTAACTGATGAAGTTCGCGGACGAGCCGTATAAGCCTTCGATCACGTTGACGAGCGTGGTTGGTTCGCCGCCGTCCAAATCTTCGGAGAGATGCGGCGCGAACAGTTCGCTGTTGTAGACGCGGTCGAGCGCGCGAAAACGACTGTTGAGTGCGGGCATCAGGTCGTTGAGCCGATTGCGCGCTTGCAAGTCGCGCACGAGCGCGATCAACTTTTCGCCTTCCACTTCGCGGTCTTCGGCAGTACGAATGAAGATGAGGCGGTCGAGCAAACGCTGCACCGCGTCGTCAATCAGTTGCGGCGTGTAGAGCTTGCCTTTGTTGTAGGCGCGGAAGTTGGCATTGAGCTGCGCGCGCCATTTCGTCAGATTGTCGAACAGACTTTGCGTGATCGGTGTGATGGTGCTGCGCTTGCCTGCTGTGACGGCTTCGCGGTCGAGCGTGCCTTTCTCCAGTTCGGCGGGGGACAGCCAACTCAGTACGTCAAAGCGCGGCAGGTAATCATCCACGCCGAAGGAGCGGAAGACGGCCTGATACGGATTCGGTTCTTTGAGTTCGGCGTTAAGGATTTTCAGTTCGGCGAAATCGGAGAGGACGGCCCAGGTCAGCCCTTTGTGGTAGGCGTAGTCGCGCGCCTGTTTGTAGTTTTTCTCCTCCAGACCTTCTTTGAGGCTTTTGGTTTCCAGCACGAACCGGCGCGCGCCGTGCAGACTGAAGGCGTAATCTACAAAGCCGCGTGAGATTTTTTCTTCGGCGGCGACCTGCGTGGCATCGGCGAAGTTCCAGCCGAGCGCGCTGAAGAGCGGAATGATAAAACGATTCTGCGTATCGGTTTCGTTGACCTTACGGCGCGCGGCGGCGGACAGCGCCTTGTATTGCTTGACTAGCCGCTCGACTTTTTCGAGGGGGGTTTCGGAGGTGGACATAGAAGTCGCTTACGGGTTGCTGTGTGCCCGATTATAGCATAAGCAGTCGCTTGTCTTTTGCGGAACGAGCGGCTTGTGTGAAACTCCACCTCACGTGCGCGCTATCCACTTTGATCATAGACCTCTTGCAAAAGTATTTCGTAGTGGCGACTTTAGTCGCTGTTTGCGATGACAGCAACGACTGAAGTCGTTACTACGGATCGTCTTGCTGAGTGATGCAAGAGGTCTAATGTCGCTCGACAGGTCGTCACGAAATTCAATTGTCGTGGTCGTCTGCGCGCCGTCGAGAGTGAACGAGATCGAATTGGTCAGCGGCAGCCGCAGCATGTCGTCGCGATTGCCCCAATATTTAATCAGGGGCAGATGGCTATGGATATGCAGGAGGCTTTCACTGGACTCAAAGTGACCGAATTATAGGTCATTGCCAACGGGTATATCCAGGATGGCGCGCACCAACGGCCCTTGCAAAAATGAATCGCTCAATTTCTTCAGCGGCATGTGGCTGGCTATAAAGGCGATCAACTCGCGAGCCTGCGAGCGAAGCTGTTGCGCTTCGGCGTGGTGGCCTCGGCCTTCTTCGATGACGCTCAACGATCCGAGAATTTGCCAGAGCATCCGCCGTGAGCCTAGGGACTCGGCGTCGGCCCGCGCAGCGCTGAACACTTGGCGCGCGGCTTCAAGTTGGTCTTGTGCCAGCAACGCCTGTCCTTTGAGATACAGCGCGTCAGAGAGGAACGGACGCATTCCAACCTTGCGCAGGCGTGCAATCAAATCATCCATCACGCTGACGACGTGGGCATAGTTATGTGTTGCCAGCGCCAGTTCCGCATCGGCCATGGGCACCTGAACCGCGCCGTGCGTGGATAAATCTTCTAATTCAAGACCGCTGTAGGCTGCTGACACGCTCGCCTCGGCGGCGGACAGGTCACCCTGCATGACCTGTAGTCGTGCGAGGCAGCCCAAAGCCCAAGGTCTAAAGCCAGGCAGTCGTTGCTCGGCTGTGGCTTGCGCGAGGCGAGCCATTTCAAGGCCCTCGTCAATCGCGCCGATGGTGCCATAAATCCAGGCCAGGTCGGCACGCGTGCCGACTTGCGCCATGACCAGTCCGGCTTGTGCAGCCACGCGGATACATGCGGTCATCGTCTCGATTGCCGTAGATAGCTCACCGCGCTCGAAGTAGATGTTGCCGACGAACATCCGCGAAAAAGATTGGCCCCACAGGTTGCCGATGGATTCACTCAGGCGGCGCGCCTCATTCGCCGCGGCGATGGCGCGCTCATATTCACCCACGGCAAAGAAAATGCGAGCAGAGCGGCCCAGGTTATCGGTGAGCATGGGGCTGTTGCCGAGCTCGCGCCAGATATCGCGGGCTTCGTCCAGCACGAGCCGCGCCTGTGCGAACTGCCCCACGCCGATATAGGCACGCATGATATCGTTTAGCGTATACGCTAACTGCTCGCGCAGGTCGAGTTCGCGGGCGAGCGTGAGCGACTGTTCGCCGTAGGTTACGGCGTCGCGCATGTGGCCCGTGAACTGGCTGAGCAGCATCAGGTTCCAGAGAATCTTCGACTCGGCTTGGCGGTCGCCCAGTTCGCGAGCGAGGGCGAGCGCTTGTTCCGATAAAGCCTTGCCTCGCAACGGGTCGTGCACTGCGCTGGGCGTTGAGTGAATCGTCGCGCGCGCCACGAGTGCTGCCAGTTCCAGCGCACGGTCGCCGTGCTCGCTCGCCCGTGTTTCCATTTCAGCGTAGTTCGCGAGTGCTTGCTCGTACTGGCCGCTGAGTTCAAGCGCCCGGCCCCGCCGGCTAAAGAGATGCAGCAGAGGCAGATCGTGCGCTGCTCCCTTTCGTCTAGCTAGCTCCAGCGCGTGCGTGTAGTGCGCGACCGCCTCAGCATTGGCGTACCTGCGCAGGGCGAAATCACCTGCCCGTGTGTAATATTTCAGCGCGCGCTCGTCATCGCCCGCCTCGTCGAAGTGCAGCGCCAGCACGGCCGCCAGCTCATCCAGACGGTCCGGATACAAACGCTCCAACGCGTCGCCGACGCTGCGATGCTGCGCGCGCCGATCGCCTTTAACGAGTGAGTGATAAGCCGCATCCTGCAGCAGCGCGTGGCGAAAGAGATACTGTAAGTCCGGCCGCGGCTGCGCGAGGCGGATAAGCCCTGACGCTTCGAGCGTGTCTAGATGCTCCTCGACGCCGCCCGCGACATGGCTTGCTAACGCGCGTAGCAGCGTGCGCGAATCTGGAGAACTCGCGTCGCCGGGCATTGACACTGGGGGTTCGCGCCGTACGTCGGCGGATCCCCTTTTCGGTGACGCATGACTTTTGGTACGTCGCCGCGTCACGCTGTCACCTCGTTGCGATGAGGTCCTGCGTTCTGATGCACGCGCCCACCTCCGCCCGCGAGTACGAGTCGCTGGGTGACCAGCACAAATCGTACATGGTGATTACTTGATGAGGGTGATGTTTGCACTTGCACAAGCCGTTGTTTTCCCTGATGAAATTTGACGATCAAATTCGGTAACGCCTTTTGCACGCTGAGTACGCCCGCCGATAAAGTCGGCGGGCTACGGACACGACGCCCGCTCAAGCGGGCTAACCCAAGCCCGATTTCATCGGGCACCGTATTTCTAGCGCGGCGACTTCATCGCCGCGCGTTCTGCATGAGCAAAGCATTACCAATTTTGAAAATCAAAATTCATTCGGCATTGGATGTAGATTACCTTCTCTTTGTTGTCCACGTCGAGTTTAACACGCACGTTTAGCAGTTCAAAATATTTGCGCTTATCTTCAAACATGGGTAGCGTCTCGTGGTTCCCATTGCGGCAATAGGCTAATCTGGCTTGGCGTTCGTTCTGGCTTTTGGCTATAATCGCTCCAATGCGTAAGACTACTCTGCTCCTGTCACTCTGCTGTATTGCATTGTTACCAGCACTGCCACTGTTGTCCCCGCAGACATTGCAGGCACAAGCATCGCTCAGCATCCTCGACCGCAACGGTGCGCCCACGACGCAATTCACCGACGGCGACCGCATCAGTCTGCGTGTGCAATCCTCCGCGCCGGCGGCAAGCGCAGCGCGTGTCCGCTTTTATCTCGACGCCGACAACGTGCCGCTCTCCGAGTGTACCATCCAAACTGGAAAGGACAACTGTCAGAGCGAGCCATTTCTGAGTCTGGGTTGGTATTGGAGCAACGACCGCCAACCGCGCCCTGAGCGCCAGCTGCGCGCCAAGTCCGACGAGCTGCGTTTGGAGCAAGCCCTGAGTGTGCATATCTCGCCCCGACCGATCGTCATGGTGCATGGCTTCAGCGCGAGCGCCGACGCGTGGCGCAACTATCTGGGCCGACAGGGATTCCTGTCCGCATTGGATCTGCGTGGGTTTGCCGTGGGCGATGGACAAGTCGAGGGCCGCCTCAACACGGGCGACCTGTCCAATCCGACGCGCCGCACCAACACCATCGCGGAAAACGCCGCCATCGTCGGCCAGTACATCGCCAACGTCAAACGCTTGACCGGCGCACAGCAGGTTGACCTCGTCGCGCACAGTATGGGCGGACTGATCTCGCGCTATTACATTGACCGTGTCATGCAGGAGCGCGACGTCGCGCAGCTGCTGATGTTGGGCTCGCCGAATCGGGGCACCGACTGTTCCAGCTTGCCAGCCTCACTCGGATTCTATCTGCCGGCTGCGTTGGAGATTCGTCCGGAGTATGTGCTGCGGAATTTCAATCGCCAGATCACGCATCGCAAAGGCATACCCTTTACCCTGATCGCGGGCACCCCGATTGTTGAACCCGTCAAGTCGCCTTGCACTGGCGTGCCGAGCGACCTGATCATCGCGCGTCAGAGCGTGGGCGGCATCAGTGGCGCGTTGCGCGAGATACCGATCCTGCACACGGACTTAAACGAATCGCCTCAGGTCTTCGAGGCGGTCATAAAGCCAATCCTCCAGAAAACCGCGGGACAGTTCCCGCTCGAAGCCGACCCCGCGCCCGTGCCCGAGAATGAAGAGGCGCTTCAGTTCACTCGAGTTTTCACCGGCCATGTGGGCGCAGGCGAGAGCCGCGACTTCACGATCAACATTGATCGCGTCGCGGTGGCCAGCTTCGCGCTCTTCGATCCGACGCGCTCACTGACCGTCACCGTTCGCGGCGCATCGGGCAATCTCATTACGCTGGACCCGACCGTGAATGGATTGATCGTCGTTGACGACCCGGCCACGCTCGTCTATCTCGGATACGGATTCAACAATCCCGCCCCCGGCCCGTGGCGCATCACGCTGAGTGCGACAAGCAAGACACCTCCCAACGGCGTGGACTTCGCGCAGACGGCGCGACTGAGTGGCGGCGCGCTGCTCGAGGCGCGCACGAGCAGCCTGATACCTCAACCCGGCGAGCCGGTGCGGATTACGGCGCGAGTCTCACTGGCTGGGCAGGGATTGCCTATTCAGCAGGCACAGGCGCTGATCCGTGAACCCGGCGGCAGCGTGCAAACCATCGCTCTGAGCGGTGACGGCTTGGAGCGCGCAGGCGTTTGGACGCCGCAAGCGCCCGGCTTGTACGGCATTGACGTGAGCGCGCTCGCGACGAGCCCCGACGGCACGCCGATCGAGCGCACCGCGTTTCTCTCGGCGGAGGTGCAGCCGTCGGCAGATAGTCTCCAGCCGCTCATTAACCTCGCGCTGATTGTTGTGTTGCTGTTGGCTTTGCTGTGCATAATCGTTATCTTGGTGCGGCGCGTTAAGCGGAAGCATGGGTCCGAAAAAAAATAACTTACCGACCCGATGTCATTCTGAACGGAGTGAAGAATCTCTGATACGATGCTGTAAAATGAATTTCGTCATGCACTCATGTGGCAGCGAATTGATTGCATGACCGCATCCGTTTTTGAGTAGCGCCACAGAGATTCTTCACTTCGTTCAGAATGACAGGGTTGGTCGGGAAGTTATCTTTTAACGAACCCTAAGTATGCTCGACCCAACCACTATTCTCCCGAGGAGACGAGACAATGAACAACACGAAAGGCATCGAGTGGAAATTGTGGGCGCTGCTCAACGGACTGCCCGGCGTCGTGACCGTGATCATGCTCTATCTGGTGCCGTCGTTCGCTGTAGATACCTTCGCCTGGCCCGTACCCGTGCGCCTCAGCGCACTGTACCTGGCGGCATCCTTTCTATTCCGCGGTGCGTTCTTCTTTCTGATCTTCGTTGGTGTACCGTGGCGTCGGCTCCGCTACTTCGCGTGGGGCAACGCCGCCTTTGTCACGGTCTTGCTGATGTCCACCTTCGTGCACGCCGACAAGTTCCGCTTTGACCTGTTCACGGGCTGGCTCTGGCTCTTCCTCTATGTCGAGGAGCCGCTCTGGATGGTCTTTCTGGTGTGGCGCGCCACCCGCGCGCCGCTGGTGCCCGTGACGCGCGTCGCTGCTCCCCTGCCAGCCTTTCGGCTGTTCCTGGCTGTGGAAGCCATGATCTTGCTGTCAGTCAGCGGCTTCCTGCTCTTTGCGCCGGAAAGCTTCAACCCGCAGTGGCCCTGGCAGCTAACACCGCTCACCGGGCGTGTCGTCGCTGCTTGGCCGCTCAGTTTCGCTGTATGGGCGGTGGTGTTGGCGCTGATGGATCACTGGGATGACATGAAAATGGGCATCGGGTTGAACATCGTCTGGCTGGCGGCGTTGCTGGTGACGATGCTGGTGTTCATCGCCGAGTTCAACCTGAGCCGGAACGCAACGTGGCTGTATGGTTTGTTCCTGCTCGTCTTCCTGATCGGTCTGCTCTTGTTCTACGTGATCGAAGAACGGCGCGCGGCGCGTTCTGTTGCGTGAGGCACTGCCGATAAGTTGAGCCGCAGCATTGCGCCGTGTCAGGGTTGGCTCGGCTTGGCTGGGTCAACCCAGTGTTCAGCCGTTTCGACCAAAGCCTGCAGATGCTCGTGGCCCGCGTGGCGCATGGGATCGCCGTGACCCACCGCCAGGATTTCGGGGCGCAGCTCAGCCATGCGCCGTACGGATTGCAGATGCTCCGCGCAGTCGAGCGTGAATCCTCTCCAACCCGGGCTCAAGTCGGGCCAGGTGGCGACAATGTCGCCCGTAATCATGAGCCGCCGCTCGGGCCAGCAAAACGCCAAATGCCCCGGCGTATGGCCTGGCGTGTGAACAACCACCAATGGGCCCACCTGCTCGCCATCTGAAAGAACGTGATCGACCGGGCAGGCTGGGTGCTTATCGAGCCGAAGGTTCAGACCCAGTTGCAGCGGATAGGCGCGCAGCGGCGGCACGGGCAGCCAGCTCACGCGGGGCGCGGGGCGCTGGCCCGAGACGATGCCGGCTTCCCACTCGTGCGCATAGACCGCTGCGCCCGTCAGTCGTTTGAGCGCCGCCAACCCTCCGAGGTGCGAACGGTGCGCGTGGGTCAGTACAATGCGCTTGAGGTCGGATGGCGTGCGACCCATGCGCTTGATCTCGGCGAGGATCAACCGCGCGTCCGTCTCGAACAGCGTATCCACCAGACTCAACTCGTGCCCATCGTCGAGCAGGAAGGCGCGCACCTGACCTCCCTTCCAATTGCCCATCGAATAAACACCGTTTGCAATCTGCACGGTTCCTCCTCCGCTTCGTCTCTGCCTCAGACCCGCGTGCTCGACCACCTATGATTGGCGTGCGCAAAAGTAAACCTGCGTGCACGAGTGGTACGTTGCAGCTACCCAGCGAGCATGATGTTGCCTAACCCGATGCAGCTTGCTTGCATCGAGATGATCATGCACAGATTATAAGGCAGAACGTATCATGGCCAAGCCATATGTAGAAAGCCGTGTTATCATCAAGATAGATCGTTGGCGGACTGTGGAAAATGCAAAGTGCTTCAGGCAAACCTGCGCTCGCATTTCTAGAAACCGATACTATCGTACGCGACCCGATTGAATACCTCAATCGCATCGGGCTGCATATTGCTCATTTCGATCATGAAGTTTTGAGCGATTATGGTCTGGGTCCGCCCGTCATTCGCTACCGTGTGCGCGATGGCGACGGGTGTCCCGCAAAGACCTTCATCGCCAAATGGCATGAGCCTGAGCACGGTCTTCGGTTGTTCACGCTGTTGCGCGCGCTGTGGGATGCGGGCTTCACGGATGATCAGCCGTTGTGTATCAGCGAGCCGTTACAATTCATTACGGAAAGCCATATCTTACTCCAGTCCGAGGCGTGCGGTGTGCCGTTGTATCATCGTCTCTGTGAACTCGGCGGGGTTGCTGAACCAGATGCGAACGCGTTGGTGCCGGTGCGTTTAGCCGCTCGCTGGTTGGCTCAACTGCATTCGCTTGCCGATTTTGAAACGGGTTATCGCCAAGCGCGAACCGCGCATCCGACGGACAGCCTTTCACAGATGCGAATGCAGCATGACGCGCTCGGTGCAATGTTCCCTGCGCACGCCACACGCTTCGAACGGCTGGCACAGATGATTGAGAATGCGTTTCAATCGCAGCGTGGATACGCGCGCGTGCCCACGCACGGCGACTACCACCCCAAGAATATTTACATTTCGGATGGACGAGTCACCGTCATTGACTTCGATCGCTTTGCGATGAGCGCGGCCGAGCGCGACGTGAGTTATTTCCTAGTGCAGAGCATGACGATGGCATACTCGCAGTCGCACACGTTCCAAACGGCGGCGCGTTGGAACGCTGCATTCGTGGATGCGTATCAGCAATGCGGAATGCTATTAAACCCGACGTTGCTGCGCGTCTTTTGGGGCGTCGCGTTTTTTGAAGTGTTGTACTACCGCTTGTGTGTGCGTCCCGTCCCCGATCGTGCTTTCATCGCCGAGTGGCTGTCGCACTGCGAGCAGTTCATGGCAGACCCCACGCCCGTTTAGCCGCACAACCCATCAATCGCCCATCAATCTTCATGCACGAGCCAATTCGACTCGCCCTCGTTCAGCACGGCAATCAATATCTGATCACGAACGGTTACGCTGAGCGCGAAGGTCTTGCGGAAATTTTGCAAGGTTTCGCCGCTATATTCAAGTTGCATCTGAAGTATCGCGTGCCGCTCAATCTGCATCTGAGTGGCACGTTGATCGAAGCGATTGCGTGGCACGACCCCGATTTTTTTCAGTGGATCGTCGCGCTGCGGCAGCAGGGCTTGTTGGAGTGGATTGGCAGCGCGTACGCGCAAAACATCCTGCCCCATTTCAGTTTTGCCCACAACCTAAGACAACTCAATACCGCGCTCGACGTGTATCAGCGTCATCTGGGGATCAGCCCGTATGAGGTCGAGACCTTTTGGGTGCCTGAGCGCGTCTGGCACACGAGCAAACTCGCACCACTCATGCAGTCTGCGCATTTGCGCAACGGCGGCTACACGAGTGTGCTGCTCGACGACCGTCTCGCTTTTTCGTTGAACGGCGATGAACTCGGCGAGCGCACGCAATTCGATTTGCGGTTCAACGGAGACTATTACGCAGCGCCATCGCGTCCAGAGCCGCCTAGCCAATCACTGGCGTGTGAGCGTGATGCGTGCCGGCCGTTTCAGATTGCGGGAACACAAGACTTGATCGCTCTACCGATCATGCGTGCATTGCGTTATGGGGTGCCACCGTGTCACGATGCCCACTGGCAGATGCTCGAACAAATCTTTGCGGCTGAGCGCGCGCCTGCACCAGATGAGTTATATGTGTGTGCCGACGACTTGGAGAAAGCGGCGCGCGTGGGCGCGTGGGGCAGGCGGCCGTGGACTCCGGATCAAATCGAGCCATACGAAAAGTTCTTAGCATGGCTCAGTGCTCATGCGCACGTCAAGCCGACACTCATTTCCGACTGGTTGAGCACGCATCAGCCCGGCATGACCAAGACCGTCGAGCACGGCACCTATTATGAACTCGCGCACACGATGGGTGCGGGTGAAGATTATCTGTACTGGTGGCATTCGCCGCAATGGGCTCCCTATCGCGCGCTGCTGATGCAAGCCGAATGTGAATTGGCGCAGGCGGACAGCGTTGCCGCATCGCCGCTGTGGGAATTGGCGTGGAAACAATTGATGGCGTGCAGTTACGAGACCGCTTGGCACGATTGCGACTTGTCGGGTCGCAGAGCGCCTGCACCGTGGGCGAAAGCGCTGGCGTCTCATGCGCGCGCCGTATTCGTCATCGCCGCCGCGGCGCGCTGGATGAGCCAACGTGATGGGCAGTCTCACGTCAGGTTGATTGATCTCGACCGCGACGGCGACGACGAGGTGGTGATTTGTAACGATTCGCTTTACGCGGTGCTGACGCCGAGGTACGGCGGACGACTCGTATACTTGTTCGATCTGACAGGAGTGGGCCGCTTGGTGGTCGGCAATCCTGCCGACGACTGGAACTGGCAGGAGGAACTGAATCGATTTATGGACGTTCCGCGCAATCATCCCGGCGCGTTCGCGGATGTGGATCACGAGAATGATCGCTATCGTGTTCAGCGTGTGGAGTGGCATGAAGGAACGGCGAACGTGCGGCTTGAAAACCAACAAGTGCACAGCGCACTGCACGGTGCCGTGAAATCATTTACGCTGACGCCGTGTGGCTCCGGCCTCCAGTGCGCTTACACGCTGCCGTCCAAAGCGATCCGGCTGCACATCGAGTTCTGCCTCTCGCCGGATTACTTCGCGCTGCTGTGTGAGGGCAGAGCGGCGCTAGCCGCTCTGATCAGCACGAACGCGCGTGGCTGGCGCAACGGCGATACGAGTGTGCATGTGTCCAAATCAGCGGCGCCTCTGCTGATTTGGGAGCGACCTTCATCACTCGAATGCGGTCACGGTCTCATGCTGCGCGTGACAGCCCATTCACCCTGCTTCGAGATTCGAGTTGGCGTTAGTGAAGAAATTGAGCCTGCCGCTTCATTGGCGGAAGCGTGAGCGCGTCGCAACCCGTTGCCCCAAACTGTCGGCTGTTCAACTTGATCTTGGCTGTTGAACCAACCGAGATAGAGCAGAGGTTTGTCAGTCGCAATCACGTAGTCCGCGCCCTCATCGAACTGGGTACCGCCATCAGATACTTCATCCCTTGCGTGTTCGCTTCAAGATACTTAATGCATCTTCAACATGGTTGTTGTGATTAAGGCTCGCAGGGCAGCCGTGCTGCCCGTATCCGCCCAGCACGGCTGCCCTGCTACCCGATGCACAATGAGTTTGTTAAACATGCACTAATCAGCGATTGATTGAGAAGTGATTGAAAGCAAAATTCCAGCACAGCCCGACCGCCGTCGCGGACGCCTTTGCCACGAGTGCACCGAGTGATGGATCCGCCAGCAATACGCCAAGCGGCGGCGCGAGCAGCAGCACGATGAGGTTGTTCAGCAGCAGCGCGCTCAGGCTGACGACGGCGAACAGCGTGAACCGCGCGCCGATTGTTCGGCTGACACGCTGCGCGTACGTCCAGCGCCGATGCAGCACAAAGCCATTCACGATGCCCGCCGTGTATGAAAGCGTGTTCGCGCTGAGTGTTGGCACGGCGAAGAATCCGTGCAACAGCGTGAACAGGCTGAAATCAATCAGCGTGCTCATCACGCCGACGGTAAGGAAGCGGCTGAGCAGTCGCAGCGACTCGTCGGCGGGTGAGCGAAAATTGACTTGGATCATGGTGCGCGTGTCCTTTCGTGATTGCTATGCTTATCATCGGACTGCGCGCTGAGATGAGCCTAAGCGAAATCTGAATGAGCGCTGAGAAGTGAGGAGATTTTTCTCAGCAAACACTTATGAAGGATAGGGGAAATGTGGCGCGTGGATGCTGCAAAAAAGCAGATGACCTCACTCGACGGAGTCAGGTCATCTCGGCAGCGCGTCAAGTGCACGAACGGATTCAACGCTTGATACGCGCGGACGCAGGCTGTTCTTAAACGCGAGATTACATCAGACGCTCACTGCGGTGCACGATTCGAAGGGGATGCTTACGACGACCGTTGTGCCTTGCTGTGGGCTGCCTTGAATTTCGAGCGAGCCGCCCAGCAAGAGTACGCGCTCTCTCATGCCGACGATTCCCATGTGGCCGCGCGCGTGCGGCTCACGGGTCGTCATTCCTTCCCCGTTATCTCGCACTTCCAGCACCAAGCGCGACTCGTCTCGCACGAGGATCACATCCACGCGAGTGGCGCGGGCATGGCGCGCCACGTTCGTGAGCGACTCTTGTACGATGCGGAACAGAGCGAGCGCGCACGTTGACTCAAACGGTAAGTCGTTAACATCCGTGACAAAATGGGCTTCAATGCCGGTGCGATTTTGAAAGTCCTGTACATGCGAATCGAGCGCGGGCATCAGCCCCAACGTATCGAGTTCGACGGGTCGAAGCTCTTTGAGAATTCGCCGCATGGAGTTAATGGCGTCGTCAGCCAACTGCTTCATGTCCTGAACTTCGCCGAGCGTAGCAGCCTGATCCGGGTCACTCGCGGCGTGCGTGAAGCGGCGGCTCCATCGGGTCAGGTCCATCTTTAGCGCGGTCAATACCTGTCCGAGTTCATCGTGCAACTCACGCGCCAGCCGCGCCCGCTCTTCTTCACGCGCAGACTGTAGGTGCGCGGACAACTCACGCAGTTGCTCTTGCGAGGCGCGCAGCTCCGCTTCGACTGCCGTTCGTTCAGCAATTTCCACCTGCAACGCATGGGATTGCTGCTGCAAAATGGCGAGCCAACGCCCCTGCTGCTCAGGCTTATCGAGCCACGTCAGCACCGGCACCACCTCGTCATGCTCGTTGCACACATGCTGAAAGAATTCACTCATAGACTCGTGCACGAACTGTCGGATCGGATACGCACAGTAGAGACGGAAACTGTTCGCACGCAACAGATCATTCCACGCGCGTTCAAGCTCGATGGCAGCGGCGAGATTGCCTTGGGTGGATAGCAACGCCACCATCTCGCCAAACGCACTTCCACGCCCACTCGGAGCAGCCGCCGCCGCTTGGGCAAGCACCGGAGCGAGGATTGAATTCACGCGCGTGCGGTCGAGCATCGCTCCGTCCATGAATTGATCCAGTGTCGTCTGCGCATCGAGGATCGTCAGACGACCACTTCGCTCCAGACTGCTCAATGCAGCGCTCTGCTTGGCCAGATGCGCGCCAAGCAAGAAGGCGTGATCCGGCGTCGCGATGATGACGATGCTCTCGTCGGCGCGCAAGCCCTCGCCGAGGAAGTCGGCAATGGCTCGGTCGGGGAATGCACCTTCGTCATAGAACTGTGCGAGGTGCGTTGGGAGCGGCTCACTCCGAGACATTCGCGTGTCGGTCATCATCAGCGGTATGGTCATGCGTGCCTTTCGAGCGAGAATGGGTTGCATGGGTAATGGACGTTCAGACGTATGAGAACCTTTGCCTTCTGGCTGCGACATCTCGCCCCGTTGATTATACAGGCAGGCCGGACGAGAACAAACCTACACTTCGCGGTTGCGGGTGGGGCGGTGCAGCGGCATTCCGAATGGAGCTTTACGTCACCGCTAATGGCAGCGTCAGCGTGAAGGTGCTGCCTTTGCCCACGTTGCTCTCAACGCTCAGGGTTCCGTCTTGCGCTTCGACCAATTCTTTCGCAATGGGCAAGCCCAAACCGCTGCCGCCTCTGCTGCGCGAGGTATCGACGCGATAGAAGCGCTCGAAGATGTGCGGCAGCGCATTTGGCGCAATACCCGTGCCCGTATCGCACACACTGATGCTCGCGCGCCCATCGCGCACACTGCCCGACAGACGAATTACCGCCTGTGGCGGCGTGTGCGTGCGCGCGTTGTCCAGCAAGATGAGCAGCACTTGCTTGAGCGCGTCACGATCACCCAGCACCTGCGTGTCGCTGGCCGTCGAGCACAGAATCGTGCGCTGTGGTGCGAGCAGTTTGGCTTGACGGCACACGTCTTCGATCAACGGCGTCAGCGCGAGTGGCCCGCATCGGCGCGCGCGAGCACCAATAGTTGATGCACGTGCCGAATCATGCGCTCGATCTCATCGGTCGTGTCCGCCAGCACTTCGGTCTGCTCTTTGGCGTCCATCGGCGGCGTATGGCGCAGCAGTTCGATGTTGCCGCGAATAGTCGTGAGCGGTGTGCGCAACTCGTGCGATGCGTCGGCGACGAAGCGCCGCTGCGATTCGAGACTTTGTTCGAGTTGGCGAAACGCCAATTCCAGTTCGGTCAGCATCGTGTTGAACGTCGTGGCCAGTTGGCCCACTTCGTCGCTCGGTCCCTGGTGCTGTACGCGACGGCTGAAGTTGTGTTCTGCGCCGATGGCTTGCGCCGTCTGCGTGATGCGATGGATCGGACTGAGCGCGGTTCCCGACAGCCACCAGCCGATGCCGAACGCGGCAATGATGGCGAGGGCGCTGCCGACCAGCAGAATGAAACGCAAGTTGTTCAACGCTTGCTCGCGCTCGCTGATGGGCGCGGCAACCTGCACGATGCTCGTGACGCGCCCTTGCGAGACGATGGGCTGACTGAACACGAGCACCGGCTGTTCTTCGACTTGGGCTGTCTCGCTCCACACTTTTCCATTTTGCACGGCTTGCAAGCCCGCGTCACTGAGTGGCAAGGTCGTCCCGCTCAGGTCAACCGTACGCGCGTTCACGCTGCCATCCACATTGCGCACTTGCGTCCAGCGGCCCGGTAAGTAGCCGCTGGGGAACGACGGTTCATCGGGGCGGCCCGGAAAACCGCGCGGACCATGCGAGAAGCCATCGGCTTGACGCGCCAATGCGGTTTGGATGCTGTCCAGCGTGGTTTGCGCTTGCGTCACGTACAGCGCCGCGCTGAACGCAATCACGGTGAGCGCGACGATGGCGCTATATAAAAGTGTCAAACGTAAACGAATGCTCATCAACACAAGTCCAATGTCCAACGTCCAACGTCCCGCGACTCTAGGTCCTGGACATTGCACGGTGCACGCTTACTCCTCGCGCACGACGTAGCCGACACCGCGCATGGTCTGAATCATGCGCGGTTCTCCAGCAGCTTCGGTCTTCTTTCGTAAATAGCCGATATAGACTTCCAGCACGTTGTCGTCCCCGCCAAAATCATAGCCCCATACTTCTTCGAGGATTTGCTCACGGCGCAATACTTGGCGCGGGTGGCGCATCAAGTAGCGCAACAGATCGAACTCTTTCGACGTAAGCTCGAACGTGCGCTCGCCGCGCCGCGTTTCGCGCGTGACGGGATCGAGACTCAGGTCAGCATACGCGAGCGGCTCATCTTTGAGCTCGACGCCCGGCCGCCGCAGCAGCGCGTGGATGCGCGCCACCAACTCGGCCGGCGCGAACGGCTTGACGAGATAGTCGTCTGCGCCGCTTTCCAAGCCTTCCACACGATTCTCGACGGCATCTTTCGCCGTGAGCATCAGCACCAAGGCCTTGTCGTTGGCATCGCGCAGATGCTGCATGACGGCGATGCCATCCTTGCCCGGCATCATCCAGTCGAGCACGATCACGTCGGGGCGGTGTGCCTGCACTTCCGAGAGCGCCTCATTGCCGTTCGTCGCCGCGAAGACGTGAAAGCCTTCGTAGAGCAGCGTGCGCCGCAGCATGTTTAACAATTTCGGGTCGTCATCCACCACTAATACGTTTGCCATCACAACCTCATCCCGACCACTACGAATGACATGAATCTCGCTCATTATTCGTGCCATTCGTGGCAGACATTTATTTCACGAGACCGATCTTAATCTGCAAAATTATAGCACCTGATGCTTAAGATGACTCTGTGCTTATGCTGTGAGGAGGCTGAGAGCCCAGCGGAATCGCTCAGCGAATTCTCAACCATTTCTTACGTCATTTTCAATGCGAGGTTTTAGACTTAGCAAATATACGCTGCTGAATCGAGACGGGGAAGGCAAGCGCCGCGGCAATTGCATTGCGCTTGCTCCGTCGGCTCTGTATCGAATTCTGCTATGCTAAGATTTATCTCGAAAAATCGCACGGACAATTTGCCAACTCGGTCGAGTGCGAAATTAGTTTGCTGAAAGAGGAGAGAACATGCAAAACGATGATCAATTAGTCGGTCGAATCTTGACACGCCGCGAAGTGCTGACACTGTTCGGCGCCATCGCCGGTGTTGCCATTCTCGATGCCTGTGCGCCGAGCGGCACTACGGCGGCTCAGCCTACCGCTGCTGCAACTCAAGCACCTAGCAGCGCGCCGACTCGTGCTGCTACACCCACAGCAGCGGCGACACAAGCCGCGACGCAAGCGCCTACCACGGCGGCAGCCACCGCGACGACGAGCGCGGCGGCAAGCGCAACGCCATCGTGTGTGGTAAAACCCGCGCTCACCGAAGGACCGTACTTCGTGGATGAGAAGTTGAACCGCTCCGACATCCGCTCCGATCCGTCGGACAATTCAGTGAGGCCGGGCACGCAGTTGACCATCACGACGCGCGTGTATCAGATCAGCAGCAGCGGCTGCAAACCACTGGCGGGCGCACAAGTGGACGTGTGGCATTGTGATGCGGCCGGCGTCTACTCAGATTCGAGTGATCCGAATTTCGGCAGCACCAAAGGCAAAAAGTTCCTGCGCGGCTATCAAATAACCGACGCGAACGGCGTCGTGAATTTCACGACGGTCTATCCCGGGTGGTATCAAGGCAGGGCAGTGCATATCCACTTCAAGATTCGCACCAGTCCGACGACTGCAACAGGCAAAGAGTTTACGTCACAGTGGTTCTTCGACGAAACGGTCACCGATCAAGTTTTTGCGCAGCAGCCGTATGCTGCTAAGGGACAAGGGCGACTGAAGAATAGCGCTGACGGCATCTATCGCGAGAGCGGCGGTCAAACCGTGTTGAATGTCGTCAAGAGTGGCAGCGGCTACGCCGCCACGTTCGACATCGGCATGCAGCTTGGGTGAGCGCAATCAACAGTGACGGCATCCGCCTCACTGTAGAACGACGATGCCCGACACATAACATCAGATGAATGCCGATGATGCAGACTACGCGCGGGCAATGCTCGCCGTCCACTCTCATCGGCGCATCTGTGTGGCGTGCCGCTTGAGAAAATGTTGAGGATCACAAGAAACGTCTCAGCAAATTCTCAGCCACATCTTGGACAACATTCAGCCGGCCGATTTACACTCAATAAGAGATAGGAATTACGCAGTTGACGTCAGACCTACCGGCGACGATGAGCGTCGTCTCGCGGGTTTCCCGAATGGCAAATCTGATATGACTCGTAAGTCCTAGCGAGGTTGTTTGAATCGGCAGAACAACGAAAGGAATTTTGTAACATGAAATTAGCTGCACGTAAATTTATTCGGGCATGGCTGCTGACCGCCGGTCTTGCAGTGCTTTGTCTGGTCGCCGCCTGTGGACCCCTGAGTGGAATCTTACAGCCCGACCCCACAGCAACGTCTGCGCCAGCCTCGGCGCTACCGACCAGCGCGCCGGCTGCCAGTCCCGCGAGCACCAAAGCGACGAGCGCTATGCCTAGCACGGCCGTGACAACAAGCGCCGCGCAGCCAACGGCGGCCAGCAGCAATGCGCAAACCGTTCGCCTTGAGATCGTGACGGGCGACACCGAAGCGCGCTATCGCGTGCGCGAGCAGTTGGCGCGTCTCTCGTTCCCCAGTGACGCTATCGGCGCGACCAAAGCAGTGACGGGCACCATTGTGGCAAGAGCAGACGGCACGATTGATACGGCGCAGTCTAAGTTTCAGGTGGACCTGAGCACGCTGAAGAGCGACGAGGGACAGCGCGACAACTTCATCAAGCAGAACGTCCTGCAAACGAATCGCTTCAAGTATGCGACGTTCGTGCCGACGGCGATTCAAGGACTCGCGCTGCCGCCGAAAGACGGCCCCGTGTCGTTTAAGTTGATTGGCGACCTGACCATTCGCGATGTCACGAAGCAAGTCGCGTGGGACGTAACGGGCAACGTCGGCGGCAGCGACGCCAAGGGCACTGCCACGACCAGTTTCACGTTCGCGTACTTCAATCTGAACAAACCGAACGTGTTCACCGTGCTGAGTCTCGAAGACACTATCAAGCTGGAACTCGACGTGCACCTGCGCGTCGCAGCGCAGTAAGTCCGCCAATCAGTTAGTGCTGACGTGCGGAAGAGGCATATCTGACGTCGAACTCTCTTAGCAAACATCTAATGCAGCGCAGACTTCCGAAGTCCGACGCCGGCGTAGTTTGCGGCGACGATTGGACTGTCGGTCAACGTCACTGACCTGCAAGCCGCCGCGCCGCGCAACCTACTGTTGCTCGTCGGCGCGGCCGAAGATGACGTGGTGATCGAAGATTATCGCGACGCCGTGCAGAGCGCATTCGCGCCAATAATATTGGCATCGCATTTCCTCGACGGCAGCGCGCGCATGGGCGCGACCATCCCCGACGCGACGCACACAACCATCTTGTATGAACCGCAGACGGCTGACGTGATCGCGCATTGGCTCGACGCTACGTTAGACGCAAGCAACACAACCATGCGCGCCCCCCTGAAAACCGCCTGCTGGCTGACGCTCGTCGTCAGCGGCGCGCGACTCATCGGCATCTGCGCGTGAAACGAAAAGACCTCACAGGTCTTGGAGACCTGTGAGGTCTTTTGTTGTCGGCTCCGCATCTGAATGCGTGTTCCCTTATTTTTTGCCGAACATGCCGCCGACAGTTTTACCCATCTCGTCCATGTTGCCCATGTTGGGCATGTTGCCGCTTGCGACACTCTTCACCTGCTCGGCAATCGGTGCCGGCAATTTCGTCGCCAGATAATCGAGTACCGCTTGTGCGGCTTGCAGCGATTGATCTTCTGACAGTCCCGTGCGCTGTGACACGGCTTTCACCAATTCGTCCATGTGTGATGCTCCTTTTATCGCAACGATGTTTATGCAGAGACCTGCTGCACGTTGCCCCAATCGCCGTCGACGACATAGACAATGCCATCGCTGAAACCTTGCGCGATGTAAGTCGTGCCGTCCATGTCGAAGCGCACTTCGTCGGTCTTCACTTCGCCAAGATTTTTGTCTTGCGCGGTTTGCCAGAGCGCCGAGTCCATGTTCATGTTGACGCTCTGCGTCTGCGCCATCGCCTCGCGCACTTTCTGCTGCGCCATTTCCGCGGGCGACGATGCGCTGCTGCTCATCGTCATCTCGTCGCTCATGCCTTCGTCAGTTTTTGCCATGCTGACCTCCGTGTGAAATGTAGATTGTCGGCGTGTCGCGTGCAGACCGCGCGCTGCCGACGTGCGCGCAGGCGTTTCCGTGCGCTACGATTCGAGGACTGCGCAACCCGACAGTCACCAAGTCGTATCCATCCGCGCTTGTGCGATTCACCTCGTTTCGAATATGATGCGGTCTTGCCAAAGTATTGTAGGTCTGCTCACGCCGCTTGTCAACACGGCGTTGGTGTTCGCCCGCAGTTGCACTGCGGGCGCGGACAGCAGTGCAACTGCTGTCCGAACAGGACGAAACGATTGACACAGACACGCCAAAGCGACTAAACTTCCTTCAACCGATCGCGCGTTGTCGAAAGCGAGAGAATGGCATGGACGAATTAGTCACCTTGACGGAGAAGCCGACGGCGGATGAAATCTACATGCTGGCCGGCTGGCGGCAGTGGGCGGACGCCGGCGCGGTCTCGTCTGTTCTACCGAAATATTTGATCGAGCATCTGCACGCGCGCAAGATTGGCACGCTCAAGTCGGATGGCTTCTACCTTTTTCAAGTGCCGGGCACGCAAGGCTTCTTGCGCCCCGAAGTGAAAATGCAAGACGGCTATCGCAAGACGATGCGCACGCATAAGAACGAGTTGTACTTTTGGAGTAACGCGAATAAAGGGCTGGTCATCTTTCTCGGCGACGAGCCGCACCTGAATGCGGATCGCTATGCCGAGGCGCTCTTCGACGTGGCGAAAGCGTTGAACGTCAAGCGCGTCGCGGCGACGGGCGGCGTGTACGCGCCCGTGCCGTTCGACAAAGATCGGCAGGTCTCTTGCACGTACAGCATGAGGCACATGAAAGCCGAACTGGACGAGTACGCGGTGCGCTTCTCGAACTACGAAGGCGGTGTCAGTCTCGGCACGTACATGGCGGACCGGGCCGAGTACGCTGGCATGGAGTACGTTGCGTTCTATGCGTTCGTGCCGATGTACGATCTGTCGGAGTTGTCGGAGCGGCTGGAGGCGTTGAGCATCGAGCGGGACTATAAAGCGTGGTACGATGTGATGCGCCGTATCAATCACATGTTCGCGCTCGGACTCGACCTGTCGGACTTACAGCGGCAGAGCAACAAGTTGCTGCAAACGATGAACCGCAAGGTAGAGGAGATCGAGCGCAAGCTGCCGCAAGCGCAGGTGCGCGAATTCCTCGACAAGCTCAACGAGCAGTTCAACGAGATGTCTTTTATGCCGCTCGACGATGTGTGGGATCGCGAGTTGGGCGATCTGTTCGACAGTTTGGAATAAAAGACCTCGCGGGTTTCTAAAACCCGCGAGGTCTTTGTGTGGTCGCGCGGAGTCGGAATGCATTACGGATTCGTCTTTCCTTTTCAAGATGCGCGGCTCGCGGCCGAGTGCGCGCGCGATGCAGAAGCGGCCGGCTGGGACGGCTTCTTCGTGTGGGAGCCGGTCTGGGGCATTGATGCGTGGATGCAGTTAACCGCAGCGGCGATGACGACACAGCGCATCCGTCTTGGCACGATGATCACGCCGCTTTCGCGCATGAGACCGTGGGAGTTGGCCGGCAAGGCCGTTACGCTCGATCATCTCACGAATGGTCGCACCATTTTGGCTGTTGGACTGGGCGCGGTGGACACTGGCTTTGCCGAAGTTGGCGAAACGACCGACCGCAAGGCGCGCGCCGAACTGCTCGACGAAGGCTTGCAGATCGTGACGGGACTGTGGCGCGGTCAGCCCTTCAGTTTCGAGGGCAAGCATTATCACATGCAGCCGATCAAGTTTAATGCGCCGCCCCCGCCTGTGCAGCAGCCGCGCATTCCGATCTGGGTGGTCGGCGCGTGGAATCGGCCGCGCTCCATGCAGCGTGTGTTGCAGTACGATGGTTTGCTGCCGAACGCGATGACGAAGACAGGCAAGCATCGCAAATTGACACCAGCCGACGTGCGTGCGATGAAAGCATATGTTGAATCGAAGCGCGCAGCGCACACGCCATTCGATATTATCGTGGAAGGTACGACGCCGGGCGACAAGCGCAAGCACGCCAATGCAACGGTGCGCCGCTGGCAAGAGGCCGGCGCGACCTGGTGGCTTGAAGCCATGTGGGGCGCATTCGGCAAGGACGGCGGCACGGAGCTGGTGCGTCAGCGCATCGCGCAAGGACCTCCGCGAATCGAATGAGTTGCGCTGTGAAACGACAACGCGGCGAGTGAATAACTCGCCGCGTTGTCGTTTGTCATTGCGTGCGCTCGCTAGCGTCCACTGTTGCGTTCGATAGCAGTGCCCATCGTGTCGCCATGCAGTTTGTTGTCGGGCGTCGGCGTGGCGCGCGCGGGTTCGCCCGTGATGCCGTTCAGGTTCGGTGCGTTGTCGCTTGCGGCTTCGCGCGTTGCATTGTCGCGTGCTGCCGTGCCATCATATTCTTCGGGTAAATTGTGGAACAGCCAGCCCGACAAATTCAGCGGCAGCACGCCATCTGCACTGAGCCATTGGCCGTTGTAGAGACGCGCGAAGTGCAAGTGGGTGCCCGTCGCGATGCCGCCTTCGCACGACGGATGCCCGATGCGGTCGCCCGTGTTCACATCAGTCCCTTTGATGATGCGCCCCGTATCCGCAATGTGCATGTACACCAGCGACCAGCCGCTGCCTTGAAAGCCGCCGTTCAAGTTGAGTATGACGCGCGCGTGTTCCGATGCGACGACGTGCCCTGCGGCGGCCGCTATGGCAAAGTCCGGCGAGACAATGCAGCCCATCGAGGCGGGCGGTGCGATGTCAATCGCGGCGCGCGGCGAGCCATCGCCCCAGCCCGCGTGGGGCCCGCCCGTGTAAAACCACATTTGCCGATCCTGCCAAGGCAGACGCAGCGCGGGTTGCTGCACATCGGGCGGTACGAGCGGCTCGATGGCGTAGTGCATCGGGTCGCCAAATAGTTTTTGATACGTTGCTTTGAAGCCGTCGGGTCCCATCAATTGCAGCCAGCGTGCGTAAGTCGTTTGGCGCGCGAGCAGGTTCTGCACGGCCGCCGTGCCCGGATTGATGCTCGCCGGCAGGCGCACGCGATTCCAGTCGGGCAGCGCGATGATGTCCACGCGATTTTCGAGCTTGCCGTAGTAGCCGGCGTTCATGTAACTGCCGGCCAGATATAACTGTGTGTACAAGCCGCTGCCTTCGGCGTCGTTGTCGTTGATCAGGTTAGCCACTTGGCCCGCTTGTGATGCAGTGACCCAGCCGCCCTCCAATTCCAGCAGCGTGAGCAGCACGCGCGGTCCCACACTCAATCGCTCGGAGACCAATTGCACGATCTGCGCGCCCGAAATTTCCACACCGTCAACGCTCTCACGATAGCGTGCCAAGTAGCCGCCGCGCTGTTGCACAAACGCCGCGATGTCAAAGTTTGCGTACGCTGGACTATAGACAGCCTCGCTGTCGGGAATGATAAAGTCGGCGATGCCGTCATGCGGCGGCAGCAGCGGCACTGTGGGGCGGGGCGTCGGTGGAATGATGCGCTTCTGCGATGGACGATTGGACGAGGGCGTGTTGGACGGAACGGGCGTTGGCGTGTCGGTTGGCGTCGAGGTGGGTGTTGACGTTGACGTAGATGTTGGCGTCGCCGTTGCCGTGGAGGTCGGCGTCGGCGTGAACGTGCGCGTCGGCGTCGCCGATGAAGTGCGTGTCGCAGAGGCTGTCGGTGGAACTTGAGTCGGCGCAGTGGTGGGAGTGGGCGACGGTTTTTGAGTCGCTGTCGCGCTCGGCGTGTCCGTTGGTGCCAACGTCGGCGTTGCGGTGGGCGTAAATGTTGGTGTGGCGGGTATCGTCACGACGGGTTTCGGCGTCGGCGTAAGTGTTGGCGTGGGCGTGTTTGTTGAAACAGTCACGACGGTTACCGTCGGCGTGATCGTGTCGGCCGCAAGCGGATTGAATCCGCCGCCAGCGCGATTCGTCCAGTCCGCTTGCGCGCTGCGCGGCGCAACGAACGTCGCGCCGAACAGCGGCACGATCAGACACACACTTAATAAAAACCAACGGCGATGGGTCAAACGAAAAAGCTTGAACACGTACTCTCTTCCAATGCGACAAGACCTAGCTGCAACTTCAGCACTATGACCAGCAGATACGATCGCGCCCAATCAGAATTTACACAGCTGCGATTAGACCCGAAGCGCAAGTCCCATCTAAATTCGACGACCAATCGGCGCAACAAGATTGATGAGCAAGGCGACGTGCGGTGGCGACGAACGGAGTTGACAAGCAGCACAGACTAGCAGAAGAGATTATATGGGGTTCTGGGCGGAATGCAAACGCGGCGAAGTAGGGAAACTACCACTGCCATGCTAGCGCGTGAATGGCTGCGCGTTCAATTGACGCGCGTCGCCGCTTGCATATACTGAGTTCACAAACTAAATCTGATTGGACCAGACGATGAGCAACACTGAATCAAACCGAGCGCCCGACTTCGTGCGCGCTATCGTCGCGGAAGACACGGCGAATGGCAAATGGAATGGGCGCGTCGTCACGCGCTTCCCGCCAGAGCCGAATGGCTATCTACATATCGGTCATGCAAAGGCGATCAGCCTCGACTTCGGCGTCGCTGCCGAGTTCGCCGGACGCTGCCACTTGCGCTTCGACGACACGAATCCAACTAAAGAAGAATCGGAATATGTCGAAGCGATCAAGCGCGACGTGCGCTGGCTCGGCTTCGATTGGGGCGAGCATCTGTATTACGCATCGGACTACTTCGAGCAGTTGTACGATTGGGCGGTGCAATTGATCAAAGCCGGCAAAGCCTATGTGGACGATCTGAGCATGGACGAGATCCGCGCCTATCGCGGCACGCTGACCGAGCCGGGCCGCGAGAGTCCATATCGCCATCGCTCGATTGACGAAAATCTAGAGTTGTTCGACGCGATGAAAGCCGGCGAGTTCGCCGACGGCACGCGCACGCTGCGCGCCAAGATTGACATGGCGTCGCCGAACGTCAACTTGCGCGACCCTGTGATGTATCGCATTCGCCACGCGGCGCACCATCGCACGGGCGAGCAGTGGTGCATCTATCCGATGTACGACTGGGCGCACGGCCAGTCGGACTCGATTGAGGGTATCACGCACTCGCTGTGCACGACCGAGTACGAAGATCATCGTCCGCTATACGATTGGTATCTCGACCAACTCGGCATCTATCATCCGCAGCAGATCGAATTCGCGCGCTTGAATCTGAGCCACACCGTCGTGAGCAAGCGCAAGTTGTTGCAACTGGTGAATGAGGGCGTGGTCGAGGGCTGGGATGACCCGCGCATGCCGACGCTATCCGCGCTGCGGCGGCGCGGCTACACGCCCGAAGCGATCCGCGATTTCGTCGAGCGCGTCGGCGTCGGCAAGACACCGAACTTGATCGAGGTCTCGCTGCTGGAGCATTGCATCCGCGAAGACCTGAACCGCCGCGTGTCGCGTGTGATGGCCGTGCTGCATCCGCTCAAGCTCATCGTCGAGAACTATCCGGAAGGTCAGGTCGAGGAACTCGAAGCCGTGAACAATCCGGAAGACACGAGCATGGGCACGCGCAGCGTCCCATTCTCGCGCGAGTTGTGGATCGAGCAAGACGACTTTCGCGAGAACCCGCCGAAGAAATTTTTTCGTTTGTCACCCGGCGTCGAAGTGCGCTTGCGCTACGGCTACCTCGTCAAATGTGTCGGCGTCGAGCACGATGCCAGTGGCCAAGTCGTCGCCGTGCGCTGCACGTACGATCCAGCCACACGCGGCGGTAATGCAGATCGCAAGGTCAAGGGAACGATCCATTGGGTCTCGGCGCAGCACGCACTGCCCGCCGAAGTGCGGCTGTACGAGCACCTTTTCCTGTCGCCGAAGCCGGACGAGGAAGAAGACTGGCGCGCGCACGTGAACCCGAACTCGCTCGAACGACTGACCCACTGCTACGTCGAGCCGTCGCTCGCAGGCGCGAACGTCGGCGATAAGTTTCAGTTCGAACGCACCGGCTACTTCTGCATTGATACCGATTCGTCGCCGTCGCAACTCGTTTTCAATCGCACGGTCTCGCTCCGTGATTCGTGGGCGAAGATTGAGAAGTCGGAGCGGATGTAACCCGCGCGCTCCCAGATTGCGTTCCGCACCCAAAACACCCATGAACGCAACCGTCTTGGGTGTTTTGGGTTTTGATGTGCTGATGAATGTCGTTAGACGAGTCCCGCTTTCGCTATCTCGTCGTTCAATGCGCGCAGCGTCTTGTGTTGGCTCTGCAATTTGGAAAGGTATTGCTGCCAAACGTGCGCCTCACCCAAGCGCGTGTACAGTTCGCGCACGCGCAGCAGGTATTGGCACGCCTGCTGATACGCGCTGCGATTGCGCTCGTCAATCGCGCGTTCGGCACGCCGCAAATAAATTTGCAGTGCGTCGCGCGGGTGTGTCGCTTCGGCTGCCTGCGCCACATCGAGCACCAGATCGCGATATAAAACGTTGCCCATGGCTCCCGTCTGCATCTTTCGCAGCGATCTCAGCGCCGCATCAATCTCGTGCTCGTCCAAATAGATTTCGGTTAGCACGTGCCAAAGCTTGTCTGCTTCCAGCTCTTTCAACAGTTCCGCGCGGACTGATTGCCAGTTATTCAGTCGCTGCGCGAGCGAGCGCATCTCCACGTATCGCTCCAGCGACGCGTGCTTATCAAAAAGTTTGTGCGCCCAATCCAGAGCGCCAGCCGTGTCGCCCGTGTCCTCGCAATGCTGCTGCAACCATTGCATGATGCGTTCATCGTCCGAACTGTGTGCGCGTTGCATCAGCAGTTGTTCGATGGGTTGCGCTTGCCCGTGCCGCACGAACACGTCCGCCATCTCCAATAACTCGTGTTCCTCCGCCTGCGTCGCCTCGCGCGTCGCTTCGCCCACGCGGCCCAATGCGAGCAAACGATCCACCAGATCGTTGAGCCGATGACTTTCGCGGCACAGTTTCAAATACGCGTCGTCGTCCAATTCATCTTTTTGCAGCTTCAGCAACCATTCACCGAATGTCTCCCGCCGCCAGTTGCTGCTCCACTCGCCGCCATCGCCTTGCTTCATCGCTGCGCGCAGCCACGCGACCACTTGCTTGCGTTCACTCGGTTGCGCGTGTTGCGCGATGAGGTCGGGCACGTCGTCGCTCAGCCCCATGCCGCCAAAGCGAATGTCAAACTGATAGATATCGAAGAGTGCGTGCACAATCTGTTCGCGCTCAGCCACGACCGTCGTTGCGGGCAAACATTCGCCCAGACCCGTGACGCAGTGCTGGACCACGCTGCCCAGTGCGCCACTCTCGTCCTGAAATTCTTCATAGTGCTTCAGCACCTCATCGGACACGGCTTGATACACGGCTGCCGCATGCGCCGCCGCACCTTTGGCGCGATATTGGTCGCCGATGTCGAGCAGTGCGTCCAACTCGCGCGCCACATCGTCTTCTGCGCCCCACTCGTCAGCTACGTGGTCGAACGCGGCGGCGGCTTGACGCTGAAACGCGTAGAGGTTCACAGCGCGCGACACAGCGTCGTCTGTCGGCAGCGGCAGGTCGAGCAGCAATTCCAAGCCGGGGTCACGCGTGATCATCTGCTCGACGAGCGCGATCAACTCAGCCTTGCTGCGCCTTTCGAGCGCAGCGTGCGTTTCTTCAACGGCCACAAACTCTTCGGGCCGATGCAGCCACGTGAGCAGCAGCGCGGCAATGTGTTTGCACTGCGCACCGACGGGACACGAACAAATCGCGTTCGCAATTTTGCCATTCGTCACCGTCGCGCTCACGCGATAGGGCGTGCTGCGCGAGCCGTGACAATCCGCCTTGAGCGTATCGCCTGCGCGCCGCGTGTGCATAATCATGTTCTGCTCGAAATATTTTTCGGCGCGCTGGAAGCTGGTATCACCGACGTAGCGGCGTATCGTCTCGACGGTAAGTTGTGGCATCGGACGTTCCCCCAAAAGTTCTGTGTAAGCCGATTATAATTGTTGACAACTGACGATGCCAGCGGAACGTATCAACTCCAGCAATTCTCCATTTGCGCTAATACAGGCATTTCGTCGCAGTTGCAACCGACACGCTTGCGACTACTTTCATTAGATCACCCACTTGAGCAGAAGAAATCGGACTGGCTTGGCGGCAGTCAGGTAACTGGGCGCAGTGTTCGCGCAGCAGTCCCAGTAATGCTTCGAGCATATCAAGCCTCGCTTCTGGCACATGAATTACTGCTGGCTTGGCAGTGTACTATCTCGCCTTGCTGAACACAAATCCAAAATGAGAATTGCTGCAAGATATAATTCAGTCTGTAACGGCATGATCGCGACGACGAGAGGAGATGCTGATGAGCACACACGTACACGAAGTCACGATTGAATTTCTCGACGCATTCGCCGACGCTTGGAATCGGCACGATGTGGACGCACTGATGAGTTTCATGGCGGAGGATTGCGTGTTCGATGCCTCGGCAGGCTTCGACGTGCGCGGCACGCACTACGAGGGACGCGAGCAGGTGCGCGCGGGCTTTGTGGATGTGTTCGCCAATTTCCCCGACGCGCACTGGGGCAATGCGCGGCACTTTTTGTGCGGCGAGCGCGGCGTGTCCGAGTGGGTGTTCACGGGCACGCGCAGCGACGGCTTGCACATGGAAGTGAACGGCTGTGACGTGTTCACCTTCCGCGACGGCAAAATCGCCGTGAAGAATTCATATCGCAAAAGCCGCACGGCCAAGTCGTAGCCATGCCTGCTCGTGTGGACACAGACGACCTGCTCGCATACTGGCGCGCGGGTGCGCAGTCATACGCTCTGTCGCCTCTGGACCGCTGGCTAAACACCGCGCCCCGCTTCGCCGTGTTCGCCGACTTGTACCGCGACAAGATTCGCAAGAAGCTGCGCAGCGTGCGTGACGCAGAAGGTGCACGCGACGTGCTGTGCGAGTTGGAGACGGCTTACTGTCTCTTGCGCGAGCCGCGCTTCGACCTCGCGTACGAATCACTCGCCAGCGCCAAGGGGCGCACGCCCGACTTCACGCTCACCTACCGCACGCACACGGTCGTTCACGTCGAAGTAGCACGGCTGCGCGCACACACGTCATTTGACACCGAGCGGCTGCTGGAGTTGGTGTGCAGCAAACTCGGCCAGACCGTCGCAGGCGCAATGAACGTGCTCGCGATTGCAACGCATGCGCCATTGCCCAGCGCTGCGCCGTTGCAGAGCGCGCGCAAGCAGATGCAGCAGCGCGCCGAGCGAGACGACGCGCTGCTATTCGCACGCAGCGAACTCCGCACGCGCGCCGACTTCTTTAAGTTCTATCCACGCTTGAGCGCCATCGTGCTGCACAACACTTGGGACGCCGCAACGCGCACCCCACCTGTGCTCTGGCTGAACAAGCAGGCGCGGCAGCCACTGCCCGCCGACATCGCACGCCGACTGATGGCGTGCTTCATGCCTGAGCCGACTCCAATGGCTTGATGGTGGAGCGCTGCGCATGAGCACTGAGCATGATAAGCAGTGCGAGTGCCATCGCCAGATTGAATGCGACGGTCAGCATCGTCACGATGGGACCGTTCAGCTCAAACAACTGACCAATCAGCCAGGGCCAGAACATCGCGCCCAAACTCGACCCGACGAAGAACCAACCCGTGACTTGGCCCGTAATCGTCATGCGCCGTTCGGCGAGCGCGAGCGTCGTCGGGAAAATGGACGCCATGCACAGACCGAGCAAGAATGTGCCGAGCCATGTGAGCGCGAGCGAGTGCGCACTCAGCAGAATGACGATCACGCTGAGCAGACAGCCGAGCAAATCGGCGAGCAGGATACTGCGCGGACTGAAATGCGCGGCGAGTGGAATGGCCAGCAAGCGCCCGAGCGTGAGCGCGCCCCAGAAGGTCGAGGTCAGATACGCAGCGGTTGGGCCATCAGTCAGGTGCAAGCCAATCGCATACGCAAAGATCCATCCGCCGAAGCCACTCTCGGCGCCTGCATACACGAAGAAGAACAGCATGATGAGCACGACCAGCAGCCGATTGACTTGGCCGCTTTCGGCGGCGTCGCTCACACGCTGCGCGGGTGGACTCGGCAAGCGCCACAACCAGAACGCGACGGGCACGAGCAGCAGCGCCATCGTCCAGTACGCCCATTGGATGTCGCCGCTCCACAGCAGCGCTTGCGCGACGACAAGCGGCGCGAGGAACGCGCCCACGCCGAAGAAGAAATGCAGCGCGTTCATGTAGGGACCAACTTGGTGTCCATGCACCCACACGATCAGCGTGTTGCCGCCCACGTCGAGCGCGCCTTCGTTGATGCCGAGCACGAACATCAGCAGCACGAGCAAAGCGAGAACGGGGACGAGCGGCACGCAGGCGAGCGAGACTGCCATTGCGAGGAGCACCATTGCCATCAGCGGATGACCAGCGATGCGGTCGTACCATCGCCCGCCGACGACCGATCCGCACAAGTAGCCGAACGCGCGCGCGCTGAACAGCACGCTGATGTCGCGCAGCGTGGAGTGCGTGTTGTATGCGAGTCCCGTCAATGTGGGACCCAGCGATGCGACGATGAGACCGAGCGCGACGAACGACAGATAGTAGCCGAACGTCTGCGCGCGGGGCCGCGTATGCTCAACTGTTCGCGTAGAAGTCTTCATCCTGATGATCGAGTTTGCTGGCGCAGGTACGGAGGCGGCAAATGGTTTCTTAGAGTAGAGGCTTCAGCCGACGAGTGCACATCGGCTGAAGCCTCTGCTCCAACGCCCATACAAGTCGAGAGCGGAAATTTTCTCTTTGCGCTTGCGCGTTCGCGCGAGGTCATTACTCCAACTCGCCCTTGAGGAATGCAATGATGCGCTCATAGGCGCGTGGGTCTTCGACGAGAAAGGCGTGGCCGCCCTCGAACAGTTCAAGGCGAGCGTTCGGAATTTGGCGCAGCATCGCTTGCTGATTGGCGACGGGCGCGATGCCGTCGTACTTGCCGCCGCAGATGAACACGGGCGTGCGCAATTGCGGCAGACGCTCAAACGTGTTGTGCCCTTTGCGCGCGAGCAGTTGGCGGCGATAGCCCTCGACGCGCTGAGGCTCGTCCGCGCCGACTTGGATGCTGGCCAGAATTTGCTGCACGAGTTGATTGAACTCATCGGCATGTTCGCGCTGCCACTGTTCATCGCGCCGAATGTCGCTGAGGCTGACTTGGCGGCGCGCGCGCTGCTCCAGCGTGTCGTCGAGATGCGCGTGCAGCGGATACGACGGATTGCCCTCGCCGCCACTGCTCGTGCATGCGAGCACCAGTCGCTCCACGCGTTCGGGGTAGCGCAGCGCAAGTTCCTGTCCGACCATGCCGCCGAACGAGACGCCCATCACATGACAGCGCGCCCAGCCCAGCGCGTCGAGCAGTGCTTTCGCATCCTCGGCGTAGTCTGCCATCGTGTAGTCGCGCTCAGGCTTGGAGGTCTGGCCCAGTCCGCGCTGATCGTAGGTCAGTATCTCGAACTCGCGCGCGATGGACCGCTCGAACACGCTCGGCTTGCGGCGCAGGTCGCCGCCCGTACCGCCGATGTACAGCAGACGTGAACCTGTCCCGCCATGTTCGTAGTACATTTGCAAATCGCGGACTTGGATGAATGGCATCACTTACTCTCCACTGATAAAGCAAACCACAGACATGAAGAGCACCAAGAATGTCTTCGTGTGCTTTGTGTCTTGGTGGTTCGCAGTTTAATCTTCAAGCAAGTATAACCTCGCATCTCAATCACCTCAAACTCCAACGCCAACGCTCTTGGCGTGCTATAATCAGCGCGCAAATCGCACGTATCTCAGCGCAGGAGTGACGACATGCGACTCGGGTTGAACATCGGGCAGTGGACGACGACGGGCATCGGCGACACGCTGGCGCGCGCGCAGGAGGCAGAACGACTCGGCTATCATTCGGTGTGGACGGCGGAGATTTACGGCACGGACGTGCTCACGCCGCTGACGTGGATCGCCGCGCACACGAGCCGCATCCACATCGCGACGGGCATCATGCAGATCACCGCGCGCGTGCCCGCGATGGCGGCGATGACGGCGGCGACGCTCGACCTGTTGAGCGGCGGACGCTTCATGCTCGGACTCGGCGTGTCGGGTCCGCAAGTGGTCGAGGGCTGGCACGGCGTTCCGTTCGGGCAGCCGCTCGTGCGCACGCGCGAGTACGTCGCCATCGTGCGCGCCGCGCTCAAGCGCGAACAGCCGCTGGAGCATCACGGCGCACACTACGACATTCCGCTGCGCGGTGGCACGGGTCTGGGCAAGCCGCTCAAGTTGATCGTGCATCCGCTGCGCGCGGACATTCCGATTTATTTGGCCGCGATTGGGCCCAAGAACGTCGCGCTCGCCGCCGAGATCGCCGATGGCTGGCTGCCCGTGTTCTATTCGCCGCAGCGCGCAAACGTTTTCAGTGCAGCACTCGCCGAAGGTTTTGCGCGCGCGGGCGGCGACAAAGGCATGAAGAATTTCGACATCGCGCCTGCGGTGAGCGTGGTCGTCGGCGACGATGTGCAGAAATGTTTAGCGCAGGTCAAGCCGGGGCTGGCGTTCTACATTGGCGGGATGGGCGCGCGCAATCGCAACTTTTACAACGACCTCGTACGCCGTTATGGTTTCGAGGCGGAGGCGCGGCAGGTGCAAGACCTGTTCCTGAGCGGCAAGCGCGACGAGGCGACCGCTGCCGTGCCCGATGCGCTGGTGGACGAGGTCGCGTTGTGTGGCTCCCGCGAGCGCATCAAGGAGCGCTTGAGCGCGTGGAAAGATTCTGGCGTGACCACGCTGCGCATTAGCGCGAGCAACATGGACACGCTGCGGCTGATGGCGGAGTTGGTTTTGTAAAAAAGAATCTCACGCAAAGGCGCAAAGAACACAAAGACGCAAAGATAAAATCAGTTCTTTGCGTCTTGTGAGCTTTGGGTGAAAGCATTGAATAATTGCTGGGAGTAACTCGAACCGCTGGATGGCAGCAAGACCAATCAGTGGAATAGTGTTGGAGACAACAATCATGTGTTCCCATTGACTCGCAATAGTTTGACCGCTTCGAACTCCTCGTGCAGTTCATCGGGCGTGTAATTGATGTATGCCTCGCCGTCGCCGCGCTTGACGACCATGCAGAGCGCACCGTCTGTTTTCAGCACGCGCGCAAACTCTCGCAGGGGCATCGGCGCGCGGCACGTGCAAGAACGACGCGCTGACCCACAAGCCATCCGCGCTCGCGCTTGCAATCGGCAGACGACGCATGTCTGCAAGCGCGAGGTCGCTCGCACCGGCTTTCTGCGCCTCGTGCAACATGCCGCGCGAGAGGTCGAGCGATAGGGTGCGGTAACCACGACGAAGCAACTCAAGACTATGCTGGCCGGGCCCGCAGCCGACATCGAGCACGAGTCCGCCGTGCGGCACGAATCGCGCGAACTGCTCGAAGTGGCGCGCCATTTCGCCGCTCGCGTTACGCCGATTGCGTGCAACATACACGTCGGCATTTTGGTCGTAGGTGGCTATTGTGGCGGCGAGGGGGTCGGTATGCGACATCGTTGGAGATTGGAGACGGGAGCTGGGAGACGGGACACTGAAAACTTCTTCCCTCTTTTCACTTACCATCCTTCGGCTCCGCTCAAGCCATGCTTTTCCCTGCTCACGACGACGCGCTTGTGTAGAAGCGCAGCGCGAATTTCCAAAACGCCGCGCTGAGCACGAACAAGGCGAGCGCGAGCGCCACAGCCATCAGCGCGTACTGCGGCTCCAGTTTGTTGATGAGCGCGGCCGCGGGGAAGGTGGTGATGAACGCAATCGGCACGATGAACGTCAGCAAGATTTGCATGAAGCCGCGATAGACGCTCACGGGGAAGCGCGCCGCTTCATAGAACGCGCTGAATAATTCCGTGATGTTGTCCACGCGCACGAACCAAAACGCGCTGGTCACGAGCAACATCCAGATGCCGTACAACATGATGGCGGCGGCGACCAGCATCAGCCCAAAAATGAGCGCGTCACTCCACGTCACGCTGACGTGCAAACGTGCGAGCGCGAGCGCGACGATGCCGAAGCCGAGCAGAATGTCTCCCAGTCGCCAAAACGAGATCGTGCGCATGCTGGCTAAGAACTGCGAGTTGACGGGCTTCGTCAGAATGAAGTCGAGCGTGCCAAGTCGGATGTGATCGCCGATGAGCGAGATGTTCGGCTGCAAGAACGCGTCCATGTATCCGTGCCCGATGAAGAACAAGCCGACGACGACGAGCGCTTCGTCGTAGCTCCAGCCGCCCATTGCGTTCGTGTGATTGAAATAGATTTGCAAGCCGAACACGGACCAGAACAGCCAGAAGCCGCTCATCAATACGTTGACGACGAAGTTGGCGCGATACTCCAACTCGCCGAGCAACGCATTTTTGTAGAAGGTGGAAAGAAGAATGAGGTAACGCATAGACCGTGGCGAGCGATGAGTACGTAGCACTGATCGCTCATCGCTCATCGCTGCTTACGCTCCGACCGCTGAATACGCTCTGAGTCCGCGCACCCAGAGCAAGCGATACAGCGCGATGAAGATGGCGAGCCACACCAATTGCACCGCGAAGCCGAGCGCGAGTTCGCCGCCGCTCACGCGACCGATGATAATCTCGACGGGAAACGAGAGCGTGTAGCGAAACGGCAGATAGACCGATAGCTGCGGGATGGGTGCGGGCAGCAGGTCAATGGGCGCGAGTGTGCCGCCGAGCAACAGGCGCAAGCCGAACCACAATTCACTCACCGCTTCAGCGTGCGTGATCCAAAAATTGAGCAAGCCGACACAGTACGTGCTGACGAAGATGATGGCGAACGTGAGCGCGAGCGAGAGCAGGAAGAGCAGAATGGTGAGCGGCGACAAATCGAAGTGCACGCCGGGAATGAGCAGCGCGGCGATAGCAATCGGCGTGAGCACGAGCGGCAGTCGGAACAGCTTGTCGGAAATGTGCGCGGCAATCTGCGAGTGAATCGGATTGATAGGCTTGAGCAGCAGCGGCGAGAGTAAGCCTTGCCGAATCAGATAGTCGAGTTCGTGGCTGACCCATGCGCCCGTCATGTGCCGCGCGAAAATGAGCGCGAGATAATACGAGATGAAATCTGCCGACGAGTAATTGCCGATGGGCGCATCCGCCGCGAGCGACAGCCACACCGCCAGACTGACGAGCGGCATCGAGGCGAGCAGCATGTAAATCAAGATGCTGGCTCGATATTCGAGCGTGCCTTGCCAACTGGCGCGAAGGAGGGCGAGGTACTTCTTAAGCATACGGTGTAGCGGTGGGGCGCGGAGCGTCGAGCGTGGAACGATTATCGCTCCACGCTCGACGCTTCACGCTCGACGCCCGCATTTGCAAACACTCGGCCGATCACCTCTTCAATTGCAGGCTCTTCAATCGTCAGGTCTGCGACAGGTAGCTCGGACAACATGAGTGCGGTAATCGCCGACGTCTGGTCGCGCGGCACGAGCAACTCGACGTTCAGCCCATCCACTCGCCGCACCTCGCCATAGGCAGACAGGTCGTGACCGTTCGGCGACTGCGCGAAGTCCACGCGCACGAGTTTGTACGGCGCGATGCGCTCGGCGAGTGCGCGCAAGTCGCCGTCGTAAATCAAGTGACCTTCGTTGATGACGATCACGCGCTTGCAGAGCGCGACTACGTCCGCCATGTAATGCGAGGTGAGGATGACCGTAGCGTTCCAGCGCGCGTTGTACTCGGCGACGAACTGTCGGATGTTCGTCTGCATCGTCACGTCGAGGCCAATGGTCGGCTCGTCGAGGAACAGGATGCGCGGGCGATGCAGCAGTGCGGCAGCCAACTCGCACTTCATGCGCTCGCCGAGTGAAAGTTTGCGCACCTGCTTTTTGAGCAGCGGCTCAAGGTTGAGCAGTTCCGTCAGTTCGTGCAGCATTGCATCGAAGTCGGCGTCTCGAATTTCGTAAATGGCTTTGTTGACGAGAAACGTTTCGACAGCGGGCAAGTCCCACAGCAGTTGCTGCTTCTGGCCCATGACGAGCGTGAACTGCTTGAGGTATGCAGACCTGCGCTCGTACGGCGTGAAGCCGAGCACGCTGACCGAGCCGCTCGTCGGATACAACAAGCCCGACAAGACTTTGAGAGTCGTCGTTTTGCCCGCGCCATTGGGACCGAGGAACCCGACGATTTCACCCGCGTCAATGCCAAACGTCAGGTCGTCCACTGCTTTCACGTCTTCATATTTGCGGCGCACAAACGAGCGCAGCGAGCCGAGCAGCCCCGGTTCTTTCTGATGGACTTGATAGTATTTACGCAGATGGTTGACTTCGATTTGCATGGTGCGCTTTGACGGAGACGAACCCGATTGATGGCAATGCGTTTCGATTCTAGCATAGAGTTCTATTTGGTGATTATTCTCACGTTGCCGTAGTAGCGACTTCAGTCGCGTACCCCTCGACGACTAAAGTCGCTACTACGTGTTGAGACTAATCATCAGAGTTCTCTCAGTTGCAGTTGTCGGCATCATCTATTAGACTCGATGACAATTCAGCATGGGAGGGGACGATGGGATTTTTCAATCGCTTGCCGTTGCGCACGATGTTGGCGAGGCAGACCTCGCGCGGTTGCAATGCGCTGTCGGGTGCGCCGCGCCAGAACTCGCTGGTGTGCGCCTGCGGCTCGGCGCTCGCGCCGATGCCCGTCGAGTGCCACGGCGGCTGCGCCAGGTCGAGCATCGTGCGCGCCTTCGTCATCGTCGGCTCGTCGAACGGGTCGGCATAGTTGAGCCAGAAGCGATACGAGATGTCGTGCAGCAACACGGGACGCAACGACAGAGCGCGACGCAGGGTGTCCACGTCGCGCTCGCCGTTCACTTCGATATAGTCAACGTCAATCTGATTGTTGTCCAGCAGAGAGAGCAGAGCGGGAGAGATCGTCGCGCCGATTTTCATCGAGGCTACGGTACGGTTGATTGTGCACCTCGATGGGCTGCGCGCGGTCGGCATAGACGAGGTAGCGCGTGGGATAGAGTGCGATGCGGTCGCCCTCTTTAATGTCGGTCGCCTTGGGCATGTAAACCTTGAGGCGGTGCGCCGCTGCCGTGCTCTCGTCGGCGAACAGGCTCGGCACGACGACGAGCGCCTTACGATAGTGGCCCAAGTCAATGGATTGGTCAACGGTGCCCTGCCACACCGCCGACGAATTGGGCGAGCCGGTCGGCGCGCTGAACGAAAAATCTTCGGGGCGCACGGCGACGCTCAGCCCATCGCCTGTGCTCAATCCATCGGGCGCGCGCAGCGCATTGTTGCCGATGCGCAGCCACTCACCGCTGCGTACGGCGGGGAAGATGTTCATCACACCGATGAAGTCGGCGACGAACAGCGTGCGCGGGTGCGAATAAATCTGCGAGGGCTCGTCTAATTGCTCGACGCGTCCTGCACTCATCACGGCGATACGATCTGCGAGGCTCAATGCCTCTTCCTGATCGTGCGTGACGAAAATGGCGGTGATCTTGATGCGGCGCTGGATAGCGTGCAGTTCTTCGCGCAAGCGCACGCGCAACAGCGCATCGAGGTTGCTAAACGGTTCGTCGAGCAGCAAGATTTTCGGCTTGAGCACGAGCGCGCGCGCGAGCGCGACACGCTGCTGCTCGCCGCCCGACAATTGCGACGGATAACGTTTGCCATATTTGGCAAGCCCGACCATATCGAGCGAACCTTGCACCTCGCGCTCAATCTCGTCCTTGGGCATATGCCGCAAGCGCAAGCCGAAAGCAATGTTGTCGTACACGCGCATGTGGGGCCAGAGCGTGTACTTCTGAAAAACCATCGCGGTTGGGCGGCGATTGGGCGGCATGTCCACCACCGACTGACCGTCAATGCGCACATCACCCGACGTTGGCTCCTCGAAGCCGCCAATCATGCGCAAGGTTGTGGATTTACCACAGCCCGACGGACCAAGGATGCACACGAACTCGCCGTCGCCGACGCTGAGGTTCACGTCGTAAACCGCCGCCGCGTTCGCCGTGCCAAATTGTTTGGTCAGCCCGACCAATTCAAGTGTCGCCATTCGTTAAACTCCAAAGCCCGACGAGATGGCGCCGCCGCGCACGAAACGCTGCGCGAACGCCAGCACGACCAGCGAGGGCATCCACAAAATAAACGACATGACCGCGCCATACTGCACGACCACCGAACTGTTGATCATCTGATACATCAGCACGGGCATCGTCTTCACGTTGGGCAGCCCGATGATGAGCGCGCCCTGCGCTTCGTAGAAGGTGCTCACGAGCGTCAGCAGCACGGCGGCAGCCAGCGCGGGCAGCACCAGCGGCAGCGTCACTTGCAGGAACACGCGCAAGCGCGACGCGCCCACGTCGAGCGCCGCTTCTTCCAGCGCGCGGTCAACGCCCTGAAAGGCTGAAGTAGGAATCCAGATCATCAGCAAGAGCGTGTTGACCAATTGAATCAAGATGACTCCCTGTAGAGTGCCGATCATCTGGAGGCGGAAGAAAATCACGGCGATGCTGATGTACAGTCCAAAGCGTGGAAAGGCATTCGTCGCCAGGAACGAGAGCAATAGCGCATTGCGGCCGGGGAAGCTCATGCGCGCGAAGGCATAGGCGGCGGGCAGACAGACGACGGACGAGAGTAGCGTAACCGTCAGTGCCAGCCCAATGCTCAGCGGCAGCGCGGCTGCCACGTCGGCGCGCGAGAGCGTCTCTTCCCAAAACGATAAGCCCCACTGCGTCGGGACGAGCGACGGATAGCGCCAGCGTTCCGCGAACGCCCACATCACCGTCGTGAGCATCGGCCCGATGATCACGATCACCAACAAGATCAGCGCGATGAGGCCGAACGTTTCGCGCCGCAGCGTCTTGAGGAAGCGCACGGGCTTCAATACAATCGTTTGCGGTTGAGTGGTCATGTGCGCTCCACGCGCGGGCGGGTGATCGTATGGACGTACAGCAAGCCCACCGCCGCGCAAATCAGAAACGTAATCACGGCTTGCGTCTCCGCGCCCTGCACATCGTTATAGCCGTTGAAGGTCTGCTGCATCGAGACGCCCATCATCATCGGCGCCGCGGGTCCGAGCAGATACGGCAGCGTGAACGCGCCGAACACGCCGATCACGTTCAGGCAGAAGACGATCAGCGCAGACCTTTGCACCAACGGCAGCAGGATGCGCGTGAAGATCTGCCAACCGTTCGCGCCGACATCGCGCGCGCTTTCGATCACCGAGTTCTCCACCTGTCGAAAGCCCGCCGTCAGCACCAGCACGGTGAACGGGATATGCTCCCACACCAGCGCGATCACAATGCCGTTCCATTTGAGGTACGGCGTGGCGTAGTCGGTGAAGCCGATGTTGCGCAGCATCGTGTCGAGCGAACCGTGCGAGCCGAGGAATTGAATCAGCGCATACGCGAGGATGATGCCCGGCACGAACAACGGAAACAGCGCCAGGATTTGCACTGCCGCCGCGATGCGGCTTTTGGAGAAGCGCAGATACAGCGAGAGCGGAAAGCCGATCACAAACAGGGCGACTACCGTCCAAACGGTCTCGGTGACGGTGAACCACAGGTTGTTTGTGAGGACGCGGTTGCTAAAAAACTTGGCGTAGTTTTCAAACGAGAACGCCGCTTGTCCCGTGCTTGCGTTTTCTACAAACAGCGTGCGCAGCACGGATTGGATAATCGGAAAGAAGATGAGCAGCGTCATGATTAGCACGGGCGGCGAGATGAGCAAGTAGCCGAGCAGTGCGCTGAGGTCACGGCGCGTGCGCAGGGGTGCGGGATGAGCGGTAGATAATTGAGCAGTAGCCATAGAGTCAATCCATACGAACATAAGGTATGGGCAGGTCTGAGACCTGCCCATACATCAGCCGATGTCGAATCAGGTGCTACGGCGCTTTCGGGTCAATGTTGGTGGCGACCTTCTCGTACCAACCCTTGGTGCGCTCGTCGCTATACTTGCCGCCGGGCCAGTTGGGGACGTTGTCGGTAATGACGCTGGTGTATTGTTGGCGCAAGTCTGGTGGCAGCTGTCCCCAGTCCAGTGCGGGAAAGCCGCCGATGTCTTTGACGACCGACACCTGCATGTCCGGCGTCAACACAAAGTTGATGAACTCCAGCGCGCCAGCCACGTTCTTAGCGTTCTTCGGCACCGAGAAGTACGAGTAGCCGCCGGGCATCGGCAGGTCGCTGAACTGCACCAACTTGACGGTCGAAGGCAGCACGCCCTTCTGCAATGCCTGCAAGCCCTGATCCGACCACATGGATGCGAGGCTGACCGAGCCGTTGGCGAGCAGTTGGATCACGGGCGTGTTGCCCGATGGATAGGAACCTTTGTCGTAGATGAACGGGTGCATCTCGCGCAGCAGCGCCCACGCCTCGTCATACTTGGCGAGCAGCGCCGGGTCGGGATCGCCGGGCTTGAACTTCGTGGGGTCTTTGCCGGTCACTTCGTAGATGGCGCGGATGACGAAGTTGCCACCGCTGCCACCCTTGTCGGGACGGCAATAGACGAACTGGCCGGGATGCGCCTTGACCCACTTGATCAAGTCGGGGAAGGTGCGCGGCACTTCGTTGTCTTTGATCTTCGCGCTGTCGTACGCGAGCAAGACCTGCGAGCCGCGATAGGCTTGACTGCAATCCGAGATCGTGGCGGCTTTGATGACGTTCTTGGCGTTGGGCACGTTCGTGGCGTCAAGCTTCTGCCACAGACCGGCTTTCACCAAATCGGGCTTGCCCGTGCAATCGAACGAGAGGAGTTCCGCCTGCGGGTCGGAGTTCGACTGCAAGGCTGCCAACGCGCGATTGGCGATGTCGCCCGCGCCGCCGCCGACGCCGCGCACGTTGACGAGATTCATCTTGTACTGCGGGAATTTCTTCTCGAACGCAGGAAACGCTTTGTTCGAGAGCCAGTCGGTGATGTTGACGTCGTCATCGCTGTAGAGGTTGATGACTTTCTTCTCACCGGAGACTGGCGCGCTGGTCGCCGCTGCTGGTGCGCTGGTGTTCGCAGCGGGCGCGGTGGTCGGCGCACTGGTGGTACTCGAGGGACCGCACGACGCGAGCGCCAAGGCGAGGACAATCACGAACGGTGCAACGAACTTCTTGGTTATGTTCCACATAGGTTTCTCCCCCCTCCTAAAGGTGAAGTGCGCGTATTATAGCGTGCGTGATTTTGGAAATCAATAGGGAGTTTCCACATTAGGCACGCGAATCCCAAGCAAGACTCGCGCCGCGCAATGACTGCCGGCAAAGGGGCGAAGTAACAAAACAATGCGTGCGGTCTCCGACACGGAATCGCTGAGCCGCTGCTTCGCTCCGACGCGCATGGCGTAGCGCATCCAAGGGTAGCGCAAACGCCATGCGCTTGACACGCATTTGCCCGCCGTCCTCAAACACAGTACAATGCGTGACGACTCGACTAATCGTATCCTTGGAATTGCCCGCTGGCTGATGGCTGATCGCGCTAACATTGCAGCCGTCAGCCATTTGCATATCCGCTCCACTGATGCTGACACGCACGACATTTTTGCTCGTATGCTGTTTGTGCCTGATAGGCTGCACAGACAATCCGCTCAGCGCGCCATCGCCTGCCCCGCTCGTCACGCTCATTCCGACCGAGCCAGCCACGCCGACGCCGCTGCCATCGCCAGAGCAGGCGGCGCGCGACTTTCTCGGCGCGTGGGAAAAGGGCCAGTACGAGCAGATGTATGCGCTCATCTCCAACGCGAGCAAGGCGAGCATCACGCAAGAAGCGTTCGTCAAGCGCTATCGCGACATCGCCAGCGAAGGCGCGTTCACCTCGATCAAAACACAAATCAAAGACATGGACGTGGCGCTGAGCCGCGCAGTCGTCAGCTTCAGCGTGACGATTGACAGTGCGCTGGCCGGTTCATTCGTGCGCCTGAACAAAATGGACATGACTTACGAGCGCGGCTGGCGTATCGAGTGGAAGCCAACGGTCATCTTCGCCGAACTCGCGCCGGGCAACGTGGTCAGCATGTTTACGCACGGCAACTCGCGCGGTGAAATTTTCGACCGCACGGGCCAGATCAAATTAGCCGGCAACGAGCCGATGAAGGTCGTCGGCATCGTGCCTAAAGATATTGACGACGAACCCAAAATGTTGAGCGCGCTCGCGCCAATTCTCGAAATGGATGCGAAGGCGATCAAAGATAAATACGCGCAGGCGAAGCCCGAATGGTTCGTGCCGATCAAGACGATTACCGCCGAGCGCGCGAAGCAGTTCGACGACAAGTTCAAGGCATTGCCCGCCGTAAATTTGCGCGACAGCGAACGGCGTGTATATCCCGTGAGCACGACGGCGGAGCATCTGGTCGGCTACGTTGGCGCGATCAACGCCGACGAGTTGTTGAAACTGGGCTCGCAGGGCTACAGCCCCGATGACACGCTGGGCAAAGCGGGCGTTGAGAAGTGGGGCGAGAAATATTTGCGCGGCGACCTTGGCGGCACGCTCGTCATCCTGCAGCCCGATGGCCAGATCGTCACCACATTGAGCGCCAAGGGCCCACAGTCTGGCCGCAGCGTCTATACGACGCTCGACATGGACATGCAGAAATTTCTCGAACAGGAGTTGGGCAATAAGCCGGGCGCAGCCGTCGTGCTCGACGTGCGCACCGACGAAATCCTCGCGCTCGCGTCCAACCCCGGTTACGATCTGAACACGCTGACGCTCGGTACCTCATCACAAATACAAGCACTGCTCAACGACCAGCGACACCCGCTGCTCAATCGCGCGACGCAGGGCTTGTATCCATCCGGCTCGGTGTTCAAGATCGTGACCATCTCCGCGGGACTGGAGAAAGGCGGCTTTGCGCCCGACTCGAAATTTCATTGCAGCGGCATCTGGACGGGCTTGGGCCCGCAGTACGCCAAGCGCGACTGGCTGGCTACTGGTCACGGCGACATCACGTTGTACAGCGGCTTGGTGCAGTCGTGCGACATTGTGTTCTACAGCGTCGGTCTCGAACTCGACAAAAAGGATCGCACCCTCTTGCCGACATTCGCGCGCGCCTATGGCTTCGGCGCGCCGACCCTTGCGCCGGGCTTGAGCGACGAGGCAGCGGGCAACGTGCCCGATCCTATCAAAGCGAATGTATTCGTCGGCGACATGGTGAACGTCGCCATCGGCCAAGGCGATTTTCTCGCCACGCCCTTGCAAGTCGTGAATATGCTCGCGACGGTGGCCAACGGCGGCACGCTCAATCGTCCGAGACTGGTTGCCAAGATCAGCGGCGCGAACGACGAGCGCCGTCAAGATGTGCAGACCGAAGTGATCGGCAAATTGCCCGTGAGCGCAGCCAATCTCAAGACGATTCAAGCCGCACTCAAAGCGGTGACGACGACGGGCCCGGGCACGGCGGCGGGCGCGTTCGTCGGCTCCAAGATTCAAGTCGCGGGCAAGACCGGCACCGCCGAGTCGCCGCCTGGCGAGCCGCACGCGTGGTTCGCCGCCTATGCGCCCGCCGACAATCCGAAGATCGCCGTCGTCGTGATGATCGAGCACGGCGGCGAAGGCTCGCAAGCCGCCGCGCCCATCGCGCGCAAAATCTTCGAGCACTATTTCGCAGTGCCACGCTAATCACGACGACGAACGGCGAACAACTTGATTACTTCTGCCCTCCATCTATCTGCCAACGTTCAACGATTCACGGCCAGATGCTAGCCCGCTTGCAGCGCCGCAACGCGATAGACGAATCGCGCCGCGCATTTGAAACCACTTTCGCGCGCGAGATTCTGCGCAGCGAGCAGCTGCGCGTGGCGATCCTCGCCGGTGTGTTCGGACTCACGCCGCTTTTGTTTTTCTTGATCGCCGCGCTGTTTCCCCGCGAGGTCGAGCAAATCTTTCACGGCGCGCAGTCGCCGTATCTCACCTTGGCTGCTATTGGTTTCATTTACGAACTCGGCGGCTGGTTCGTGCTGCGCTACTTCATCCAGAAACAATTTCGTTTTCCCGACGTCGCTTATTACGTGAACGCGCTGCTCGAAACGAGCGTGCCGACGCTGATCGTCATCCTCATGGCGGGCATCCTGCATCCGCTGGACGCGCTCGCCAGTGCCGCGACGCTCACATATTTCTTGTTCATCGTGCTTGCAACGCTGCGGCTGAAATTTTGGCTGTGCGTGTTCACGGGCGCAGTCGCCGCCGTCGAGTATTTTCTGGTCGCCGCGTATTACATCGGCATGGCGACGAGCGTGGACCCGCTGCTCGGCTCACTGCCGACGTACATCGCCAAAGCGATCATCTATCTGGTCGCGGGCTGCTTGGCCGGCTTCGTCGCGCGGCAATTGAAAAATCAATTCGTCAGCTCGCTGCGCACCATCGAAGAACGCAATCGCATCGTGGACATCTTTGGCCAGCACGTCTCGCCGGCGGTGGTGGACAAACTGCTCGCGCAGCAAGTGGACCTCGACGGCGAGGTGCGCCACGTCTGTCTGCTGTTCCTCGACATTCGCGGCTTCACCGCCTTCGCCGAAAAGCGCAAGCCGAGTGAAGTCGTGCAATACTTGAACGTCATCTTCGAGTGCGCGATTGAGTGCGTCAATCGGCATCACGGCATCGTGAACAAATTTTTGGGGGATGGATTTATGGCGGTGTTCGGCGCGCCGCTCGAAGACGGCGCGGACATTCAGCACGCCGTAGATGCGGCGATGGACATCGTAGCGCAAGTGGAGCAACTGAATGTGTCGGGGCGCATCGCGCCCACGCGCGTCAGCATCGGCCTGCACGCGGGCGAAGCGGTGACTGGCAACGTCGGGTCATCGGCGCGCAAGGAGTACACGATCATCGGCGACACGGTGAACCTCGCGGCGCGTCTGGAGAATCTCAATCGGCAGTTTGGCTCGCAGGTGTTGATCTCGGATGCAGTATGGCACGCCGTCAACCTGAACGGTCATCGCGCCGAAGCATTGGGGCACATTCACGTGCACGGGCACGAGCAGACGGTGCAGGTGTTTAAACTTGCTTAGATGGATGGTTTGGTCTCCGACGTGCAGTTCGCCGAGCCACACGGGCAGCAGTAGCAGCCGATAGGTGTTGATGACGATGCTCGTCGGGTCGAGCGACACGGCGCGCACATCCGACGGAAAACAGAGGTCAGAAGGCGGATGCTCAACGTCTGTCTGCTGTCTTTGCTTCTCCCTCCAGCATCCGCACCATGCCCGCGCTGCCATCTACTTCGATCAGTTGTCCATCACGAATGAGTTGCGTCGCGTTGCCCGTGCCGACCACCGAGGGCACGCCGAACTCGCGCGAGACGACCGCCGCGTGCGACAACACACCGCCCGTATCCGTGACCAGACCTGCGATGATGCCAAACAGCGGTATCCAGGTGGGGTTGGATGCAGGGCAAACCAAAATGTCGTTCGGCTGCACTTTCGCAAAATCGTTTAACGTCAACACGACGCGCGCAGGTCCCCGCGCGACGCCTTTGCAAGCGCCGACGCCGCGCAACAACTCGGCGGTGTTTTCCAGATTGACTGGGTTGGCGAAGCGATTGCTGACGGGTTCGTTGCGCGGCGGCTGTCCGAGCCACGCGGGTGGCTGGAGCGTCTGCCAGCGCGCATGGTCGCTGCGGTGCGCGCTGATGAGCGCGCGCAGATCGCGCGGCGCGCGCAGCGCCTCCGCGACCTCGCTGCGATGCAGAAAAAAGATGTCGTCCGCAGCGGCGAGCATACCTTCGGCTGACATGCGCTTGCTCACAGACAGCATGAAGCGGCGCGCGTGCGCGTGCAACATGCGATCAATCCAATAGTTGTGGTCTTCGGTGAGAGGTCCCACATCGCGCGCGAGCGCGAGCGCCTCCTCAAATTTTTGCAGCAACTCAGGTTGGTCTTGCAGGCGCGCGCGCGTTTGAGCGGCGAGCGCGTCACCCTCGGCAATCAGTCGTTGCCGCAGCGCAGCGGGGTCGGCGCTGCGATGCAGTAAACGCTTGCGCACCTCGACGATCACACGCGCGGGTTCGTCTGCCCACGATGGCTCGTACACATCCTCAAAGGCTTGCCCCAGATGACCATGCTTGTTCAGGAAGGTTTGCAGGGCATCAACAAATTGCGCGCCACCTTCGACGCGCCGCACGTCATCCATCGTCGTGTCGCGATGATCGCCGATGTGAGCGGCGACGGCGGGCAACGCGCGCGCTTGCATCGTCAATTGATGGAGGTCGCTCTGCACCTGCTGCAACTCGCGGTCGAGTCCCTGCACCAACACCAGCGCGTCGCTCGGCTTTGCATCGGGCGTGAACGACTCGTACAAATCCGCCAGTTGATTGAGCGCGGTATACGAGCCGCTGTTGCACATGAAGTGCAGTCCGTAGATGTGGCGAATGTGCTGCCACAACTGATCCCACTGCTCGGCCAGTTCCATCAGCGAGCACGATTCATTCGGCGTCTCGCGCATCCATTGATATGCGCTCTGTAACGTGGGCATCACCTTGTGATCCCAGTACGCGCGCAGCACGCTTGCTTGCGTGCGGCGCGCTTGCTGCATCAACTGCATCGCCTGCTCGCGCTCGGCGGGCGCAAACAACATTTCATCGCTCAAGTACACGTATCCATTCACGATGCGTCCGTGGATTCGCAGAGGCAATTGATGGCGTTCGAGGCGATAGTTAAAACCGGAGACAATCGCATCGCCCACGTAATCGCCTGCCAGCGGCGTGAGCGCGTGCGGGAAGTGCATCGCGTCGCGCTCCCACGAGCGTTGCGCGTCGGCAGCGTCCCACGTCACCGGAAAGTTTTCGGGCGGGCTGATGGTTTCTGATTGGGGTTGAGTCATCAAATGATCTCCTCGGCTGGCAACAGGCGCACCACACCGGCGCTGCCATCCACTTCGAGCATTTGCCCATCGCGAATCACTTGCGTCGCATTGCCCGTGCCGACGACAGCCGGAATGCGATACTCGCGCGCGACCACGGCGCAATGACTCAGCACGCCACCTGCGTCCGTGACGACGGCTGAGACAATGGCGAACAATGGCGTCCACGGCGGCGCAGTCGCATCAGTGACGAGCACATCGCCTGGCTGCAACTTGCCCGCTTCCGCGAGTGAGTGAATGACCTTGGCCGGCGCGCGCACCTTGCCGGGTGAGCCCGCATGGCCGCGCAGCACGTTCGACTCGTTGGTGCTGGCGAGCGGCGCGCCAAAAAATTTTGACATACTGCGCGAGAGCGAATCCGTAAGCGGCGGCGTGTTGGATGGCGTGCCTAGTTTGAGCGGCGCTGTGATGTTGCGCCAATATTCCATTTCGGCGCGCCGCTCGGCGACGAGCGTTCGTCGGTCAGAGAAGGGCTGCGCATCGGCAGTGTCGCGCAACTCGTCGAGCATGAGATAAAACACGTCGCTGGGCCGCTGCAGTGCTCCCGCTTCGGCAATACGCCGTCCGAATTCCAGAATGACCTGGCGCAGATAATACATCCCCAGGAAATCAATGTAGAAGTTGTGGTCCTCCAGCAAGACGGTATTGAATTGCGCCGCTTTCAGCAGCGTCTCGAATTGATCGCGCACGGGTTGTGGGTAGCCTTTCAAGCGCTCGCGCGTCTGCGCAACCAATTGTTCGCGCTCGGCGGCAAGCGCGTGCAACTCCGTCAGCGGATCGTAATCCGATCGCCTCATCTGCAATTGGACTAACTGCACGACCGCGGTGGGATCTTCGTGCCAACTTGGATACCCCCAATCCCAGCCATCCGAGCGACGACCGTATTCATTCAGAAACGTGCGTAGCGCCGCAAGGAACGGTTCCGCCTCGCCAAGTCGTTCGAGCATCGGCAGCACGTCGGCTGCGCGCTGCTCGACGAACACCTGATGCACAGCCGGCACGTTCAACGCCATGCGGCTCAACCGCCAGAGCGCACGTCCCATTTGCAAACTTAGATTGTCGAAGCCTTGCACGAGCCGATGCGCCTCGAGTGCATTCTCTTGTCCGAACAGGTCAGTATACAGTTCCGCGAACTGATTCCGCGCGAGCGCCATCGGCATGAGGAAATGAATCTCCCATAACCGCTCGGCACGTTTCAGGCTGTCGTCCAGATGTGTGAGCAATGCGGGCAGCGTCGCACCGCGCAAGTCAAACGAATCCCAATAGGCAAGATGTGCTTTGATCTCCGGCAGAAATTCGTTGTGCCAGAGTTCGTCCAACCGCAGGGCTGCGGCTTCGGCTCGGCGCAAGCCTGCTTCGGCACGCGCGGCTAATTCTTCTGCGGATAAGTCGGGTGCGACGACGGCGCTGTAGTGGTAAGTGTTGATGCGGCGCCTCGGTTCTGCGGCGACAGGTCTGCCATAGTGCTGGAAGGCGCGCACGCGGCCAGCCATGTAGCGTGCGCGCGCCGAAGTCGTCATCGGCATATTCGGTTCTGGAGTATGCAGGCGGTCAAGCGTCCAAAGCAGACGCGCGTCTTCTGGGTTCTCCCACGTGACAGGAAAGTTTTCAGGTGGCGTGATTGGCTCTGGTTGTGAATGAGTCATCAAATGATCTCCTCGGTTGGCAACAGGCGCACCACACCGGCGCTGCCATCCACTTCCAGCATTTGCCCATCGCGAATCACTTGCGTCGCATTGCCCGTGCCGACGACGGCCGGGATACCGTATTCACGCGCGACAATGGCGCTGTGGCTAAGCACACCACCCGTGTCGGTCACCACCGCAGCGATGACCGCGAATAGCGGTGTCCATGGCGGAGCGGTCGTCTCTGCAATCAGAATATCACCGGGTTGTAATTTGCCCGCCTCGTCCAGAGTGCGGATTACTTTAGCAGTGCCGCGCGCCAAGCCCGCTGAGCCCGCGTGCCCACGAACCAGGTTGGCTTCCGTTGCTGGCGGTGGTGGCCCAAACTTCTTCATACCCGCACGACCCATTGGACTCGCCCCCGCTCTGCCGCCTGCGGCAGGCCCACGTGTGCCCAATTGCTCTGGTGCGTTCACGTGACGCCAGTATTCGAGTTCGGCTTTGCGTGCTGTGACGAGTGAGCGGCGATCAATGTTCGGTAGAGCATTCACGGTCTCGCGCAATTCTTCCAGGGTGAGATGGACAATATCGGCCGGCTCGGCTAGCACACCAGTTTCGCTGAGCTGACGACCGATTGCCAACAGCACGCGGCGCAGACGATCGGCAATTTTGAAAGTGTTGTAGAAATGCTCATCCTCCGAGATTACGCTCGCGAGTTGCGCCGACTTGAGCAGCAACTCGAAACGGTCGACAACCGCTTGCGGGTAGCCGTGCAAATGTGAGCGCGCGTCTGCGAGCGCCTGTTCTCGTTCCTGCGCCAGCCGCGCCGTCGCCGCAATCGGATCGCGCGTGCCGGGCTTAATAAATTCTTGCAGTTGCAGAATGATTGAAGTCGGGTTTTCGCTATGTCGGGCAGCGATCCAAGAGACGCCGTCACTTGAATGGCCGTACATGTCCAGATACTGGCTTAACTGTGCAAGGAACGCGCGGCCGTCGTTCGATTGCTCCAACGCGCCGATAACTTCGGCGGGCGCTCGCTCGGCCAGAATTTGACGGATACTCGGCAATGCCACTGCCTGCCGGCTCAATCGCCACAAGGCATGAGCCGCCTCGATGGTTTTATTGCTGATACCTTGCAGCAGGCGATGGGCATCGAGTGCGCTCTTTTCTGGAAACAGTTCGAGGTAATAGTCTTCAAAATGACTGAGAGCCATTAGATAGGGAAAGCCGACCATCAGATGTAAACCAAACATGTGCGCACCGCGTTGCATGCTGTCGTCGAGATGCGCTAATAATTCGGGCAAGCCCGCGGCGCGAAAATCGAACGCGTCCCATGCAGCGAACTGCCGATCATACTCCGCCAGCTGTTCCTGCCAGACTGTTTCCAGGCGCGACACACGATCCATAATTTTCTGCTGCGCCTGTTGCCCACGCGCCGCCATCTCTGCGGGCGGCAATGCGGGCGGCAGATTGGCTGAATACGCATAGGTGTTGATGCGCCGCGCGCGAGACTGTCCGACGGGCATGCCGAAGAATTGCATGGCATTACGTATACCCACCGGCCCGACTTTTTCACCGAGCGAAGCCTCCATCGCCGTCACAGGGTCAGGATTATGGCTGCGATCCCGTGACCAGGGCAATTTCGCATCATCGGGATTTTCCCACGTGACGGGAAAGTTTTCAGGTGGCGTGATCGGCTCTGGTTGTGAATGAGTCATCAAATGATCTCCGATTCTGGCAACAGGCGCACGACACCCGCGCTGCCATCCACTTCCAGCATTTGCCCGTCACGAATCACTTGCGTCGCAGTGCCCGTACCGACCACCGCCGGGATGCGATACTCACGCGCGACCACCGCCGAATGACTGAGCACGCCGCCCGTGTCGGTGACGATGGCGGCAGCCGTCGCAAATAGCGGCGTCCACGGCGGCGAGGTCATCTCGGCGACGAGAATATCGCCGGGCTGTAGTGTGTGCCCGTCCGCCAGCGTGCGCAGCACCCGCGCACGTCCGCGCGCAACGCCAGCCGAACCCGCGTATCCGCGCAGGACGTTGGCTTCGGTTGAGGTCAATGGGGGCGCGAACATTTTGCCGAACGCCCGCACCATCATGTTGTCAGGTGGAGACGCCGCCGCTGACGGCGTTCCCAGCCGAGCAGGCGGCGCGATGTTGTGCCAATAGGCTAATTCTGATTTGCGCCCCTCGACCATTGCCCGACGGTTCAGCTGCGGCAGAGCGCTGTTCGTCTCGCGTAGTTCCGGCAAACTCAGCATCATCACATCAGCGGCGACAGGCAGCACAGCGGCTTCGCTCAGCCGACGACCCACTTCGAGCAAGACGCGCCGCACGCGATACATGCCGCCGAAATCAATATAGAAGTCGTGGTCTTCGGAGAGAATCGTGCCAACTTGTCCGGCGCGCAGCAGCATCTCAAATTTTTCAACCACGGGCTTTGGGTAGCCTGCAAGTTGCGCGCGTGCTTCGGCGATTGCTTGTTCGCGCTCAACAGTCAATCGTTCCATCGCGGCAATCGGGTCGCGCGCTTCCGGATGAATGAAGGCTTTCAAGTTGTTCATGACCGGCGTCGGGTCTTCGATCCAACTTGGATGCGTCCAATCCCAAGTGGCGCTGCGCTGACCGTAGCTCTGTAGATAGCATTGCAGCGCGCTCAAGAACGCTTGCCCTTCCGCGGATTGGGTGAGCGCGTGCAACACCTCCGCGGTCGCAGCCTGAGCAAGCGCGCGCCGCACCTCAGCCGAAGCCAGCGCCTGGCGGCTGAGGCGCCACAACGCGTGTCCCGTCTCGACCGTTTTGTTGCTCAAGCCTTGTAGCAGGCGATAGGCATCGAGCGAAGACTTTTCGGGGAACAGCTCTCGATAGTACTCTTCGAATTGACTCATCGCCGCGATCACTGGGTACACGACGATAAAGTGAATCTCCCAGAGGCGTGTCGCTCGCACGAGCGTCTCGTCCAGATGCGCCAGCAAGCGATGCCATGGGGCGCTCGATAGATCAAATGAATCCCAGAACGCCCAATGCTCTTGGATTTCGGTCAGCTGCTCTGCCCAGAATTCGTCAAAACGCGCAAAAGTGTCTTCGAGTGCTTGCACCCAGTATTGCAAGCGCGCCGCCTGTTCCTCGTCGCTCACGGAAAGCAAGATGGTCGTTTCATATAGATAGGTGTTGATACGGATCGCGCGCAAGGCGGCTGTGGGCCTCCGATAATACTGGGCGGCTTTCATGCGTCCGACGTTGAAGATGTCGGTATAGTATGACGCGAACATCGGCGTAATCGGATCGGGCCAATGCAGGCGGTCGAGCGACCACAACAGTCTTGCGTCGTCCGGGTTTTCCCAGATGACAGGAAAATTTTCAGGTGGCGTGATTGGCTCTGGTTGTGAATGAGTCATATTGCTCCTATGAATTACAGCGTGGTGATCGGACGACACTGCAACAAATACAATTGCCCGCCCGCGAACGCGCATTCGATGTCAACCGCGTAGCCCATCGTCGCTTCAAGCGTTATCGCCAGCCGCGCCATCTCGACGGCTTGCTCGTCCATGAGCGAGGGCTGCGCGCGCAAGATACGCGGCACATCAACCTCGCGCGTGCCGCCTTCGACGGCAACGGTCATGCGCGTCTTTTCGGCAAGCGCGCGCTCCATCACTTGCAAATTAGATTTGCTGACGACGAACGTATCGGGCGTGACGGTGCCGCCGACGATGCTCTCGCCCAATCCCCAGCTTGCGTTGATCATCACCTCGTCGCGGCTGCCCGTGACCGGGTTCGCGCTGAACACAACGGCCGACACATCCGACGCGACGAGTTGCTGCACCAGCACCGCCAACTTCACATCGGCGTTTGCGAGTCCCTGCTGTCGGCGATACGCTAGCGCGCGTTCGGAGCGCGCCGATTGCCAGCAGCGCACGACCGCTTCGTTGACTGCATCCGCGCCGCGAATGTTGAGATACGTTTCGTGCTGGCCCGCGAACGACGCCGCGCTGCCGTCTTCATCGACCGCCGACGAACGCACGGCGACGCTCGGCTGCGCGCTGCCGCTGCGCTCTGCCAACGCCTGATACGCGCGCGTAACTTCTTCAGTCAGGTGCGCGGCGGCGTTCTGATAGGCAAGCGTCGTGACGCAAAAGCCGTGCGGCACACGAAACTCGATGGCAAGTTTACTCAGGCTGGCAACTTTGCCGCCCACCAATGACAAATCCTGCGCCTGCGGCTCATCGAGCCAAACGATGTTCATACGCAGCCCTCACAATCAGATGGTGGTGATTATAAACACAACATTTTTGTGTCGCAATCAGCGCAAGGTCTCAATGGCGTTACCGCATATCGCGTATCGCATAGCGCGTATCGTATATTGCACTGAACGATATGCGCTATGCGATACGCTATTTGATCGCCTCACGCACGAATCCCTTCGCCGCTTTGAGCCGCCGCCGCGCTTCGTCGGCGTTTACATCCGCCAGTTGCATGACGATCGCCGTCTTCACGTCCCAATGCACGACTAGCAAGAGTTTGCGCGCACGTGCCTCGCTCATGCCCGTCGTTTCACAGATGATAAGCACGGCGCGGTTGCGCAGTTTTTCGTTCGTCGCCTGCACGTCCACCATCAGATTGCGATAGACCTTGCCGATACGAATGAATGTCGCGGTGCTCAACATGTTGAGCACCATTTTTTGTGACGTGCCCGCCTTCAGCCGCGTCGAACCGCTCACGATCTCCGCGCCGGTGATTGGCGCAATCACAATGTCCGATAGATCGGCAAGCGGCGACGGCAGTGAATTGACGAGCGCGATGCGCGCCGCGCCAACCGCGCGCGCATGTTGCAGTGCGCCGACGACGTAGGGTGTGCGCCCGCTCGCCGCGACGCCGACCACCACGTCACGCTCGCGCAGTTTAAGTTTTTGCAAATCATGCGCGCCCACCTCGGCGTCGTCTTCCGTGCCTTCGCTGGAGCGCACGAGCGCGCGATTGCCGCCCGCGATCACGCCGCGCACCAACGTCGGCGGTACGCCAAACGTCGGCGGACACTCGCTCGCATCGAGCACGCCCAATCGCCCGCTCGTGCCCGCGCCGACGTAAATCAATCGTCCGCCGCGCGATAGCCGCTCGACGATCATGTCCACCGCTTGCGCGATCTGCGGCAGTTGCGTCTGCACCGCTTTCACGACCTGTGCATCTTCGCGGTTCATCGCGCTCACGATGCGCAAGGGCGTCCACTGATCGAGCTCACGGTAGCGTTCGTCAATTTGCTCAGTGGTGAGTTTGTGAAAGTTAGTAGTGTCCACGACCGATCCTCTGATGGAGATTGAGAGTCCGTATCCTTTTGACGCATTACCGACCCACCCGTATAATCATTATTTAGCATTCATCATTATTATGGAGGAACGATTCTGTCATGGTTAAGCGAACTTGGCAGCCGCGTGTGCGTCGCCGAGCGCGGGTGCATGGCTTCCGCAAGCGCATGGCGTCGCCGGGCGGGCGCAAAGTCATCAAAGCGCGCCGTACACACGGGCGCAAGAAACTCGCAGTCTAATTCTGGTCGAGTGGTCGAATGGTCTGGTGGTCAATGAGTCGCATGGTCAAAGGGACGCGCAACCGTACTGACCAACCGACTCGCTGACTTGCTGACCGACCGGCCCACTGGACCACATGACCATTCAGCGTTTGAAGGATGCCGAAGCGTTCCAGCGGGTGTATCGAGTCGGACAGTCGTGGGCAACACCTTTATTGGTCTTGCGGGCTTCCCCGAATCAACTCCTCCATAGTCGTGTTGGATATTCTACCAGCAAACGTCTGGGCAAGGCAGTGGTGCGCAATCGCTTGAAGCGGCGGCTGCGCGAGGCAGTGCGCGCACGCTCCGCACAATTGATGAATGGTTGGGACATCGTGCTGATTGCGCGCGAGCCGAGCCGCGAGGCCACGTTCGCGCAGCTGTCGGCGGCACTAGAACGTTTGCTCACGCAGGCACGCTTGCTGGACGAAGCTTAATGCTCCGGGCTGAGACGTTCTGACGCCAACCAGCACCGTTGAATGAATCGAGATGAAGTCGCTCGCGCTCGCATTGATTCGTTTATATCAGATGACGCTCTCGCAAGTGCTTCCGCCGTCTTGCCGCTTTACGCCGTCTTGCTCACAATATGGTTACGAAGCGATTCAAAAGTATGGCGTGCTGCGCGGAGGCTGGCTCGCGACGAAGCGCATCGGGCGCTGTCATCCATTTAATGCCGGCGGGTATGACCCCGTGCCATGATTTCGGATTGCGGAATCAAGCAATCCAGTCTGAAAAATGAATTTGAAATTTTCTGTGGAGACATCTTGAAAGTTATTGGCAGCATCTTCATCTTTGGAATTTTGTTGCTTCTCACGGCGTGCGGCGGCACCGCGCCGCCAACCGGCTGGTCGCGGCCCGTGTTCGCAGCCGACACGGTGTATGTCGGTTCGACAGGCGGCAAGGTCTATGCGCTCGACCCCGCGAACGGCAACAAGAAGTGGACCTTCCCCGCAGACAACTCGAAACTTGCGACGCTCTACTCCGCGCCGATTGTCGGCGGTCAATTTGTGTTCATCGGCTCCAGCGACAAAAAATTGTACGTGCTGAACGTGAGCAACGGCGAGAAGCAGTGCGACTTTGAAACGGGCGACGCGATCATCGCCACGCCCGCATACGCCAATGGCGTTGTGTACGTCGGCTCGTCCGACGATAACCTATACGCCATTGATCCAACGCAGAAGAACGACAAGGGTCAGTGTGCACTGAAGTGGCAATTCAAAGCGCAGAACAAAATCTGGGCAGAGCCGCTGATCGTCGGCGACCAACTCTATGTCGCCTCGCTCGACCATCACCTGTACGCGCTCAAGCGAGACACTGGCCAGCCAGTGTGGGACAAACCGTTCGAGGCTGGAGGTGCGATTGCATCGTCGCCGAAGTTCAGCGACGGCGTCATCTACTTCGGCTCGTTCGATACCAAAGTCTATGCCGTGAACGCGGCGGATGGCAAACTGGCGTGGGCACAGCCCTTCGAGACGGGCAACTGGGTTTGGGCGGACCCGTTCATCAGCAACGGCACGCTGATCATCGGCTCGCTCGACGCCAACGTGTACGCACTCGACGCAAAAACTGGCAAGACCAAGTGGACGAAAGCCACAGGCGGCGGCATCCGCGCGGCGGCGGCCGGCAATGAGAGCTTTGTCTATGTCGGATCGGAAGACGGCAACGTCTATGCGTTCAACATGAGTGACGGCAGCGAAGTCTGGCATTATAATGTAGGTGACAAAGTGCTCGCCGCGCCCGCGTTGTTGAACGGCATCGTCATCGTACAGAACAACAATCACAAGGTTCACGCCGTTGATGCAGCCAGCAGTAAGAAGAAGTGGGAATTTGAAACGGATAAATAATGCAAATCTTTGACATATTCGTTCCGCTGCTCATCCAGCCGCTCGTCAACCTGATGGTCGTGGCGTATGCGCTGCTTGGTCACAACTTTGTATTCGCGCTGCTCGCGACGACGATCATCGTGCAGTTGATCACCTGGCCGCTGACGATGCAGAGCATGTCGTCGTCGAAGAAAATGCAGGCGCTGCAAAACTCGCCCGAATGGAAAGACGCGCAGAAGAAATACAAGAACGACAAAGAGAAGATGGCGCAGGTCACGATGCAGTTGTATAAGGAGCACGGCATTAACCCGGCTGCCGGCTGCTTGCCAACACTGATTCAATTTCCGCTGCTCATCGCCTTCTATCAAGCCATCAACGTCCTGCTTGCTGTCAATCCTGAAACGCTGCTCGACATGTCGCGCTACTTGTATCACAACGTCGGTTTCATCGCCGACATCGCCAAGCAGACGGTGCCGCTGCAAAGCAATTTTCTATGGCTCAACCTCGCGCGTCCCGATCCGTATTACGTCATGCCGATTCTGGTCGCTGGCAGCACGTGGCTCAGTCAGCGCACGATGTCCATGCCGACTGGCGATTCACAGCAGTCGCAAATCAACAATCAAATGCAATTGATGATGCCGGTGATGATTGGCTGGTTCGCACTGCAAGTCGCATCGGGGTTAGCCGTCTATTGGATCATCTCGTCGTTGGTGCGCATGGGCATTCAGGGCTTCACGCAGGGATGGGGCAGCGTGCTGCCGAGCGGTTTCAAGTTGCCGCGCTTGGGTGCTGCCATTCGGCCCGCACCGAAGGCAATCGCCGAGCCGACGCCATCGAGCGCAGACGCGCAAGTGAAAACTGAAGCCGCGCCACGGAAATCTGATCAGGTCACTGTGTCGAAGAACGGAAGCAAAGGCGGCAGTGGCAAGCGTCGCGCAAAACGGCAGGCGCGACGATAAAGTTACTACTCAGCCACCCTCCCGCAGGTTGATAAATGGGGCGCTCGCGACAACTAGCCGCTCAAGCCCGTAGCTAATTGCCTGCAATGCACCGAAAAACCTGCGGGAGGCTGAGTAGTTACGAACTGGCTTGCGATGACGGCAGAGGCGCAGAGCGCGCAGAGATTTTCAAAATATAGTCTCGGCGTCCTCTGCGCTTTCGCCGTTTGCCGTCACGCAGGCTGCGCAGGCTAAAAGCTTACGGCAGAAATTATCTCAGCGAGCACAAGGTAGGCTTATGGACACACGGAAGAGTTTAGAAATCGCCGGCAAGTCGCCCGAAGATGCCATCGCCAAAGGCTTGGCGCAACTGGGACTTGGAAGCGACGACGTTATCATCGAAGTCTTGAGCAAGTCTGCGGCGGAAGCGCGCGTGCGGCTCACGCCGTTTCCGATGGAAGCGGGCGCGCAGACAAGCGCGACGAGCGCGAATGTAGATACGGATGCTATCGCCAAAGACGTGCTCGATCATTTGTTACGCGGCGTGGGCATCCGCGCGACGATTGAGTTGAGCAAGGGTGAACTCGCCGAAGATGAAACCGAATCAGAAAGTGGCGCGCCCGCCGAGCCGCCGACGATTTTGAACATTACCGGCAACGATTTAAGTTTGCTCATCGGCCGCAAAGGCGAGACGCTCTCGTCGCTGCAAATGATGACGCGGCTTATCACGGCGCATAAGGTGGGCCGCAACGTCAACCTCGTCGTGGATGTCGAGCATTACAAGACGCGCCGCGAAGAATCTCTGCGCAATCTTGCGCTGCGTCTTGCGGAGCAAGTGCAGGTGAAGGGCCGCACCGTCGCGCTCGAACCGATGCCGCCGAACGAGCGGCGCATCATCCACATCGCGCTGCGCGACCACGATGGCGTGATGACGCAATCGGTCGGCGTCGGCGACGAGCGGAAGGTGACGATCATTCCGAAGAAGTAGAGACGTTGCATACAACGTCTCTACACATTCTAAAGCGGGTGAGCTCTCACCCGTTTTTTGTTTATCGCCAATGCTGATAAAATATCGACATGCCTGCCGTGGACTATCTCGTCATCGGTCACATCACGAAGGACATCGCGCCCGATGGCTACGTGGTAGGCGGCACGAGCACGTATTCCGCGCTGGCGGCGCACCGACTCGGCATGAGTGCAGCAATTGTCACAGCGGCTGAACCTTCGTTCGTTGACTCCGTTCACGAAACCATTCCCGACATTCCGATTTACAATCATCCGTCGGCGCACACGACGACCTTTGAAAACATCTATACCGAGGTGGGCCGCATCCAATATCTGCGCGCGCAAGCGGAACGCATCGAGGCGAGTGATGTGCCGGCCGATTGGCGCGATGCTAAGATCGTGCACTTGGGGCCGGTCGCGCAAGAACTCGACGCCGATGTGACGACACACTTTCCGCATTCGCTTGTCGCGCTCACGCCGCAGGGTTGGCTGCGCCAATGGGATGCGGATGGGCGCGTGCATCCCAAGCCATGGGCAAACGCGCTCGACGTGCTGCGCACGGTGGATGTGTTAATATTCAGCCCCGAAGATGTCGGACACGATTGGGCACTGATTCACGCCTACACGCGCGCCGCGCCGCTCGCGGTGCTGACGTTGGAGCGGCACGGCGCGCTGGTATTTGCGCGCGACGAGGGACGCTGGCTCGCGCCGCGCGATGCAACCGTCGTTGACCCAACAGGCGCAGGCGATGTGTTCGCGGCGGCGTTCCTGACCGTGTATCATGAAAGCGGCGACCCGCTCCGCGCCGCACGCTTCGCCAATGTGACCGCTTCACTCTCCATCCAGAAAGGCGGACTCAGCGCCGTGCCAGACCGTGCGACGGTGAGTGCGTGGTTCGAGATGCGCCCGAAGTTCCACAATCCTGTCGTGGCAAGTGAGCAAGTGGATGTCGCAAAGTAAGTTTCACGCACCTTACGCTCTTTGAGCATGAGCCATATACTTAGCCTTGCTAACCAAAAAGGGGGCGTCGGCAAGACGACGACGGCGGTAAACCTTGCCGCCGCGCTCGCCGAAGCAGGGCAGCGCACCCTGTTGATGGACCTCGATCCACAGGCGAACGCGACCAGTTCGCTTGGCTTCGATAAGCGCACCCTTTTCGAGTCCGTGTACGATGTGCTCATGGATGGTGTGCCGCTGAAGCAGATCATCACACTCACGAATTGGATGCGGCTTGAACTCGCGCCGTCTAGCCCCGCGCTGGCGGGCGCCGAAGTCGAATTGGTAAGCGAGGACGACCGTGCACAGCGATTGCGCGATGCGCTTGAACCCGTGCGCGAGCGCTATGACTACATCTTGATTGATTGCCCGCCGAGTCTGAGCCTGCTCACGCTCAACGCGCTCACAGCGTCTGATGGCGTGCTGGTCCCGGTGCAATGTGAATACCTCGCGCTCGAAGGGCTCACCCAACTGATGGGGACGATTGAGCGCGTGCGCGCCGGTCTCAATCCGGCGCTGCGCATTGACGGACTTATCATGACGATGTTTGACTCGCGCACGCATCTCTCGCAGCAAGTGGCAGACGAGGTGCGCAAACACTTCGGCGACAAACTGTTCGCGACGATGGTGCCACGTAGTGTGAGACTGAGCGAAGCGCCGAGTTTTGGCAAACCTGGTATCGTGTACGCGCCGACGGCACCGGCCGCCCAAGCTTATCGCGCGATTGCAGCAGAGCTGCTGGCGCGTACCGCGCGAACGGAAATCGTCGAGCGTCCGTCGCCTATCCAATCACATCCTGAGCCTGCCGATGCGCAGCCTGCGCCGTTGCAGGAGCCCGTATGACATCGCCCAAACGACACGGACTCGGTCGCGGGCTGGATGCGCTCATCCCGCCTGCGCGCACCGATGCGAGCGTGCAGATGGTGGAGACCGAGCGCATCGCGCCGAACCCGCGCCAGCCACGCCAACGTTTCTCAGCGGAAGCGCTGCGCGAGTTGGCCGATTCGATTCGCGTGCACGGCATCATCCAACCGCTCGTCGTGACGCAAGTGCGCGCGCACGAACACGAACTGACGCCACGCTACCAACTCATCGCGGGCGAGCGGCGCTGGCAGGCAGCGAAGTTGGCGGGCTTGGCGAGCGTGCCGGTCATCGTGCGCGAGGCGACGCCGCAAGAATTGCTCGAACTCGCGCTGATTGAAAACATCCAGCGTGCCGACCTGAACCCGCTCGAAGAGGCGGCAGCCTATCGGCACCTGATGGAAGACTTTCACTTGACGCAAGAGCAGGTCGCGGCGAAGGTCGGCAAGAGCCGCGTGGCGGTGGCGAACACCGTGCGGCTGCTCCGACTGCCGGAAGAAGCGCGCCGTGCGCTCGGCGAGGGGCTTATCAGCGAAGGACATGGGCGCGCGCTCTTGCGATTGGAGACCGTTCACGAACAGCGCAAACTTTTGCGCGAGATTCTGGAAGAGGGGCTGTCGGTGCGGCAAGCAGAGTCGCGTGCCGAGCATGGGCACGCGCAGGTCGAGCACCAACGCGGCAAGCGCACGCCTACCCGCGATCCGCAAGCGCGACACCTCGAAGAGCAGTTTCGCCGCGCGCTCGGCACGAAGGTGACGCTGGTGCGCCATCGCAACGGTCATGGGCGGCTGATTGTAGAATTTTTTTCAGAGGAAGAATTGCAGTCCATCCACGAGCAGATTGTGGAGCGGAAGAAGTAACGCGTAATTTGTTCATTACGCCTTGCGAATTACGCATTACGGATGAGACTAGAAACTGTAAAACGTGAAACACTAATGTCCCATGACACCCCAATTTGCGATTACGAAGGCTCGGATTACGTCGAGTTCTGGAACGGGCGCGGCTACGAGGACTCCGTCGAGCGCGTTGCGCTCGGTCGGCTGCTGCCGGCTGGTGGCGAGCGGCTGATTGATCTCGGTGCGGGCTTTGGGCGACTGGCGGACTTGTATGCACCCTTCAAGCACGTCGTGCTGATGGATCGCGCGTTCTCGCAGATGCAGGAAGCGCGCAAGCGGCTGCGTGGCGACCCGCACATCGCTTTCGTGGTCGCCGATGTGTATGCGCTGCCGTTCGCCGCCGATGCGGCTGACAACATCATCTCAGTGCGGATGCTGCATCACCTGGTGGATGTGCCCAAGGCGCTGCACGAGATCACGCGCGTGCTGCGCGGCGGCGGCACCTACATCACCGAGTATGCCAGCAAGCGCAACCTGAAAGCGATGCTGCGCTATGCGCTGCACCGTCAGCGCGAGAACCCGTTTTCTGAGCACCCGCACGAGTTTGTGCGTCTCAACTTCGATTTTCATCCGAACTGGATGGAGCGGCAGTTGCAGCGCGCGGGGCTGCGCGTCGAGGCGAGGCGGGCGATCTCACATTTCCGTGTCAATGCGCTCAAGCGCACCGTGCCGACGCCGGTCTTGGTCACGGCGGATCGCGCTTTGCAGCGCGTCGGCGGACTGTGGCCCTGGACGCCGAGCATCTTCGTGCGCACTCGTAAGACGGAGTAGCCTCGAATCGTTTGACCACAGACGACTCATGGCTAACCTTGCTTCCTCTATGCGGTGAAAGAAATTTTGTAAATCACTTGCGGACAATGTGCAGAGCGGATACAATAGCCGCACACGTTTTTAGTGGAGGGTCGTTGTGAAAGTTTCGTGCTTACAAGAAAATCTGCAAAAGGGGTTGGCGCTGGTTGCGCGTGCGGTCTCATCGCGCAGCACGCTGCCGGTGCTGAATAACATCTTGCTCTCGGTGGAGGAGTCGCGCCTCAAACTCTCCGCCACCGACTTGACCATCGCGATCACCACTTGGATTGGGGCGAAGGTCGAGGAGGAAGGCACGACCACTGTCCCCGCGCGTCTATTGACGGAATTCGTCAACTCGCTGCCGCCGGAGCGCATTGACATGGACTTGAACGTGCGCACACAGGCGCTGCACCTCAAATGCGGGCGCTTCGAGTCCAACATCAAAGGCATGGACGCGCAAGACTTTCCGATTATCCCCACGCCCAGCGCGGACAATCAGGTGCTGCTCGACCCGGGCGAACTACGTGCCATCATTTCACAGGTCGCCTTTGCCGCCGCCACCGACGAGAGCCGCCCCGTGCTCACGGGGGTGCTGGCGCGATTCGAGGACGGTAAAGTCACGCTCGCCGCCGCCGACGGCTTTCGCCTCTCGGTGCGCAAGGGCAACGTCGCTTCAGGCGAATCGCCTGCGACGGCGGTCATCATTCCTGCGCGCGCGCTCATGGAACTGAGCCGCATCATCGGCGACGGCGAGGAACCCGTCGCGGTGTCCATCACCAAGAACCGCAATCAAGCGATTTTCAAAACCACGCAGAGTGAACTGGTGACGCAGTTAGTCGAAGGCAATTATCCCGATGTGCTCTCGCTGGTGCCGAAGGGGCACAGCACGCGTACGGTCGTGGGCACCGTGGACTTTCTGAAGGCGGTAAAGTTGGCGTCGTTCTTCGCGCGCGACGCCGCCAACATCGTACGCGTCAACATCGAACCGGGCAGCGACCTCGCGCCGGGGCGCATGGTCGTCTCGGCAACCTCTGCGGAGATGGGCGATCAGGTCGGCGAGATTGACGCGACGGTAGATGGTCCCGCCGTCCAGATCGCGTTCAACGCTAAGTACTTAACCGAACTGCTCAACGTCGTGAATGCCGCGCAAGTTGCACTAGAGACGAACGCGCCCGAAAAGCCGGGCGTGTTCCGGCCGGTCGGCTCGGAGGACTTCGTACACGTTATTATGCCGATGCACGTCGGACGCTAATCCAGTCTTGCGGTTCAAATGCAAACGGGGCGAATGATTCGCCCCGTTTCGTTTTGTAAAACGTGAAACATACCAGCACGGTGAAGCGACGTTGCAGTGCAACGTCGCTACGGGTTTTCGGCATCAAACAGGACGTTTTACCGCAGCGGCACGTCGCACTCGGCGAGATTTTCAAATCCGCTCGACGTGGCGCGATATAGCACGACATGCACGCGGTCAGCCTCGTTCGCGGCTTCAAGTGGCAGCGCGTAGTCGTCGCGCACGACCTCACCCGCGCTCCAGCGTGTCATCGGATAGAAGCCGCCGACGGGATGGGCGCTATCTATCTGTAGCGGCTGATCGTCCTGCAACAGCCGCCGCTCTCCGCGCATCGGTCGAAGTGAAATCGCCATATCCACGTCAATCGACTGTGCTGCGCGCCAGTACAGCGCGAGATCGAGTTGCCCGCTCACGCGCCTCGTCTCGAAGCCGAGCAGTTCCAATCCGTGCGCCAGTGGCAACTTGAGCGGTTGCGACGAGGAAGGCAGGACACCCACAGGGTGTGTTGTAAGTGCGACGAGGCGCAGGCCGTGCGACGAGAGATACACCCCCGACGGCAACGACTTCTGAACGAGCGGCATCGCCTCGCGGCTCACATACAATGGAGCGTCAACGTGCGCCTTGATATCAGCCGCTTTCAACGTCTGCACGTCGCGCCGCGCACCCCAGATTTGCGTCAAATAGTCGAGCGCGAGGTCTTCGGCATAGGTGCCGACGATGTGCGCGCGTGATGCAGGTTCATCCGCCAGCAATGCCCAGCCGCGGCCCAAGCCCGTTGCTGTCGGGCGATCACGCAGATTGTCGGTAGGGTAGTTAAGTAATAATCTGTTAACAACTAGCAGGAGCCATACTGCCACAAGCACGCCTTTTAGAAGTATAACGGTTCTATATTCTGTAAATAGAACATATATTCTCTTCGTCAGCACTGCTGTGCCGAGCAAAAACAGCGGATATAGAGCAATGATGGTCTGGAACCAATTGCCGTAGCGGTCAACGTACAATTCTGGCGCGTAAACCGCGACGATGCCGACGAACAGCACAGCACGCCAGCGCGGCAGCAAGCATAAACCAACGCACCCCGCCACAAATAGGAACACGGTCAACTCATTCGTGATGACGCGCAGCATTTCCCACGGCACGCCGTCCCAACTCCACGTCAATTCTGCTTGCCCCTGCTGCGTGCGAATAAAATCCACGAACCACGCCCACGTACTTGACCAATTACCCTGCCCGCGCCATTCGGGGTGTTCGGCGCCACGCCAAAAGATGTATGCATAGGAGAGCAGTGGCAAGGCAGTCGCTATAAAAATTTTGAGCAGCAACTTCGGTCGGCGCAGGTAATCGGGCTGTTGCCCAACCACAAACGCGATCACCGCTGGTACCGCAAGCGCGACGGTGAGCAGATGCGCGAGCGACAACCCGCACGCGAAGCACAGCCACAACAGCGCGCGCTCGCCAAACGGCGCTTCGCGCCGCTCCTGCCAGCGCAGCGCGAGCGCGATGATAAGCAACGTGTTGAGCGTGCCCGACGAATAGTTTTCGGAACTGACCGAGTAATACCACCAGAAATAGGTGAAGGCAAAGAAGAGGGTGCCGAGCACAGCAAAAATAACGGTGGAAGGTGGATGGTGGACGACGGATGGCAATTCAGCATCCGTCGTCTGCCGTCTGCCGTCTGCCGTTACTTTGAGGACGATGTAGTAGAGCAATACCAGCGACGGAATCGCGTACAGCGTCGAGTACAACGTCAATCGCTCAATGGGATTAAGGAGCGGCGAGAGCAGCGCGGAGAATTGAAACCACAGCCAGCCCAGCATGGTGAAGATCGGGTAACCCGGCGCGTTGGCGAAGCGCAAGGTCGCTTGTGCGTACTGATGCGTGATCGGGTCGCCGCCCTGCAACTCGCCGGGTGTGAGGCCGTTTTGCAGCGTGAGCAGATAGATGACGAGCGGCACGAGCGCGACGACAAGCGCGCCAACTTGCTTTGCCGAAACGCGCTTCACGCGTTCAGCCCCTCGCGGCCGAGCATTCCTAAGATGAGCGACAACTCGGCGCGGTGGTAAATCTCGTGTTCGAGCAAGTGCCCGATCATCTCGACGAGCGCATAGGTCGCGCCCCAAGCTGTGGCCATGCTGCGGCTCAAGTCATCGTCATTCAGGCCTCGCAGATATGTTATGGACTGCGCGTGCACCGAGGCGAGCAGCGATTGGATCGTGACGACGGTCGGAAACTTGTTTGACGTGTACGCCAACATGCTTGTCTCAGTCACGGGACACCTACCTGCCGATGCTTTTTACCCGCGTCTGCTAAACCTGTCAATATTGTGCGGAGTGGTCAGGGAATTACAACTCGCTCAGCGGCAACTGGCCATTACTCTCACGAAGTTCGCTTGACGGAGTATCGTCGCTTGTCATCGGAGTACCGATGCGCATGCGCGCGATGCGCTGGGCGATAATGTCGCAATAGCGGGGATTGATTTCAAAGGCAATATAATGGCGCTGATGGAGTACACACGCTGCGACCGTGGTGCCAGAACCGGCAAACGGATCGAGCACGACACCATCCGCCGGACAACTCGCCTTCACCATGCGCTCGACAATGGCGAGCGGCTTCTGCGTCGGATGGTCTTCGCGTTCGGCATGGATGCGATGCAAACGCGAGACGCTCCACACGTCTTTCGGATTGTAGCCGACCTCTAGCCATTTCTTGCCGACGAAAATCGAGCGCGAGCGCGCTTTCTTCGTCTGCTGATCGTATGGCACGCGCACGGCATCAACGTCAAAGTAATAATCTTTGGTCTTGGCTAAGAAGCCAATCGTGTCGTGCACGGAACTGTAGCGGCGCGTGCTGCCGCCCATGCTTGGCACTTTGCGGTCCCAGATGATTTCGTTCAGCATCAGCATCCGCGCTTTGAGGAACACAAATATTTCGGGGCTGTAGCGCCAAGTCGTGAAAATATACAGACTGCCCGTCGCTTTGATTTTCGGAATAAGCAGGGTCAGCCACTGTTCCGTCCATTGCAAAAAATCCGACGGCTGCTGTTTGTCCGAATCGTTGCCGTAATCTTTGCCCAAGCCATATGGCGGATCGGCAATGACCAGATCAATACTCTCGTCGGGAATCGTCGGAATTGCATCCAGCGCATCCACGTTGAGGACAGTATCAATCAGGCGAGAGTCAACCATCCTGAAGCAAAGCTCCTTTGAAAATTACTGATGCAAGCGCGCGGACGTTTTGCTCATGCGAGAGAAGATACCCGATCCTGTGCGCCTGAGCGGTGCTGCCATGTGCAGGTTGCGTCTGTAGTGAGGCAAAGAGGGCTGTTGCATGTCAGGTGGCCGACTTGCTCCAATCGTCACTTGCCATCGTCTTGCCCGGCAAATCTTCCACTTCAATTTTCTGGAATGTGAATGAGACATCCTCAAGCATACGCGTGTCATACTGGTTGGCGTGCTTGGTGTCGTCCATGTACTGCTTCAAATCCGAGATGTTGGCGTTCGTCAGCCGGATTCGGTAATAAATTTCTTCTTCGCCGTCGGCATTCGTTCGAATGAAATCGAACTGCACCGAGTCCAGCAACTCGTTCGTCACCAGCGCCTGAAAGATTTGGGGTGATGCAGCACCCCACTCTTTCGTAATGATGATTGGACTATGCTGACGCTTGCCACTGGCTTGACCCGTCGCAAGATCGCGCGGCGACCTCACTTCGTATTGGAATCGAATCGCCGCGATCTTCTGTTGGTGGCGCTCGCGCGGACTCTCGCCCTTGAACTCGCCTTGCTTTTTGCCTCTAATTGAGACATAGAACTCGTACGCCATGATGATCCTCCAGTGTGCTCACTGAGTGTCCTATACAGCGCGCCCAGTATAAGTCGAACGGCGGCGAGTTCAAAGTTGCGGCATCGCGCAGATGAGCAACTTACGAGGGCAGTTCGAGCGTGGCAACGGTTTCGATGTGAAAGGTCTGCGCAAACATGTCGAGCGGCTGCGCGGTGACGAAACGATAGCCAGCAGCGACGAGCCGCTTCACGTCGCGCGCAAGCGTGGACGGATCGCAGCTGACATATACGATACGCGGGATGCGCCGTGCGATAATCGCATCGGTCACGGGCGGCGCGCAGCCTTCACGCGGCGGGTCGAGCACGACCACATCGAATGATTCAGTCAAGTGCGGCAACACTTCTTCGACGCTGCCTTCGAGAATTTCGACGTTCGGAAAATCTGTCGCGTTCACGCGCGCATCGCGCACCGCACTTGGCGACACCTCGATGCCGACCACACGCGCCACATGCGGCGCGAGCGCGAGCGCAAACGTGCCGACGCCGCAGTAGGCGTCGAGAATCGTGAGTTGGTTAGTTGGTTGGTTGGTTGGTTTCAAACCATCAACCAACCAACTAACTACCAAACCTACCAACTTCTCCGCTATCCTCGTATTCACCTGAAAGAAACTCGACGCGGAGATTTGGAAGTCGTTCTCATTCAATCGTTCGTGGAAATGCTGATCGCCCGCGAGCACAAGTTCGCTGCCATCTGCCAACTGCGCGACGACGTTGACGGGCAAATCAATTTCGGCTTGTGGTGCTTCATCGCTGTTAAGTCGGAAGATGACCATCTGCTCGCCCGTGTTCGCGCCCACGCGCAGTGCGACCTCATCTAGTTCGGGTAGGTCCAATTCAAGTGCGCGCCACAGTTGCTCGAGGGGTACTTCGAGAATGTGACATTCCTCAATTGGAATGACCGCATGACTCTTCAGCGCCATGTAGCCGAGCCGCCCGTCGCGCGTCAGATGGAATTGTGTGTTGTTGCGATAGTGCCACGGCTCGTCCATACTAATCGTCGGATGCACGAGCGGGTCGCTGAGTCCACCGATGCGCTGCAACTGCTCACGCACGATCTGTGTCTTGTATTCGAGTTGTTTTCGATACGCGATGTGCTGCCAGTGACAGCCGCCGCACACGCCAAAGTGTTTGCAGCGCGGCGCGATGCGCTCGGGTGCAGGCTCGATCAAGCGCACGATGCGTCCGCGCGCAAAGCGTCCGCGATCCTCAACGATCTCAATCTCCGCCACATCGCCCGGCATGGCGAGCGACACGAAGATGGCTTTGCCTTCAGGCCGTGCAACCGCATCGCCGCCGAAAGCCATTGCCGTAAAAGTCACGCGCATAGCTCAAAAAAATACGACGGACGGCGGTCCGTGACCTGCCGTCCGTCGTCCGTCGTTGCCGTCCGTATTACGGATAAATCCCGCGTATCCTGAGCGCATCCGCGACGCGCTTGACCGCGACCATCTGTGCGGCAGTACGCATGTCCACGCGATGCTGCTCGTAGTTCGCATACACACTCTCGAATGCGCGCCGCATCATCTGGCCCGCCTTGTCCTTCACTTCTTCGGGTCCCCAGAAAAAGTTCTGCAAGTCTTGCACCCACTCGAAGTAGGAGACGGTCACACCGGCCGCGTTGGCGAGGATGTCGGGCAGCAGGAACACGCCTTTGTCGTTGAGAATGTCGTCGGCGTCGGGTGTGGTGGGCCCATTCGCGCCCTCGGCGATGATGTGCGCCTGCACACGCGCGGCATTGTCTTTGGTGATTTGCTGCTCGTAGGCGCATGGCGCCAGCACGGTCACGGGCAATTCGAGCAGTTCTGCATTCGTGACCTTGTCGCCGTCGCCAAATTCTTCGACGGATGTGCCGCTCTTTTTCACCGCGCGCAACTTCACCACGTCGAGTCCATTCGGGTTGTACATGCCGCCGCTGGTGTCGCTGATGGCAACCACTTTGATTCCCGCGTCATTCAGAAACAGCGCGGTCGTGCGCCCAACGTGGCCGTAACCTTGAATCGCCGCCGTCGCGCCTTCGATGCGCATGTTCTGCCGCTGCATCGCTTCGAGCACGCAAATCGTCATGCCCAAACCAGTGGACTCATTGCGTCCCTCCGAGCCGCCAATTTCGACAGGCTTGCCCGTCACCACGGCTGGCGCAGAGTATCCCTTGTGCATCGAGTAGGTGTCCATGATCCACGCCATCACTTGCTCGTCGGTACCGTTGTCGGGCGCAGGGATGTCGCCTTCGGGGCTCATCAGTATTTCCATCTCGGTCGCATAGCGGCGCGTGAGGTGCTCCAGTTCGTTGCGCGTGAGTTTGTCCGGATCGCACGCCACGCCGCCCGCCGCGCCGCCGAACGGAATGTCCATCACCGCGCACTTCCACGTCATCCACATCGCCAGCGCACGCACTTCGTCAATGTCCACGCTCGGATGGTAGCGGATGCCGCCTTTCGATGGCCCGCGAATGGTCGAGTGGTGCACGCGATGGCCCTCGAACACCTTGACGGTGCCGTTGTCCATCTTCACTGGAAAGTTCACCGACAATTCGCGCTTCGGATGGCGCATCACTTCGTAAATACCTTCGTTCAAATTCAACTGCCGCGCTGCGCGCTCGAATTGTTTCAGCGCCATGTCGTAAAGGCTCATGCTGTTCACTCCTCGTGGAGCATTTAGATTTTCAAACGGCAAGTAGGGACGTTCGATTGAACGTACCTACTTTTGTGCTGCTAAGCTTTGCTGCATCAACTCTGCGATCAATTGCGGATTCGCTTTACCCTTCGTCGCTCGCATCGCTTGGCCAATCAAAAACTTGATGATCGTTTCTTTGCCCGCGTAGTAATCGGCGACAGGTTTGGGATGGTCCCGAATGACCTGCGCGATTACATTCTGCAATTGCGACGTGTCACTAATCTGTGCGAGACCCTTGGCTTGCACGATGTCAGACGGCGGCTGGCCCGTGCTCCACATTTCGGCGAACACTTCTTTAGCCAGCGTGCTGCTCAACGTCTGGTTTGCGATCAGCGTCGTGAGCTCGGCCAGATGCACAGGTGCGATCTTCACGTGTTCGATGCCCACGTTCTGCTCGTTCATCAGACGGAACAGTTCACCGAGAATCCAGTTCGCCGCCGCTTTCGGCTCGCCACCAGACTCGACGGCATGCTCAAAATATAGCGCCACGTGCTTATCGCGCGTCAGTTGGTCGGCGTCGTATGCCGACAGACCGAACTCCTGCTCGAACCGCGCGCGCTTCACATCGGGCAGTTCGGGCAGTTGCGCGCGAACCTCGTCCACCCACTCGCGCGCGATCACGAGCGGCGGCAGGTCCGGCTCAGGGAAGTAGCGATAATCCTCGGCGTACTCCTTGCTGCGCTGCGGCACCGTCACGCCGTGCCCCTCGTCCCAGCCGAGCGTCTGCTGCACGAGTTGCTCTCCGCGTGCATACAGTTGCGACTGCCGCGCGATCTCGTATTCGGTCGCGCGCACCAACGCACGAAACGAGTTCAGGTTCTTGATCTCCGTGCGCGTGTTCAATTCGTCCGAACCGACGGGGCGCACCGACACGTTCGCCTCGAAGCGAATCACGCCCTTCTCCATGTCGCCGCTGTTCACGCCGAGATAGCGCAAGATAGCGCGCAGACTCTCCGCGTATGCGCGTACATCTTCAACTGAGCGCAGGTCCGGCTCGGAGACAATTTCCATCAGCGGCACGCCGCTGCGATTGTAGTCCACCAGACTTGCGCCCGCCGTGTGATACAGCTTGCCCGTGTCCTCTTCGAGGTGCACGCGCCGAATGCCGATGCGCTTGCGACCCCCACCCTGACCGTCCCCCGCTGTTGCAAGGGAGGGAGTCTCGATTTCAAGATAACCGTTCACGGCAAGCGGCGTGTCGTACTGCGAAATCTGGTAGCCCTTCGGCAGATCGGGATAAAAATAATTCTTGCGCGCGAAGATGTTGTAAGTCTGAATCTCACAATGCAGCGCGAGCCCCGTCATGATCGCTAACTCGACCGCATGTTTGTTGATGACGGGCAGCACGCCGGGCATCGCCGTGCAGACGGGACAGGTGAAGGTGTTCGGCGCGGCTTGCGTCGAGTCCACGACCGCGCAGCCGCAAAACATTTTCGACTTCGTGAGCAACTCGGCATGGACTTCCAAGCCGATCACGGGTTCGTACATCTCAGTGCTCATTGGGATTTTCGGCGCTGAGGCTTTCTCTCTTGGCATTTGCAATCAGTTGAGCATCTGCCGCAACAAATGTAAGCGCCAGCGACTGTCTTTCAGTGAGCAGCTCGTTTGCACGCAAGGCACAAGCCAACTGCACAGCATCATAGCCGCGCAAATAATGTCGTTGCGCCAGTATGGACGCGCGATCAATCACCAAACGATTAACAGGCAATAGATGGTAGCTTTCATTGCAATCGTTTGTGAACAAATCCAGGTACTCTCGCCTTTGCACGTCTGTGATGCGAAGCCCTCGCGCTGCACGAGCAAAAGTTGCGGAGACTTCGGCAATGCTGATCTCGGCAATGTGGATGATGCTATCCTCGCTGGTACACAGTAGTCTGATCCAGTCGCTTCCGATTTCGGTAAGGTAACGTTTAATGATGGCACTGCTGTCTAGATAATAAGATGCCATCAAACAGGGCCTCTATCAGCAATAATGGTTTCGCTCAGAGGAGGCGCGAGCGAAATTTGTTGTAAGCGTTGGCGCATTTGCTCGCGCTCTTCCGGGCTGCGGGGCTGAACGAATGCCTCCATAAGTTCAGGGCTGACCTCGCTCAAGAAACCGGCGTCGTTGAGGATCGCCCGTACACACTGGCGCTCCGTGATTGGCTCGAGCTCAACAATGGTCGTCAGTCCTTTCTCAACCATTTCCACGACGATGTCGTCCGGCTTCTTGCCCGCTCTACGTGCACGCTGTTGCAACTGAGGCACTAACTTATCAGGAATTTCAACACTTAGAGTCATGGTTGCCTCCCATTCTTCTTCACAAACTGCTCAATGCGATCCAGCGCTTCTTCGATGTTGGCGAGCGAGTTGGCATAGGCGCAGCGCACATAGCCCTCGCCGCTCGCGCCGAACGCACTGCCAGGGATAACCGCGACCTTGCCTTCGACGAGCAGCCGCTCCGAAAACTGATCCGATGTCAGCCCCGTCGAGCGGATGTCGGGAAACGCATAGAACGCGCCGCGCGGCTCGAACGTCGGCAAGCCAATTTGGTTCAGGCCACGCACAATCAGTTGGCGGCGCTGATCGTATTCGTCCACCATCTGCTTCACGGACGGCTCACCATGCTTCAATGCTTCCATCGCTGCGACTTGGCCCGTCGTCGGCGCAGACATGATGATGTACTGATGAATCTTCCGTAGTCCGCCGATCAACTCCGCGGGCGCGCACGCATAGCCGATGCGCCAGCCCGTCATCGCGTAGTCTTTCGAGAAGCCGCCCAGCAGAATCGTGCGCTCGCGCATATTCGGCAGCGATGCGAAGCAGACGTGCTCCGTGCCATAGACCAGCCGATCATAAATCTCGTCCGAGATCACGAGCAGATCGTGCCGCTCCACTAACTGCGCGATGTCGAGCAAACGCTGCCGCGACATGACCGCACCCGTCGGATTATTCGGGTAGCCGAGCAGGAGCAACTTCGTGCGCGGCGTGATCGCACACTCGATCTGCTCCGCATTCACTTCAAAGTTATGCTCAACCGATGTTTCGACGACGACGGGCGTGCCGCCCGCGAAGATGACGCTCGGCTTGTACGCGACGTATGAAGGCTCGGTCAAGATCACTTCGTCGCCGGGGTCGAGCAGCGCGAGCATCGCGAGGTGCAGCGCCTCCGACACGCCCACCGTGATCAAGATTTCTTCAGGGTCGTAGCGCACGCCATACAATTTTTCGAGATGCTGTGCGAGCAGCACTCGCAATTCCAAAATGCCGGAGTTGGACGTGTAATGCGTCTCGCCGTGAGCGAGCGAGTCCACGCCCGCCTGTGTGATCGTCTGCGGTGTAACAAAATCCGGTTCGCCGATGCCGAGCGAGATCACGTCGTGCATCGTCGCGAGAACGTCGAAAAATTTGCGGATGCCCGACGGCGGCACGGAGGTGACGCGCGATGCGAGACGATAGGTAGCCATAAGTGAGTCCCCGATTCGCAATGCGTAATCCGTAATTCATTTACGCATCACGCATTACGGATTACGTTTGATGATTGTAACTCAAATCCACTTCCGACGTGTCGCCGATGATCAGTCGTCGGAACGTGCCTTTGAAATGCGCGTGGCTGCCGATCAGCGAGCTGGCCAGCATGGCATCTTCCAGCTGTGAATCGGCGTTGAGAATCGAATCGTGAACGACCGAGTGCGAGACTTGGCATTCGTCCGCGATGCTGACGTAGGGCCCCACACGCGAATCGCTGATAGTGACATTTGCGCCGATGCTAACGTAAGGACCGATGATGCTGTTTGTGACTTTAGCAGACGGCGCGATGCTGACGGGTGGAATGATTGCGCAGCCGTCGTAGTTGGTTTGTGTTGATGTCGCGCGCTGCAACAGAAAGCGGTTGGAATCGAGCAACGCATCCGCAGTGCCGCAGTCGTACCAACTGCTCAGCAGCCGCGTCGTCAAGTTCGCGCCGTGCTCGATCATGATTTGCAGCGCGTCGGCGAGGAAGTATTCGCCTTTCAATTGAACGTCGCGCGCCACTTGCTCGTCAATTGCCTCGAACAGTTTGCAGCTGTCTTTGACATAGTACACGCCGCCGACGGCTTGATTCGACACAAACTCTTTTGGCTTCTCGACGAAGCGCGTGATGGTGTTGCCTTCCATCTTGACGACGCCGAAGCGGCGCGGATCGTCCACTTCTTTGGTGAAGATCACACCGTCCACATCCACGTCGGGCAAGCGCGTCAGGTCGGCTTCAATCACCGTGTCGCCGAAGATGATGAGCACATCTTTGTTCACAATGCTGCTCGTCATGCGAATGGCTGGCGATTGCCCGTTCAACTCTTTTTGCTGGACGAAGTGCGCGCGGTACTGCGGGAAATTCTCTTTGACGTACTTCTCGATCTGCTCGCCCAGATAGCCGACGATGAACACGATGTCGTCAATCTGCACGCCTTTGAGCGAATCGAGCACGTGACCGAGCACCGTCTTGCCCGCGACCGTCACCAGTGGCTTCGGCGTGCTGTAGGTCAACGGGCGCAGTCGGCTGCCGAGACCTGCGAGTGGAATGATGATCTGCATGGCTGATCCCCGGAGTGTCACGTGTCATGTACCAAGTGTCATGTGTGCATCAGACTTGACACATGACACGTGACACCTGCCACTTACTTCGCCCCCTCAATCAAAATCACGTACTCGCCCTTGAACGGCTGCTGCCGAAAACGCTCGACCACTGTGCCGAGCGTGCCGCGCGCGACGAACTCTGTCGGCATCGTCAGGTCGCAGGCGACGGCGACGCGACGCTCGCGGCCAAGCACGTCAGCCAAATCATTTAGCACCGCGCTCAAACGATACGGCGCATCGAGCAGCACGCACGTCAGTTTCTCGCTTTGCAGATTCGCAATCGCTTTGCGCCGTTCCTCGCGCTTGACGGGCAACATGCCGACGAAGCGGAACTGATTGATGGGCAGTCCGCTCAACACCAGCGCCACCATCAGCGACGACGCGCCTGGCACCGCCGTGACGTGCGCGCCGATGCGATACGCTTCGTCCACCAGCAGTCGGCCGGGGTCGTAGAACAGGGGCGTGCCCGCGTCCGAAATTAGCGCCAAGGCTTTGCCCGCTTGCAATTCGGCGATCAACTCCGGCGTGCGAGACTGCTCGTTATGCTCGTTCAAATCCACGGGTGATTTGTTGACACCGTATCGCTTCAGCAGCCGCTCGCCTTCGCGCAACTCCTCGCACACAATCACATCGGCTTCGGTCAGCACGCGCAATGCCCGCGCGCTGATGTCGTCAGGATTGCCGATGGGCGTCGAGACAATGTAGAGAGCTCCAAGTGTCATGTGTCATGTGTCATGTGCCAAGTGCAACGTGACACTTGACACTTGGAACTTAAACACCTGGCTTTCGCGTGTGCCACTCCGTCGCCTGCTCGTACGCACGCGCGACGCGCAGCACGGTCGCTTCGTCGAGCGCCTTGCCGATGATCTGCAAGCCAATCGGCAAGCCGTCCGCGAAGCCGCACGGCACCACGCAACCCGTCAGCCCCGCGAGGTTGAGCGGCAGCGTGAACACGTCCGCGAGATACATGGCGAGCGGATCGTCCGTCTTCTCGCCGATCTTGAACGCGGTGGTCGGCGTCGTCGGGCAGATGATCACGTCGAAGTTTTCCAGCACGCGATCAAAGTCCTGCTTGATGAGCGTGCGCATCTTCTGTGCGCGCAGATAGTACGCGTCGTAGTAGCCCGTCGAGAGCGCGTACGTGCCGACCATAATGCGCCGCTTCACTTCCGCGCCGAAACCTTCACCGCGCGTGCGCACGTATTGGTCCATCAAGTCATGCGCGTCAGGATGCTGGTAGCCATACTTCACACCATCATAGCGCGCGAGATTGGCGGATGCTTCGGCCGGCGCGATCAAATAATACGTCGGCAGTCCGTAATCGGTGTGCGGCAGCGAGACGCGATGCGCCGCCGCGCCAAGCGAGTCCATCACGTCTATCGCTTTGCGCACCGCGCTCTCGACTTCCGGCTGAATGCCCGCGATGAAATATTCGTCAGGCACGCCGATACGAGTGCCTTTCAATCCGAGTTCGAGCGACTCCAGATAATTCGGCACAGCTGCGTTGATGGCGGTCGAGTCGCACGGATCGTGGCCCGCAATCGCTTGCAGCAGAATCGCGGCATCGCGCACCGTCCTGCCGAATGGCCCGATCTGATCGAGCGACGACGCGAACGCGATCAAACCGTAACGCGAGACGCGCCCGTAGGTCGGCTTGATGCCGACGACGCCGCAGAACGCGGCGGGCTGGCGGATGCTGCCGCCCGTGTCCGAGCCGAGCGCGCCGAATGCCATGCCGCTCGCCACTGCCACCGCACTGCCGCCCGACGAGCCACCGGGCACGCGCGTCGTGTCCCATGGATTGCGTGTCGTGAAGTAGCCGGAGTTCTCTGTCGAAGAACCCATTGCGAACTCGTCGGTGTTCGTCTTGCCGAGGATGACCGCGCCGACCGCTTTCAATTTTTGGACAACCGTCGCATCATACGGCGGCACAAAGTTTTCGAGAATGCGCGAGCCGGCGGTGGTGCGCACGCCCTCGGTGCAGATCACGTCTTTGATGGCAAGAGGGATGCCGAGCAGTGGATGCGTTTCGCCGCCCGCCCGCCGTTCGTCCGCCGCGCGTGCCTGCGCCAACGCGCGCTCCGCCGTCACCGTGAGATACGCGTTGACCTGCGTATCAATCTGCTCGATGCGCGCGAGCGTCGCCTGCGTCAGCTCGACGGACGAAATTTCGTGACGCCGCAGCAAATCGGCGGCATCGAAGAGGGAGAGTACAGTGAGTTCCATACAATCACTTCAGCAGCGTTGGAAGGAACTGCTCGATCATGGTGACGAACGCTTGGGCTTGCATCAATGCATCTGCGGCGGCGGCTTGCGTCACATGAGCGCCGCGCTCGTAATCGGCGCTCAGTCGCGCCTTTTGTAGTGTTTCAAAAACATCTTTATATCGCTCATCCACCAATTTGGTCTTAATCAGTTTCTCGCTAAACAAACTGAGAGTGCCTTTATGTGATTTCGGAACGACGCCTGAGGCAATCAGTGCAGCATCTGCCGCATCAAGACAGGCGTAATATGAGCGCGATACGGAGTCGCGATAGTTTCTACCCTTCAGAAGTAATTGTGCAGACACTAATCGTTCTTTGGCCGCATCTATATAGTCTTTTACAAATCGTTTTGTTTCGATTGGATTCACAGTGACTGCCGCTCCGAGCAGCACAATGCCATCACGAGAAACATTCTGCATGAGCGGGCTGCCAATGCGTTGCATCTCGCTTGCGAATGAAGCGGACTGCGCCAACGATTCGATCCCGATGCCATAGTCAAGTTTAATTTGTGAAACCACTTTGCACTCACTGGACTGTTGCATCTCGTCGCCCGGATCGAGAATCACCAGCAGGTCAACATCGGAATATGCGTGCGCATCACCGCGCGCCTTCGAGCCGTAAAGGATCACGCTCTTGACATACTCGCGGCCTAATGCGCGCACGAGTGCATCACAATACGCTTCGAGCGCGGAGACTTCTGTCGCGCTCAACCAAGTGAGCGAGGCGAGTGCTGGGATCGGGGGAGTTGTAGCTGTGACTGTCATGCGTTAGACCCAATCGAAAGGGCGCTGATTGACCGAAGGCGCATCCACCGCCATCTCTGGCGACAAAAAAAGGAAGAGGTAACCGCCGACCTCTCCCTCCTCTTTAAAGATTCGCCAATTACAACAGAGTCATATTCATTCGAGCACGGGCGGCACTCGGAAACAACCTTCTGCTGTCTGCGGCGCATTGGCGAGCATCGCCTCGCGCGGGAAGGACGGGCGCACCTCGTCGTCGCGCAGCACGCTTTGCAGATTTTGCACGCGCGCCGACGGCGAGATGTGCGAGAGGTCCACTTGCTGCAATCGGTCGGCGTGCGTGAGGATGTCGGATAACTGTTCCTGAAAGCGCACGACCTCCGAATCGCTCAAGCCAAGCCGCGCCAATTCTGCGATGTGCAGCACGTCTGCGCGCGTCAATTTCATTGAAGCTATTATAGCATCGTTCACGCGAAGTTTGAACGTGCTTTCGGCATTTCGCTTCGACATTTCGCGCGCATGGACTATAATACAAATGTTCGCCTCCCCTTGAGGCTGCCTATGGCACGCAAGAAAAAAGACACACCGCCACCCAAGCGACAAGCCTCGTTCGACCTGAACCCTGAACTGTGGAAGCAGGTCGTCGCGATTGCGCTCGTCGCGCTCGCCGTCGTGATCTTGCTCTCGCTCGTCACGAGCAGTCGTGGGCCCGTCACCGAAGGTTTGATCGCGGGCATCAATTGGCTGGTCGGCTGGGGCGTGCTGCTCGCGCCGATCTGGCTCGCCGCCATCGGCATATATCTATTCCTCGACAGCCTCAACAAAATTCCGAACATCGGTCTGGAGCGGCCCATCGGCGCGGCGACGCTGTATCTCGTCGCGCTCGCGCTCATTCACCTCATCGCGCAGAGCGCAGCGAGCGTGCGCAGCAGCGAGCTGGTCAACAACGGCGGTGGCGTGGTTGGTGCGCTGATCGGCAACGCGATCAGCGCCGCCGTCGGCGACATCGGCGCATACGTCGTGCTGGTCGCGCTCGCGCTCGTCGGCGTCATCTTCTCGCTGCATCTCTCATTCGCGCAAATCGCGGGCGGTTTTGAATATCTGATCGCGCGCGCGCGCGGCCAGCAGCCGATACCGGGTGTGCGCATCAACATGCCTGGCTCGCGCAATGTCAACCCCGTGCCCTTTGTACCGTCCCTGCCCATGAGCAGAGCCGATGCGCGCAGGGACGAGTTGCTGCCCCCGCCGCGCGTCAACACGCGCGAGAAGCTTGCTTCGAAAGAAAAGAAACCGATGGTCGTGATTGGTCGCGCCGACGAGCCAACGCCGCCGCTGCCGCCGATGAAGGCGCGCGTGATCGGCGCGGAGCAGCACGAGTGGTCGCTGCCCAATCCCGACACGATGCTCGAAGCGCAGAGCGAGCAGGAGTTGAGCCAATCGGAAATCCGCGACCGCGTGAAAATCATCGAGCAGACGCTCGCGCACTTCGGCGTGCCCGCGCGCGTGGTCGAAGTGTCGCAAGGCCCGACCGTCACCCAGTTCGGCATCGAGCCGGGCTTCACCGAGCGCAAGGGGCAGGATGGCCAAGCGAAGCAAGTGAAGGTCAAAGTCTCCGCGATTGCGAATCTCGCCAACGATCTCGCGCTCGCGCTTGCGGCGTCGCCGATCCGCATCGAAGCGCCGATCCCCGGCCGCGCGATGGTCGGCATCGAAGTGCCGAACTCGAAGACGGCATTGGTCAACCTGCGCTCGGTCGTCGAGGCTGAACCATACGTCAAGATGGATTCGCGCTTGAAGATTGCGCTGGGGCAAGACGTGTCGGGCCAAGCCATCGTCGCCGACCTCGGCACGATGCCGCACCTGCTGATCGCGGGCGCGACCGGTTCGGGCAAGAGCATTTGCATCAACGCGGTGATCGCCTGCATGTTGATGAATAACACGCCGCAAGATTTGAACTTGGTGATGGTGGACCCGAAGATGGTCGAGTTAGTCACATACAACGGCATTCCGCATCTGGTCATGCCCGTCATCACCGAAGTGGACAAAGTCGTGAACGCGCTGAACTGGGCAATCAGCGAGATGGAGCGCCGCTACAAGTTGTTCTCCAAAGCCGGCGTGCGCAACCTCGAAGGCTACAACCAATATCTATACGAGCGCAACGAATCGAAGCTGCCGTACTTGATCATCATCATTGACGAACTGGCAGACCTGATGATGAGCCACGCGGAAGAGTGCGAGAAGCTCATCACACGCCTCGCGCAACTGGCGCGCGCAACCGGCATTCACCTCATCTTGGCAACCCAGCGGCCCAGTGTGGATGTGGTCACGGGCCTCATCAAAGCGAACTTCCCGTCGCGCATCGCCTTCGCCGTGACGACGCAAGTGGATAGCCGCGTCATCCTCGACGCGGTTGGCGCAGAGAAGTTGCTCGGCCGCGGCGACATGCTTTATATGTCGAGCGACTCATCCAAGTTGGTGCGCTTGCAGGGCTGTTGGGTGTCAGACGACGAACTGCGCCGCATCGTGCAATATTGGCGCACGGCGGCTGCGCCCGACGGCAGCGTGAGCGCGCTCGCTCAAGACGAGCATTCGGGCGTGATGAGGGTGCCTGTGAAGCAACAGCCTTTGTGGGAAGATGTGCTCGCGCAGCAGAAGCAGAGCAACGGGCGCGACGAGTTGCTCGACAAAGCGATTGAGGTCGTGCAGCAGCACGGACGCGCATCGGTCTCGCTGCTCCAACGCAAGCTGCGCATCGGCTACAGCCGCGCCGCGCGCTTGATTGACCTGATGGAAGAGGACGGCATCATCGGGCCGATGGAAGAACCCGGCCGCGAGCGCAAGCTGCTCATCAAAGGCAGCACCCCTGCCAGCAGCCGCGAGTGGGAAGAGGACGAAGCATAAAGGCGATGCACGTGCATCGCCTTTTTCATGCTGCGCGCATGAGCACAAACCGCGATCATGCGTGTTACGGGTCAACACGAATAGCGCTTAGACATTTATCCACACCGCTGAACGAAGGACGAGAGAGGCACACGTCTCTTTCATCTTTCCTCTTTCGACAGCCTCATGAGCGAGCAAGCCTTACTCAACCTGAGTGTGCGCGACGGTCATCCCGACTTCCTCGATCTGCCGTGGCAGTTGCCGCTCGCAGAGTGGAGTGCGCACACCTCACGCCTCGTGCAAGTGCAGCGCGGCATCTCGCGGCACGAAGTCGTATTCGTCGGCTACGACGAGGTGATCTATGCGATCAAAGAGTTGCCCGCGCAAGTGGGCGAGCGCGAGTACAACTTGCTGCGCGAGTTGGAAGCGAAGCAGATGCCCAGTGTGCTGCCCGTTGGCCACGCACGTGTGAACCGCGACCCTTCGACGGCGCCGTATCGAAGCCGCTCAGCACGCGACGAAGAAGAACTGAGCATCATCATCACGCGCTTTCTCGACGGCTCGCTGCCCTATCGCACGCTGTTCATGCATCGCGGACTGGATCGCTATCGTCCGCGCCTGCTTGGCACGATTGCAGGTCTGCTGGTGCGCTTGCACATCGCCGGCTTTTATTGGGGCGATTGCTCGCTCTCGAACACGCTGTTCCGACGGGATGCGGGTGCGCTGCAAGCGTACATCGTTGACGTCGAAACGTCCGAGTCGCATGAGTCACTCTCGAAGGGCCAGCGTCAGCACGATTTGATGATCATGGAAGAAAACGTCACCGGCGAACTGGCTGATCTCTCGATGATCGTCGCGCTGCCCGACGCGCTCGACGTGTACGAGACGGCAGCCAAGATCATGCAGCGCTACGAGCAGTTGTGGAAGGAGGTCACGCGCGAAGAAGTGATCGCGGCGGGCGAGCGCTATCGCATCCGCGAGCGCGTGCGCAAATTGAACGCGCTCGGCTTCACGGTGGACGAAGTGGAACTGATTCCCGTGAGCGACGGCAGCCAGTTGAAGATGCACACCATCGTGACCGACCGCAACTACCACACGCGCCAACTGCACAGCCTGACGGGTATCGTCGCCGAAGACGTGCAGGCGCGCGAGATGCTCAACGACATCAACGCGTACAAGGCGGCACTCTCACGCGAGTTGAACCGCAGCGTGGCGACGAGCAACGCCGCGTATCGCTGGCTCGACGAAGTGTATCAACCGGCGATTCAGCAACTCGAGCCATTGATTGATAAGTCCACTCACTTGCCCGAGCTGTATTGCCAAGTGCTTGAGCACAAATGGTATCTGTCCGAGCGCGCGAAGCAGGACGTGGGCATGCAGAAGGCAATTGAGGATTACATCAAATGGTATCGGGAACAGGAGTAATTTCAGATTGGGAGGCAATCAATCTGAAATCTAAAATCTGCAATCAAAGTTGCGCTCATAGTGGGCGAGTGTTACAATCGCGCTGAAAGCGAGGTCGAGAGATGAGCACAATCGAACGAGTTCCAACAGTTGCCGTCACGCCGTCGCGCTATATGACCGAAGCAGAGTTCGAGACATGGTGCGACGAGGACATCAGGGCGGAGTGGGTCAACGGGGAGGTGATCATCCTTATGCCTTCAACGCCGAAACACAACTTGCTCGAAGTGTGGTTGCTCAAGCTGATCAGCTTCTTTGTGGAACGACACGCTTTGGGTCTCGTCTTCGGCTCCGAAGTCGAAATCCGTGCGCCCGGCGTTTGGCGCGTGCCCGATGTGTGCTTCGTCGCGCAAGCGCGCGCGCACATTATCAAGCCGAAACGCATTGAGGGCGCGCCCGATCTGATCATCGAAATCGTTTCACCCGACAGCGTCGAGCGCGACTGGCGCAACAAGTATCTCGACTATGCGGCAATGGGCGTGCGCGAATATTGGGTAATTGATTTGGATTACGAACAACTGCGCGCCTACTCGCTCGGCGCAGACGGACGGTACGCCACGATTGCCGAGCAGGATGGGAAAGTTTACTCTCGTGTCTTAAATGGCTTTTGGATCAGACCAGCCGATGTGTGGCAAGAGCCGCTGCCCGGCACATTGTCGCTTTTGCAAGAACTCGGCGTGCTGGTATAATGCCCCGCACAAAATGTCGTCGCAAGCGGCACTGCGACATGAAACAACACACAAGGAGACAAACCATGAATCGCATTTTTACCCCCCCCCCCAACTTCGCAAATTCGTCGTTCTTAGTCTAGTTGTTCCACTATTCAGCGTCATCGTTCTGCTCGTCCTGATTACCCCGACGCACGCCAGCCCCAATACCACGTACAGCGTCAACAGCCCACTCGACGAACCCTCGGCGAATCCGAACAGCAGCAATTGTATCAGCACACCATCAGCTGTGTGCACGCTGCGCGCCGCCATCCAAGCCGCGAACTTCAACGCCGGCCCCGACACTATCATGCTGCCCGCCGGCATCTACGCGCTGACCATCCCCGGCGCGAACGAAGACAACGCCGCCACCGGCGACCTCGACATCAAGGGCGACCTGACCATTATGGGCGATGGCTCGGACACCACGATTGTTGATGGCAATCAACTTGACCGTGTGTTTGACATCCTCAACTCGTCTCGCGTGAATATTTCTGGTCTGACTATACGCAATGGTGGAAATGTTGACTACGGAGGAGGCATACGCAGCAACGGAGGATTTTTGCTCCTCAGCAACAGCGCCTTTACGAGCAACACAGCGGGTCAAGGCGGGGGTGGAGTCTTTAGCACACGCAACCTCACAGTCACGAGCAGCCTCTTCCTGACGAATACCGCTCTGCGCGGTGGCGGCATCAATGTGGATAGCGGCAGCGCGGCAGTCGTGAGTGGCAGCATATTCTCTGGGAACAAAACCACCAGTGGCAGTGGGGGCAATACTGGCGGTGCCATCTTTGACTTCAAGGCGACACTTGCTGTGAACAACACCTCGCTATCAAACAACAGTGCGGATAATGGCGGTGCTGTGATTAACGACCAAGGCACGCTGAGCGTTGCTGGCAGCACTTTCTACAACAACACTGCTCGCTACGGCGGCGGCGCACTTTTCAACGATGGGACGTCCATCGTGACCAATACAACCTTCTCTGGCAATACGGCTAACAGTGGCAGTGCCATTCGCAATATACAGTTTGGAATGAGCACTGGCGTCCTTACCATGACGAATAGCACGGTCGTGAGCAATACATCGACGTTCGGGGGTGAGGTTGCGAGAGATTCAGGCACACTGTTTCTGGCCAATGTGATCGTCGCCTTCGGCAGCCCCAACAACTGCTCTGGCACGATCACCTCGCTCGGTCACAACCTCGACAGTGGCAACACCTGCGGCTTCGGCGCGAGCGGCGACTTGATCAACACCAATCCGCTGCTCGGCCCGCTGCAAAATAATGGTGGCGCGACGCCGACGCACGCGCTGCTCGCGGGCAGTCCCGCGATTGACGCGGGCGACGACGTGGGCTGCCCCGCCACCGACCAGCGCGGCATCGCGCGACCGCAGGGCGCGCACTGCGACATCGGCGCGTATGAGTATAGTGGGAATGTTTCGATCTACTTGCCGCTCATCGTGCGCTGAGGCGAGAGTCGTAGCAAATGGCGTTGGGGCGATGCATGGTCTAACGACCACTTTGCATCGCCCCAACGACTTTGTGAATGAGAAGCAACCCAGCACAAGTGATTACAGATGATCGTTGGGATTGTCGGTCGGCAGACCTTCGGCGCGGGCGGCGGCGAGGAGGTTGTGGTCTGCGGAGACAACAATCAGCGGCGGGCGCTGGCCAATGATCAATGCTTGGTTCAAAAGAAATGCAGACGCAAGTTGCACCGCATCGTAACCGCGCAGTTCATGTGTGCGCGTGAGTTGTGCCGCCCTTTCGACGACAACCCGCTGCACATCTTCGACCCAATACACAGTACGCGCATGGGATATGAAATCGGAATACGCTTGATCATAGGCGGCTTGATTCAGAAATCCGCCGCGAAACTTTGCGCCCAGTGCAGCGGCGACTTCGGCAATCGTCACGCTGGCAATCGCAACGATATTCGCGTTGCCCGTCGCGCAGACCGATACGACCCAAGCCGATCCGATTTCAGACGCATAACGTTTGACGAGCGCGCTGCTATCCATAAAGTAAGTTGGGCTCAACGTGTTTATGCTCACAGTGGGCCGCGATCCTCGATGATGATCTCACTCAGCGGCTTACCGCCGATTTCGATCGGGGGGTGATTGTGACGCTGCATGACTTCGGGGTCATACGTTGGTGGAGTCACCAGACCTGACGCGACGAGAATTTGAATCGTTCGCTCCCGTTCGGTCAACGCGTGTGTGCGCTGCGCGTCGCGCGAGTTTGGCGGCACCGTCTGTGTTGTCTGAAGCCGCTCCAGCCCCCACTCGATGACCTGCGGCATCTCGGCTTCGTGCTTTTTGACTTCGGCTGCCAATTGCTCGGGCAGTTCAAGGGTGACAGTGGTCATTGCACTCTCCTTCGTTTGGGATTATAACATTCGCGTCATAGCCAATCAATTGAGTGAATGGAGAGGTCGTCAATGAATTTACGAGTGGGTATCGTCGGCTGCGGCTACATGGGCGGCACGCACGCGAAGAATTTGAGCGGCGACTCGCGCGTACAGATCGTCGGCGTCGCCGACGCGATCCGCGAGCGGGCAGACGATCTGGCGCGTTCCCTCTCCCGTTCGACGGGGGAGGAACACGAGCCTGTCCTGAGCCTGTCGAAGGATGGGGGCGCGCAGGCGTTCACCTCCGTCAACGATTTGTTGAGCGCGGGCGTGGACGCGGTATACGTGACGACGCCGAACACGCTGCACACCGAAGCGGTACTGATGGCGCTCGAGGCAGGCGCGCACGTGTTCAGCGAGAAGCCGATGGCGACGACGCTCGCCGAGGCGCGGCAAATTTACGAGGCGGCAAAGCAAGCGAAAGGTCGCTATCAGGTCGGACACAATCGCCGCTTCGCGCCGGTGTATCAATATTGCAAGCAGGCGATTGCGAACGGCTTTGCGATCACATCGGCGCACATCAAGATGAATCGCGGCGAGTTGCAGAATCCGCCTTGGGTGGGCAACACCGCCATCACCGGCGGCTTTCTCTACGAGACGACGATTCATTTGCTCGACATGGCGCGCTGGCTGATCGGCGAGATCGTCGAGGTTGAGTGTCGTGGCAACACAAGCGCATACAATGAGGTGGACAATTTCTCGATGCTGCTCGCGTTCGCAGGCGGGCAGTTCGCCACGTTCAACTCGTGCGCGCACACGACATGGGCGTTCCCGTTCGAGTCGCTCGAGTTGTACGGCGCACATCAACAGATCGTGACGCAGGAGATGGAGAAGGTGTCGCACTCGGTCGGCTTGGGTCAGGACGTGTTCACGCACGACTACTTCCAGCTGCCGATTGCGCAGAAGTGGGGCTACGTCGTCGAGGATCGGCTATTCGTGGATGCGATCCTGCAAGACCAGCCAACGGCTGTGACAGCCGAAGATGGTTATCGTGCGATCGAATTGGTCGAAGCGGTGTATCAAAGCGTGCGGAATGGCGGCGAGCGCGTCAAGTTACCTCTAATGAAATTTGACGATCAAATTCGGTAACGCCTTTTGCACGCTGAGTACGCCCGCCGATAAAGTCGGCGGACTACAGACACGACGCCCGCTCAAGCGGGCTAACCCAAGCCCGATTTCATTGGGTGCCGTATTGGTAGCGCGGCGACTTCATCGCCGCGCGTTCTGCGTGAGCAAACCATTACCGATTTTTGAAAATCAAAATTCATTAGGTTTACCGCAGGGGCACAGAGCGCACAGAGTTTTTTTGTAAACCTCTGTGCGCTCTGCGCCTACTGTGTCGCTCCGATTACCTTTGGAAGGTTTAGCGGTAATCGGAGTCGGCGCGCCAGCCGCTTTATCAATGGCGGTGCGCGCGGCACACGGCTTGCGGTTAGCATGAAATGCCCCGTCAAATCTACGGGGAATTTTTGTTTGCAATTAAGTACGGACACGGATGACGCGCCGGGCAAAGTAGGTTACCCTTGTCACAATCACCTGTCGCTCAGTGGGAGATTGTGATGTCGCCGCTAGCTACACGCAAAGGCAGAGAGCGCCGCGCGCTGCTCGAGTTTATTTCCTTCCTGCTCATCCTCTGCTTAACCGCGTGCGGTGCGCAGCCGACGCTCGTGCCCGTCACGATCACCAACCCCGCCGACAGCGCGAGTGTGGTGCGCTTCGAGCCGAGCGACAACGCCCTGCGCGACAAACTTCAGTTCAGCGCGAAGCCGATGAATGAACTGCGCGACGCCAGCGGCCGCAGCGTGCTCGCCGCGTTTGAATTTTCCGCGCGCGACAGCAAAGGCATCACGATCAGCCGCTTCGATAAGCCCGTGCACGTGACAATCCAGTACGGCTCGATGCCACTGGGCGGCGTCCAAGAATCTGAACTCACGCTCGTGTATTTCAATCCCGCCACCCGCACCTGGGACGATGTGTCGAGCCGTGTAGATACGAGCACGAAGAGCATCAGCGCCGACCTCGATCACTTCAGTGGCTACGGGGTGACGGCCAAAGCACCGAAGCCGACGCCTGGGGGACAGGTCGCAGGCGCGCTGACGGTCACATCCGCGCCCAACGGGAAGGCAACCATTGCGGTGTTGGTCGGCACGGGCGCGCTGGCCAGCGCCGTCAAGGAAAGGAGGCGATGATGCATTCACCACGCGGCACAGCATGGACATAGCAGCATGGACGACGCATTCGATAATTTTTGATCATTCCTCCAGAGTGCGTCATCCTTCAGAAACAAGAAGCGGGACAGATGTACATCTGTCCCGCTTGCTGGACTTTGTAGAGACGCCCCGACGCGGCGTCTCTTTTATTTGGTCGTAAACGTCGTCGTGCCCTTTACACCCGTCACGGTGTACGTGCTCGCTCCTGAGTACACGATCTTCACGTCGCCATCCACCACCTGGCCCGATGAGTTCTCGGTGTAATAGATGTTGCTGCCGGCCGTCGTCAGGCGATCTACCACCGTTTGGCACGGGTGTCCATACGTGTTCGCGCCGAGCGAAAAGACGGACACGGTTGGATGCGTCGCGTTCACCAGATTCTGATTGGTCGAGTAGCACGAGCCGTGATGATCCACACCGTACACGTCGAGGTACGCGCCAATCTTGCCTTGGTTGACGGCGGCCGTTTCGACGTCGGCGTAGAAACTGTGTGCAATGTCGCCGCTCGTGTCGCCGCCGAGCCAAATGTCGAACGAGCCCATGCTCACCAGAATCAGCGCGCTGTTGTCGTTCTCAGACATGACCGTCTGGCCGCACGCGCCAATGCGCGGACTGACGCTGCCCATGCACAGCACCTTCGCCGTTAAGCCCACGCCCAGATTGAGCGTATCGTTCTCGCGCAGCGTGGTGCGTTTGCACGCGGTCGGGTTCTGCGTGGTGCAGAAGTCGTAGTAGTCGGTGTAGATCGAAGAGTTATATTCAGTGTGGTCGCCGCCGCGATCATACGTCGCGGTCGTGATGCTCACGCCCTGATTGCGCAGCATATCGGTGTATGCGCCAAAGTGGTCGGCGTGATAATGCGTGACGACGAGGTAATCAATCGTCTTCGTGCCGAGTACCGATTGGATGTAGTTGGCCACGTGCACAGACGCGGTGATCACACCCGTGTCCACCAACATCGTCTTGCCCGACGGCGCCACGACTAGCGCGGAGTTACCCTGGCCCACATCAATGAAATGCACTTGCAGTGCGCCAGCGCTGGAGGTCGCAGTCGTGGTGGGCGTCGGCGGGATCGCTGTGTACGTCGGCGTCGAAGTGGCCAGTGGCGTATTCGTTGCGGTCGGCGGGGGCGATGTGTTCGTCGGTGTGGGTGGAATGGGCGTGTTGGTCTTGGTTGGCGTTGCCGTTGCGCCGCAGACGTTCGCCGTCGTCGCGCTGTTGCGCGGCGCGGGCGCTGCTACGCTGAAGTCGTTCGCGTTATTGTCGGTCTCAGTGCAGCCGTTCGTCTTGCGCTGCGCGGAGGTGGTGTTGCTCAGGTTAGCGGTCGGGCTTGTCTCCGAGCACGTCGCCGATGAACCGTAGCCCACCTTGTCCAAGATGCTCGCGCTCGTCGGACAGCCGCCGCTCAACGCCGTCGTCGTGTTGACGACGGCGACTTTCGCGGAGGCCGCGCTCATCGCAATCGTGCCGGTCGCATCGGCGGTGGGCAAGGCTGCGCCGCACGGGCCCGTGCAACTGGCGCCGGCCGCTTCTTTCACAAGATAATATTTGCCCGGCGCGATCGAGCCGGCCAGGTTCGTCACGCTCCACGTCGTGCCCGACGCCGATGCGTATTGCACACTCCAGCCGCTGAGGCTGACGGTCGTGTTGCCGCGATTGAACAACTCGATGAAGTCGTTTTGATATTGCGCGCCCGTGTTGCCGCCGCCGCCATATACCTGACTGATGACGATGGTGCTGGATAATGCCTGCGCATTCTGCGGCGAATTCAGCGATAGCATCAACAACGCGCAGAGAAACACACTGAAGATCAACCCAAACCACTTCGTGCGACTATTCATCTCTCACACCTCATGAAAAAATTAAAGGGGCGCTCGATTGAACGCCCCTTTCGTAAATCACGTGATCCGATTGAGTTGACGGGTGTAGCAGTGGCAGAGGTATACGCAGTACATTGACTTTCCATCCGAGCCTGAGCAAAATTGAACTGATGCGTCCAGTATAGAAGTGCTTGCGCGCGCTGACAATAGCCGCGCGAGATTTTAAGGTTGGCACGATGGATGAGACGAGCATTGCAAAATATATCTGGGATTTTCATCGCGCGCATGGCCGCGACACAGAGAACCCGCCGCATCGCCTCGCGCGTGAAACGCGCGGCGCGCATTGGGCAGAGGTGTGGGTGACGGGACTTGACACCGAGAATTGGTTCTATCGCCTCTCGGATCACGAACAGGAGCCTGTGCTCATCGCGCACAATCGCGATACCACCAGCGGAGTCGGCTTGCAGAGCGATGAGATTCTGCTGCAAGCGCATGTGAGCAAACGGATGTTGACCGCGCACGAGTGGACACACTATCTGCGCGGCTGGCTCGAGACGAGCGCGTGGGCGGAGCAGCCACGCGACAACGAATAATGGCGAGTGACGAGTGACACATGGCAAGACCCATCATGTCACTCGTCACCCGCCACTTGCCACTTCGTTTATCTCACATTCTTCAGTGCCTTGTCCACGAACGAGTTGTCGAACAGCGCGGCGATGTCAATCTTGTCGCTGGGTCCAATCGTGCCGAAGATGCGATGCGCATCCACGGCATTCTCGACACCCTTCTGGTTCACTTTGCCATCCAGCGAGAGCGAGGGGCGCGTCGCCTTGAGCGCGTCAATCCACGCTTGCTTGTCTTTGCCCGTCACGTCCTCGGACACTGCTTGCGCCAGTTCTTCTGCGGTGTGTGTGCGCACGAAGAGCTCGGCGCGCACGAGCGCGTTGACCAGCTTCTGCACGAGGTCCGGCTTGCTCTTGATCAGATCACTTGAGACCAGCGCGCCCGTGAACTGGAACTCGCCGCCGAGGTACTTGGTCGTGTCAGCTTCGGTGCGCAGGTCAGCCAGCAGCACGACCCTGCCGCTCTGAATGAGTTGCGTCGCGAACGGATCGGAGTTGAAGCCGACGTCAATCTGCTTTGCCTCGAACGCGGCCGCCATCGTGTTGGAGCCGGCCGGCACGATGGTAATGTCGTCGGGTTTCAATCCCGCTTTCACGGCGAGCGTCTGCGCGAGCACGTGCGTGCCGGCGCCGACCGATGTGACGCCGATCTTCATGCCTTTGAAATCTTTGATGTCCTTGATTTTGTCTTTCAGGTCGCTGCGCACCATCACCGCGATGCCGGGATAGCGCGTGAACGAGACGACCATCTTCAAGTCTTTGCCTTGCGGCTGCGCTTTGATAGCGTGGTCGAGCGAGTTGCCGCTGAACTGCACCGAGCCGGACAGCAGCGCGGTTGCTGCTTGCGTTCCGCCGCTCATATACTGCAAGTCCACGTCCAGCCCCTCGTCTTGGTAATACTTCAGCGCCTTGGCGACGTCATACGGCAGATAAACGAGCGATGACGCCGAGCCGACGGCGATGCTCACTTTGGTCAGCGGCGCTTTGGTCGGCGCAGCGGTTGCCGCCGCTGTGCTCGTCGCGGCCGGTGCGCTGGTGCTGCCGGCCGGTGCCGTCGTGTTGGTAGCGGGCGCGCTCGTCGGCGCAGTCGTCGCCGCTGGGCCACATGCAACGGCGAGCAGCGCAACGATCAACAGCACGCAAATGATTTTCCCTTTCATGTCTCCCCCTCTGTAAATTTCAGATTTCAGACTACAGGTCTTGGTTTTGGATTGGTCAGGTATCACCTCCTCTCGCCACTTGTCACTCGTCACGTGCGCTGCGGCTTCCACACCGAGAAGCGCGCTTCGACGCGGCGGATGATCGCATCAATGAGCACGACGATCATCATCAACACGATGAGCCCAGCGAACACGCCGGTCGTGTCGAACGACGCTTCGGCGAAGGCGATCAAGTAGCCGATGCCTTTCGTCGCGGCGAGGTATTCGCCGACCACCGCGCCGATCAGCGCGAAGCCAACGCTGATGCGCAGCGACGAAAAAATCCACGTGAGTGCAGACGGAATCAGCACGTGAAACGTCAGGTCGCCGCGCCGTGCGCCGAGGATGCGCACGTTGTCAATATAATTTTGATCCACCTCGCGCACACCCGTGAACGTCGCGAAGAACACGGGAAAGAGCACGAGCACGAACGCATAGACCACCTTCGAGCCGTCGCCCAGTCCGAACCAGAGCACGAACAGCGGCGCGAGCACGACACGCGGCAGCGAGTTCAGCATCACGATCAGCGGCTCGAAGATCGCCCCGAGATTGGGCGAGCGCCCCAGGATGAAGCCGAGCACGACGCCCGCGATGGTGCCGAAGACGAAGCCGCGCAGCATCTCGCTGAGCGTAATCAAGATGTGCTCCCAGATTTTCCCGCTGCTCACCCAATCGGCAATGCGCCCGAACACGAGGCTAGGCTTGCTATAGAAAAACTTATCGAGCGCACCGCTCTGCACGCCGACTTCCCAGAGGAGCAGGAACGCAGCGATGAGCGCGAACTGGATGATGCGTACGGCAAGGGGCGAAAGTGTAATGCGACGCATTTATCGCTTACCGACGACTTGATCGAGTGCTTGCATCAACCTTGGCTTTTCGTCCGCACTGAGGTTGGCGCTCGGATGGAGCATTACGTAATACCACTGCGGCATGTCGCCTTTGCGCACGAGATCGCTCGCCTTATTCGCTTCGCGATACGGCTTATCCATTTCGCTGAAGTTCAACTTCGAGCGACCTTCGTCCACATCTTTCTGAATCAGCCACGACAGGGGCGCGACGTTCGAGTACCAGGGCCATTCCGTTTGATTGCTGTGGCAGTCATAGCAGGCGCGCACCGCGAGCTCGTGCGATTGCTGATCGGGCCAACTCACTGCTTTGCCGATGGGTGGGTTGGTATGATTGTGTCCGAACGGCAGCACTTGGATGAGCGCCAGCACCCCGACGACCATGACGATTGCCGACACGATTTTGCGCAGCATAGCGAGCCCTCACGCGTGCAAGCTTTTCTGGTAACTAATGACGACCTCATCGCGCAGGTCGTTCCAGATTTTTTCGTAGATCGCACCGAAGTGTGGATCGAAGCGCACTTCGGTCACGTTGCGCGGACGCGGCAGATCAATGGGATAGCACGACTTCACGCGGCCGGGTGCGGTCGTCATCACGATCACTTCGTCGCTCAACGAAATTGCTTCTTCGAGGTCGTGCGTGATGAAGATAACGGTCTTGCGGTTCTGCTGCCAGATGTCGAGCAGATCGTTCTCCATCAGGTTGCGCGTCTGCACGTCGAGCGCGGAGAACGGCTCGTCCATCAAGATGATCGGAGGATCATAGACGAGCGTCTGCGCGAGCGCGACACGCTTCCTCATGCCGCCTGAGAGCTGATACGGATAGCTGCGCTCGAACCCTGACAAACCGACGCGCTTGATCCAGCGCTCAGACGCTTCGCGCGTCTCGCGGCTGTTGCGGCCGCGAAAGCGCAAGCCGAGTTCGACATTTTGCAGCACCGTCTTCCACGGCAGCAGCGCGTCGCGCTGAAAGATGAAGCCCATATTGCGCTGCACGTCGCTGACGGCTTTGCCATTCACGCTAATCTCGCCGGTCGTCGGCTGCGCGAGACCCGATACAAGCGAGAGCGTGGTGCTCTTGCCGCAGCCGCTGGGTCCGACGATGGACACAAACTTTTCAGGCAGGATGTCGAGCGTAATGTTTTGCAGCGCGACGAACGGCGGCAGTGCATTGCGCTCGAACTGTTTTGTGACGTTGCGGAGCGTGATGATGGGTTGCATGAGCGGTGATCCGTAAGGCGTGATGCGTAACTGGGCAGATGACGCATCACGCCTTACGGCTTCCTGAGTGCCTGCGCGACCAGTCTCGGCACATCGGTCAGCAACTCAGCGACATGTGCGCCGTGATCGCGCAAGCTGCAAAAGGCAGAACGCGCTTGCATCCTACCTTGCGCATCATAACAGCTTCAACTTTTCTGTAGTGGTCAATCACAGCTTGAACAGCCCGTCGGGTAGCAGGGCAGCCGTGCTACCCTTGATTCAAGTTGTTCAACATCATGTTGACCAATACAACATCTTCAACTTTTCTCTCAGTTGTGAGTTGCTTGGCTCAACCAGCACCTCGCCGTCCGGGAAACGCAGCACGGGCACGGACAACATGCCTTCGCTCGCCGTTGCGACGTACGCGCGCGCTGCGGCGTCATGCTCGATATTGATCCACTCATAGGCGATGCCATGCTGCTGCAAGATGCGCTTGGCGCGCGAGCAATCGCCGCAATACGTTGTGCCATATACCACGATTGGATTCACAAAGCAGCCTTCATTCGACGAACTTGGCCTCATTATACAAGCAAATGCAGCGCGAATTTATTCGCACTTTCGTTTCAGCAATGGGTGGTGCGCGGGTATAATGGAGTGTACAAAAACGGATAACGAATGTGACTGTTCGTCGTCCGTCCTCTGCATTTTTCAGCGAGGAGTAACGATGCCTCTTAAGACGCTCCGTCATTTGACGCGCAAGGAACGCAAGGCACTGGACGAATTCGTGGCGCAACTGTGCGAGCACTATCCCGACGAGTTGCTGCTCGTGCGCTTGTTCGGCTCGAAGGCGCGCGGCAACTTCGACGAGGAGTCGGACGTGGATGTGCTGGTCGTCGTGCGTGACGACACCGACTATCACGACGACGGCTCGGCGTTGGCGATGCTGCATCGTCCGCAGACGCACGAATACTATTGCAACGTGTGGGAACCGATTGTTGAGTTATCAGCCGACTTGCAACTCAAGTACGGTGCTGTCCTTTCACCGCGCATCATGCCGCATTGGAAGTATGACTTTATCAAGCGACAAAACCTGTTGTTATACCGCAACATGCGGCATCATGGAGTGAACCTATGGACGCGGAAGGAAAGCACGCGTTCGCGCAGACCCGCCTCGAAGCCGCCCATGAAGACCTCACGACCGCGTCTCACAACCTAAAAGATGATTTACTGCGCGCAGCAGTGAATCGCGCGTATTACGCCATCTTTCATGCGGCTTCGGCTGCACTCGCGTGGCATGGTATCGAGCGGTCGCGGCACTCAGGTATAGAGTCGGCGTTTGGTGAGTACTTGGTGAAAACCAAAGTGATCGAACCAGAGTGTGGAAGAATTTTCAATCGGATTCGTGATGCGCGCGCAAGAAACGGCATCGGATAAAATCCGACGCCTAATAGACCAAACCCGCTGCGCGGGTTGGGATGGTTGCGTATGAAACGCGCTGGTGTGTTTTACCAACTGGTCTATCATTTCGTGTGGGCGAAGAAGAACCGCGCGCCGTTGTTGACGACAGCAGTTGAGGCGCGTTTGTTTCCGTATCTCGAACTCAAATGCAAGGAGTTGGAATACACGCTCTATGCGGTGAACGGCGCGTTAGACCACATGCACATTCTACTTGGGTTGACGCCGACGACGTTGGTTGCGGATGTCGCCAAGAATTTGAAAGGCTCGTCGTCGCATTACATTAACAAAACGTCAATTCGGGATAAGGTAGGACTCCTTTGCGAGTAAAATAGTGGTAACCAACCCTATTGCGCTCATGAAAGGAGTCCTATGATGAGTTTGCTGGAACTGTTCTGTCATGTCGATGATTTTTGCCAACGGTTTGTC
>JBBPZQ010000108.1:0-127397 GCA_038198935.1 Anaerolineae bacterium
GGCTGACCGCGCGGCGATGAAGTCGCCGCGCTACGGTACGACGCCCCGTGAACGGGGCTTGCATTCAGCCCGTTTCAACGGGCGTCGGCTTGTAGCCCGCCGCTTGAGCGGCGGGCGTTGCGCCAAATTGAGAATTGCTGTTTGCCAAGCGTTTACTTTGACAGCCGCACACGCGTTTGCTATACTCGCAACCATCATGCGCGACACCATTGCCCGCACTTGCATTACGATGACGATGAGCACGCTGCTTGGTACGACGATCACCAAGCAGCCGTTTGCCGTTGGGGAGCTCGCGCGAATGCGCCGTGTGCGCTGAACGTCAGGTCACAAGCACTTGCAGCCGCCCCAGCGTATGATACGCGGGGGCGGTTTTTTTTATCTCGATCACGCGGAGGCAAGAGCATGTTAATCGTCATGAAATTTGGCGGCACGTCGGTGGCTGATGGGGCGCGCATGTTGAACGTCGCCGAGTTGACGCAGCGCGAGTCGGCGCGCGGGCATCAAGTCGTCGTCGTCGTGTCGGCGATCAGCGGCGTGACCAACACGCTGATAGACGCAGCCAACGCCGCGGCGCGCGGCGACGAGGATGTGATCGCGAGCGCGCGCCGCAAACTGTTCGCGCTGCACCTGAACGCGATTTACGCCATCGCGTCCCAGCACGACGCGCAAGAGCGCTTGGTGACGCAACTCGAAAAACTACTGTCCACGTTTGAAAGTTTGACGCGCAGCATCTTCATCCTCGGTGAACTCACGCCGCGCGCACTCGACGCACTTGCCTCATTCGGCGAGCGGTTGGTCGTGCCGCTCGTCGCGCAAGCGCTGCGCGAGCGGCACGTGAATGCGGAAATCGTCGAGGCGCGCGAGCTAATCGTGACCGACGACGAATTCGGCAATGCGAGTCCGTTGATGACAGAAACCACCGAGCAAGCGCGCGCGCGCTTGCTGCCGCTCGTTCAGCGCGGCGTCGTGCCTGTCGTGACGGGCTACCTCGGCGCGACGCGCGGCGGCATCACGACGACGCTCGGACGCGGCGGCAGCGATTACTCCGCGACCATTCTCGGCGCGGCGCTCGACGCGGATGAAGTTTGGATTTGGACGGACGTGAACGGCGTGATGACGGCTGACCCGCGCATCGTGCCGCGCGCACGCACGCTCAACACGCTCTCGTACGCGGAAGCGGCCGAGTTGTCGTATTTCGGCGCGAAGGTGCTGCATCCGAAAACGCTGGTGCCGATTGCGAGCAAAGACAAACCCGTGCGCATCCTGAACACGTTCGAGCCGTCGCACGCGGGCACGCGTATCGAGCGCGGCACGACCGTGCATCGCCGCGCCGTCAAAGCGATCTCGGCAGCCAAGCACCTGTGCATTCTTTCGCTCGAAGGGCGCGGCATGGCTGGCGTGCCCGGCGTCGCCGCGAAGATGTTCTCGACGGTGGCGCGCGCGAACATCAGCGTGATGATGATCGCGCAGTCGTCGTCGGAGTTGGACATCTGCATCGTGATCGAAGAGTCATCAGCGCAGCGCGCCATTGCCGCACTGGAAAAAGAATTCGAGCTGGAGCGATTGCGCGGCAAGATTGACGGCGTGCTGGCGCAGCATAACGTGACGATTGTCGCGGTGGTCGGCGCGGGCTTGCGCGACACGCCGGGCGTGGCGGCGCGCGTGTTCGGCGTGCTCGCCGAACGCAACATCAACGTCATCTCGATTGCGCAAGGCTCGTCGGAGTTCAATCTCTCGCTGGTCGTGCGCGACGAAGACGCCGACGAAAGTCTGCGCGCGATTCACGATGCGTTTGAGTTGGAACGCGAGGATGCGCTGGTGTTGAAGCGCAATGGGCATCAGGCAGTTCCAGATGTCATTCTGAGCGAAGCGAAGAATCTCTGAAACGTGACATGAGAACGAGTATGCTCATGCAATCAACCAGTGGCTAATGGATTGCATGAGCAGATAATATTTACGGCAATGTATCAGAGACCCTTCGTTTCACTCAGGGTGACAACAAGGTGAAGCACATGAACAACGGTCAATCCAAAATCCCCGTCGCCGTGCTCGGCGCGACGGGCACCGTCGGGCAGCGGCTCGTTTCATTGCTGGAGCATCATCCTTGGTTCGAGTTGAGCGCGCTCGCCGCCAGCGACAACTCGGTCGGCAAACGCTATGTAGATGCGGTGCGCTGGCATCTACCTACGCCGATTCCAGCCAAGTACCGTGAGCTGATCGTGCAGCCGTCGCGTCCCGCCGCCGCGCAGCATGCACGGCTCGTCTTCTCGGCGCTGCCGACCGACGTGGCGCGGCAGACCGAAGACGACTTCGCCGATGCAGGCTTCATCGTCTCGACAAACTCGTCGCCGCATCGTATGGATGCCGACGTGCCGCTGCTTATCCCCGAATGCAACGCGGATCACCTCGCGCTGATTGTGCAACAGAAGCGGCGACGCAGCGGTTTCATCATCGCCAACCCGAACTGCTCGACCATTCACCTCGCGCTCGCGCTGAAGCCGATTCACGACGCGTTCACCATCACGCGGCTGATCGTGACGACGATGCAGGCGATTAGCGGCGCGGGTTATCCGGGTGTCGCTTCGATGGACGTGGTGGACAACGTCGTGCCATTCATCGGCGGCGAGGAAGGCAAGCTGGAATCGGAACCGCACAAGATTCTCGGCACCCTGAACGAAGGTCACGTCGTGCCCGCATCGTTCAAACTCAGTGCGCACTGCAACCGCGTGCCGACGCTCGACGGCCATCTCGAAACCGTGTCGGTCGAGTTCGCGCGCAAGCCGTCGCTCGACGAACTGCATGCGGCGTTCGCGGACTTTCGAGGCGAGCCGCAGCAGTTGCAGCTGCCGAGCGCACCAGCGCATCCAATCATCGTGCGCGACGAACCCGATCGCCCGCAGCCGCGCTTGGATCGCGATATCGAAAATGGAATGGCATCCGTCGTGGGCCGCATCCGCGCCTGCCCCGTGCTCGACTACAAGTTCATCGTGTTGGGCCACAACACACTGCGCGGCGCGGCGGGCGGCACGCTGCTCAATGCGGAGTTGTTGGTGGCGAGGGAGCTGGTGTGAGATGGCGGGAACAGGTAGACAGGTACACAGGTACACAGGTACACAAGTAGACAGTTGGACATGTAGACGTGTGGCGTAATTGAGTACCGCCTCGTTGAGAGAATTGTTGGAATCGAGACTTTAGTCGGTTTGTTCGTCAGTAGCCGGCCTTCGCATCTAACCGACTAAAGTCTCGATTCCAGAGCCGCGCTGATGCGGAAATCAATTGCCGTGTGACCTGTCTACCTGATTACCTGATTACCTGTCCACCTGTGTACCTGTGTACGTTTCCCCGTTCACCCGTTTCCTCGTATACTCGTTAACCATGCCGCGCGGAATTCTCGTTCGCTATGCGGACCGTCTGCCGATCACAGCGAACACGCCGCTCATCACGCTGGGGGAAGGTGACACGCCGCTGGTGCGCGCGCCGTCCCTGGAGCACGAGACGGGCTGCGAGGTATGGCTGAAGCTTGAGGGCTGCAATCCGAGTGGCTCGTTCAAAGATCGCGGCATGGTCGTCGCGATGGCGAAGGTACTCGAAGAAAAATCGCGAGCGGTCATCTGCGCTTCGACGGGCAACACCTCCGCGAGCGCGGCGGCGTATGCGGCGCGCGTCGGTGTGAAATGCGTGGTCGTCATTCCCGAAGGCCAGATCACACAGAGCAAGTTGGGCCAAGCGATTGCGCACGGCGCGCACATCATCGCCGTCGCCGGCAACTTCGATCTCGCGCTGGAGTTCGTGCGCGAATTGGCCGCCTCACAGCCATTCACGCTCGTCAACTCGGTAAATCCATTCCGCCTCGAAGGACAGAAGACCGCTGCGTTCGAGATCGTGGACGAATTGGGCGATGCGCCCGACGTGCTCGCGCTGCCCGTCGGCAACGCGGGCAACATCACGGCATACTGGCGCGGCTTCGTCGAGTATGCGCGTGATGGGAATGCGAGCAAGCGCCCACGCATGATGGGCTTTGAAGCAGAAGGCGCGGCTGCCATCGTGCGCGGCAAGCCGATCCAAAATCCGCAGACCATCGCGTCCGCCATCCGCATCGGCAATCCGGCCAGTTGGAAATTTGCCGTCGCCGCGCGCGACGAGTCGAATGGAGTGATCGGCATGGTGAGCGATGACGAAATCATCGCGGCGTATCACTGGCTGGCCGCGCGTGAGGGCGTGTTCTGCGAGCCGTCCTCGGCGGCGGGCGTCGCGGGCGTGTTGCAACTTGCGCGCGCGGGCAGCCTTGCGCGCGGGCAGCGCATCGTGTGCGTGCTGACCGGCAGCGGCTTGAAAGACCCCGACGCGATCAACGCACTGCCGCACAACATCGTCCACTGCTCCGCAGCCTACGACGACTTCGAGCGCGCGATCAGCCAACTCGCGTGAGCATCAACGTATGTTTGGATCGCTGACGTATTTGGTGTGGCTCGCCGTATTCATTGGCGTGCCGCTGCTCGCGCTGCTGCGCTGGCGGCACTTGTTCGCGCCGCGCGGGCGCGCGCTGCTATGGATTGTCGCAGGCTCACTCGTCGGCGGTTGGATGTGGGATGCGCTCTCCGTGCGCTGGGGTATTTGGTTTTACGCGCCCAGTAATATTTTCGGACTCTGGCTGATCGGACTGCCAATTGAAGAGTGGCTCTGGATTGCGGGCATCACGCTCATGTTCGCGCTGCTGACCATGGTGGTTGCCGAATTGCAGTGCGAGGTGTAGATGTTCGCACACCTCACTTACCTCAGCTTGCTGCTAGTCTTTGGGCTGGCATTTCACGCGATCCTGTGGGCGCGTAACGCGCGCTTCCTCTGGAGTCGCAGGCGCATCATACTCACGGTCGTGCTGCTCGGCGAGTTGTGGATGCTCGTCACGGATCCGATTGGCGGACTGTGGGGCGCATGGTTCTTCGACCCGAATCAAACGCTGGGGCTTTGGATACTGGGCGTCATGCCGCTTGAGGATTTGCTCGGCATCGCGGTCGTGAGCAGTGCGGCGGCGTGTGGCGTGCTGGTGTTCGGCTACGGTCCGCGACGGTGGATTTGAGTAAGCACAATCTTGTAATGTCACAGAGTCCCGCTTCAGTGTGAAGCGGGACTCTGTGTTTACATAGACGTGCATGGACTGCCGATGCAGCGCATCGCTGTCGCCGTGCGCGCCTTCACATTGAAAAGTGATATAGCGCGCTATGCGCTCGTGGCGAGCGCGCCTTCTCAATTACGCAGGGGTGCGGATCGACGCACTAACGCCAGGGCGCAGGAAAGTGACCAGAGCGAATGCGAATATTGCCGCCGCATTCAGCAGGTAAATTCCCGTTGTAACGGCGGGCCCATTGAATGCATCCGCGTGCAGAATCGCGCCGAGCAGTTCCAGTCCGGTGGCGCACATCACGGCGAACAGTCCAACGCGAATTGCTTCCGATGGATGTGCTTGCGCAAGTGTGAAATACAACGCTGCCGCTGCCAGGTACCAGCCACCCACGACGCCCGCAGTGAGCGGTGTCAGCGTCCACGCCCACCACGGCGCCGCGCCTGCCGCACTTGGAGCGATCAATACAGGCGAAAGCCACAGCGCAATGCCGATTAACCCATTCAGCACTGAGAAGATCAACATGAGCGGACGGATCATGGGCATGGGCATAGACGTGTTCGAGAGCGGCGGCCGATAACCGCGCTCCATCTGCCAGTATACCAGTGCTGCCGCTGGTGGACTAGACACGTAAACGAACAGCCATGCCCATGCGATCGGATGCTGCCAGTTAAAGATGGGTAGATTCAACAATGTCGCCATTAACTGCGTGATGGCGAAGACAAAGATACCGGGCAGCAATGCCCGCGCGACTGACCAGCGGTTGGTGCGCATCGCCCACAGCGCGCCGATGCCGCCGAAGTAATTGGCGCCCATGAACACCGGCGTGAGTGGATGCTTGATCGTCCACGCGAAATACGCAGCCGTGTCGGTGGGGAATAGAAACAGGATTGGCCCGCCACAACGGCCAGACCACCCGCGCCGATCAACAACAGTTTCGCCAACAGTGAAAGCGACTTGTCCATGTCATCATCCTTTCTCGAATGAAGGTTTCGACCCGTGTACGCCCCCATACTGGAACGTCAGATGTAATCGCTCGTTCATGAACTGCCACGCCTGGCCGATGGTCTTGAGGCGGTGAATCTGTGCTTCGTTTTCGACGATGTGTAGCAGGTCTGCGACCTTTTGAGTAATGTGCTTGTCTTCATCCACACGGTTCAGTCCGCTGATGCCCGCGACGAGCGCGAGCACCCCTTTCTGAAAATCGTTGAGTGGCTCGTTTTCGGGACGCGGCATGAACTGAAACGGTGTCGGCGTGATGAGCGGATCGTCGTCGCGCGGCGCGTCGAGCGTGAGCACCTCACTTAAGTCGTGCGCGGCTCGGTCGCGCTCGGTCAGATGCGGCAAGTCCCACCGCTTGCACACCGTCTTGATGATTGAACTGTGATCGAAGACCGTATGCACCACCGTGCCCCGCTCTACATACGGTGAGATCAGAACCGTCGGCAGGCGCACACCAAGCCGATCAAATTTGAAATCGTATTGCCCAACGGGATGCGATAGATCTGGCGGCATCGCGCTCGGCGGCGCGACATGATCGTAGCAGCCGCCGTGCTCGTCGTAGGTGAGGATCAGCAGCGTGCGCTCCCATCCTTTGCCGTGACGAATCGCCTGATACACATCGTAGATCAGCTGTTCACCAGCTAACTCCGCGTGCGTGTAGAGAAAATCGTCCACCGGTGGATGTTGATCGTTGTGGTTCACGACGAGGCGCGGCTCGATGAACGCGTAACTGGGCAGTGTGCCCTCACGTGCGTCTTTGAAGAATTCGTCCATGTGGAAGAAGTGCGTGCGACGATACGGCTTGAGCGCGGGCTGCAACAGCCACGTTAACGAAATCAGATTTAATTCGTCGTAGTAAACTTTCCACGCCAGCTCGGGGCGGCGCGCGTCGGCGATGCGATTGTAAATCGTCGGCGCGTGCGTGAACAGCCAGTTGACGAACGGCGCGTTGACGACAAAACCGTTCGACGTGGCTGAGTGCACGAACGCGCGATTGCAGAACGTCTGGCTCGGCACCGAGGCGTGATAGTGATCGCACACGGCGTATTGGTTGGCGAGCGTGCTGATGACGGGCACCATGTCGGGCGTGAAGCCGTCCATGATGATCTTGTATTCGTCGTACTGCGGCTCGCGCTTGCGCCAATGCGCGAACATGTCAATGTAGTCGGTCACGAAACCGTTCATCGGCGCGCTGTTCGGAAGCGACGCGGGCAGGTTGTATGGTTTGCGATTGTACGGATGCTGACGATTGTCCGGCGGGATCACGCTGCCGAACAACTGCGTGTTGACGTGAAAATACTCTTCGCCGGGATCCGGATTCGGACTGGTGATGCTTATCGCTTTGCCGACGGGCACACTGCCGCGCGACACATCGTGCGCGTATGATGGAATCGGATTCGACAGATTCTTGCCTGACACACCCTCGAACGATTGACCGCGCGGCACCTTGTCGAACGGCGGCGCGTTCTGCGGATCGTATAACCAGCCGAGCATGTTGTCGAACGAGCGGTTCTCCATCATCAACACGACGATATGGTCAATCTTGTCCAGTTGTGAATTCATTCGTCAATCTTTCTTTTTGCCACGAATTAACACGAAAAAAATTCGTGCTAATTCGTGTAATTGGTGGCAGAGAGATTTTGAAGAGTCACGCTGAAATCCTTCGCACGTAACGTTCCGCCGAACGCTGCACCGTCCCTTTCGCGTCGCGCGCGACGATGCGCTCCCACCACGCGCCGTAAATGCGATCAAACGCAAACGGCTCGACACTGCGCACGATGCGCGCGATGGTTCGCGAATTCAGTGGAATCAGATTCGGATAACTGTACATGAACGAAACCCAGTTACGATCCGACACGACTTGAATCGTGTCGCCGCTCAACAGCGCGCCACGCCCCTCCGCGCCATCGGACCAATGCAGCACGCTCGCGCCGTCGAAATGACCACCGCAGCGAATGATCGTCAGTCCGTCGCCGAGCGCGCACGTCTCGCCGCGCCAGAACACAATCGCGTCGTCAGGACGCACTACCCACTGCCGATCCGCTTCGTGGATGTAGATCGGCACGCCGCCGAACGCGCGGCTCCACTCGACCATGCACGAATAATAATGCGGATGCGAGATGGCGATGGCTCGAATGCCGCTGCGTGCTTGCACGGCGTCAATCGTCGCCTCGTCAATCAGCGTGATGCAGTCCCATAACACATTCCCGCTCGGCGCTTGCACGAGCAGCGCGCGCTGGCCAATCGCGAACGACGGCTCCGTGCCGATGCCGATCAGGTTCGGCTCTTCTGCCTGAATCTTGTTGTGGTGCGTCGCGCGCAATGCGTCCAGTGTCGTCCACTGCTGGCCCTTCCAGCCGATGTACTGCCGTTCCTCTTCACAGATGAGACAGTGCGCGGGCGGCTCATTCGTCTCAGGGTACTGCGTGCCACATGTCACGCAAATGAAATGCGTCATGCTGTGCTCCTCAGCGAGTTGATGCGCGCCGGACTGAGCGCATCCAGTTCGGGCACGCGCTGCCCCGCGAGCAGGTCAGCCACCGCTCGCCCAACGGCAGGCGCGAGCGCGAAGCCGTGCCCGCTGAAGCCGACGGCGAGCAGCAAACTTTCCACGTCCGGCGCGAAGCCGATGAACGGAATTTCGTCCGCGCTGATCGCTTCCAGCCCACACCACGCACGCGCGATGCGCTGCTGCGCGACGGCGGGCAGGATCGTGCACGCAGCCGCCCAGTTGCCTTCGACACTCGGCGCTCGCAATGTGTAGCCGCGCCGATCGGGCGCGACGTCGCCGAGCCAGCCGCCGCCTAACAAGAACGCGCCATCGGGCAACTGCTTCAACGACAGCGCGCGCCCCAGCGCGCTGACGACAGGTGTGAGCATCAGCGGCGCGGGCGTCGAGCGCAGCATCTGCAAGGCGCGCATCTCGATGGGCAAATGTAGTCCGACGCTCGCAGCGATCTCGTCGCTCCACGCACCCGCCGCAAGCACGACCGTATTGGCGCGCACCTCGCCGCGCGTCGTCTGTGCGCCGATCACAGTCGCGTGGTTCCTCAACAGTAATTCGCACTCGGTCTGAGTCCAATACGCCGCGCCGTGTCGCTGCGCGGCGTCGGCAAAGGCGTGCGTGGTGAGCGGCGGGTCCGCTTGGCCATCGGCGGGACTATACGAACCCGCGACGACTTGTGCGCCGATACCCGGCACGAGCGCGCGCACAGCGTTGCGATCTAACAAGCGCACGTCATCGAAGCCCAGCGTGTGCTGCGCGCGCACGAATGCGGCGAGTCGCGCGGCTTCAGCGTCGTTCTCCGCGACGAGCAGTTGGCCGCCCTGCCGATAGTGTACGTCTGCGCCGAGTTCGGCTTCGAGACCATGCCAGCGCGCAATCGCTTCGCGCGCGAGCGCGGCTTCCGCTGGATGGCGACCCTGACGGCGCACGCCGCCCGCACTCGCCCACGACGCAACGGGCTCACTCGCCACCGCCGCGCGCTCAACGACCAACACCTCGCGTCCTTGTCGCGCGAGGTGATACGCAATCGAGCTGCCGATCACCCCGCCGCCGATGATAAGGATGTCGGTCGTGTGCTGCTCTGAATTGTTCAATGCGTTGTCTCCATGAACTGACGATGGATGCTCAAGCGAGCGCTGCCGTGCGAGTGAACATTACCGCGTCACCAGTAGATCGTGCAGCCGCGCCGTTCGAGTCGCCCCATCCAGTCCGGGACTGATGCTAACTTGTTTCAGCGCAAATCCAATTTTTCTAGATGCGGCAGGTCGCCGAGGCTCGCAGGCAGAGCGGTGAGTTTGTTCGAGCGCATATCCAGATACGCGAGGCTTGGCAGATTGCCAATCGCATCCGGCAGCGAACGCAATCGGTTGTTGCGCAAATCGAGCTCGGTGAGATTCGTCAGACGGCCGATGGAGTCCGGCAGCGCGGCCAACCGATTGCCCGACAAACTCAATTTCTTCAGTCGCGTCAAGCGACCAATGGAATCAGGCAGAGTGGTCAGCTGATTGTTCATCAGATGCAATTCTTGCAGATGCATCAGATCGCCAATGGTTTCAGGCAGCGAAGTCAACTGATTGTCGTAAAGACGGAGTTCGATCAGACTCGCGAGTCCGGCGATGCTTTCGGGAAGCGCGGTCAAAGCGTTATGCGTCGCGCCGAGATAGATGAGCTGGGCAAGTTCTCGCACAGTGATTCGTCGAGCGAAGTCAACCGATTGTCGCTGAGGTACAGAAAAGCCAATCGCTTCAGCTGGCACAGCGCGTGCGGGAGTGCGCTCAGGCGATTGTGACCGAGATCGAGCATCGTGAGATTCGTCAGATTGCCGATGCTTTCCGGCAGCGCAGTGAAACGATTGTCCGACAGCGCGAGCGATTGCAGGCTCGTCAACTGCCAAAACGATTCAGGCAGACGCGTCAATTCATTCTTGCCCACACTGAGGTCCGTCAGGCTCGTCAATTGACCGACACTCGCGGGCAGCGCGGTCAGCCGATTGTCATATAGCCGCAATGTTTTCAGCCGCGTCAATCCGCCGATGCGCGCGGGCAGCGCGCTCAACTGATTCGCGTCGGCGTGCAGTGCTTCCAATTCGCTGAGGTCGCCCAGCGAGTCGGGCAGCGCCGTGAGCCAATTGTCGTCCAAAACCAATGCTTGCAAATGCGCCTTGCTGCCCAGCGAGTCAGGCAGCGCTGAAATATTTTTCCCGCTCACGTCTATCTGCCGAAGGCCGGCGCGGAATGCTGTCGAGAGGTCGAGCACACGAGCGTCGTCAAGCGAACGCGCCATCATCACACGAGGTCTCCGCAGAGGTGCTTATGTTATACGCAATCCGCCCGCGCGCTGTCAAATACGTTCGCCGTCACGCTCGAAAAAATTTCTGGTGATTACCCACAACTTGTTAACACAAGCATGGTGAGCCTGTCGAACCATGCGTTCTGCGACCACACGCATCCTTCGACAAGCTCAGGATGCTGCGTACTTTTCGACTTGTGGGTAATCACCAGAAAAATTCGCCTTGCATTGCGCGCAGCGCAAGGGTATTATTGCATACTGTACTCGCACGCCAGTGATCGTCATTGCCCTTACTTGAGCGCGAATAAAGACTCGCGCTGTCGTCACGATAGGAGGAGGAAGCATGATTCACTCACGCCACTCGTTCGTCACGACCTTGTTTATCGCGCTCGCACTTGGTTGGCTGCTTGCCGCTTGCGAGAGCGCCCCCGCTTCACCTGCACCTAATACACCCGCACCGCCCGCGCAGAACACTTCAGCCGGCACACAGCCGCCCGCGCAGAACACGCAGCCTGCGCAGAACACGACCCCGCCAACACAAGCGACCAGTGCGCCCAGCGGAGGCGCGAAGACCCCGACACACTCCAGCCCCATTGCCGTCACGAGCGACGATGCGACGCTGCTCGTCGCCAATCCGCTCAATGGCACGGTCACGATTGTCAACGTGAAGGGCGACGCTAACCAGAAAGTCGCCGAGGTCAAGGTCGGCGTCGAGCCGCAGTCAGTCGCCATCGCGCCCGACGACAAAACTGCATACGTCAGCAATCAGGGCAGCGCGACGGTCTCGGTGATTGACATCGCGGGTCAGAAAGAAGTGACGCAGATCAAAGTCGGCGTCGAGCCATACGGCGTCGCGTTCACGCCCGACGGCGCGCGCGTGTATGTCGTCAACGGCGCATCACGCACGGTCTCGGTGATTGATCCGAAGTCGAACCAAGTGGTCGCAACGATCAAGGTGCCGATTGTCGAACCGCGCGCAGTCGCCATCACCGCGAACAACAACGGCACAGGTGCGCAGTTCGTATACGTCACACAGTTCCTCTCGCAGGTGTCGGCAAACGGCAAAGAGATGAACGACACGGGCAAAGAGGGCAAGGTGATCGTGCTCTCGACCAGCGACGATCAAAACGTGTCGGGCACGATCATCCTCGCGCCGCACGACAGCGGTTTCACGGCAGATCGCACCGTGTTCGGCGGCACGGCGACGGATGCGACGAGCGCGTTCCCGAATCAGATACAGTCGGTCGTGCTGAAGAACGGCAAGGGTTATCTGCCGAACATCGCGTCGGGCCCGCAAGCGCCCGTGCGCTTCGACGTGGACACGCAGGGCTTCCTCTCGGTGTTCGATACGGCCAGCAAAGCCGAATTGACGGGCGGCACGATCAACCTCAACGTCGCCGTGAAGAACCAGACCGCCACGCCAAAGTTGTTCCTCGCCAACCCGTGGGCGATTGACTTCAAGCACAAAGCCAATCAAGGCTACGTCGTGTCGGCCGCGTCGAACGTCGTCGCAAAAGTGACGCTCGCCGACACGGGCGTGCCGACAGTCGTGACCGTGCCCGATGGCGCGAACACGCGCGTGCTCGAAGTGCCAGTCGGCAAGAACCCGCGCGGCATCGTCGTGAACAATGCCGACACACGCGCGTATGTGATGAACTTCATCTCGCGCGATGTATCGGTCATTGACCTCACGGCGTCACCTGAAAAAGAGTTGGCGAAGATTTTGGTGGCAGCATTGCCGCCCGCAGGCAGCGACAACTTCGTCACGCTGCTCGGCAACGAGTTGTTCAACACGTCGGTTGGCGAGTTTGACGACGGCGTGAAGGGGCGCATGTCGAACAACGGCTGGCAAGCGTGCGCGTCGTGCCACTTCGAGGGCTTGACCGATGGCGTGGTGTGGCAGTTCCCCGCGGGTCCGCGCAAGTCCATTCCGCTCAACGCCACGTTCTCTCCCAAAGCGCCCGACACCGATCAGCGTGTGCTGAACTACTCGGCCATCTTCGACGAGGTGTGCGACTTCGAAATCAACATTCGCAACGTATCGGGTGGGCAAGGGCTGATCATCACCGACACGGTTGGCTCGACTGCGCCGCATCCAGTATTGACCGCCTTCAATCCGCCGAACTGCGGACGTAAGGCACTGACCGTGCAGGGCGTGAACTCGTGGGATGCGATCACGCAATGGATCGCGAAGAAAGTGCGCTCGCCGCAGTCGCCGCTGCATGGCGTGGACTCGAACAGCCCCGACGGCCAACTGGTGACCAAGGGTCGGCAGTTGTTCCAGAGCGCGAACTGCCAATTGTGTCACGGCGGCGCGAAGTGGTCAACCTCACAGGTGGACTTCGCGCGCACCTCGCCGCCTTCGGAACCAACCTCGCTGGAGACAGCGCCCGTTGCGCAGGTCCCATTCCTCGCGCGCTTCCTGCGCGACGTGGGCACGTTCAACGCGAGCGACGCGATTGAAAAGAATCAAGCCAACCTTGGCGCGCTCGGCGCGAAAGGATTTAATTCGGCGTCGCTGTTGAGCATCTATGCGTTCCCGCCATACTTGCACAACGGCTCGTGCGCGACGCTCGACTGCGTGCTGGATAACAAGAAGCACCGTGACGCGGGCGGCAAGTCGGTGCTCGACAGCGCCGACGACCGCAAAGCACTCGTGCAGTTCCTAATGTCCATTGATGCGGACACTGAGCCGATCAATCCGTGAGGCGGGATGCGAGATGCAGGATGCAGGATGCAGGATGCAAGCTACAGGATGCTGAACGCGTAATGCGTCAGAGTTACGGATCATACATTGCGCATTCAACAAGGAGTCAGTATGTCACACTCATCGTTCAGAATTTTGCTCGGCATCGCGCTATGCGTGAGCATCGTCGCGTGCAGCGGCGCGCCCGCGTCTCCAGCGCCGACGACTGCACCCGCGACGAGTTCGGCGACGCAGCCGCCGTCTAACACCGCTGCGCCGACGACTGCGGCTGCAACATCCGCGCCAAGCGGTGCGCCGACGACTACCGCGCCAGCCACGACCGCACCGACCACTGCGCCGACGAGTGTCGGCGCTGCGGGTGGCACGTTCGTGCCGCTCGGCGATGCGCTAAATCGCGACAAGAACTCGGCGGGCACCGACCCAGCCATCGCGGTGGGATCGCTAGAGGCCGGCAAACCGGGCGTAGCGTGGGTGACGTGGACGGAGAAGCAGGGCGGTACGCAACAAATTTTCGTCAGCCGACAGAATGGCAACAAGTTCGAACCGGTCGGCGCAAGTCTCAATCTGCACACGAATGTCGTCGCCGAAAAAGCGAGCATCGCCTTCACGGGCCAGGATCGCACCGTGCCGTGGGTCGCGTGGTACGAGCCGTCGCCGAGTTTTGGCAACAAGAAACAAATCTTCGCTTCGCGCTTCAACGCCGCTAGCGGCTTATTCATCGCCTCGGGTCAGGATCGCGGCTCGAAAGAGCCGAGCGTAAACATCCACACCAGCAAAGACGCCGAGGACCCGTTCATCGTCGGCGGCAATCCCGACCCGACCAAAGCGCCGGAGCCGTGGGTGTGTTGGCAAGAGGACAGCGCGAATCACAACACGGTCACCATCTTCGTGAGCCGCGCGACGCGCGACGACGCAAGCATCGGCGGTTTCAAGTGGCAGCCGGTCGGACTGAATCGCGGCGGCAAAGACAACGACCCTGAGCCAAATATCAATCTCGATTTCGAGCACGGCGACGGCGAGCATTGTGGCATCGTGTTTGCAGAGACGAACAACGCCGTGCCGTGGGTCATCTGGGCGGAGAAGAGCGGCAACAAACCGAATCGCATCTTTGCCGTGCGCGGCATCGCGGACGCGAAAGCGCTCGGCGGATTCCGCTGGCAGTTCGTGCCCGACTGCAAAGACATCGGCGAAGAAGCGAAGTGCGTGCTGAACGTGAATCCGACGAAGACTGCGAACGCGCCATTCATTACGGCGGGCTCTGTGTTGGCGGGCCAAGCGACGGTGCCGTGGGCGGTGTGGACGGAAGAGGGACCGACGGGCAAGCAGCAAGTGTTCGTCAATCGTCTCGACCAGACGACGCGCAACAAGTTTTTGAATGTGGGCGGCAGTCTGAACGCGGACCAAAACCGCGATGCGACGGATCCGAGCATCGTGTTCGTCGGCACGGTGCCGTTTGTCTCGTGGAGCGAAAAAGTCGGCAACGTCAATCGCATTTTCATTCGCCATCTGGCTAGCGATCCGCAGACGGGCACGTGGGTGCTCGACACGCCGCAGAGCGGACTCGCGGTGGACAAGAGCAAAGATGCGTCGTATCGTTTCCTCGCGGCGACAGCTGGCGGCAAGTTGGTGTTCGCTTTCCGACAGGGCGACTTTGAGAAAGAGGCGAGCCAGATCGTCGTGTGCACGAACGCGAGCGTGACGTCGCAGTTGCAGCGCGCGCTTGGGCTGGCCGCTTTGTTCCAGCCGAAGACGTGTTGAGTTGCTTGCAAGCGAATCGTGAATATGACAACCGCCATCAGTTAATGATGGCGGTTGTTAGTTTTGCACAACATTTCATTTCATCGCCACGCAAATCTTTTTATGCTAGAATGGCACGCGCTCATGAGACCCGACGCAGCATCCTGAGCGGAGCGAAGCGCAGTCGAAGGATGCGATCTGGCAGCGAGAACGCTCTTTCATCAGACGATCCTTCAATTGCGCAGCGAAGAACGCGCTGCTGCGCTTCATCCTGTGCCGCAGGCATTCGCCTGCCGACGTGCGACTGCGCGTGGCACAGGACATGGATGCTGGGTGTCTCGAACTCAGTTATGGAAATTTCGCAGCGCACACTCTAACATTTTCTCCGCAGGAGACGTTTCGATGAACGGATTTCCCCAACATGCCAACGTCGTCATCATCGGCGCGGGCATTGTCGGCAATAGCATGGCATATCATTTGGCGCGGCTCGGTTGGAAAGACATTGTGCTGCTCGACAAGGGATCGCTGCCGAATCCCGGCGGCTCGACTGGGCACGCATCCAACTTTATCTTTCTTGTTGACCATTCCAAAGAGATGACGAAGTTCACGCTCGACAGCGTGCGCCAGTACAAAGAGTTGGGCGTATTCACGCAGAGCGGCGGCATCGAAGTCGCGCGCACGCCGGAGCGCATGGAAGAGTTGAAACGCCGTCGCGCGTCGGGAAAATCCTGGGGTGTGGATGAGACCGAAATGATTTCGACGGGACAAGTCAAAGCACTCGTGCCATTCATCGCCGCAGACATCATCCTCGGCGGCTTCTCCACGCCGGGCGTCGGCACCGTAGATTCGCTGCGCGGCGGCACGCTGATGCGCGAGCGCGCGCAGCAGATGGGCGCACTACAAGTGTTTGCGTCCACGGAGATCACGGGCATGGATGTGGCCGACGGTCGCATTCGGGGCGTGCGCACCAACAAAGGCGACATTCGCGCCGAGACCGTCGTCATTTGCTGCGGCATCTGGAGCCCGCGCATCGCGCGCATGGCGGGCGCGCACATCCCGCTCACGCCGGCCGTGCATCAGATGATCAGTGTCGGGCCCGTGCCGCAGTTTGCCGACACCGTTGGCGAGATCAAGTTCCCCATTGTGCGCGACATGGACACGAATATGTACGAGCGGCAGCACGGCTTCGACATGGAAGTTGGCTCATATGCGCATCGTCCAATTCTGTGGGAGCCCGACGACATTCCATCCATCGAAGCGTCACCACTCTCGCCGACTGAGCAGCCATTCACCAAAGAAGATTTCGATCCGCAGCTGGAGCAGGCGCTGGAACTGATGCCCGACATTCTCGGCAACGAGCAAGTCGGCATTCGCTATGCGATCAACGGCTTGCTCTCACTCACACCCGACGGGTTCCCCATTCTCGGCGAGACACCCGAAGTGAAAGGCTTGTGGTCGGTATCTGCGATTTGGATCAAGGAAGCGCCCGGCATCGCGCGCACGATGGCGGAGTGGATGACCGACGGCAATCCCGAAATTGATCCAACAGGATCGGACATCGCGCGCTTCTACGACCATCAGAAGACGAAGCGGCACGTCAAGGCGCGCAGCGGCGAAGGCTTCAACAAGACGTATGGCCTCGTGCATCCGCGCGAACAGTGGGCGAGCAACCGCAACGTGCGGCGCAGTCCGTTCTACGAGCGCGAGACAGCGTTGGGTGCGTTCTTCTTCGAGACCGTCGGCTGGGAGCGTCCGCAGTGGTACGAGTCCAACAAAAAGTTGTTGGACGAATTCGGCGAGCGCGTGATGCCGCGCAGCAACGAGTGGGACTCGCGCTGGTGGTCGCCGATCATCAACGCCGAGCACCTCGCCATGCGCGCCCGCGTCGGCATGGTGGACTTGTCCGCGTTCGCCGTCTTCGACGTGATGGGGCGCGATGCGTGCGCGTACATACAGCGCATGTGCGTCGCGCAAATGGACGTGCCCGTGAAGCATGTCGTCTATACGTCGCTGCTCAACGAGCATGGCGGCATCAAAGCAGACTTGACGGTGATGCGGCTCGCGACCAATCACTATCGCATCGTGACGGGTGGCTTCGACGGCATGCGCGACAAGAAGTGGTTTATGGATCAGTTGCCTGCGGATGGCTCGGTGCAACTGTTTGATGCAACGTCCGCATGGGCGACGCTCGGCGTGTGGGGACCGCGCGCGCGTGATCTGATGCAGCCACTGACCGACAGTGACTTGTCCAACGAAGCGTTTCCGTTCGGTACGTGCAGAGGCGTGACGCTCGACGCCGTGCACGTACTCGCCTCGCGCATCTCGTATGTCGGCGAACTCGGCTGGGAGTTGTACGTGCCATTCGAGCAGGGCGCGCGCTTGTGGGACTTGATCTGGGAAGCGGGTCAGCCGTTCGGCGTCGTGCCCGTTGGCATCGGCGTGTATGGCACAACGGGCCGCCTCGAAAAAGGTTATCGCGCGTACGGCAACGAACTTGAACTCGAATACAATCTGGTCGAAGCGGGCATGACGCGCCCGAAGGTGAAGCCGCAATATTTCATTGGCAAGCAGGAATATCTCAAGCAGCGCGCCGAATCACCCGCCTCGATTTTGTGCACGCTCACCGTAGACGACAATACGTCGTCATCGGGAGTGAAGCGATTCATGATGGGCCGCGAGCCGATCCTTACTCTCGATGGCAAACCGATTGAGGACAACAAGGGTCGGCGCTCATACGTCACCAGCGCGGGTTCGGGACCCTCAGTCGGCAAGACGATTCTGATGAGTTACTTGCCGCCCGAGCACGCGAAGGTCGGTAACAAGTTGAAGCTCGAATACTTCGGCGAGCATTATCCCATCACCGTCGCCGTCGTCGGCAGCACACCGCTGTTCGATCCTGAGAACAAGCGAATAAAAGGCTGACATTTTGAACCGCGAAGACCCGAAGGGCGCGAACCACAATCTAACCGCTTCGCGATCTTCGCGTCTTCGCGGTTAGCGTTTTGAGCTCAATGAATATACTTGTTTGCATCAAGCGCGTTCCTGTGACCGGCGGCAAGATCACACTGACAGCGGATCAGCAAGCGATTGATACGCGCCATCTTGGATTCACCATCAGTCCGCACGAGGAGTGCGCGGTCGAAGAAGCGCTGCGAATCGTGGCGACGCACGGCGGCAGCAGTGTTGTGCTGACGTTGGGGCCCGACGCCGCGAGCGAGCAACTGCGCGACGCGATGGCGATGGGCATTGATCGCGCCATCCATCTCGAAACTGATGGACGCGAGTGGGATGCGCTCGCGACGGCGGACGCGATTGTGGAGGCGATTCGCAGCGACGGCACGAAGTTCGATCTGCTGCTGTTCGGCAACGAAGCGGCTGACACGGGCGATTATCAAGTGGGCATTCGCGTCGCACACACATTCGACCTGCCGTGCGTGACGAGCGTGAAGCAACTCGCAATCATCAACGGCATTGCCCTCGCAAAACGTGATGCGGCGGGTGGCTCGGAGATTTTTGAGATCGCATTGCCTGCCGTGCTCACGGTGAAGGAAGGCATCAACTTGCCGCGCTATCCATCGCTGCCCGGCCGCCTGAAGGCGAAGAAAAAAGAAATCCGCAAACTCTCGCCCACGGCGAGTGAGCACGGTATGCGCAAACTGCGGCTCAAATTGCCGCGCGAGCAGGAGAGACAAGTACAGATTCTTGGCACCGGTGCGGACGCAGCCCCGAAAGTCGTTGAACTGTTGCGACAATTAGGGCTGCTGCAACGATGATACTCACGTGGATTGAACACGAGCGCGGCAAAGTCAGTGACGTGTCACTGGAGACGCTCACCCTTGCGCGGCGACTCTCAGCTCAGTTGCATGTCCCCCTCGAAACGGCTGTCATTGGCGCCGATGCGAACGCAGTAGCCGAACGCGTGCAAGTGTACGGTGTCGCGACGCTCCACGCCGTTCAACATGAACGGCTGACAGAATACGCGCCGCAAGCGTGGGCGCAAAGTATCGTGCAACTGAGTGGCCAACTGCATCCAGCCGCGATCTTGGCCAGCGGCAGCGAGCGCGGCAACGAAGTGATGGCGCACGTTGGTGCGCTGATGCGCTTGCCGATGGCAGCCCACTGCACCGACGTGCAAGCGGGCGATCCGTTCGTCGTGACGCGCTGGCGCTGGGGCGGTAGTCTATTAGAGGAAGCCCAGCTCGACGGCGCAGTGAAGCTGCTGACCGTCGCGCCTCACGTCGTGCAGGCGGAATCTGTCGCAACTGCGAGCGAAGTCAAAATGAAATCGTTTGCGCCGACGCTGCGCGACCAAGATTTTCGCGTGTGCGTGAGCCGTCGCGTCGAAGCGGGCGCGGGCAAGGTTTCGCTCGCCGATGCGAAGGTCGTCGTCGGCGGCGGACGCGGCGTGGGCAGCGCCGAAGGATTCAAGACGCTCGAAGAATTGGCCGAGTTGCTCGGCGGCGCGGTCGGCGGCTCGCGCGTGGCGACGAGTCTGGGCTGGCGCGCGCACGCCGATCAAGTGGGACAAACCGGCACGCGCATCGCGCCAGAGTTGTACATCGCGTGCGGCATCAGCGGCGCGATCCAGCATATGGTCGGCTGCAAGAGCGCGAAGCATCTGCTGGTCATCAACACCGACCGCGATGCGCCCATCGTCGCCAAAGCCGACTACGCCGTGATCGGCGACCTGCATCAGGTTCTCCCTGCACTGATCGCCGCGCTCAAGCAATCGTAAAGAACGACTCAGAGTATGGCTGACAAGGCGGCGAGCTACCCCAATCGGCTCGCCGCCTAATAATCAATGCCCCGCAGTTGATGCACGTTCACCAACTCGAAAACAACTCATCTCCGCATAATTGCCGTTGGTCTTGATCTCGCTTCTATCTCACTGCGCGCATTCATCCTATCGCGTGAGCGGTGCGTTCTTCCAACATGCGATAGGGTAATCACCCCATAATGGGGTAATGACCCCATAGTACTATATGCCTGCAAGCCCTACTCGCTAGAATTGGGGCGGCTTGCAGCCTGTCCACGCCACGCGATTTACACGTCTCGTTCATTCGCTCCCAGTACGAGTGCGTTTGACCAACACAGCAACTACGGTAGGTGCAGGCACGAAGCCGCCGGCCACTGCAACCGATGGCCGAGATTCTATGCACATCAGGAGTTGCATGATAAGATCGGCCTTCACGCGCAGTCTGCTAATCAGCTTGGTGCTCGCCATCATGGCGAGCGTGCTGCTGTTCTCGCAAGAACCAATTGTCGCGAGTGCCAAGCGCCCGCCGACCAACACGCCGAGCAGTACAGCCACTCCGATGCCCACGAACACGCCGACCACGACATCTACGAATACGCCCACTACTTTGGCCACGAACACGCCCACCAGCGCGCCGACGAACACGTCCACTGCGCTTCCGACAAACACGCCAACGACCGTGCCGACCAGCACACCCACATCCAGCGCATCAACGCCGTCAGCTTTCTATGGAATCAATTGGCACCCGATGTGGTACGGTCCCAGCTGGACCATCCAGCAACTAAACTTGATGCAGCAAGCGCACGTGCAGCGAACCCGCGCAGACGTAAACTGGGACGCGATCGAAACGTCAAAAGGTGTCTACAACAGTACCTACCTGGCCAATCTCGATGCAGTCGTGAATGAATCATTCAATCGCGGCATCAAGCCTGTGCTGATCGTGCTGCGCTGTCCGGCTTGGGCAAACGGCGGCCAAGCCGCGACGGTGCCGCCGACCAACGATCAGGACTATGCTAACTTCCTCACGTTTCTGATGAATCGCTATGGCAGCAAGGTCGGCGATTACGAAATCTGGAATGAGCCGGACGGCAGTTGGGCATGGACCAATCCGGATCCGACGCGTTACACCGCGCTGCTCAAGACTGCATATACCGCCGCGAAGGCTTTGAACCCATCGGTCAACATCCTCGGCGGCTCACTGAGCGGCTTCTACACGAACCCACAGAATTTCCTGACGGGCATGTACGCGGCTGGCGCGAAGAACTATTTCGACACGCTCTCTGCGCACGCATACGGCGATCCGCCACAGCATGACAACCTCGCGCCCGAAGCGATGTTCGACTCGTGGGCAGCCGCCATTCTGCCGATCATGCAAGCCAATGGCGACGGTGCGAAGCGCGTGTGGCTGACGGAGCACGGCTACAACACGAGCACGACCGGCGTCAGCGAAAGCACGCAAGCCGATTACCTGACGCGCGCATATGCGAAAGCCAAGACCGTTTCCAACATTGATAACCTCTTTTACTACGAGTGGATGAACAGCGCTGGCGGTACGAGCGCGACCGACCCCGCGCAGAACTATGGCATGGTGCGCGTGGACGATACGTTGAAGCCGGCTTACACTGCCTACCAAAATTCGGCCGCGAGTCCGACTACGACGCCTTTACTCACGAATTCACCGACCGCACTGCCGGCATGGCCGGCACAACACTAAGACGACGACGACAGCGGTGCGGCGAACCGAGTGGCGATGCTAGTGATCGCGCCCGCCGCGCAGTCGGCGTACACGTCCACAGCGACGTACAATCACTACAGCCTGCTGCGCAGCATCGAGGTCGCATGGGATTTGCCGTCGCTCACCAGCAATGACAGCAGCGCAAATGTGATGACAGACTTCTGGTGTTAGTTTGCGCCGTTCCATTCAATGACAAAAGCCGTGCTGAATGCACGGCTTTTTTGTTTTGCCTGATAGGTTGGCAAAGGATCTGACGCAGAGTATTTGGTCTTATCCCAAACGCATAAATGCCCAGTATAGCGGTGTCGCTGGCGAGCAGCATCGGCAGCCGGAGGGCAATTGCCGCGAGCGCGCCCATCACCACTGCGACGACTAGCAGCAAACAGAACTATCGGATGAAGTGGACGTTGACCATGGGCTCGACTTCTCGCGTTGTTCGCATCAAGGCTGCGCGAATCACACGTCAGCCACAGGTTGGATAGTTCGGCTTTCGCGCTGATCATCAACGGCAATCGCCGTCAGGCGCGCTTTGACGAACAGCATGGCGGCGAAACCCAACAGTACGAACACGCCTGTCAGCACGAACACCATGCGATATTTCAGATCGAACAAGTTGAGATTGATGACTTCGCCCGCGAGCAAGATGGCCAAGAACACGCCGCCCGTTTCGGCAAACGCGCTCAAGCCCATGAACTCGCCGATGCGCGCCGTCGGGATCAGATCCGCTAGATAAGGTTGATACAGTACAATGCGGGCGCCATTGCCGAGTCCCAGGAACAGTAAGGAAAAGAGCAACTGCGGAATGCTGGTCGCGAATGCGGCGAAGATGGCGGACACGCCGACGACAAGCAAACCGAGAGCGAATATTGTCTTTTTGCCGAAGTGATCGCCCAACCAACCGCTCGGAATCGCGGCCAGCATCGTGCTGAGCAGCAGGAACGCCGCGACCAACTGCGACAGTCCCTGCGCGTCCATGCGATCCAATCCGAGCGAGACGAGCGGCGGAAACCTGCCAATCAATTCGGGCCAACCTGCGACACCAATCTCTTGCACCATGAATAGCGTGAGGAATGGCAGCGCGGCGCTGATGCCAAACTCATACAAGAACTTCACGCCGAGCAATTTTGACGCTTCGCGCTGCGAGTGGAATAGCTCGCGCACATAGCGTACGAGCGCGCGCAGACGGTCGTGCAGCGTGACAGCCAGGCGCGGCGCGTTGTGCTGCACTTCGATCAGTTCGCGCCGCTCGCGCACGCCGAGCACGACGACGCCGAATCCGATCAACAGCCCAGCCGCCACGAAGAAGAACACCCAGTCGGGATGCGATTCCCACCACAGCGCTGCGACGATCAAAATGATGATGTTGCCGGCGAAACCGAACACGAGCGCGATGCCATTGACGATGCCGCGATGCGCGGCGGGTGTCACGTCCACCATCAGCGCGTAGTATGGATCAATGCCGATGTTAAACAGCAGCGAGAACGCAAAAATGGTGAGTGCGACGAGCCATAGCAGCGCGGGATCGTGCGGCAGCAGGCCGTTGACGATGAGCAACACGGCGACAAGCGGCATCGTCGTGACGAAGAAGGGCGCGCGTCGCCCCACGGGTGTCCACGTGCGGTCGCTGCGCGCGCCTACGAGCGGTTGGATGATGGATTGCTCGAACGAGCGCGTGCTGCTCAACCAGCCGATCAGAATGTTGTTGCCGGTGAATTGCGACAGATACAGCGGCAGTGTGAAGTTGTTAAACGCACCGTATAGCCCGGAGCCAAGTTGACCGAAACTGTAGGCGATAGTCGTTCGGCGAGACAAGCGGCTCATAGCATTCTCCCCCTACTTCTTAATGCAGTTTGAGCGGGAAATTTTTTAGGCACCGATGACGAATTTGTAATGTGTGATGCCCAGTGTTGTCGGCTGCAAATTCATCTGGATACAAAATAGCAGGCGCGGCTCAATCCAAACTCAATCAGCAAGAACTCGCGCGATGAACTTGCGTACATGCGTCAGCACGGTCTCGCGCTCGATGTCCTCGCAAATTGAATGACCCGTCTGACCTAGAACGATCATGCGCTTGTCGAGCGCGCCGATGTGGTCAATGATCTTCTGTGCGTTGCGCGGCGGTGCGATGAAGTCTCGCGCCGCGTTGATGAGCAGCGTAGGCGCGCTCACGTTCGGTAGTTGCCACTGGACGACTGGTAACAGATCGAAAAGACTCAACAGGCAAATAGTTGGGATGCGCCGATAGTGCAGACGCTGCGCCGCCATCGCCTTATCCACCATGTGGTCACCCACTTTGGGTGAGTAGGGGATGAGCCGCTGGAACGGGAGCAACACGCGCAAGCGCCAATCCATCAGGCTGTATGGCGTGGACAACGCGACCACGCCATCCACGCGCTCCCATGCGGCTAGCAGCAGACTGAGCGTGCCGCCCATTGAGAAGCCGACGACAATCACCTGATCACATTCGGCGCGCAGTTGGCGATAACCCGCGATCACGCTTCCGAACCAATCCGACCAGCGTGTGCGCCGCATGTCTTCGGGGCGAGTGCCATGACCGGCTAATTGCACGCCCATGACGGTGTAGCCGTCGGCGGCTAACAGTTCGCCAATGCCGCGCACTTCCTTGGGGGTACCAGTGAAGCCGTGCGTGAGCAGACAGCCAACTGAATTGCCTCTAATGTAGAACGGCTCTGCGCCGCGCATCACGTTCGTCATCGTTCACCTCGCTGTGATTGGCGCTGCTTCGCGCGTGCGCACACTCACCGCGCCGACGCGCTCCGGATATTTCGCGCAGACGTGCCCGTAGAACTCGCTGATGATTTGCATGTCTGCTTCGAGATCACCAGTCGGATCAATGATGGGCCCGAGACCGACCACCTTGCGCTGGTAGTCAATGAAACCACACACTATCGGCACATGTGCTAGTCGCGCAATGTAGTAGAAGCCCGGCTTCCAGTGCTCGACTTTCTTGATGGTGCCTGTCGGCGCAAGCCCCAGTGCGAGTTGATCGCTGTGCTGGAACGCGCGCAGGATCGGTTTGACTACGTGATGCCCCGCGCTGCGGTTGACGGCGATGCCGCCTAGTTTGCGAAACAGCACACCTAACACGCCGTGAAACGCCGTATGCTTGCCAATCCATGCAAGCTTCATCGTCGCGAAGCCATGTGAGGCCACCGCCGCCGCCATGAGGAAGATGGGCAAGTCCCAATACGATGTATGGTGCGCGCCAATCATGACGTATTTGGGCGCGGCGGGCAGGTCGCCTTCCGCCCGCCAGCCCATGACGGTTAACGCTATTTTGGCGAGAGCATATAGAATTCTGTTGGTCAGACTCATGCGCGGTTTCATCGTTCGCCCCCTGCGAGCTGTCCTCTGCCGAACGTGAGCATTCCTCGCGCGCATCAATCCGACCTCAACCAACATTCAATTCAAAACAAAATAGCGGCACTCAACAAATCGAGTGCCGCTCATGGCAAATACGAAACGAAGCTGGCGTTAAGGTGATCCCTTCAGTGCCTCCGTGATTGCCCGATCGAGACTCCTCGCGCGGCCCGCTTCCCATTCGCTTTGCAGTTCAGGGACATTGACTTGCGCGCGCGCAGTCGCGATCATTCCCAGCGGGTCGCTGCGCGCGGGCGGCGGATGCGGCAAGCCGATGGCGTGCTGCAACGCATCCGCCGCGCCGAACAGTCGTGCGGCGCGCGCGCCCTGACTATCACTCGCGGCGATGGCTGCTAACAGTTCGAGCGTGGTGACGGTGCCGGGCTTTTCGTTTAACTGCTGCCGCGCTTGCAGACTCTCGCGCAGTAGTTGCCGCGCCTCGTCGCGCTCATCCATAAGCCACTTCACTTGCGCCTGCAACCCTTGCAGCCGCGCGCGGCCCAACTTGTCGTCGAGCGCCTCGTACAGTACCAGCGCCTCCGTCACGATTGTTTCTGCTGTGGTCACGTCACGTTCATGCAGCGCGATCTCCGTAAGATTGAACAGTACCAATGCGATGCCCCACGTGTTGCTCAGCGCGCGAAACAATTGCAGCGCGGCGTGGTTCAACGCTGTAGCGCGCGCGTCATCACCGTCGTCAAAAGCAACCTGCGCCAGATTGTGCAACGACAGTGCCGCGCCCCACTGATCGCCATTCGCGCGCTGAATGTGCAGCGCTTCTTCGAGGAACGTGCGCGCACGTGTGTAGTCAGCTTGCAGACGGGCGAGCGTGCCGAGCGCGTCTAACGTTAGCGCGGTGCCGAAGGCGTGACCGACGGCGCGCATCAGTCGCAAACTCTCTTCGTGCACAATCGTTGCGCGCACGAAGTCGCCGCGATCTTGCGCAATCACGCCGATCACCGTCAGTGCGGCGGCCGTCATGCTGGTGGGCTGTTCCATCACTTGCGAAAGTGCGAGGCTTTCGGCACTGAGGGATTCGGCGCGCAAGTAATCGCCTTGCAGCCACGCCAGCACACCTGCGCCCGCCAGCAATTTGACCAGCGCAGTCCGTGATGGGTGACTCACGGATTGTCTGCGCGTCAGTGCGTCGGCGAGCCACTGTCGTCCTTCGCTCAACGAGCCGCGCGCATACCAGAAACTCCACAGCGCGCCGCACAATTGCATCAGTGCGCTCGAATGCTTGCTGGAATCGCTGTCCTGTCTGTCGCTAGCCTGCTTGCTCCAGGTGAGCGCGGCCAGCAGATTATCATACTCAAGTTCGAGTTGCTTCAGTGTGTCAGTCTGCGCAGGTCCGAGCAGCGCCAGTTCGCTTTGCTCGACCAGTTGGCTATAGTATCGGCGATGCCGCTCGCGCACCCGCTCATCTTCACCGGCTTCGACCAATTTCTCGAACGCATATTGCCGCACGGTATGCAGTAAGTGATAGCGCAGCGCGCTGTCAGTCGGCTGTGTGTTGACCAGCGATTTGTTCACCAGTTCCGACAACACGTTCAAGATGTCGCCTGCGTTCAGCACCGCATCGGCGCAGATAATTTCGATGGCTTCGAGTGTGAACGTGCCCGCGAAAACGGCCAAGCGCCGCCACAGCATGCGCTCGCGTTCGGCCAGCAAATCGTGACTCCAATCCATCAGCGCGCGCAGAGTTTGTTGTCGCGGCAGTGCCGTGCGGCTGCCACCGCCGAGCAATCGAAATACATTGTCGAGCCGCGCGGCGATCTGTTCGACTGCAAGTGTGTTGACACGACTGGCCGCAAGTTCGATTGCTAACGGGATGCCATCGAGTCGCGCGCAGATTCGCGCAATGATGGGTGCATTGCGCGGCGTGAGCGCGAACGTCGGTTCGACCGCGCGCGCACGCTCGACGAATAAGCGCACCGCATCCGAGCGCATGAAGTCCTGAGTGCTGAGTGCTGAGCCTGTACTGAGCGTTGTCGAAGGATGGTGAGTTTGTTTACTCAGCGCTCGCAACTCAGCGCTCAACTCTGGAAGTGAGAGCGATGGCACACGCCACGTCAACTCGCCGAGAATATGCAGCGGCTCGCGGCTGGTGGCGAGAATGCGCAGCTGCGGACAAGCGCGCAGCAACGTCTCGCATAATTGCGCGCATGCTTGAATTAGATGCTCGCAGTTGTCGAGCACGAGCAATAGCGAGTGTGTGCGCAGCTGCTCACGCATGGTATCTAGAATGGATGCGCCACTCGTCTCGACGATATTCAGTGCCGACGCAGCCGCTTGTACGACGAGTGATGGTTCGCTCAGATCGGCCAGCTCGACAAGCCATACACCGTCCGCAAACTGCTGAGCCTGCTGCAACTCGCTCGCCACTTGTAGTGCCAGTCGTGTCTTGCCACAGCCGCCTGAGCCGACCAATGTTAGCAACCGTGTGGAATCGAGCAGGCGCTTCACCTCTGCGCGCTCGTGCTCACGTCCGACGAAAGTCGCGAGCGGTGCAGGCAAATTGTTCTGCGGCGAGTGCCGCTTTGATGCGGGAGGCTCCGACGGCTGCGGGAAGAGCAGTGTGGGCGCGCGTGCGATGGGTGGCAAGAACGGCGCTGCCGGTTCGCTGGGCGTCAGTTGATTGCGTAGAATTTCGTCGTACAAGCGCTGGCTGTCGCGGTCGGGTTCAGCCTCGACCTCGCGCTGCAACGCTTCGCGCAGGGCTTGATACTGACGCAGCGCTTGTTGGCGATGTCCGCCAAGGGCGAGCACCCGCATCAATGCGCGCTGCGCTTCCTCGTGCGCAGGATCGCTTGCGATCAATTGCTCCAGCGCAGCGCGTGCCTGCTCATATTGTTTGTGCGTTTCATACAGCGCGGCGAGCGCGAGCAATAGCGCGTGATGGGAGTCGCACAGCGCCTCACGGCGGCGATTGATCTGGTCGTCGTAGCGGTCTTCGGGCAGCAAATCGCCCTCATACAGGTCGAGCGCGGCTCGATACGCCTCGATGGTTTTCTGACGGCGCGCCTGCTCGGCCGCTGCCTCGAACGCGTCCACGTCCACCCACAGCGGCGCGTGCGGGCTGAGCACGACCACTTCATCTTGCAGCTGCAAGTAGTGATCACGTTTGCCTTTCGGTTCGAGCGTGCGCCGCGCGACGTATAGTGTTTGATGCAAGTTGTGCGCGGCGTCTTCTGGCTTCAGTTCGGGCCAGAGCAGATCGAGCAATTGCTCGCGGTGCAATTGATGACTCGGCGCGAGCGCGAGCAATTTGATCAGCGTCTTCATTTTGCGCAAGCGCCACGCGTCGTCGCGAATGAAATCGCCGCCACACGAGACACGAAATGGACCCAGTAAATGAATGGTCAGCGGCGCAGTTTCTTCGGCGGGTAAAAGTGAGCTTGAGGGTTGGGATGGCATAGCTTGAGAAAAACCTGTGCGGTCTGCATCTGTCCACCTACTATAATGCAAGGAGGGTCAATTTTCTTTCAGTTCGCTTGGGGAATTATAGATAGTGTGCGCGTGATTGCAAACCTGCCGGCTTGCGCGCTCACGGCGCATCCATCGGGGACCGATCGTTTGCGCTGTACCGCCGCAATATCGAGCGGCGCTGGTGGAGGTGGCGGCGCAGTCGTTCGGCAGTGTCATCGTTCGGCTGCAAATATTCTACCCAGAGCGGCAGCGATTGCAGCGCAAACTCGACGGCGGCGAGCTCGGGCGCAGTTGGCTCTATCTCAGGCGGCGTGTTCGACTGCTGCTGCAGGTCCGCTCGGAGCGCAACTAGAAATTGCAACAGGTCGGCGGCGAACCCAGTGTGTATGTTGGCAACATTGAACCACTGCGGACACAGATTCAGGGTGGCTTCGATCAAACTAGCTTCACGCGACTGCTCGTCATCGGTGGCGTTCGGGATACGCTGTGAGTTACTCATCGGCTGACTTTCTATACGTAGATATTTGCGGCGGCTACGAAGAGCGTAAGCGAGAGCGCTCAACTGCCAATCATTTTTCAATCAATTCGACATGCTTGTGCTGCGAGGTAAAATAAAGCCGACATGCGAGCCACGCCAAAGACAAAGCGCCCATGAACGACATCAATCCGCGCGCGCGGCGCTGGCCGGAACTGCGCGAGTCGGTGCGCACGTTGTGCCGTCAATTCGACAGCCGCTATTGGCAGCAGGTCACGTCCGAACAAGCGTACCCTGAAGCGTTCGTGCGCGCGTTGACCGAAGCGGGCTGGCTGGCTGCGCTCATTCCCGAAGCGTTCGGCGGCGCGGGACTCGGCGTGCATGAAGCGTCGGTCATCCTCGAAAAGATCAATCGCTCGGGCGCAAACTCGGGCGCATGTCACGCGCAGATGTACACGATGGGCACGCTGCTGCGGTACGGCTCGGACGAGCAGAAGCAGCGTTACTTGCCGAAGATCGCAGCGGGTGAATTGCGCTTGCAATCATTCGCCGTCACCGAGCCGACCAGCGGCACGGACACGACGAGCCTCAAGACGTTCGCGCGGCGCGACGGCGATCACTATGTCGTGACGGGCCAAAAGGTGTTCATCTCGCGCGTGCAGCACTCGGACCTGATGCTGCTGCTCGCGCGCACGACGCCGCTCGATCAGGTGGCCAAGCGCACGGAAGGGTTATCGGTGTTGCTCGTTGATCTGCGCGAAGCGATTGGCAGCGGCTTGACGGTGCGCCCCATCGCCAACATGGTCAATCACGAGACGAACGAACTGTTTTTCGACAATCTTAAAATCCCAGCGGAGAACTTGATCGGCGAAGAAGGCAAAGGCTTCCGCTACATTCTCGACGGTATGAACGCCGAGCGCATCCTGATCGCCGCCGAGTGCATCGGCGACGGCTACTGGTTCATTGATCGCGCGCGACAGTATGCAGGCGAGCGCATCGTGTTTGAGCGTCCGATTGGCCAGAATCAAGGCGTGCAGTTCCCGATTGCGCAGGCATATGCACATGTGCGCGCGGCCGACTTGATGCGCTACGAAGCGGCAGAATTGTTCGACGCGGGTCAGCCGTGCGGCGCGGAAGCGAACATGGCAAAGCTGCTGGCTGCCGATGCGTCGTGGGAAGCGGCGAACGTCTGCTTGCAAACGCACGGCGGCTTCGGCTTCGCCAACGAGTTTGATGTCGAGCGCAAGTTCCGCGAGACGCGGCTGTACCAAGTCGCGCCGATCTCGACCAATCTGATCCTCGCCTACCTCGGCGAACACGTGCTTGGTTTGCCTCGCTCGTATTGAGGGTCCGTAAAATAATAAGTTCTTGACCGAGTGTCATTGCGAACGCGACAGCTGTATCGTCGCGTGAAGCAATCTCCCCATCGCGGCAAGGAGATTGCTTCGTCGCAGAGTACGCTCCTCGCAATGACAAGTCGGGAAGTTATTGTTTAACGAACCCTGGAAGCAAACCACGCAGGCACAAAAGCCACGAAGAAAATCGTTGTGCTCTTTGTGGCTTCGTGGTTAGCCGTTTAGATTTGTGATGGCCGGCACCGATTCTTCAAATACACTCCCCCTCGACGGCATTCGCGTCGTCGCGTTGGAGCAAGCCGTCGCCGCGCCGTTTTGCTCGCGCCAACTGGCTGAGATGGGCGCGGATGTAATTAAGATTGAGCGGCCCGATGGCGGCGACTTCGCGCGCGGCTACGATGATGCGCTGCATGGACTCTCGACGTACTTCGCGTGGCTCAATCGCGGCAAGCGCTCAGTCGTGCTCGACGCGAAGAGCGATGAGGGGCGCGCGACGCTCCACCAATTGCTCGCGCGCGCCGACGTGTTCGTGCACAACCTCGCGCCGGGTGCAGTCGAGCGATTGGGCTTTGGCTATGACGCGCTGCGCGCAACATATCCGCGATTGATTTGGGCAAGCATCAGCGGTTATGGGTTGGATGGACCGTACGCCGACCACAAAGCATACGACTTGTTGATTCAACAGGAAGCCGCCGTGCCGTCGGTCACGGGCACGCCCGACGCGCCCGCCAAGGTCGGCGTGCCCATCGCCGATATCGCGGCCGGGTTGTATGCGTACTCGTCTATCTTGGCTGCGCTCATTCAGCGCGCGCACAGCGGCTGCGGCACACGCATTGACATCTCGATGCTCGAATGTCTGAGCGAATGGATGATGCCCGCGCTCCTCGCGTATCTGGGCTCGGGCCAAGTGTTGCAGCGCGCGGGCGGGCGTCACAACTCCATCGTGCCGTATGGCGCGTACGCGTGCCGGGACGGCGCAGTGAACTTTGCGATCCAAAACGAGCGCGAGTGGGGGCGCTTCTGTGCGCAAGTGCTCGACCAGCCGGACTTGGCGCATGACGAACGCTTTCGCACCATTGCGCTGCGTCTGCAAAACCGCGCCGCGCTCGAAGCGCTCGTCGAGCAGACGTTCGCGCAGTGGAGCGCACGCGAGGTGTTGGTACGACTCGACGCCGCGCAAATTGCGAACGGCGCGGTGAACGACGTGCCCGCGCTCGCGCACCATCCGCAATTGCAAGCGCGTGCGCGCTGGACACAAGTTGAGAGCGAGCGCGGCGCGCTTCCCGCGTTCGTACCGCCACACAATCTGTCGGGCGCGCCGCCGCGCATGGGGCGCGTGCCCGCGCTCGGCGAGCATACGGCGGAGGTGTTGGCGGAGTTGGAGCGAGGGTAATCAATCGGTCTGGCGCAGTCGCATGGGCCAACCCACAACTCGCCAGCAGAGCACATGATCCCGTTACAAGTTCAAGGAGCGACCGATGGCAGATGCACAGCGCAGCGGCGGACGCTGCTACGAAGATTTCAACGTGGGCGATGTGTATCGGCATCCATTGGGCCGCACCATCACCGAAAATGATAACATTGCGCTCACGTTGCTCACCCTCAACACGAATCCGATTCACTTCGACGCGCATTACGCGGCGCAGACGGAATTTGGCCGCCCGTTAGTGAATTCCACCTTGACGCTCGCACTCGTCACAGGCATGTCCGTGTCCGACGTGTCGCAGTACGGCGTCAATCTGGGTTGGGACGAGGTGCGGATGCCCGCGCCCGTGTTCATCGGCGACACGCTCTACGCGCAGAGCGAAGTGTTGAGCAAGCGCGAATCGCAGTCGCGTCCGCACATGGGACTCGTCACGATCAAGACGCTGGGTTTCAAAGCGGATGGCACGGTCGTGATGGAATTCAAGCGCACGCTCCTCGTTTACAAACGCGCACACGTGCCGACGCAGCCACTGCCCGCGCCCACTCAACGCGGCGCTTGATGCGCGCGTCACAAATATTCTGTGGCCGAGCCGTAAATAATTGACCGCCGCATCATCAATTATGGCGGCGGCGTGACGGCTTAAACACAAACAGCGAAGCAGTCAATTGACCGCTTCGCTGTTTTGATGCTCACCCGCCTGCGTTCATCATGCCATCAGCGTTCAGCACAAACCCGCTGGCGGTTGGCGTGCATTGACAAACGCTCATTCTTCACATTTATCTCGTGGGTGGCGGCTCTGATATCTGTTGTGCCATCCATCGCCGCAAGATGTCTTGGGTGCCGAGACTGTCAAGATACGGCGAGACGTACTGCACGGCGCGCTTCACCAATTCAGGTGCATTGGCTGTCGTCGCGGAGTAGCCGCACTTGAGCAGATACGCGAGATCGCTCGGCGCATCGCCGATGCCAGCCATTTGTGACAATGGAATGTCCGTTTCGCGCGACAGCCACTCCGCACCCACGCCCTTGTCAATGCCCGGCGGCAGAATCTCGACGCTAGTCACCGATGCGTGAATCGTGTAGCCGTGCAATTGTCCATCAAGCGCGCGCTCTGCTAGTTCTGCCAATTGCGGAAACGTGATATCCGTGCGCGCGGGATACAGCGTGAGCGATACTTCTTTGCCGGGTTGAATGTATGCAATACCGCGCTGCACCAACTCGCGGCGCAGCATGCGGCGCATCTGCACGAGCGTCTCGCTCATCGCGTCGGTGATGCTCGGATTCTGCGCGAAGCGGTACGGCGACGGGAAATACAATCCGCCGCCGTTCTCGTAGATTGCAGGCATCGAACTGTCAATCGCCTGCATGATCGCTTCGACGTAGGGCTGCTGCCGTCCGGTGCAGAGCGTCACGGCGAATTGTCCTGCATCTTCGCGCGCGTTCCGATTCAACTCCGCGACAAACTCCATCACACGAAAGTTCCACGGCTTGGCTTCGCCCGCGATCAGGCAGCCGTCAATGTCGAGCAGCACGAGTCGGATTGGGTTCATTCGATAATCATATCTTTAGCACAGAGGCACAGAGCAGCAGAGATTCTTTGAATAAGCGCGCGGAGTGATCTGTGCCTCTGTGTTGACTTACAGTTCAACGCTCACGAACCGATGCCGATGCTGACGAGATAATCGTGCGTGCGCTTGGCAATCGGCAGCGGCTTGTCGAAGGGCGCAGGATACATGTCCTGCTCGACCATCGCGTAGCCCTCGTACTCAATATCGCGCAGCACGTCACGGAACGCGAGGAAGTCCACCGCGCCACGCGACGGCTCGACGAACATATCCATGCTCACGGCGTGCGCGAACGGAATGCGCTCGGCAGCCACGCGGCGCTGTACGTCGGCGTCAATGCTCTTGACATGTAGGAACGGAATGCGCGCGTGCTGCTTGCGCATGAACGCGATGGGGTCGCCGCCCGTGTAGGCGTGATGGCCCGTATCGAAACACAGGTTGACGCGCGCTGGATCGGTCTCGCGCAAGAAGCGTTCGATCTGCGCTTCGGTCTCGACGTGCGTCTCGGCGTGCGGATGGAACAGCAGTGACAGCCCGAAGCGCTCGCGCACGAGGTCGGCGGCGCGCTGCGTCGTCTCGATCAGTCGCCGCCACGCAGCATCGTCCAATTCGCGCGGCGCGACGAGCCGACCCTTTTCGTCGGTGTACGATGCATCGAACAGCACGAAGTACAATCCGCCGACGCCGACGAGCAGCTCACACGAATCGGTCATCAACTTTTCTAGCGCGTGCCATGCCGCAGGCTCTGACAGATTGCCACCTTCTGCCAGTGCGACGGCTGTGAGTCTGCGCTGGTCGAGTTCGCGCTTCACGACGACAGGATCCGTCGGCATGTAGCCATACGGGCCCAATTCTGTCCAGCGATAGCCGACTTCCGCCACTTCGTCGAGATAACGCTGCCAAGGAATTTGTTTCGGATCGTCGGCGTGCCACACGCCCCACGAATCGGGCGCAGTCCCCAGTTTGATATTCATGTGTCTTCACCTGATAAGAATTGACGTGCTTGGCGATTATACCACCGCTAGAAAAGGCCTCTCGGGTCTCGGCGATGAGTGAATCTTTCACCACCCGCATTGACCCGCGCATCGTGCGCGTGCTACACTCAGCGCATGACCCTCTCGCGTCGTGATTTTCTGCGGCTCTCGGTCTGGTCGCTCTTGGCTGCGTGCAGCGCGCAGACCGAACCGACCCCAACCCGCCAACCCACTGACACACTAACACCGACAGCGACGCAAACCTCCACGCTCGCGCCGAGCGCAACGGCGAGTGCAACGGCTACGTCAACGGCGTCGGCAACTGCGAGCGCGACGACGACCGAACTGCCGTCACCGACGGCAACAAATTCGCCGCCCACGGCGACGAGCGCGCTTGCGCCGACGGCAACCACGCGCGCGTTCAACACGCCGATTCGTCAAGTCGTGATCTTCGTGCAGGAGAATCATTCGTTCGACTCGCTGTTCGGCGGTTTCCCCGGCGCAGACGGCATCGCGCACGGCGGTGTATGCGAGGACCAGCATCCCGATCAAAATCATTCGCACGCGGCCGCGCTTCAGCCGAACGGCGTCGCCGACGCGTGGGGCGATTGCCATTACAGCGAAGCACAGTTGCCGAACTATTGGAAGGTCGCGCGCGCGTTCACGCTGTGTGACCGCTACTTCACCGACGTGCGCGGTCCGTCCGAGCCGAACTACCTAATGTTGACCTCCGCGCAGTCGCCGATCATTGATGCGCCCGACCGCGCCATCATTCACGACGTGCCTGCGCTGCCCAACCGCCTGCTCGAAAATGGATTGACGTGGCGCGACTACGGCGGCATCTTCAATCGTTATCGTAGCCTGCGCGGACGCGCCGAGATCGTCTCGAACCAGTCGCGCATCATCACGGACGCGCTCAACGGCCAATTGGCAAACGTCTCGTGGCTGATCTCGGGCTTCGACATTAGCGGTCATCCGCCAGCCAGCATGTGCGCCGCCGAGAACTGGATGACGCGCGTGCTGAACGCGCTCATGCGCGGACCGCAGTGGAACTCGACGGCGGTGTTCCTGACGTGGGACGATTGGGGCGGCTTCTACGATCACGTCGAACCGCCTGTGGTCGAGCGCTGGAGCAACGGCTCAGCGTTTCGCTTGGGCCAGCGTGTGCCGTGTACCGTCGTCAGTCCGTATGCGCGGGCTGGGTACGTGTCACATCAGGTGCACTCGCACATCAGCCTGTTGAAAACTGCGGAGACGATTTTTTCTCTGAGTCCGCTCAACGGACGTGACGCGAGTGCGAGCGACATGCTCGACTGTTTTGATTTCGCGCAGTCCCCGCGCGCGGGCATCACGCTGCAAGAGCGGAAGTGCGGGTGAGGGACGGAGCCGCGCTGGTGCGAAGTGGATGACGACTCAGTTGGTGGTGGGTAGCGCGAACGTGTTGAGATAGCCGTCTTGATCGCAGACGTACAGTACGCCGTTGGCGACGATGGGACTCTGCCAGTGAACGTAGCCAATCTGGTTTGATTTCCACAATACCTTCCCCGTCAGCGCATCATAGCCCGTCACGCGGTTGTTCGCGGCGACGAACACGATGCCGTTCGCGACGAGCGGCGACGTGCCGCCATCGGCGCGCAGCCACTGTTGTAGCAGACCAGTCGCGCCCGATTGATCGGCCAAAACTTTGTAACCGACCATGCCTTCGCCGGTGGTCATAAACACCCACGCCTCGTTGGTGTGCGGGTTGACCCACGCGGCCGGCGTCGTGAGCATGTCGCCGGGGATCGTGCGGTGCGCATGACCAGTGGCACGAAGAACTGCGTTGTGGTCAGTGGCGACAGCGAGAGGTTGCGCGCGGGCGAGGCAGGCGGCGACGACAACGCAGCGCCTTCATGCTGAGCGAAGACAGTCCGGAAGGGCGGCGCGATTGGCGACAGCTGAATACCGAGCAAGCATACGATCAAACACACCAAACACAGGTTGCGGTGGTGCAGCCATCGAAGCGCAGAGCGCACAGCACATCCGCTACGATGGTATGACGAGCGACGGTGGGCACAACGACGTGCGCCACACAGTATTACTTTGCGGAGCCGAAAAAGTTTCGCCTTCCACTCGCGCGGCGCGAATGGAAAACCCGATTCACATTGAATCGGGTTTTCTGCTTTCTGCCGATCCCATTATGCCGGCATCGGCACTCTCACGTTCGCCAACTCCTTCAGAGTCGGCAACACCCGCTCCGCCACAAGCGGCGTGGTGAGATTGCGGAACTTGAAGTTGGTGTAGCCCGGAAAGATTTGCGATAGGTTCGGATTGCCGAGCCGATTCTTCACGATCTCGCCGAGCACGTCGCGGAAGTCGGTGGTCACGTTCAGGTCGCCTGGCCCGTACAGTTGATTCTTCTCCAGACCCGGCCAGTCGCCGTAAACCTTGCCGCCTTGAATGCCGCCACCCATCACGAACATCACGTTGCCGTGACCATGATCGGTGCCGTGACTGTTATTCTCCAGCAAGCGGCGGCCGAACTCCGACATGCTGACGAGCGTGACACGCTGCATGCGGTCGCCCATATCCGAGTAGAAAGCGTGAATGCCCTGCGCGAATTCTTGCAGCAGTCGCGGCAGTTCGCCGCCGTCTGCGCCACCCTCGCCCGCGTGCGTGTCCCAACCGCCGATGTCCACGCACGCGATCTCCACGCCGAGCTCGGATTTGATCAACTGCGCGACCGCCATCAGCGCCTTGCCGAAGTTGCTGTTGTCCGGATACTTCGCGCCATTGGCTGGCTCGTACTTCTGCTGCGTCACCTTCGCCAGCATGTTGATCGCGTCGAGCGTCTGCGTGCCTTCCTGATCGAGGAAGTTGTCGCCTTGATACAGCGCCGCGAGCGACTGCTGGAATTTTGCGATCTCTTGCGTGTTGCCGTTCAAGTGAAACTGCGCGATGCTGGCCAGCGCAGTCGCAGGCACGGGGCCGCGCAAGGAGGCTTGCAGCATCGCGCCCATGCCGATCGCGCGGAACGGCGACTTGTTGGACGATGCCGCCGTCTGCATGTGGCGCGCGAGCCAACCCGTCGGGATTGCCTTCTCGCCGGGTGTGCCGCGCTCCATGAAGTCCATCGCGTCGAAATGTGAGTGCGATGGGTCGGGCGAGCCGGCCGCCTGCACGATGGCCAACTGCTTCGCATCGTAGATTTCTTTGAACGGTCGCAGGTTCGGATGCAGACCGAAGAAGCCGTCGAGGTCAATCGCCGCTTTCGCGTCGCTGACCTTCGGCTGCGGGATTGCGAGTTGATCGCGCGCGGCGTAGTATGCTTTCTCGCCGTGCGGCACGACGGCATTCAAGCCGTCCATGCCGCCGCGCTGGAAGATGCACACGAGCGTGTCGCCTTTCGGCTGCTCGTCCTTCGCGGCGAACGCGACGCGCGGCATCCACGCGGGCCACGCGAATGAGCCAAGCGCGATGATGCCAGACTTTAATAAGTTGCGGCGAGACATTGTGAATTCCATGCGAGGTCTCCTTATGAGGTGTCATGTGCCAGGTGTCAAGTGTCAGGGCAGTCTGCACTTGACACCTGACACCTGGCACATGACACACATCGTTAGCGATACTGATAATCCGGCGACGCCATGACGAGCGCGACGAGCCCGGGCAACTTGGCGCGCAGGAATTGATCGTTGAGTGCGAACGGGATGTTGCCATTGTTGAGATAGGCGACCAACTTGTCGCGGTTCTCGTTCGACATCGCGCGATGCAGCAAGTGATTTACCCAGAAGTCCGTAAGGTCTGCGGCCGACTTCGCGTTCGATTGCAGCGTCGGCGTTTTCACGTCGGCTTGGATGCCCTTCCCACCTGCTTGCGCGAGATTGAGCGCGACGTTCCAGCGCGAGAGCAATCCATTCGTGTTGATCCACGCGCCATAGACATCCGGGTAGCCGTCGGGCGTGGGCCACTGAAAGAGCGGCTGTCCTAACTGCGCGATCACGCCGCGCAGAATGTCCGCGTCGTTCGGGCCAATCTTCACGTCGAGCGCGCGCAACATGCCGGCGAAATACTCAATCGGGCGGCGCACTTTCTGCCCGTAGGATTTCTTGAACTCATCGGACTTCAAAATCGTTCGCAGCATCTCGCGGATGTCGCCGCCGGTCTTCTGATACGTCTGCGCCACACGATCCACCAATGCTTGCGGCGGCGTGTCGCTGACGAAGCGGCGCACCAACTTGAGCGCGATGAACTTGGCGGTGGACGGATGGTTGGCGAGGAGGTCAATCACTTTCATGCCGTCGCTCTCGCTGCCGCCCGCCGGTATCTGCACGCCCAGCACGATCTTCGCATCGGTGTCGTGCTGCTTCGCGTTGAAGACATATTCACCGGCTTGCCCCGCGAACCCGCGCGGCGGCACAATCGTCCAGCCCGTGAACGCGCGCGCGACGTTTTGAATGTCAGGATAGGTGTAGCCGCCGTCCACGCTCAGCGTGTGCAGCTCCATGATCTCGCGCGCATAGTTCTCGTTCGGTTTGCCCTTCACGCTCACGCGGTTGTCGAGATACTCCAGCATCGCGGGCGACTTCGCGCTCGCGGTCAGCAAATCTTTGAACTTGCCGAGTGCGTGCTTGCGAATCACTTCGCGGTCGTCCACCGTCTTCATCCACTTGTCGCCTTCCTTGCCGACGTAGATGTTGAAGTGGTTCGACCAGAAGTCCACCATCAGTTCGTATAGTTGTCGCTCGCTGTAAATCGCGCGCAGCAAGGTCGAGGTCTGCAATTCGTAGATCACTTCTTGCGGACCCTTGGGGCGCATTGCCTTCGGCACTTCGGTCGGCTTCGGCGCGGGCGTCGCGCCAGGCACAGGCGTCGGCTGATTCTTGGGTTTGTCCTGCGGCTTCGGCTGCGGATAATTTTCGTACAGTTCTGCGATGCTCATTTTCAATGACGGAAACGCTTCGAGCATTTTATCCATCGCGCTGTCGTCAATGTTTTCAGGATGCAACTGCTGCTCGATGTAGTTATCCAGCCCGAGCTGCGCGACGCGCTCGACATCGCCGGGCTTGGGCCCAAACGTCATGCGCGTGAGCGCGAACGCGACTTCGGACGGCGGCTGAATGTTCGCGGGCGGCGTCGGCGTCCACGTGACGGGCCCCGTGCTGTACGAGGTGTTGTCGCGCGGCATCGGCGTCGCCGACGCCGGCTGCTCGTCGAGTCCCTTCATCCACTCGGCGGCGGCAACGGCGGCGGCGCCCGTGCCAGCCGTCGCGGCGGCTCCGATCAAAAATTGTCTGCGGGTGAGTGGCATCGCTTCCTCCAATGGCTCGCTGATCTACTCCTGTCACGGAACGCGCATCGCGGAAGTTTCACGCAGCGAAACTCTCATCTGAGGTTAACATCGCACAGCCTCCCATATATGGGAGGACACAGCGGAAGCAACTTGTTCAGCACACACTCGTGTGAATGCAAGCTCAGCGGGCACTGCTCCGGCTTGAGTTACCCGCCGGCGTTGCCGAGCAAGACTGTACGGCAGGGGATTTCAATCTCGACACCGCGCTCAGGGCGTATGCGGCAACCAGATTCACCCTGCCCGCTACTCAAGCATCCTTGGATAGCTGAAGATTGTTGATCCCACACGCTTTCAATATAAAGAGGGTAGAGGTCGAATGCTACTGCCGTGTAGCGGTGGCGTGCAGCCGCTCAGGCGAGTCACGCGGAGATGCTCGGTTCGAGTGGAAGAACTACGGAGTCGTGTTGATTCTGGTATTCGGGCACGAGGTTCATGAGACAGCGGCGCACTTGCTCGCCGTCGCTCGCGCGCGCGGCGGCAATCAAGCCATCCACGCGCTCGTCGAGCGTGAGCGGGCGCGAGCCATTGCCCGACGGCGTGAACGCCGCCACGCCGTTGCGCGAAACGAAAATCTTTTGATGCTGAGTGCGCTCGTAATGATCGTCTTGCAGGAACAACTCTTCGAACAGTTTTTCGCCGGGGCGCACGCCCGTGAACTCAATGTCCACGTCGCGTCCGACCTGCAAGCCCGACAGCTCGATGAGGTCGTGCGCCATGTCGGCGATCTTGATCGGCTCGCCCATATCGAGCACGAACGTCTCGCCGCCTTTGCCGAGCGTCATCGCCTGCAAGACCAGCATCACCGCTTCGGGGATCGTCATGAAATAGCGGCGCATCTCCGGGTGTGTGACGGTCACAGGGCCGCCGAGCGCGATTTGCTCGCGGAAGATGTTGAGCACGCTGCCGCGACTGCCGAGCACGTTGCCGAAGCGCACGCTGACGAAGCGGCCGCCGTGCTGATGCGCGGCTTGCGTCACGATCAATTCCGCGATGCGCTTGGTCACGCCCATTGCACTCGTCGGGTTCACCGCTTTGTCCGTCGAGACGAGCACGAGATTATGGATGCCATTCGCCACCGCCGCCTCCACGACGTTGCGTGTGCCGAGCACATTGTTGGTCACGGCATCTTCGAGGTTCTCTTCCATCAGCGGCACGTGCTTGTGCGCGGCGGCATGGAAGATCAGGTCAGGCGCGAGCACGCCGAATACTTTGTGAATGCGCGCCGCGTCGCGCACATCAGCGATGGCGCGCACGACATGCAGGGATGGCTGTGTGCGCGCGAACTCGGACGCCAGTGTGAAGATGCTGTGCTCGCCGTGACCGAGCAGCACGATCTCACTCGGCTCGTAGCGCGCGATCTGCCGACACAACTCCGAGCCAATCGAGCCGCCTGCACCCGTCACCAATACCTTGCGTCCGGCGATCATGGCGCGCACCGCCGTCGTGTCAATCTGGATCGGCTCGCGCCGCAGCAAGTCTTCGATCTGCACGTCACGAATCTGACTGACGCTCACGCGATTGTTCAAAATCTCCGTCAGACTGGGCACGGTGCGGACTTGCAGATTCGCCTGCTCGCAGACGCGCACGATGGCGCGAATGGTTTTGCCTGCGGCAGACGGCATGGCGATGACGACCTGCTCGATCTTGAGCGTGTGCGCGACCTTCGTCAGTTTTTGCAGGTTGCCGACGACGGGCACGTTGTGAATGCGTACGCCCTGCTTGTGCGGATCGTCGTCAATCAGACCCAGCGGGACCAAACCGAGCCGCGGATTGTTCTGCATCTCGCGCACGATCATCTGGCCCGTGTCGCCCGCGCCGACGATGAGCACGCGCCGCTCGTCGGCGACGCCCAGCGCATCGTGCCGATGGCGCTCGGCGAGGCGCACCGCGAAGCGCGAGCCGGCCACCCCCAACAGCGACAGCAGCGCGTCAATCGCGCCGATGGATAGCGGCAGCAGCAATTGCGGGAACGTGAGCGGCGCGAGCAGTCCATAAAAAATTCCGTTGAGCACGATGGACGCGGCGACGACGGCGACGAAGATTTGCGCGAGCTCGTCCACGCTGGCGTAGCGCCAGTAGCGCCCGTACAAGCCCGCCTTGTAGAACACAATCGCTTTGAGCACAAGCGACAAACCGGTGTACACAATCACGCCATTGCGGTACAACTCAGCGGTGGTGAAGAAGTCATCGTCTAAGCGCAGCGCGAGCGACGCGGTTGGTAGCAACGCGAGCAACAGCAGATCGAAGATGAGAAAATGACGATTGCGGAGTTTTAGAATCCAGTGGGTAAGCATGGTGAGTTGTTGGGAGCTCCGATGTAGAGATGAATGATGTCAGCGACACGCTAATAAAATTTTCGCGGTAGCAAATATTGTAACGGCTTTCGCCGCTGTGTTGCTGGTTGGCCAAGGCCTCTAAGCCGATCAAGTGTTTGATGAAAATCGAAACTCGCTTCTACGCTGACTTCTGGGTATAGAGCGCCTGTGCCACCTGCTCCAATTCATGACAGACATGTGTGACTTCTTCTTCTAACATCACACCTGAGAATGGCAGCGCGAGCGATGTGTCACCTAATGCTTCGGTAATTGGGAAGTCGCCGCGCCGATACCCGAAGCGCTCGACGTAAAATGGCTGCAAATGAATCGGCGTGAAGTACGGACGTGATGGAATGCCGCGCGCCGCGAGCGCACGCATCACGTCGTCGCGCGCGAGCGGCCGCCGCACGCGCACGACATAGACGAACCAACTCATGCGTGTGGTGGTGGGCGCGATGGACGGCGTCTCGATCAATTCATGATTCGCAAGATGTGCGTTGTACCACTGCGCGACGCGCTCGCGCTTGGATAGCAACGCCTCGATGCGCTGAAGTTGCGTCAAGCCGAGCGCCGCGCTCATCTCGTCGAGCCGATAATTGTAGCCGAGATGTGTGTGATTGAGCCACCTGTCGCCCACTGCCCGTCCTTGATTGCGCAGCGAGCGGAACAGTGCGTCCGACTCGTCGTGGTCGGTGACGAGCATTCCACCTTCGCCGGTCGTCATTTGTTTGTTCGGATAGAACGCGAACACGGCTGCATCGCCCAGCGTGCCCGCCATGCGTCCCTTGTACGTTGCGCCCAACGCCTCACACGCATCTTCGATTACGGCAAGTCCGTGTGCGCGCGCAGACGCAACAATCGGATCCATGTCGGCAGGTTGACCGAACGCGTGCACGGGGAGCACGGCTCGTAACTGTTGGTGATTGGCTGTTGACCATTGACTGATGCTACGTGGCAACCATCCGTGACCATCGCGATTGGTGAGCGCATCAATGGCAGCGCTAGCCAGTTCTGGATTGATGTTGCCCGTGCGTGGGTCCACGTCAACGAAGATCGGTACTGCGCGCTCGTAGAGAATGCAGTTCGCCGACGCAACGAACGAGAACGGCGTCGTGATGACGAGATCGTTTTCTCGCACGCTTGCCGCGATCACCGCTAGATGCAGGCCGCTCGTGCCGGAGTTGACGGCTGCGGCGTGATGCGTGCCCACGTATTGTGCTATCGCCTGCTCAAATGCATCCACTTGGGGCCCAATGCTGAGATGGCGCGTGCCCAATACCCCCTGCACGGCGGCAACGTCTTCATTCGTGATGTCGGGCGACGACATGTGGACCGGGCGAGTGTTTTCGCTCATACTATACATAGATACTAAACTTGACTGAAATCTTTCACTTTGGATTCACGACTCTGGCCGGCACGCCGACGACGGTGACGTGTGCGGGCACGTCCTCAATCACGGCAGCGCCCGCGCCGACCCGCGCCCACGCGCCGATGGTGCGCTGCGGGATAACGCTCGCGCCAATACCGACGAACGCGCCTTCGCCCAGCGTAACTGTGCCACCTAGATGCGAGCCGGGCGCGACGTGCACATGGTCGCCAATGTGACCGTGATGATCCACCGTGCAGCCAGTGTTCAAGATCGCATTCACGCCAATGGTCGTCTGCGTGTTCAGCACCGCGCCCGCACAGATGACCGTGCCAAGTCCAATCGTCACGTCAGGCGCAACGGTCGCGCGCGGATGCCGTGCAATCACCCATCGCTCCGTGCGCGCCTGCAAGGCTTGAAAAATTTTCGCGCGCGTGGCATTGTCGCCAATGCCGACGATGAGTGCATCGTGCGGAACATGATCAAGTGCGTTCAGCGTGCCGAGCACCGGTATTCCAACCAACAACTGGTCAGTGAGCGCCGCGTTATCGTCCACGAAGCCGATGGGCTGCACGTCTTGACCATGCTCGCTCATGCGCAGCAGAATGTCGGCGACGACTTGCGCATGACCACCCGCGCCGACGATTAGCACACGCACGACTCAACTGCCCATGAACTCTTCAATGGTCGCCTGCCCTAGCTGGCTGATACCTTCACGCTTGAAAACTTTCCAGAGCGTGAGCGCGATAATCCTCAGATCAAGTGTGAACGAGACATGATCTACGTACCATATATCGAGCACGAACTTCTGCTGCCACGTCAGCGCGTTGCGCCCGTTTACTTGCGCCCAGCCGGTGATGCCGGGTCGCACCTCCTGTCGGCGCAGCTGTTCCGCGTTGTAGCGCGGCAAATATTGCATCAGCAGCGGACGCGGGCCGACCAGACTCATCTCGCCACGCAGCACGTTAATCAGTTCAGGTAATTCATCGAGACTCGTGCTGCGCAGCCATCGTCCGAAGCGCGTGAGCCGCAACGCATCCATCGTGGGGTCAACGTGCTCGCTCGCGCTTGGCATCATCGTGCGAAATTTGAGCAGCGTGAACGGATTGCCATGCAAGCCTGGCCGCGCTTGGCGAAATAAAACTGGTGCGCCCATACTCATGCGCACGACCAGAGCGGTCAGCAATAGCAGTGGCGCACTGACAATCAAAACGGGAATGACGATAGCGAGGTCGAGCCCGCGTTTCAGATAGCGGCGATACAGCATGGCACGCGGATTATACTGATTCAAGTGCGGGAGTTGCAAGAGGCGTACTGGGCAGCGACAAACCCTTTGCCCTCAACAAACGTGCGTACTCGCCTTTAACTTTTTCAAACACCAGCTGCTCGTTAAAACGTTCCAGTGCCAATTGTCTGCCTGCTTCACCCATGCGTCGCGCGTGCGCCCGATCATTCAGCAGCGACGTTATGGCATCCGCCAACGCTTTCACATCGCCGAGCGGCACAAGTAGGCCGTTGCGCTCGTGAATGACTGCTTCGCGGCAACCGCGAATATCCGTGACCACGCACGGCACGCTCATCGCCGACGCTTCCATCGGCGCACGTGGAAAACCTTCGCGGTGCGATGGTAACGCGAATATATCCATCAGCGCGTACAGCTCCGGCATGTCCTGCCGCATTCCCGCAAACACGCATGCGTCACCGACGCCGTACTCGTTCGCGATGGCCGGCGTGAGCGCGTCGGACTTTTCGTGATCAATCGGTCCGACGATCAACAACGTGACCGATGGATGCGCGCGTAGCACCTCGCGCGTCGCTTGCAGCAATTCGAGCATGCCCTTCTCGGCAACCAATCGTCCGACGAAGCCGATCACGGGCGCGTCGCTCGGCAAGTTCAACTCGGCACGCTTTTGTGCCAGCGCCGTCGCATCGAGGCGCGCGCGATCAAAACGCTTCACGTCAATACCGTTGCCGAGCGGCTTGATCTGGTCAGGGCGACAAATCTTTTCACGAATGGCGGTACGGATGTCTTCCGAATTTTGCGAAAGGATTACGTCCGAGCAACGCGCGGCGATCTTTTCCATCGTGATGTAGAAGTGCCGCCAGTGCGCAGGCGTGCGCTCGTGGAAATAAAAGCCGTGCAGCGTGTTCACCACAATCGGCACACGCGCCATGCGCGCCGCGAGTTGGCCCAGCAGCCCCGGCTTCGGAGTGTGCGTGTGCACGATAGTAAACCGCTCACAGCGCATGACCCGATACAGTTGCCACAGCGAACGCAAGTCCGCGAACGGGGTGAAATTGCGCGTCATCGGCACGGCGATGTGACGAATACCCGCCGCCGTGAGCACAGGCACATCAGCACCTGACGACGAAATGCCGATCACCTTGTAGCCCGCTCGCTGAACGCTCTGAAGCTGATTGAGCAGCAAGTAGCGCAACGAGAGATCAGCCGTAGTGATGTGAGCGATTTTAATCATCCGCATTCCGAGCAGAGCCGCACGCAAGGAGGCACCAGCGCAAAGTTTGCCGAACATTTATTTGCACGTCAGCGCCTTCGTAAAAGATGCTCGCGTATCATGCCGTGACGAGCGCAGGCTGGTGTGATTCCATCAACTCATTCAGTCCATCGGTGAATGTGACTTGCGGCTGCCAGCCGAGCATGCGCTTTGCCTTCTCGGAACTCACGCGCGATGGCGGCACGTCACCGGCACGCGCTTCTTTGTAAACGATCAGTGCCGGAATGCGCGCAACCACCATTTCAGCGAGTTGCCGAATCGAGATGTCTTCGTGCGCGACGATATTAAATACGTCGGCGTGCAGCGGTGATTCGAGCGCGAGACGAAACGCACGCGCGATGTCGCGCACGTGCGTGAACTGCCGTGTCTGCGCGCCTGTGCCTTGAATGGTAATCGGCTCGCCGTTCAGCGCACGCTGAATGAACAGCGAAAACACCGAGTTGGGCCGCATCCCGCGCCCATAGGCTGTGCCAAGTCGCAGCGCAAGCGCTGGCACGTTATTCAAGTGATCGTATGCGAGCGCGAGCTGTTCGCCCGCGAGTTTGGTGATGTTGTACGGGTGATCGGGGTGGCAGGGATGCCGCTCGTCGAGCGGTTGGTACTCCGGTTTGCCATAGACTTCCCACGTCGAGGCATACACAACTTTTTTTAGACTATTGCGCTTGGCTGCTTCCATCACGTTCGCCGTGCCGACGACGTTCGCAGCCGCCGCCGTGTACGGCTGCTCGAATGCCAGATACACATCGCCCACGCCGCCCAGATGGCACACGCCATCCACGCTTTCCGTAGCGCGCAACAACTCATCTAATGAAGTCAAGTCGCCCTGCACAAAATGTGCGCTGCGTGCCGGCGCGCGCATATCAAAAACCGTGACTGCGTGTCCGGCTTGCTCCAACTCCGCGACGACATGTGGCCCGATGAACCCCGCGCCACCCGTGACGAGAATCTTCAACGCGTGCCTCCATCCATGAAGATGCGGTGCCATAATTCAAAGTTGAGGAGCAGCCACAGCGCCGTGTCATGCGTCTGCTGGCCCGCTTGATGCGCGCGATACAATTGCTCGACGTAGGCGTGATTGAAGTAGCCGCGCTGCCGCGTGCGCTCATCCATCAGCACCTCGAACACAAAATCTTTCAACTCGTGACGAAACCATTGATCGGTCGGTACGGAGAACCCGTGCTTGCGTTTGCTCAACACGTCGGCAGGCACGAGGTCGCGCACCGCGCGCTTGAGGATGCGCTTGGTCGCCCAACCGTGAATCTTGTAGCGGCTTGGAATCTGAAACGCGAGTTCGACCAAGCGATGATCGAGCAGCGGCATGCGCGCTTCAAGGCTGCACGCCATCGTCGCCTTATCCGTCTTTTCCATATAGCCGTCGGCGAGCCACGTCTTTACGTCCACATACATCAAGCGATTCAGGTGATCGGTTGCCGTGCGGCCGTTTAGGTGAGCATAGTAATGCGGATACTGCCACGCCGGATCGTAGTCGCGCAGTGCGTCACGCACGTTCGCGCTCAACAGTTGCGCGCGCATCGGCGCATTGAACACCATCAGCCAATGGGCGTAGCGCTGCGCAGGGTCGTCAATCGGCAGCGTCTGCACGCTGCGCTTGACACGACGCAAGCGCGGCACGCGGTTCACGAGTGATGGAATCCATTCGCGTGCCAGCGAATGCGGCAAGAGCCGATAGGCGGACGAAAACTGGTCAGCCGCATAGCGGCGATAGCCGCCGAACAATTCGTCGCCGCCGTCGCCGCACAGCACAACCTTGACGTGCTCGCGCGCAAAGCGGCTGAGCAGATAGATGGGAAAGCCGGCCGCGTCGCCGAACGGCTCGTCGTAATGATAAACAAGCGTCTGCAATGTTTGAATCAAATCAACGTGTTCGACTTCGAGTTCGTGATGCTCGCAGCCGAGCGCATATGCGACGCGCCGTGCATCGGGCAGCTCGTTGAAACCATCAACCTTAAATCCGAGCGAGAACGTCTTCACCGCGCCCGTCGCGTGACGCTTCATCAACGCGACGACCCCACTCGAATCCACGCCGCCGCTCAAGAATGCGCCGACGGGCACATCGGCGATCATGCGCCGCCGCACAGAGTCGTCGAGCAGCGCACGAATCTGCTCGGCGTATTCGTCTGCACTCACGCGCGCGGCGGCGTGCGGCATATCGCCGTCCACGTCCCAATATTCTTTAATAGTGACTTCGCCCTCGCGCGCGAGCAAACAATGCGCCGGCGGCAACTTGAAAATGTTTTGATAGATCGTGTCAGGCGCGAGTGCGTGTCCGAACGTGACGAAGTTGGCCAGTCCGCGCAAATTAATCGCGCGCGGCAGACTGCCGTCGGCGAGGATCGCTTTGATCTCGGACGCGAACACGAGGCGCTGTTCGTCACGATAATAGTAGAGCGGCTTCTCGCCGATGCGGTCGCGTGCGAGGAACAATGTGCGCGAGTGCACGTCCCAAATAGCAAGCGCAAACATGCCGTTCAATCGGCGTAGGCAGTCGAGTCCCCACTCTTCGTAGGCATGGAGAATCACTTCGGTGTCGCTGTGCGTGCGGAAGCAGTGACCTTTGGCTTCGAGCAGCGGACGCAGGTCGAGGTAATTGTATAACTCGCCGTTGTAGACGATGCACGCAGACTCGCCCTCGTTCCAGATCGGCTGTTGGCCGCCAGCGAGGTCAATGATGCTCAAGCGTTTCGTGCCAAGCGCTATACCATCGGCTCGCAGCGCGCCTTCCTCATCGGGCCCGCGATGATGAATGGCTTGCATCATGCGCGCAAGGTCAACTCGCGGTGCGCTCGGATCAAAAATCAATTCTCCACAGATGCCGCACATACGAATCAACTTTCGAGTGCTTGTTCCAATACGCGCACAAAGCGCGGCGCGTTTGCCTGCAATGAGTACTGCTGCTCGATGAGTGGACGACCCGCGGCGGCGAAGCGCGCGCGCAGGGTGGGCTGCTCGATCAGCAGCGACAGTTTGCTCAACCACTCATCGTCGCTGACCGCGAGAAAACCGTTCACATTATCCTGCACCACATCGCAATTCGCGCCGACTGCTGAGGCAACGGCGGGCACGCCTGCCGCCAGATACTGAATCAACTTGAATGCGCTCTTGCCGCGTCCCCACTCGTCATCACGTACGGGCATAATACCGATGTCGAATGAGCGCAGGTCAGCAGACTCGCGCGACTCGTCCCATCCATGCGCACACACATCCACACCGCCCATTTGGAAATCAGGCGCGCCGATCACCTTGAGTGTGAACGCATGTCGCTGACGCAACGCGCGTAGTGGAAGCTCGAGCATCCGCAGATAATTGGCGGTGCTGGGTGTGCCGATCCAGCCAATCACGATTGGACTGTGCGCCGCCGTTGTGGGCGCATCCGCATACTTGTAGAGGTCAACCGCTGTCGGGATGAGCGTGACGTGTGCATTGGACTGCTGCGCCCACTCTGCCAAGCGACGATTGCCCACGATCACCTGACGGCTGTGCGCGATCAAGGTTGGAATGTTGCCGCGCAGCCAATGGCCCAACGGTCGCAGCAGGTGCTGCTCGTAATTCAAATGGATCGCGTCGTCGTAATCGGTGACAAGTCGCACGTCGGCGCGCAGCAGATTGCGCGAGAACCAGAGCGGCAGATACGGCAGCGCCTCGTATTGCACAAACACGAGGTTGTAGTGCTCTATCTCACACATCAGCAACCGCCAGCGCCGTAGCAAACAGCGCAGCACTTCTGCACTCCGTCGCCAACTGTGCACGCGCGCGAACGACTGACGCAAATACCGGTCCGAGAATAGCGGCTGAACGGTTGGCGCAAACCCGGCCGCACGCACCGCGTCCAGATATTGCAGCACCCGTTGGCGAGTACTGGCTGCAAGTGCCGTGTACTTCGTGAGGAAGAGGACGCTATGAGCCATATCGCCAATCCAGGGCGGGCTATCTTAGCACGATGGCGGTCATTAGCCAACTTTGCGCCGCTTACACGCTCCGCACAGCGGCAGTAACGGCGGCAGCCTTGCGCTGGATGTGCACCTGCCAATACGCGTGTTCAAGAATCGCGAGTGTGCCGATAAAGAACGGCAGCATCGGCAGGCGGTAACGTGAGAGCGTGCCGAGGTTCGGTGTGGCGACGCCCACGAGCAACGCGAACAACAGCGTGAAGATGACGCACGTCAGAAACATGGGCGAGCGGAACGCGGCGCGCAGCATGTGCGGGTATACCAAGACGTGACCGGCGGCGCGCAACGTGAGCACGAGTAGCACGATATTTTCAAGCGCAGCAACCTGCACGGCAACGCTGATAGATTCCCAAATGAAGGGACGAAACAGCGTCAGTACCAGTGCTGGCGCCCACGCGCTCAGCAGACCAAGCCATGTTGGCTCGAATGTAATCACGTTTGGGTCAGCTACATTACCTTGGGTTGTTAATAATTCGTAGGCGGCAGATTGCGCCGCAATAGATTCGGGCAGATGCGCCAGCGAGTAGCGCGGCTCGATCACCCCGACCGCCAGGACACCCGATACCGCGAGCGCGACCAAGGCATAACGCACGCTGCGATGCATCAGCCAGCGCGCCAGCCACGGCGGCGCGGACCATGTCGAATGCGCTCGCGTGGCGAGCAGCCACGGCGCGAGCGCGACGAGCAGCACGGGCAGCACTTGCAAGCGGAACAGAAACAAGATATAGGCGCCAAGCAGCAACAACAGCACGTGTGTCATGCGCGGCTGCTGAACAAAACGATTCACGCTCCAAATGAGAAGCCCCACTCCTAAAATGCCCAGCGGGTCCTTCAGCAGACCAGCCGACCAGAACACCAAGCTCGGCAGGAAGAGGATGCCCAATTGCCACCAGCGCCGCAGCCGCTGCTCAGGGTAACGCTCGACGAACGTGCGATAGACCAGCGCCTGACCGATCAAGCCAATCAGCGCGAAGGCAAATGACACTGCGATAAACGAGTCGTTGAGAAATGAATGAAGCAACCCACTGAGGTATGCCGTGCGTATGGTGGAATTGAGTGCGGGCGACCAGACCGCATAATCCCCGAAGACACTCAGTGAGCCTTCCGACCATGCCGCACGCATCAGTGCCGCATAGTCAACGCCCGCAGCATGATAGCCCAGCGTGTCGCCGCCTTCAAATACGAAAACGGAGTAAAACATGAATGCGAGGCTGCTTGCAAGTTTGAGCGTAAGCGCCGCCCACCATACGCGCAGTTCCGTCGAGCGCCGCGCGGCAATCGTCAACGCGTAGAACATGGCAATGGCAACCAGCGAGCCCGTTAGCCAATCCGTGGATGAGAAAACATCGCCCATCATGAAATCGCGTGACGCACACGCCGCCATTCTGCAGCGGTTTCCGCATTGCGTCCGAGTAATGCTCTCAACAGTGTTACGTCAGTTGCACATGCGCGCGCTGACGCATAACTTGCGCGCAGCACATCCCGATCCAGTAACGCATCGGCCGCGTGCGCCAGCCATGCGGAGGCGCGAATACGGCGCACCCGTGATGCCTCGCACTGGCGATGCGTCGTCAGCCAGCACAGCAGTTGATCGCGCACGGTATTGATCGCGCGCTGTCGCTCGCCGCGCGAATATTGCTTACGAAAGAAAGGCGCCGCATAGACCGCCGCATACGTGCAGCACCATGGATCCATCACGCCAGCCGAATTGAGCGCGAGTGCTTGTTCCACGTACGGTTGGGTCGGCTGCCGAATGAAGTGCGCGCAGCGACGTAGGCGCAACAACGTCCGGAACAATTCGTCGCGCATGATGAGCTGCTGCGCTGCGCTTAATTGAGTACTTTTGAGCCAATGCTGCAAAAACTTGATACGGCGCTGCAAGGCGCTCCACTCACGCTTGCTTGCGCTCTGCACGTGTTCACGTCGACGGAAGGCGATGCGCGGCACGTGCGCGAATGTGTATCCGTGAAACGTCGCGCGCAGCCAATAATCCCAATCCTCGCAGGTGTCGAGTTCGCTATTAAATGCTCCGACTGCACACAGACAGTCACGCGTGACAAATGTGCCTGATGGCACCAACAGACTATCGCGCACCAAAGCATTCAGCGTGACGTGGTCGACCGACACCTTTTGTTCATAGCCACCCCGATCATCAAATAGCAGGTAGTCACCATAGACGATGCCGAGCTTTGCGCCGCGGTCAATTTCGCTCAAGCCATGGCGCACGGCTTGCGACAGCCAATCATCTGCGAGCACATCGTCGGCATCTAGAAATACTACCGCGTCGGCGTCACAGCGCTGCAATGCACAGTTGCGCGCCGCCGATGGTCCCGCATTCGGTTGCCAGCTATATTCTATGCGCGACCCATAATGCGCGCAGATATCGCGCGTGTCATCACTGGAACCGTCGTCCACGACGATGATTTGCGAGGGATGGTGCGATTGCGCGAGCGCACTGTCAAGCGCGGCGGGTAGATACGCGCCCTGATTAAACGCAGGGATGATAACGGCAACGTTCATGAGCGCGATTGACGTGGGGCTAGGCGATTGGCAGCCAGCCGCGCACTCCAACGCGCGTAGGCTGCACGCCCCAAGAGCCATCGTGCGATGATGCGCGGCAAGTCGCGGTGGATAATTTCGGTGCGATAGGTGTGAGTAACACCTAACGCTTGCCGCAAATGCGCAAACGCTTCGCGGTAATGTCCATTCACGTAGCAGATGCGTGCGGCTATCACGTGCGCGCGCGCCATTACTATGTTTGGCACGACACTGAAACGCGGGTATGCAGATGGATTGGCAATCACTTTTTGTGCAATGCGCATCACTTCTGGCGCAAATCCAGTGCCGGCAGAAACGCTCTTGGAAGTGTCGTGCAGTCGCATACAGGCCAGCACCTGAGTAAGATGGACAGGCGGAAAGTTGCCCAACGCGCGAAAGAAGAATTCTCCGTCCAACGCGAAGTGAAAACTGGCGTCCAGTAATCCTATTTTAGCCAGAATGGTGCGCCGCACGAATGCAGCCGGCTGCGGCAGTCCAACGAAAGAATCGAGTAAGCCCTGCGCGTCCACGTTTACATTCGTTCGCTGAACGGGCACCCCATCCGCAGTAACCCATTGCGCCTGACCGTACACGATCCCGGCTTCTGGGTTCGCCGTGAACGTCGCGGCAATCGTGTGCAGCGCGCCCGGTAAGAGGCAGTCATCCGAGTTGAGAAAAGAAACAACGTCACCCGTGCAGCGCGCCCAGCCTTTGTTGATCGCGTCGGCTTGCCCCCTGTCGGATTCGCTCACCCAATAAGCAAGCCGATCAGCATAGCGGCGAATGATGTCCACACTGCCATCGGTCGAGCCGCCGTCAATGACCATATACTCGACGTGTGGATAGTCTTGATCCAACACGGAGCGAATCGTTTGCTCAAGATACGGGGCTTGGTTGTACGAGGGCGTGACAACCGAGATGAGTGGTTCTGATTGCATGGCTAAATGGCAATCTCATGCATGAACCGGCAAGGAGGGCACTTTACCCACACAACGCGCAGGATTGCCAGCCCAGATTTCATTGGCAGGAATATCCTTCGTGACGACGCTGCCTGCGCCAATTATCGCATTCTCGCCGATTGTGACACCTTTGAGGATGATTGAGTGTGCCCCAATGAATGCGCCATCACGGATGTGAATCGGTCTCGATTTTACATTATCTGGCGTGCTTCGACCTGTTCGTTCGGCCAGGACGAGTGAATGAAAATCAGAATCATAGATTTTGCAATCCCCACCAATCGTCACATGTGAGCCGATGTGAATGTGGGTAAATGCAACGATGGTCGTGCTCGAAATACCGACGTGATCTTCAATGACGATGTCTGCGTTTGGTTTCGCAATTAACTGACACCGGGCAAACGCGCCAACGGGATTGTAAATCGAAGCCGAGTTGAGCACGACTCCACTGCCAAGTGTGATCTGTCCCTGATTCTCTACGACGATCCAGCCACTGGTGCGCGGAAAGCGCGTACAACGAACGCGCTGTACGTAAAAGATAAACCGATTGACAATGGTTGAGAGAACCACGTACTTCGCATAACGGAACGGTTTGAAAAGTGTTCGCAGGGTCGTTCTCATCTCACGCTGCCGCGCTAGACTTGCGCGCAACCACGAAGCAATGATCTTTCCAAGGCAAACTAGGAATCGCACCCCATTTATTGTGGCGATACGCCAAGCGACGCCAGCGCAAAGGTTGTGTCCCAACGATGCTGACTATTTGGTAGGCAGCCAAACGACAACATGCGGAAATCACATCCCAGCCGGTGGGGTCGAGGTGATGAACTGAAGTAAAGGTAACAAGTTCCAGGCCTGCGCGATTCAGCGTGTATGCCAATGAGCGCCGATTGAAGAAGACAAAATGTCCGTACCAGTGTACATACCACCACCAAGCTCTTTGTGTTTGTGCGGTACGAGAATCTGTATTGCCGGTTTCGACCAGCAAAAGACCGCCCGGTTTCAGACAGGCAGAGACATTCCTCAATGCCGCTTCGACATCGTATAGGTGTTCAGCCACATCAAACATGCTCACCACATCAAAACAATTTTGAGGCAATGTGCGAACAGTATCGACGTAGCCAGAATACACGTCTTTAGCAAAATTGAGGTGTTGACGCGAAATGCCAATTGGCTCTAGCGCGTAACGTTCCCAATCTGGCAAACGCAGCAGGAACTCCCCAGTATGTGCGCCAACGTCGAGGATGCGTCCGTGCGTCAGTCCATAGTGAGCAAGAGCAGCGATAGCACGATCAAACGTTTTACGCCTTGAATCGGGTTTCAAACCTTCTGAATAGACAAGCACTTCGTACAAGGATTCGATAGCTTGTGGGGACGGTATGCGCGATATGTACCAAAGACCACACTCATCACAACACCATACAATACGCTGGCACCGGATTTCATCAGCAATGACCACCATGCCCGCAGGGTGGGGCTGCTGATGAGGTAATTGCTCCGGGCTTTGACTGACCAACTGGCGCGCAATACTTTTGCAACCTGGACAGCAAGCATTTTCAAGAAAATCCGAACTATCTAGGACGAGAGGAATGGTGACTGTTTGCATAGGGTGCATAACTCCGCGCACTCTTTTACTTTCAACTGCCGATTGTGTTGAGACCATTACGTCAGGTCCACCTGAACCTGATCGTGATTGAAACCATGACTCCGTGTCTTCAGCACGCGGACAAGTTGAAGCAATTCATTCAGCAACTCGCGACCGGCAATCCACAGCGCCAATGGGATTGTGAGGGCTAGCCAAATCGCCAATTGGAACCAAAGCGGCTGAGACATCAACGTGACGCTAAATAGCCAACAGAATCCAATCGAGCAAACGAATGGCAACAGACTTGCGCTATATACTCGAGGCGTAATACCAATCCGTCGTGCAACTTGAAAGTTAATTATAACCGTGATGATGAAGGCAAAATTTGCCCATGCCGCTCCAGTCAGACCATAGAATGCAAGTAGAAACGATAACAACAGAACGTAGATCAGTCCAGCAGTTAATACCCACCGCGCATTGATGCCGGGCATGCCCAAGCCGATCGCCGAAAAATATCCTGTCGCGTTCAGAGAATAGATGCCGTATGCAATTGCCATGATTTGTATGAGCATGGCTAATGTGCTCGTATATTCACTCGGCACCGTAATACTCGCGATGCTATAGGCGCCAAACGTTATGACGGCAACCATTAGAAAAATGATGATGCTGTTTAGGCGTTGCGCGCGCGAAAAGACGAATAGGACTCGCTCCCATTGTCCCTGAGCTTTCGCCATGCTCATCGCCGGAACAATCGCTTCAATCGGAACGGCCGACAATTCATTAATTTTGGAAACAAGCGATGTGGCAGCCACATAAAGCCCGGTGATTGATGGTCCCAACACGAGGTTCACCATAATACGATCCAGTTGGGAAAACAACGTGCCTCCCAGGATCGAAAGCCATTGCGTAGCGCCAAAGCGCATAAGCAAATGTGCCACCTGACGATCCCAATGTATGCGAGGGTTTAGATTCAGATGAATAAAACGGCTTAATAGCTTTTGATGGAGCAAAAGTGTGAGCAGCGTTGCTACACAATACCAAAGAGATAAGACCACCAGCTCTGATCCCAGCAGAGCAAAAAATATCAGGCCACCTTGCAGTACAAGCGCGCCGATGCTCTCGGCAAACCCAATCATGTCGTAACGGAGCAAGCCCACTTCCGTAGAAATCGCCCATTGCTTCCAGAATTGCAAAAATGCGACGACAGCCAGGACCAGGAGCACCATGCGCGGTGTGCTGGAAGGTTCGGATGTCGAGAATAGAACCGTTGCCAAAGGTGTTGAGGCAAGCGCCATGAGCAACATGACGGCGAAGCCAATCGAGATAAATAACACAAAAGACGTTCCAAGAACACGCTGCACTTCAGTCTGTTGGGCAATCGCACGAGTTTCAGCTAAGCGAAACGACAGTGCTGAATCCAGACCGAACCTCGCCAGTGTCGTCAAATTTAAGACGGAAATACTAACGGCCCAGACGCCATATTGCGCAAGTCCTAAACTCTTAATTAGGATCGGTATGCTGATCAATGTGAGCGTAAGGCGTAGCATGATTGCAACCATGCTATACAGGCTGCTGCGGCGCAAGCCAACTACATTTTGCTGCGTAACGACTGTCATGCACAGCCCTTCACTGAAATTGCTCAAGTTTGTTGCGAAGTTGCGCGATCGTAAATAGCGACGCGAGCGCAGGGTGTGCCTGGGCTAACGCAAGACAGATCCGATAATGTTCGGCAGCAGTATCGTCGCGTCCCACGCGCTCTAGTAAAAACGCCAAATAGAGATGCGCCACGAACTGCTCGTTGAGACTCGACCAGCCGCGATCTAACGTCGCCGCCTTACTGAAGTGCTGAATGGCTCCCTCAACATCACCTTCGTTCCAACGCTGTGTGCCCAGCAGATACCACATGCTACTCGAATCGGGCCACAACTGCACAAGCAGCTCGCGGCGCTGCTGCGTGCTGAGTTGCTGGGTTGGCAGATGATAGACCAAGCCGTAAGCCAGTAGCACGCGTGGCGGCATGTTGACGCGCTGCCACTGCGCGGCGGCTTGCGGCCAATCACCCGCACTGGCGAAAGCATCACCTGCTTCGAGCGCGAGTAGTTGATCGTCGGGATAGCGCGCAGTCGCCGCGCGCAGCACGGCCGTGGCTTGTGCGACATCGTCGCGCAGCAACGCCAGATGTGCTTGTTTGCGATAAGCAGCAGAGGTGGGATGCGCGTCGGCCGCGTCGGCAAGCGCACGCGCTAACGAGGCATCGGCGCTCGACTGCTTGACCGCGATCACACTCGCCGCGTTGACGAGCGTGGAAACTTTCAGTGCGGGGAAGAGCCAGACTGCACCGAGGAAGCACGCTGCTGTGACGACCAGACGCACGCGCGTCGTTGCAGACCCATCATGCCGCGCCGGTGCCATGGCCCTGCTTAATGAGGTCATGCGGATTCGCGTGCGACGACGGGACTGATGTCAGGCTGGGCAAGCAGCGAGTGATACCACTCAATGGTAGTACGCAGGCCGGCTTCAAAGTTCGTCTGTGAGACGAAACCGAATGCTCGCTGCGCACGGCTGGTGTCCAGCTTGCGCCGTGGCTGGCCGTTCGGCTGGCTCGTGTCCCAGATCACGTCGCCGTTGAAACCTGTGAGCCGCACGATCAGGTTTACCAAATCTTTGATGCTGATCTCGAATGCACTGCCGAGATTGATCGGCTCACTGTCGTCGTAGCGTTCGGCCGCGAGCACAATTGCGCGCGCTGCATCTTCGGCGTAGAGGAACTCGCGCGTCGGACTGCCGTCGCCCCAGCAGACGATGTGCGTGTCGCCGCGCCGCTGCGCGTCGAGACATTTGCGGATCAAGTCTGGGATGACGTGTGCGTTTTCGGGATGGATGCTGTCACCCGGCCCATACAAGTTCGCCGACATCAGATAGATCGAGTTGAAGCCGTACTGCTGGCGGTACGCCTGCGACTGCACGAGCAGCATCTTCTTCGCCAAGCCATACGGCGCGTTCGTCTCCTCGGGATAGCCATTCCACAAATCTTCTTCGCGGAAGGGCACGGGCGTGTACTTCGGGTACGCGCAAACGGTGCCCATCACTACAAACTTTTCGACGCCGTGCCGCCACGCTTCGTGCATGAGCTGCACACCCATCATCAAGTTGTCGTAGAAAAACTCAGCGGGGTGCGCGCGGTTCGCGCCGATGCCACCGACCCGCGCGGCCAGGTGAATAATGACATGCGGCTGTGCATCGGCGAGCATATGCTGAATGTGATCAAGCCGACGCAAATCGTATTCTTTGCTTGACGTGACGAACACCTCGCGCGCGCCGCGCTCGTGCAACTGCTTAGCGACATAAGTCCCGACAAAGCCACTGCCACCTGTCACGGCGGCGCGCTTGCCCCGCCAGTATGTTTGGCTGTTTTCCCAACTCTGAATCATCACATTCCCTTCCATTAGTGGATTGGCTCTGGCATATGCGTGCCATTGCGCGTGGCGCGCGCATTGTACCGGTGGGCCAATGCACTGTCCCACGTGTTGCTGCCCCACGTGTTGCTGCGATTGAGAATCACACCAACGGGCAGCGTCCGTTCCCGCGCGAAGGATTGTTTGACGCGTAGGACGTCGCGGCTCGACGTGCGTTCGTCCTGCGCGACCAGCAACACCACGTCAGCGACGATCGACGTTGCGAGCGCATCCGCCAAGCGGAGCGCAGCTGGCGTGTCCAGAACGATTACGTCGAAGTCATGGCGCAATTGATCGATTAGTTGCGCGAACGCCCGCGATTCGAGTAGTGCACCCGCATCCGCAACCGCTGCGCCTGCGGGCATCAAGCGCAGTTCGTTGCTTGGCAGCTGTGCCCAATTGAGCGAAACGGAGTTAGCACTCAATTGCTCGCTCAAACCCGGAGAAACGGGAACGCCAAAGATGACGTTTTGACTGGGTTGGCGCAAGTCGGCATCCAGAAGTGCGACGCGTTTGCCCGCTGTGGCGAACGAAGCGGCCAGATGCGCCGCGACGAAACTCTTGCCCTCGGCGGGCAGGGCGCTCGTCACTAAGAGAACCTTGCTCGTCTGCCAGTGCGCGGCGATGTTGTGGCGCAATAACCGAAACGACTCGCCTAACTCTAGCGACGCATTGTTGTAAAGCAATGGTGCGCGCGAATGCGAGCCGTTGCGATTGCCATGTGTGTGCACCGATGGAATCGTGCCCAATATGGGCACAGTCAGCGTTGGCTCCAATGGCTGTTCGCCGCTAATGGGCTGACGCACGTAATCGAGCGCGAACGCACCGCCAAGCGCGAGCAGCAACCCAATCACGCTGAACAGTGTGACATTGACGCTACGATTGGTCGGCACGGGCACGCTAGGCGGGACAGCCGGCACGGCGATTCGTACGATGCTAGTGCGCGACTGGTTGGCAACCGACTGCTCGACCAACTTGTTGCTCAATGCAATGTGGGCTTGCTGCGCCTGATCGCGTTCGCGCGTCAGCGTTTGTTTTTTGTCGGTTTCCTGCTCGACGCGCGCCTGCAACTGACTGACTTCTTGTTGCAGACTGTTTTGTACATCAGGCGTGAAAGATTTGCGTCGCTCCCGCAAGCTTGCGATCAGCGCATCGAGGCTCTGAGGCAAGTCGGCGGGATTGCTCGCTTCCGCGAGTGTGAGCTGCAGGTTGAGTGGCAGCGCAGGTGAGCTCGGCGCACTGGACGTGCTCTGTGCGCTGAATGCGCTGGCTTCCAGCAGCACGTTTGCTAGTTCGTCACCCAATCCACTCGTGGCGGCACCGGACTGCAAGCGACTGCGCAAGGCTTGCGCATCAGACAGCAGATGCTCGAGTTTACTGTCGAGTACGACAAGGTCATTGAGTTTTTGTTTTTTCTGCGTCAGTTGCAAATTGAGCGCGTCTAGTGGCGTGCTGGAAATAAATGTGATGAGTTGTTGTTCCGAATCGGCGTAGCTATGTCGCGCACGCTCTACTTGCACCTTGAGCTGGTCTATGGACAGCACAGGCTCACCGAACAGATCGTTGATCTGATCACGATACACTTCCGCCCAAGTATTCGCAATGAGTGCTGCTTTGTTTGGATCGGTGTTACGCACTCTGACGCGCAGTAGTTCGCCGTCAATCGTCACATCAATGCTGTTGGCGAGGACATTAGGCTGCCGCTCCATATCCGTCAATTGGTTGCCCAGTTTATTCGTGACCATTTTTGCGAGGACGGGCGATTTGCCAATCGTCGTGAGCGACTTGCGGCGTGCATTGAGATCAACTCCCGTGTTGCTGTCCGCCTCCGAGACCGCTTTGATGCGAGGTTCAAGGTTGAAAAGTACCGAAGTTTTCCACAGCAGCAACTGCGCTTCCGCATCATACTGCGCGCTGCTAAGCATGGTCAGCGCAAAGCCGAGCGCGGCGAACAGCAAGGGCACGGCGATGATGAGCCGTGCGTGGCGGCGCAGTGTATGGAGATAATGAAGCAGTTCCATCCTCAACCTCAGATCCGTTGCAGCGATTCAACGCGACAATATGAGCCTACATTTCGCGAAGTTTCAAAAATGTCAGACATGTGCATCAGCTGTGCTCGCACACAGACGTGCAGACGTCAACCAATTGGTGTTTCCCTTAACCGTTATGACGTTGCGTAAACTGAATTAGTGTAGCACCGTATGTGCTCACGTGTGCACACGCGCTGTGCAAATCCAGCAATTCTCCATTTGCGCTAAAACAGACATTTCGTCGCAGTTGCAACCAACCGAGTTGCGACTATTTTCGCAGACCACCCACTTGAGCAGAACAAAATGGCAGTTTCTAAGCCATTTTCACTGCCAACAGCGACTACTGAACGCGACATGCAGCCATCCACCCACATCACGCTATGGAGTTTCGCATAAGTAATGCAACACAGCACATTCAAAACACGCTGGATTTCCAGGCATTTCGACAATCATGCTGTTCCATTCTTTATGCGAAACTCAATAATTGGATAAATTCCAAATGGAGAATAGCTGGTGCTTATCGCAGGTTGAAATGGGGTCGGTGTGCGCGCGATGCTTTGGGCGCTTCAGACTGGGCCGCCAAACTACTCTATTGCCGCGCAGGCCGCACGCTCCACGCAGCCACTGCGACGAGGCAAAGCACGCCGCCGCCGAACAGCAGCGGCGCGCTCCATTCACTCTCGCTCAACTCGTGTGCGCGCGCAGACTGGCGGCATCCGTCAGCGCGCGGTCGAGCTTGTTCTCGACGAGACTCAGGTCGAGCAACTTCTGTTGACGCAAGGCGATCTGCGTTCTCAGTTGATCGGCTTTGCTGCTGCCGAGAAGGGCGATGAGCGCATTTTCTTTGTCGTCGTAATCGCGCTTGGCTGAGTCGGCTTGTGATTGAATATCCGCCAGCGGAATCGGGGTCTCCGCATAGATATCGTTGACCCGCCGACGCAGCTCCTCCGCCCATTGATTGGCGAGCAGCATGGACTTCTCTGCGCTGCTGGTTCGCGCTTTGATCTTCACCGCATCGCCGTCAATCGAAACATCAATCGCTTGCAGCAGCTTCGTAGGCACTTGTTCGCCGCTGCCGAGTTTGTCGTTCAACTTGGCAATGACGGCCGCCGCGAGCGCAGGCGATTTGCCAATGGTGATTAACGCTCTGCGTCGCGCGTTGACGTCGGTGTTGCTGTTAAGGTCGGAGATCGTTTTGTAATTCGGCTCGAAGTTGAGCAGTGCGCCGCTCTTGAGCAGCACAAGGTCGGCTTCCGCTTCATAGACTTGGGGTGACAGACTGACGATGACGACACCCGCGATGAGCGCGAGCAGCACGCAGCCCAGCACGATGCGCCAGTGCTTACGCACGGTACGAATATATTGTTTAAGTTCCATCGCTTGCAGCCGCCTGTTCGAGAGTTTCTACTTCGGGGCGCACTATATTAACGCACAATCCGAAAGATGTAAAAACGATTGGCTTGCTGGGTCAATCGCGGAAGTCATCAATCACCACGCTCAGTCAGAGCGGCAGTCATTACGACCACGCAGATCGCCTTAACGCAGACGACACTGGATGCGAGCGACAAGCGATAGCCCAATAATACAAACGGCGAGGCGGATGTCATATCCGCCTCGCCGTTTGAGCCACTCACTGACGTGATGCGTTTACGGATGCGTGAAGGAGTGATCTATCACCGCGTTGGTCGCGCTCAACGTCGCGTTGCCGCTCAGGCCATTGACGTGCACATTGGATGTGCCAGAGCCGATCCTGCTGCCATACGCGCACGAGCCTTCGACGTTGCCGTTGGCGTCGTTGTTGAGCCAGAGCGTGCACTGCGTGCTGCCGTCGGGGTTGCGCACGATCAACGTCACGCTCGCGCCAGCAATGGGTTGATTGTTCTGATCGAGCACACGCGCGCGCACAACCACCGTGTCTTTCATCTTGAACGAGTCGGTCGCCGTCCATGTGCCGCGCACGTACTTGCCTGTGATGAGCGAGGCGATGTGTGCGAGCGAGGGCACGGGCGCGCCGATCAAGAACTGGTTGTTGGCGCTGTTCCAATGCGTGGCGAGATAACTGCCCGCAGGCGGGTTGGTGCTAAAGTAGTCGTCGTGTCCGCAGTCGAACATGAAGACGTACGCGGTGTTCGTGCACGCATACGTCATCGTCGGATAGTACGGCGAGTCGGAATAGCACATGCGATCATAACCGTCGGTGCAGTGCCAGCCGCCGGACGAGTGCGGCGCACTGAGCTGCACGCCGCCGAGCGAGTGCATCAACTCGTGCGCGGGGATCACGTCGCTCCAGCAGCCGTTGTCAGTGCGCGCGAACTCGAAGGAGAGATTGTTGCCGTTGCTCGCGCCGGCTTGGTCGTCGCCCACGATGTCGGAGATGCCGCAGTAGATGTGCGCGTCGGCGAAGACGACGTATTTGTGATTGTTGTCGTTGAAACCGAGCGCGATCAACTCGTTTTCCATCGAGCCAAGATCGCTTAGACCCGTGGACGACAATTGTACTTCGAGCACCGTCGGGATGCAGTTGGCATCATGCACGAAGCGCACGGCGCGCGTGCCGGCTGTTTCGGCGGCGCTGTTTTTGAAGATGGTGTTCACGCCGCCCGACCACGACTGCATCGAGACGAGATACGTCGAGTAGCGACTGGTCGTGCCGGCCTGATACGCATAGATGACTTGCGCGCGCTTGCCGCTCGCGCCGTCGCCGTCACAGACGAACGTGCCGACGGGCGTGGTGTTGGTGATGGGCGCGACATCCTGCGCGATGTTGGTGCTGTCTTGCGCCGCATCGGGCCCGTGCGTGCAGCGGCCCGCCGCGCGCCCGTTGCCTTTGAAACTAATTGTGAACCCGCCTTTGCAGGCCGGATTGGTAGATACATCGAGGCCGTCATAGATCAGACCTTTGGCGGGGCGATTGGGCGGCTTGCCGCCCTGCGCCTCGGCGGGACGAATGGCGGCGAACACGGAGACGACCATCAGAACAAAGACGACGAGCGCAAAGAGCCGTTTCATCAGACACCTCCCAGGTGTTAAATGGCTTCTCCCGAACAGGCGGGAGAGACCAGACACGCAGAGGTGCCTGATCTCCATTCGGCGGCTCGGCGGTCATATCCCGTTGGGACTTAGACCCGTAGCTTTGCGTCGCCAGCTTTCGCTGGGTTTGCCTTTATCGTGGAGAAGCGTCGGATTGGATTGTCGCGCTCAGTATAGAGAGTTGGGAGGCGTTAGGCGATACAGAAGGTTACGGATTTTTATGCGCGGTATCCCGTAGGTGACGGGATTCGTTCACGCAGCAGTGCCACTGCCGCACGAACCTGACGGGGATTGATGCTCACGCCAAGACGCAAAAAACGCAACGGCGCAAAGGGTTTCGATCTTTGCGCCGTTGCGTCTTGGTGTAGCCGTTCGCTCGCGCAGCAGTCGAACTGCTGCTCAAACACGAGATATTTCGCGTTAGACGGCTGACGGGTTATAGCGTGCGCGCGCGGCGTGTGCCCCACACGGCGACTGCGACGAGGCAGAGCACGCCAACGCCGAACAGCAGCGGCACGCTCCAGTCACCCTCGCTCAACTCGCGCGCGCCGAACGAGGAGACGACGACGGCGGTGGGCGAGCATGGTGTCATCGTCGAGGCAGTGTTTCGCGGATTTGGTGCCATCGCAGTGAAGTTCGCGTTATTGTTATTGGTGTCTACACAGAGGGTACGCACATCGGCGGTGGTAGTGCTGGGAGCGGGAGCAGGACCTGCGCCCTCGAAACAGTTGGCGGTTGTACCATAGCCTACGAAGTCAATAATTCCGCCAATGATCCCAAGCGGACACGCGCCAGTTAACGCTATTGTGCTGTTGACTAGTGCAACCTTGCCTGCGGTGGCCGCCATGGCGATGCTGCCTGTGGCATCAGGGCTAGGTAAATTATTCACGCCGTTTGCATTAGCCGCTTCATGGATCAACAAGAATTGCCCGGGCGCAAGATTCACGCTCGGTAACGCCGTGACTTGCCATGAACTTCCAGCCGCCGCGGCGTATTGAACTGAAAAACCCGTCAGGTTGATAGCTGCTCCCCCTGCATTAAACAGTTCAATGTAATCGTTCTTGTAAGTGGAGCAACCTGCGGTGCTACAACCCGCACCGCCATAGACTTGGCTGATGACTAGCGATGACCCAGCAGACAACACGCTCGAAGACTGTTGGCTCAATGCGACTAATTCGAGCAGTAGTGCGAGGATTGCTACTTTAACACCGAGCCTGATATGCTTTCGATTCTGTTTCGTTTGCATAGACTCCTCCGTTGGGCGTTAAAAATACACACGCCGCAAAATCTTGCGGCGTGTGTTGACGTGCGCTTGCGTGTCGCTATTCATTTCTGATATGTGCGGCGAGACGGACGAATAGACTCGCATGTTTGCATCTTTAGGCTGGGATGCCGGCATTATTGCATGGCGACGGTAGGATGTCAAGCATCAAAATTTGCACCGCGCCGATTGCGAGGGTCCGCCGAGGGCTTGTTTAGCGCGACGCGAACGGATTGACGAGCGCGGGGTCGCCGAGCAGCACGAAGGTGTCGAGCACTTCGCGCGTCTCCGGCGTGTCAGCCGCGACGTGCCGCTTGGCCTGCATGATCGCTTCGCCAAGCGTGGGCGCGTGCTGCACGAAGAGTTGGTCGAAGAGCGCGCGCATCATTTCATCCTGCGCAGTGGGCAGCGAGAGGCCCGTCGGCACGAGGCCCGCAATCATGCCGCCGTCAGACTTGAACAGCAAATTCTCCGCGAGCGAATCTTTCTGCGGATGATAGAAGAAGCCGTCGAGGCACGTCGGCGTGAATAGAATCGGCAAACGCGCGCCGTTCTTGATTTCGCTCAGATTGTCCGCGCTGAACAAGGGGCCTGCCGCCCACGTATCAAGCGAGCCGTGACCGATGTACGTCAGCAGCGACAGGCCGGCATTCCACTGTTGGATGAGCGGCACGCGCGCGGCGTTCACGTCGCCGCCGAAGTCGGAGAGAAAAATTTTCTGCGCGCTCAGGCTCGCGGGCAGTTGTTGGATGAGCGCGTTGGAACTGTCCTTGAAGGTTGGTTCTTTGTCGTCGGCGGCGAAGGTCGCGCGCGCCTGCCAATCCTGCGCGCGCGGCATCGTCTCGTAAGCGATGATCTTTTCAACGGCGGTACTGACCTGCGCCGCCGACTTCGCGGGGATGCGGCCAATCGCCAACGCGGGATGCGGGTCGGCGTCGCTCTGCGTCACGAACCAGTTGTCGCTGGCCGCTTCGCCCAGATGCGGCGTGGGCACGAGATAGGTTGGCAGCAAATTCTTGTTGGGCGCATTCAGGTAATCGTGATAGTCGTAACTGGCTTTGCCGACCAGCAGCACGAAGCGCGGCGGCGACTGCCGCTGCGTGCGCGCATACGCGATGAAGTCGCGGATGGCTTGCGGCGCCGCGACGCCGTCGCCGAACGCATCATAAACTTGCTCGACATCCACCAGTTGCGCGCTCACGCCGTGCTCGCCGTGATGCTTCACGAGCGGCTGCAAGGCAGAGAGAAATTGCGCGGGCGCGATGATGAGTTCGTCTGCGTGCTGCTCGCGCGCGCGCAAGTTGTTCGCGTGCGCGGCGCGTATCTCTTTCACTTTGCGCGCGGCGTTCGACGCGAACGCGAGGTAATGACGATTTGTGAGTGAGTCGCTGAACGCGACAACCGATGCGCCGCCGTCGCGCCTGAGCGTTATGCCACTCAACTTCTGCAGATGCTGCGCGTCGCTGATGTCATAGACCGTGATCGCTTCCGCGTTGAAGCCGCGCACGCGCACATCGGACGTGCGCGCTTGGAAGTCAAGCGAGTCGGCGATGGCGACGAGTTGGCGCGGATAACGCAGCGTGAGCGCGTCGAGCAAATTCACTTCAGGTTCGCCCGGCCTGCCGGCCGCGCGCAGGCTGATGGTGTTGTCGCCGACGCGCAGCGTGCTCACATCGAACGTGAACACGAACGAATCGCGTCCCATCCAGCGTGCTTCGCCGACGGTCGTATCGTTGACGACGATCTGCACCGTATGATTGCCGTCCGTGCCGCCCGCGAGCGCAACGCTCAACTGCGCGTCGCCCGCGCCGAGCGCGTCGAGTGTGGTGGTGATGGTGCGCGTGGCGGGCGCAGTGAACGATTGCCAGAACCAATGCGTCGCGCCGAACGCGCTCGCCGAGTAGAGGCGATTCTCTTCGAGGGTCAACGTCGCGCTGTAACTTGTGGCTGGTTCATCATGCAGCGGCTCGACACTGCGCGTCGTCATGCGCGTCGGCGTGTCGCTCGACGCGAGCCAATACACATCGCTCGCGCCGTATGCCGTGAGCACAGGGGCGGCGTAAAACAGCAGCGCGTCGCCGCTCGCGTCGAGATCAAGTGGAACGTCGCTGCCTTTGTGTGTGAGACGCAGATGCGTGAGGTCGCTCGTGAAGTCGGCGTGCCGTGCTTGCAGTTCCGCGCGCGTGACGCGATATACGCCCGCGTCGCTCAGATACAGTTTGAGCGCGGTCGGAGTTTCGGTCGGCGATGCGTTGGTGCACGCAGCCAACAGCAACAGCAGCAGTGCGCTGCACGTGACGCGACATGCGCCAGTGTTCAGTGTGCGCAGAAAAGGCGTAGAGGCGTGGGTTGATTGTCCGCCCACGCCTCTACGCCCATTGCGAAATTCAGTTGTGGCGAGTTTACTGTTCATCCGTCGGCGGCGGCACGTTCGACGCGAGCGCGTGCGGCAGACGGCGACGCCATACGAACCATCCAACGCCGCCGAGCAGCGCGATAGCGACTGCGCCCGCGACGAGTGGCACTGCGCTCGCGCCGTCTTGCGCCGCGCTCGTCGCAGCGTCAACGCTTGTCGTGCTGGGCGTGCTCGCGGCGTTGGGCGACGTGCTTGGCATGTTGTCGTCGCCCGTCGTCGAGGGTGTGTTGCCTTGCGAGTTGTTGTCGCTCGGCTGGCTAGGCACGTCGGTCGGCACGATGATGGCGACAACGGTCGCGGCTGATGCGGCAGCCGTGGTTTCGGTTGGCGTCGGCGAGCCCGCATCCGTCGTCGGCAATGCGACGGTTGCCGTCGCGTTGAGCGTGGGCAGTGGATACGCAGCACGCGCCGTCGGCGTGGCTGTGCTCGCCGTCGTGGCGCTCGCAGCCAGCGTCGCCGTGCTTGGTGGCGCGGTCGGTGTGGCTGAGTTCGCAGGCGTCGCGCTGGCCGTGGTGGTCGGCGGGATGGGCGTGTTCGTCGCGGTCGAAGTGGGGCGCGCTGTGTTCGTCGCGGTCGGCGGATTCAGGGTGTTCGTACGCGTGGGTGTGTTGGTCGGCAGCGGTGTGCTGCTCGGCGTGGGCGTCACGCTGGCCGACGGTGAGACGCCGTTGGTAGTCGCGTTGACGACCTGATCGTAGTAGGTGTCCGGGTCGCCGCACGGCGAGCCGATCATCTTCAAGCGATAATAATACTTCGTAGCGGCCGGCAAGTTGGTGTCGGGATACGAGTAGTTGAGCGTGCTCAAACTCTGGATGCATTGCGACTGACTGTCCAGCGAGCCAATCTTGCTCCATGCGTTCTGGTCAGGCGAACGCTCGATATCGAAGCGAAAGTTTTTCAACTCGGTGGCGGTGCTCCAGTTGAGCGTGATCTGGTTGTTGCCGCCCTTCGCGGAAAATGCTGAGATGGTCACGGCAGCCAGCGCGTGCGTGGTGCTGAACAGCAGCAGTGCCATCAGCAGCAACGCCATCCAGCCGCGCCGTCGTTTCAGTTTGCGATAGAGTTGCGTGAGCCTAGCCTGTGTGAATGAAAGCCACGCGCGCACGCGAGCGTGAGCCACTAATCCAATTCGATTACAATCAACGCCGCGTCCCGCGCGCTCGACACGCTGCACCTTGCCGCGATAGGAATGCAAAGTGTGTGGTGCGTCGAAGTTCCAAGTCGCGTCGCCTTTGGTCAACAGCAGCGGCACGCCGTTTCGTCGTTGCACCGCCAGCAGCCGATGCGCCACAATCATACGCCCCGTATCGCACAGCACGATGTCGCCGACGCGCAGCCGCCGCCAATCCACCTGCTGTACGATCACCTCATCGCCGAGTTGCAGCGTCGGGCGCATGCTCTCGCTAGCGATGCGAAAGCGGAACAACGTGCCCGCTTCCAATCCCGCTTGCACCAACTTGTCGGCCACGCGCTGAATGCGCTGCACCTCGTCCATTCCGTCCACTTGCAAGTATACCCATTTCCGCTAGCCGCGCCATCCGTGCACTTACGCAGTTTGCCAGCGCGCCAGCCTGAAGTTTAGGGCTGGCGGCTCATCAGCGGCAAGTACATGGTCCGATACAACGGCAGTTGGATGCGCATGGCCGGATCGCCAAAGAGTGTGAACTCGTCCACCAAGTCCTCGAAGAATCCGTTTGCCACCAGATTGTACTTGCTCGCGTTGGCGGCCAGTCCGACTGTTGCAATGCCGTCTTGAAAGACCGCCGAGTAAAAGCCGCGCGCAAGTTGATCGTGCCCGACGTTCACGCCCAATCCGGTCGAAGCCCAATCAGCCACGGCAACGTTGCTCGAGATAGTGAAGCTGCGCGCCAGCGACTCTGGGTCGCCAGTATGGAAACGGCCGGTATAGCAAGTTAGTTCCAACACGATGGGCGTGCGATTGCCGTTCTGCACGCTGCCAAAAACGTCGAATGTCGAGCCTTCGTTGCCGAACAGCGTCGGGTTGTCGGCCCACTGCCACGGCGAAGCGTGTCCGATGTAGTTCACAAACAGCGCGCCCGCACTCAGCGTCGAGGTGATAAGGTAGGTGTCCAGATCGCCGTCGTTGATGTACACGGGATCGCCCGCGCTAGCAAGTGGGTCGTAATAGACTTTGGTGACCGTGAAAACTTGCGGAATCGTGCCCGCGATGATGCCATCCGCGACGGCATAGAAGTCGCCGGCCGAGTCAAAGCTGCCGTCCGCTTTTCGAAAGTTGTCGGTGTAGAAAGCAACGCGCTTGCGCCAGTCGCCCGGTGCGGGGCTTTGCTCGTAGGCGATGAGCTTATTCATTGCGGCAGTCGTCTCCGCCGCCGAGCGCACGAGCAAGCGGCCAATCGCCATATCGGGCGCGATGTCGTCGCCGACGATGTTGACGTAACGATTGTCGGTCGCCGTAATACCGACGAACGGATCAATAAAGTCGAGGTATGGCGGAATGAAATCACCTTTGGGGGCGCCCAAGTTGCTTAACTGATAATTGCGGTAGTTCATCCAGCCGTCGCCGACGAGCAGCACGTAGAGCGGCGCCGGCGACTGCCAATTCCGATAGGCGTAGGTCAAGAATGAGCGAATGGCTGTCGCATCGAACACGCCGTCGCTAAATTGATCGTAGATGTCGGAGACGCGCACGCGCATCACCCGCAAGCCTTGCGATTGGCGAAACGACGCGAGCGTCGCGCTCGCCGTGTAGAAGTCATCCGCCGTAATGATGATTTCGTCTGCCGCGCTGCTCGCGCTGCGCAAATCCACCAACGGCGTATAGCGCGTGATGCTGAGTGGCGAGCGCGGTACGGCGAAGGCGACGTACTTCGTCGGCCTCGAAAGATCATCACCAAACGCAAGCGTGTAATTGCCGCTGGAACCGTTCACGCCGAAGTCGGTCAGGCGCACGGTCTGCGTCGGCACGCTCACGTCGTAGAGCGCAAGGTTGCTGCTGCTAAAGTTCGTCACGGTCAACTGCACGCTGTTAATCACATCGGCGTTGAACGGCGCGTAATCATTGCGCGCGACGGTTTGGTGAGGATAGTCAATCTCGAACCAGTCCACGAAAGCGAAGTCTATACTTGCGCCAGCCGTGAGCAGCAGTGTGTATGAAATCGTATTCGTGCCGGACAGCAGATACGACGCGGGCACGGCCGCTTCGGCTTGGTGCATGAGCGCGCCGATGGGCGACTCGTCCAGCGCGAGTTTGCCGTTTAAGTAAATCTGCGTGTGGTGCGGCGTTGGGTCGCCGTAGCTGGCTCCCCAGTTGAGCGCGTTGCTGCGCAAGGTCGCCATCAGCGTCGGATCAAAATCCTGAAGCGTGAACGTGTATACTTGCGCCCCACTACACGAGCACGCGAGATTCCAGAACCAGTGGTCGTGATTCATATCGGGCGGGCGGGTGCTGATAAAGATGTGGTTCTGCTCGACGCGCAATCGGTCGCGGAATGATGTCTGCGCAGCGGCCGTGCTTGGCGCGACCTTGCGCGCGGACATGCGCAAGCCGTTCTGTGCGCCGACGGTTAACCAGTATACGTTTGTATCGGTGTAGATGGTGTTGAGTCCTTGCGCATAGAACTCGACGTAATCGCTCGCATCGAACGTGCCGTCGCTCTCGCCATTGACGTAGACCGGGAACTCGACGCCGTTCTTCTTCATTTGAAATGTGCGCGGGTCGGCCGACGGCGACACGCCCGCTGCCGTGAGCGATGCGTAGGTCAAGCGATAGATGCCGTCTTGGTTGACGGCGAGCTTGTACGTCTCAGCCGCGCTCGTCCGCGCGCTCGACGATGACGGTGCGCTCGCGCCGCTGCGGGCCGGCGTGCGCCAAGCGCGCGCCAAATCGTAGTTCACGATTTGCTGATGCAAGACTTTTTCGTACGCGCCCTCGTCGGTCGCCGCGCCAACGGTCTGCGCGCTCTGTCCGCGCGGATACGTGAACTGCACTTCGACCGTGAGCCGTTTGATCCAGCGCGCGCTCTGCTGCGCGGCGTTGTAGGCAAATGGATACAGCGACAACTGCGCGAAGCGTTGGCTGCGCATGAAGCCGACGGCGCCCAACACGGCGGGCGACTGCGGCGCGAACGCATTGCGCGCGTACCGCGCGGCATTCGGAATGTATTGCACGCTGACATTCTGCGTTGCGAGCGGGTCGCTACTTTGATCAAGCTGCTGTGTAGGCATCGGCAGCAAGTTCAGCCGCTGCGCGATGGCTTCGCTCTGCGCGTTAAGCACGCGCACACTCACTTCCGCGCCTTGCGGCACGGCGACGGCGACGCCGCGCATCGGTAGCTGCGGCGCGCCCGGCGCTTCGCCTTTCAACTCCAAGCCCGCCACATTCAGCACGTCGAACTTCGCGCTGGCGATAGTGCGTTGTGTCAGTTGATAGGCTGAGACATCCAACTCTAGCAAGACGCCGTTCACATCCGAGCGCAGCACGCGCAAGCCGTCCACGCCGGCCGACTCGGCCGTTTGCGGTGGGTGCGTGAGCGTGGCGAACAGCAGCGCTGCAAACAGCAGCGGCAGAGTGCTGATGAATAATATTTTGAGTGTGCGAGCTTTCATTTGCGACGAACCGTCCATGCGAATGCCCCCAGCCCGATCAACAACACCATTCCCGCAACCACGAACCACGCCGAAGTCGTCATGCCGAGCAAATTCTCGGATGGCGCGCGCGCCGTTACCGTTATCAGTTTATCGTAGCGCGTGCGCGTGCCGTTCACTTCCACATCTTCGAGTTGATAGTAATACGTCGTACCCGTGAGGACATTCGTGTCGGTGAACACATACGAGCCGCCCGTGACCGGATCGTAGGCGGCGGGAATCAGTTCGCCATTGATCTGCGCGAAAGGGCCCGCAGGGTTTTCGGCGCGATACAAGTTGAAACCCGCCGTGTTGACCTCGCTCTTAGTCGTCCAGTTCACGATGATCGGCGCAGCGCGCGGCGGCGAAGGCGTCGCCTGCAATGGAAATGAGCCAAGTGAAAACGTGCGCTCCGAACCCGAGGTGTCGTACGAAGGAAACGACCTGAGGCTAACCACGAGGGCCATCAGCGCAAGCAGCAGCACACCAGCGCCGACGACAGCGATCATTTTGCAAACGGAAGAGTGAACAGCCAAACGCAAGTCTCACAATGAACTAGCACTCCATCATTACAATATCTAATCTTACAGTAGGGAAGGCCAATGTGTCAAAACACCCGTTAGGGCAACAGCAATTCTCAATTTGGCGCAACGCCCGTTGAAACGGGCTGAATGCAAGCCCCGTTCACGGGGCGTCGTACCGTAGCGCGGCGACTTCATCGCCGCGCGGTCAGCCGAGTGCAAGCCGTCCGTCAAAATGAGAATTGCTGTGAGTTGCCCTATGGCGGTTGGCGGTCTTACACAGGTGCTTGTAAAACAAACGCGGAGCGCCCTCGTGAAGGGCGCTCCGCGTTTGTCGGTCAACTTGGGCTTTTTAATGCTGGCGTTTGCGCAGCGCGAACCAACCGATGCCCGCGAGCACTGCCATCCCCAGCACCCCCAGAGCGGTCGCGCTCAAGGGCACGTCACTGATCGCATTCTGCCCTGTGAAGGAATCCACCTTGACGGCCGTTGGTTCCACGTTGCGGAATAAGGTGCACTCGTTGGTCGTGCTGCTGCTGGTCGCGTCCGAGTAAGTTCCAATCGATGATACGAACTGAATCCTGAAGCAATAGTAGTCTTGAGCAGCATCAGTTTGCAACGGCGTGAACGCATCTGAGGTGGTCGAGACGGAGGTGGTGTTGCCGCTGTCCACTAATTTCGCACTGCCAACCTGCGTGCCGCCACTACTACATGGCTGAACGGTCGGGGTGGGACCACAGACGAAAAACGTGACCGTGCCCTGCAGATTGTTTTTAGTTCCGCTCAAGGTCGCCGTATCGGTGACGGACTGTCCTCTGCCGATACCGAGTTTGCTGACTTGTGACGTAATCGTCGGCATCTCGGCTGCATACACTTGCTGCGCGACGCCGAGCGCCAAGAGCAGCATCACGCTGAAGACGATTCCACGCCTGCTTTTTGACGAGTGCCCTTTATTGCTCATGCTCCAAATCTCCTCTTGTTGATTGACCAATTCTGAGCATAGTATATTGGAGGCAGGCTCATAGCGCAATGCCCGCACGGTGTCAAATCGGTACCAAAAGGAGAGATGCGGTGTAATTTTTGTAACAATTGCTGCTCGCCCGCTCATGCCATAAAACTATAGCCCACGCCTGCGACAGTCTTGATCAGCGACGACCTATCAGGATCAACGTCCACCTTTTGGCGCAAGCGGCGCACCAGCCCTTTGAGCAGCGTGCGGTCGCCGATGTGCTCCTCGTGTCCCCAGACCTGCTCGACCAATTGATCCGTGCTCATCACTTGGCCGCGATTGAGCATCAGGACGTGCAGCAGGCGAAACTCTAGCGGCGTTAAGCGCACGGTTTCACCACCGCCAAACAGGACTTCGTGCCGCTCAGGGAACAGCCGAACGTCGCCGACCGTCAGCGCGCTGGACACGCTCGCACCGCTGCGCCGCAGCGCAGCCTTGACGCGCGCGATCAACTGCTTCGGGCTGAACGGCTTGGTGATATAATCATCCGCGCCCAACTCGAACGCGCGCACGATTTCTTCTTCGGCGTTGTGCACCGTCAGCATGATGATCGGCACGGAAGACTGTGTGCGCAGTTGTCGGCAGACTTCGAGTCCGTCGAGCTTCGGCATGGCGAAGTCGAGCAGCACGAGTGAAGGCTGCGTCTGCGCGAACAGCTCAAGCGCCTGCTCGCCATCCATCGCGCGCACGACATCGAAGCCCGCACGCGTCAACGCTAAATTGAGAATCTCCCCCAACTCGCGGTCGTCGTCGGCAACAAGAATTTTCATAAGCGTTTGTAGTAGACAGGTAAGCAGGTAGACAGGTAGTCAGGTAGATAAGTGACCTGTCTACTTGTCTACTTGTCTACCTGTCTACCTGTGTACTTGTGTACCTTCACTGGCCAGCGACACGCGCTCAGGCTCGGCGAGCGGTTCGTCGGCGCTGGCAGTCGGCAGCGTGAACCAGACCGTCGTGCCTTCGGCGACGCGACTCTCCAAACCGACCGTGCCGCCGTGCTGCTCGATGATCTCGCGCACGATGGCAAGTCCGAAGCCCATGCCCGACGCGCTCGCGTCGCTGGTGCTCGTCTGATGCGCACGGATATAGCGCTGAAACAAGCCGCCCTGATCTGCTTGAGGAATGCCCGCGCCGTAGTCCGTCACGGCGACGCGCACGCAGCCATCACACGCCGCCGCTTCGAGCGAGAGCGGCGCCCCCGCGGGTCCATACTTGTGCGCGTTCGAGATGAGGTTAATCAATACTTGCGTAACGCGGCGCGGGTCTGCCATCACGAGTGGCAAGTCGGGCGCGAGGCGCAGCTGCAATGGCTGATTCTTTTGCGCGAGCAGCGGCTGCGTGAATTCGCACGCTTCGGCGATGATGCTCGACAACGGGTACGGCTCGGCGCGCACGTGGAACTGGCCCGCTTGAATGCTGGCCGTGTCGAGCAGATTGTTCACCAGATTCTTGAGGCGGATCACCGAGCGATGAAGCGAATTGAGCAGCGCGTGTTGATCGGGCGAGAGCGCGTCTTCGTCCATCTCCAACAATTCGAGCGATGCCGCCAGCGCGGCCAGCGGCGTCTTGAATTCGTGCGGCATGATGGCGAGAAAGTCGCGATAGCGATTGCGTTCTTTTTCGAGAGCGGCATACGTCTCAGATAGCTTGGCACGCATCGCCGCGAACGTTTGCGCGAGCACGGCGAACTCGTCGCTGCCGCTCACGTTGAGCGGCGTGTTCAGATTACCCTCTGCCATGGCCTGCGTCGCGTGCGTCAACGCGCGCAGCGGTCGGGTCATGCCGCGCGCGAGCCAATACGCTTCGCTCAAGACGAGCACGGCGAACACGAACGCCACGCCGATGAACATACGCGCCGCGTTCTCGCGCGCGGCAGCCAAGTTCTGCAGCGGCTGCGACAGCCCGATCATGCCGATGACTTTGCCCGTCGAATTGTTCAAAGGAAAGTAATAACCGAACTGCACCACGCCATCCACGCGGCTGATGCCGACGAACGGCTCGGCGCGCGTGAACACCATCTCACTGAGCGCGGCGTCAATCTCCAACGCGTGCGCGCCGAGCACCGTCGCGTTATCGCTCGTGCCACACATCAGCCACGCGCTGCTTTGCGTGCGCACTTGCAGTGTATCCACGAACGCCTGCGTGAGCGGCGTGCTCACGACGACCGCGCCCGCGCGCTCGTCGCCGAGTGGGATGGCGGCGACGCCGAACAAGCGGCAGTCGCGCGACGCGCTGATGCCGCTGCGCGCACGCCCTCGCACGGCGGTAGTTACAAACAGCGCTTCGTCATCCCAATCGAAATCGAATGATGACACGAGATGCGTGCCTGCGCCATCTACCAGCAGCACTTGTGAAGACGGCGCTGTGCTTGCGAAGCGGCTAACGAGGTCGTTGAGCGCCGCTGTATCGTGTGCGCGTGCAGCGGCGAGCACGGTTGGGTCGGCGGCGAGCCAGCGCGCCCATTGCAGCGACTCGTCCACGCGTTGCTGCACGAGCAACTCGGCGGTGCCATGCGCGAGGTCGAGCTGTGCGCGCACGCTTTGTTCGACTTGGGCGTTGAGGAGATAAATGGCCAGCGCGCTCAATACTAACGCGGTGCCAACCACCAAGCCGCCGGTAATCAGCATCACGCGCGTCGTGAGCGACTGTCGCCAGTGTCGCTTGGCTGAACGATCAACGGACATGGTGAGTGTGCAAACAAATGACGACATGGAATTCATGTCGTCATTTACAACAGACAGTGCCATCGGGCACTGTAAATCATCTAGGCACGCACCGACATCAAAGCACCAAAAACGAACCCACCTTCACCACGCATGACCGCGTTGGAAGATGATCAAAGGTGATGACGTTTGCTGCCGGCAAAAAAACTACGCGAGTCAACTTTCAAGCACACTGCGGCAAGCCGGCGGGCATTAACTAAAGAGGATGCCCCGCCCCACACATCCCGATTCACCAGCGGTTTTCCCGTTCGGTGTGCAGCTAGTGGCCATCGCCTCCAGAACCTCTTTGTGGACCACTTGCGGTTTTTCGTACGGCTTCTTCTCGGACTTCACGTATGGATATTCATTTGTGTGCATCGGATGATTCCTTTCTGTGCAAGAAAATAAATCAGAGATTGATTTCGTGTGTCATTGTACCACAGTTAGGCTGCAATCTCAACTGGCATTTTTTGAACGGCTTCGAGCGGAATGAAGTACGGCGACGGTGTGGGCAACTGCATGAGACGGCTTGGCATGGCGGCGGGCACGCCATGCCGCAAGTGCGCGGGAATGGGAAAGTCCAGCGGCAGAATGCCTTTCTCGATCATTACCTGACGGCGAGCCAGCGCATCGCGGCAGTTCGGCGGCGCGGGCGCATACATGTCGCCGGTTTCGACGAGCGCGTTGGCGTGACAGCGATGACAGATGGAGTTCAATTCACAGGTACGGCAGATCGGCAGCATGTCGAACGTGAGCATACCAACTTGCTGGAACAACTGCGCGTTCCAAATTTCCTTCACCGTTTGCTCCAGCACGTTGCCCGCCGAGATACGCGTCTGTACGCACGGAAACACATTGCCGTAAGGGTCAAGCACGAGCGCATGTAGTCCAATAGCGCACGAGCGATGCGCGTCGCCGATCGGCGCTGGTGGATTCATCGCTTCGGTGTATTCCTGCCGATAAAGCCAGACCAAATCGTCGTGCGTCAAGCGGTGAGTGAGCGGGCTGAGGTCGCCGTTATCTTTGGCAGTCAGCGCCGGGTCGGAGCGGAAAGCCGCGCCCAAGCTCGCAGCCAATTCCTCCAGCGCATGCAGTTCGTGAATGTTTTCGTGCATGAGCGGCGTCTTCATCTGCGTATGCACGCCGCGCTCGTGCAACAAGCGGAACGCGCGCGTCGTCAACGCCCACGACGCGCGGCGCTGCGTGATCGAGTCGTGCGTCTCCGCATCAGCACCATACAAAGAGATTTCGACGACCAACGGTTGGAGCGCGGCGATGCGATCCGCCAGTTTTGGGGTAATGAGAATACCGTTGGTGAAGATACGAATCGCGAATCGCTTGCGGCGCGCGTATTCGGCAATGTCAAAAAAGTCCCGACGTACCAGCGCCTCGCCGCCAGAGAACGTGATGTTGAGCGCGTTCATCGCGGCGAGTTGATCCATCACGCTCTTGACCTGCTCCGTCGTCAATTCGCCCGCGACTTTCGCATTCGGCTTGAGCACGTCCAGATAGCAGTGCGTGCACTGCTCGTTGCAGCGATACGTCAGTTCCCAATGAACCGACAGCAGACGATGCTGACGCATCATCTTGGAGACAATGCGCGCGTAGGGCGTCGCACGTTCGCCGTCCAGTTGTTCAGGGGCGACACATTCGAGATCAGAGGTTTCGGGAGTAACGGTCAAGTCGGCCACGCAATGGTTCCATAAATGAAAGGTGCGGCCGATTTAGAGATGGTCGCACCAGATGTGCGTAACTATAGCACGAAAGAGTACGAAAGGCAAATGTCTGTCAACCACCAGCGCAATGTCGGCAGCAATTCTCATTTTGGAAAAGCAGACGATTGAAATCGCGCCTTAAGAGCCTACGGCTGAACGTCCGCCTACGCGGACGGGTAGCGTCCATGTAGATAGACGCTCGGCTTTAGCCCAATAGGCGCGGTTTTGAACCGCCAGCCATTCACCGACCGCAAAACTTTGACGCCCACCCCGCACTGTCGCAACGTCTTGTGGCGTGCATCCAACGGTGATACAATACCCGCCCAGAGGCTCGCATGATTGCACTCATCATCCTCATCGCGCTCGCGGGCGCGATCATCCCCACAATTTTTTACATCAACCTGATTTGGTGGCTGGACCGCTACGAGCGCGAGCCGCTGTGGCTGCTGACTGCCGCGTTCTTGTGGGGCGCGATTCCCGCCGTGATCGGCGGCGGCATTCTCGAAGTGATCTTCGACAGGATTGTATATGGCGCATTGGGCCACAACGCACTGAGCGATGCACTGAGTTTCGGCGCGTCACCGCCGCTGTTCGAGGAGAGCGCAAAAGGAATTTTTCTCATCGGCTTACTGCTCGTCTTCTGGCGGCACGTTGACGATCCACTCGACGGCATCGTGTACGGCGCGATGGTGGGCTTCGGCTTCGCCGCCGTCGAAAACATTTTTTACTTTTTGAGCGCGGCATCCGACGCGGGCATCGGCGGCGAGATGGTCAACATCTTCTTGCGCGCGATTGTGTTCGGCTTGAACCACGCGTTCTTCACCAGTTGGACGGGACTGGCGCTCGGCTGGGCACGTACGCACGCAGGTCCGCTCAACCGCATTGTTGTGCCGATTCTGGGCTGGGCGGCTGCTATTTTCTTTCACAGCGTCCACAATCTCGGCGCGACCTTTGGCGAGCAGACAGTGTATCTCTCGTGCCTCATCGCGCTGCTATTCGATTGGGGCGGCATCTTGCTGATGACCATCATCGCGTTCATTCTGATTGGCCGCGAGCGACAGTGGCTCGTCACCGAGTTACAGCCCGAGGTGGCAAGCGGACTCATCTCTCAGCAGGACTACGACATCCTTATCTCTTCGCTGCGCCGCGCAAGAGTGCGCTTTGGTACGCTGACCAACCAAGGTTGGAGCGCCTACGAGCGACTTGGCAAATTCTTCGCCACTGCCACCGACCTCGCCTTCACCAAACACCAATTGAGCGCATACGGCGAAGAGCGCGGCAACTCGGCAGAGATTGCGTCGCTGCGCGCGCGACTGCAAGCGATGAAGCAGTAATGAACGATGAGCGACGAGCAGTGAACGGTTCGCTCATCGCTATGCACTATGCGTTTCTTGAACGAACACGACCTCCGCGAAGAAATCGTCGCCATCGGACGACGCATGTGGGAGAAAGGCTTTCTCGCCGCGGCGGATGGCAATATCTCGGTGCGGCTCGACCAACAGCGTTTGCTCATCACGCCGAGCGGATTGAGCAAAGGTTTTCTCTCGCCCGATCAACTGTTGCGCGTGGACATGAACGGGCGTGTGATCGCATCCAATCACCCCGCCACGCGCAACCTGAAGCCGTCGTCCGAAATGATGATGCATCTGACCGCGTACAAGCAGCGTGCGGACGTTCATGCGGTCATCCATGCGCACCCGCCGCTCGCCATCGCGCTGACCGTCGCGGGCTTGCCGCTAGACGCCGACGTGCTGCCCGAAGTGATTTACTCGGTCGGCATCGTGCCGACTGCGCCGTACGTCACGCCCGGCACGCCCGACGGCCAACACGCCGTGCGCGATCTGGTGACGACGCACGATGCGATCTTGCTCGACCATCACGGCACGCTCACGGTCGGTGCGAATGTGATGGAGGCATACATGCGCCTCGAACGCATCGAGCACTCGGCGGCGATCGTGCTTGCGGCGCGGCAGGTCGGCGAGTTGAAGCGCCTGCCCAAAGACGAGTTCGAGAAGTTGTGCGCGCTGGGCGTGTGCGCGCGACAGACAGGCTTGCATTCGGCGGCGAGCGAAGAAATACCGGAGGAGTTGGTGAGACAAGTGGTGGCGGCTGTGTTGAAGCAGGTGGCTGGATAGTTGGATGGTTGGGTGGTTGGATGGTTTGTTAGTTTGTTGGTGGCTCGAACCAACAAACTAACCAAGCCACCAACAAACTTCTCATGCTCAAATCCATTCTCCTAACCCTCGAATACCTCAAGTTCAACTTCATGTCCGCGATGGAGTATCGTGGCGCGTTCATGCTGCAAGCGTTCGGCATGATGTTGAACGACGTGGCGATGCTGTTCTTCTGGAGTGTGTTCTTCACGCAGTTCCCCGCGCTGCACGGCTGGGCACTGCGCGACGTGCTGACGCTGTACGCGCTCATCGCAGCTAACTTCGGCGTCGGCAACATCGTGTTCGGCAACGCGTTCAATCTGGCGACCGTGATCGTGACGGGCGGACTCGACTACTATCTCGCGCTGCCGTTTTCGCCGCTGCTGCACACGCTCGTCTCGCGCATGAACTTGTCGGCATGGGGCGACTTCATGTTCAGCATCGTGCTGTTCGCGTATCTGTGGGGCGCGAACCCGCTCGCGTGGCTGCTGTTCGTCGTGAGCACGGTGCTCGGCGCGGCGGTGATGGCTGCGTTCGCCGTCGCACTCGGCTCGCTCGCGTTCTATCTCGGCAACGCCGAGTCGCTCAGCGCGCAAGGCGCTGGCGCACTTACGTCGTTCGCGATATATCCGCTCGATTTCTTTCCCGTCGCCATTCGCGTCATCCTGTTCACGCTCATTCCCGCCGCGTTCCTCAGCAGCGTCCCCGCCAATCTTCTGCGCGACTTCGATTGGGTCAGCCTCGTCGGCTACGTCGTCGGCGCATTCGTCATCGTGCTCGTCGCGCGCGGGATTTTTTATCGCGGACTACATCATTACGAATCGGGCAATCTGGTGACGGCAAGGATGTGACAAGTGCCAAGTGTCAAGATAGGTGTTGTGATGGCGACTTGACACTTGACACTTGTCACCTGACACTTTGAGGTTGTTATGGCTTACGCACTTCCCGATATCCTGTTGTTCATTCTGATACTCGCCCTGCTGTGGTTCGCGCTGTACTCGCTCGCCCGTTGGTTCGTGCGGCGGCGCGAACGGCGCGAAAGTCAAGAACTGATCAAGCAAATTGAAAACGGACTGAATAAGAAGAGTCGCAAAGGAGAATGATTCATGCGTAATCGAAATTATGACATCCCCACGCCGACGTTCAATGCGCGCGGTATCGGGGCGGCCGTCACGGCCGCGGTCCTCGTGATCGCCGTGCTCGTGATTGGCTCGTCGTCGTTCGTCAGCATTCGCCCGGGCTATGTGGGCGTTTTGTTCGATCAACAGACACACGAAGTGAAGACCGGCTTCTTGCAGCCGGGCTTCAATTTCAAAGTGCCGCTCGTGCAAATCGTGCAGGAGTATCCCGTCGGCACACAGGTACTGACGATGGTCGCCAAGCAGCAGGAGGGCCGCATCATCGGGGACGATTCGATCAAGGCGCAGAGCATCGAAGGCCAGGACATCTACATTGACGCGACCATCAAATACCACGTCATCCCAGAGAAGGCGGGGCAGTTGTATTCGAAGTGGCAAGGTGCTCCGATTCGCTTCATCGAAGACAATGCTGTGCGCCGCGCCGCGCGCTCGGTCATCCCCATCATCGCTGGTAAGATGACAGTGATTGGCTTGTATGGCAACGAGCGCGACGTCCTGGAGAAGAATTCGCTGGCGTTATTGCATGACGAACTTGCCAAAGACTTCATCGAACTCGAAGCGGTGCAAGTCGGCGAAGTGCATATCTCGGCGGAGTTGAAGGCTGCGCTCGACCAGAAGGTGGCGGCACAGCAAGCGGCTGAACGCGCAAAGTTCGAGCTGGACAAAGCAGAGACCGAGGCGAAGACGGCTGCCGCTGTAGCTAAAGGTAAAGCCGACGCGCGCGCCGCCGAAGCCAGAGGCGAATCCGATTTCGCAGCGATCCTCGCCAAAGGCAAGGCTGATGCGCGCCGCATCGAAGCCGACGCCGAAGCGTTCTACAACACGACGGTGGCGAAATCGCTCACGCCCGAACTGGTTCAGTTGAAGGCGATTGAAAAGTTGAACGACAAGTTAAGCGTGATCGTCGCGCCCACTGGTTCGACGCCCATCATCGGTTTGGATTCACTGCTCAAGAAGTGACAAACGGAAAGGGGAAAGTGATGTCTCTGCTTTCCCCTTTCCGTTTTTCCGCTTGTCACATTTCACTTTCCAGTTTTCACTCCACGATCAGTCCCACGTCCGCCACCATACTCTCGAAGTCCCAACCCGAAGCGAAGATTTGCACGGAGATGATCTGCGCGGGTTTGGGAATGAGGATGTCGGTCAGGTCTTGACTCTCGTAGGGATACCACAAGCCTTGCGGCACTTGCTCGCCGTTGTTGATGGCTTTGCCGTCAACGTTCTGCGCGAAGAAGCCATGCACCCAGAAGTTCTCGCCGCCTTTGATGTCGCGGTATTTGATGCGCACCATCAACGGACACTCGGTGCTCAAGTAGCCGCAGCCTGAGAGCGACTGCGCGCTCACGCGCACGTCCATGTGCAGACGCACGGCCTCCGCGTCGGTCACGTCTTTATTGAGCACCTGCTCGATGCCCGCGTCGTCGTGGTTACCATTGCTGCCTCTGCGGACGATGTGCACTGCCCTGCGCCCTGCATCATTGACGAGTTCAATATCGCCGTCCACCCCACCACCATCGCCGCCCTGATCGTTGTACGCGCGCCAATCATTCAACGATTGAAACGCGCCGTTCGCGATCAGGTCACGCTGCGCGGGCAGAGGTCCACGTGGCTTTTCGCCCAAGCGCAATTGACCGCGCTCGCGCGGTTTTAACGGCAGCGATTCCGCATGTGCGCTGACGAGCGCCTGCCCGCTGCGCACCACCACTTCAGACTGATCGCGCGTGACCTCGACCGAATAACTGCCCGCGACAAATTGCGTGCTGCCATGCGGCGTGTCCACGTGAAATTCGACGTGCGGCTCGTCGGGTGAAACACTCAAACGCACGCGACCGGTCTGTAAGATGAGCGAGTCTTGCAGCGGCTGCTGGCTGAAGGCAAACTTGGGCGAGCGCGCCGCGCCCAACGTCACTTGTGTATCGGGAAAGACGATCACGCTGCTGCCGTCGAACAGCGTGAGCTCGACACGCGTGTTGGCATCGGTGCGGATAGTTGCACCTTCGGGGAGCATGCGCTGCTTCTGCTCGCCGGATGGATCGCGGCCCGCGACCTCGACGATGGCGGTGCCGCTCAAGACCGTCAGTGCGGTCTCGTGTGAATCGGTTGCGTTGCTGATAAACCAGTAGCCGAACGATGGGGCGCCGACCAGCACGATCAGGAAGCCGACGAATGCGCACACGAGCACCGTCCATGCGATGCGCTCGACTTGCTGATCGGACATCGCGGCGGTCGTCATGGCTGCACCTCGAAGCGCGCGAACGCGCCGCGTGCCGCGTGCCACTCGGCGCGCACCTCGTCCACGTGCGCGCTCGGCGAGCCGCGTCGCAACCACGCGAGCAGCGACTCCAGCGCCGCGCGAGGACCTTCTGCCACGACCTCAACCGTGCCATCGCTCAGATTGCGCGCGTAGCCCGTCAGTCCGAGCCGCTCCGCTTCGCGCTGCGTGTATGCGCGAAAGTATACGCCCTGCACGCTGCCGCTGACGGTGGCACTCAATCGTTCCATGATGCGCTGCGCTCCTTTGGTTCGGTTGTGCGGGATTGTATCAGAGGGTGAAGATGTTGGCGAGTTGGCGACGTGAGGGGAAAAGGTAGTAAGAATGTAAGGCTAGACCTCACAGGTCTTGAAGACCTGTGAGGTCTGGTGCTCGAATTACTGCCGCGGCCGTTCGCCGAGCGTGAGCGTGACCTTCTGCGGCGTGGAACCGCGAATGATCGAAAGCACGACGTTCTGGCCAACCTTCGTGAACTTGGCGAGATAGGTGATAACGTCGTCGAAGCTGTGCACGTCGCGGTTGTCAATGCCCACAAGGATGTCGCCGCCCACTTGAATGGCGCGTCCGTTGTACGTTGCGCGCTGGTTGCCGCCACGCAAGCCAGCTTTATCGGCGGGGCTGCCGGCTGTCACTTGTTGAATGATTACACCGTGCTGCACAGGCAGGGATAGTTGCTGTGCCATGTCCGCGTTGATTGCCTCGCGATCGGTGCTGATGCCGAGATACGGGTGCGCAAACCTGCCGTTCTTGATCAATTCCGGTGCGACACGCTTGACGGTTTCAACGGGCACCGCGAAGCCCACGCCGGAATTCACGCCGCTGCGCGAGAAGATCAGGTTCGTAACGCCGACCACTTCGCCTTTGGTGTTCAGCAGCGGTCCCCCGGAGTTGCCCGGATTGATGGCAGCGTCGGTCTGGATCAGTTCGGGCAGCGAGTACTGACTCTCGCTCAATTGCACCACACGCCCGACTGCGCTGACGTAGCCGACTGACAGCGCGCGCTCGAAGCCGAACGGATTGCCAATCGCCACGACGCGCTGGCCGACGCGCAGCGCATCCGAGTTGCCGAGCGGCACCGGGTGCAGCACGTCTTTCGGCACATTAACCTGCACGATAGCCAAATCGGTATCCGGATCGCGACCAATCACTTTGCCTTCGACGGACACATCGCCAGAAAATTTGATGTGCACCTTGCTCGCACCCGCGATGACGTGATCGTTGGTGACGATGTGACCTTCTTGATCGAGCACGAAGCCGGAGCCGCTCGCCTCGCCGGTTGTCGCCTGCGTGCCGCCGTTGAGCAGCACGGCAATGAACACGACCGATGGACTGACACGCTCGTACAAGTTGACGAGCAGTGTCTCTTCGGGATCAAGTCCCGTGATGGGCACCGCCGTGGGGAGCACGACAGGTAAATTCGGCGCGAGCGTCGGCTGTTGGTTGACGGCTGGCGCCGACGGCGCTGAAGACGCTGGCGCGGTCGTGCCCGGCTCTTCCAGCAGTGACGATACGCCGCAGCCCAGACTGAACAGCACCGCGACGACGATGAGTGCTAACGGACGAAGCAGGGGTTTCATATTGAAGGCTTTCTCAACACACAATCCAGTGCTACGAATGCTCACCCATTTGCATGATTGCCACTTGTGAGCATTCATCGCAGAAATATCTTACGACTGCGCGCGCAGACGCAGCAACTCACGCACAAGCGACTTCTCTTTTTCGCTCAAGTTCTGCGGCAGCACGACTTTGATGCGCGCGTACAAATCGCCTTTATGCGACGGAGCGCCAGCGCGCGGCATGCCTTGACCCGCGAGGCGGAACAATTTGCCGTTCGCAGTTTCAGGCGGAATGGTCAGCAGCACGTCCTTGCCACGCAACGTCGGCACGCGCGCGTCGCCACCGAGCAGCAACGTATATACCTCGACAGGCACATCCACGTACAAGTCGTCACCCTTCCGCTCAAACGTAGGATGCGGTGCGACCTCGACGATGAGGAACAGATCTCCAGCCGTGCCGCCGTTCACACCAGCGCGCCCTGCGCCGGGCAAGCGCACGCGCTGTCCGCTCGAAACGCCCGCCGGGATGCTCGCTTCCACCTTACGGCCATCTTTTTGCACGACACGCTTGGTGCCGTTGTACGCTTCTTCGAGCGTGACGCTGACAGGTTGTTCCATGTCGCCGCCTCGCCGCGTGCGCGGTTGGGCGCGCGTGCGTGTGCGCGTCCCCGCGCCGGGGCTGCCGCCGAAAATAGATTGAAAGAATTCGGAAAAGTCGCCGCCGCTGCCGCCAAACATCTCGTTGAGGTCGCCGTATTCGACGCGCGTGCCGCCTGCGCCTTGCCGTGCGAACTGGCCCCAATCGAAGCCGCCTTGTCCGCCGTAGCGCTGCCACTGCTGATAGTTCGCACCGAGCGCGTCGTATTTCTGTCGCTTCTGCGCGTCGCCGAGCACTTCGTACGCTTCGTTGATCTCTTTAAATTTTTCTTGTGCCGCTTTGTTGTCGGGGTTGCGGTCGGGGTGATATTGCTGCGCGAGCTTGCGGTACGCCTTCTTAATGTCGCCTTCGGAGGCTTTCTTCTCAACACCTAAAACGTTGTAATAGTCTTTATAGTCCATAGTCACTCCATCACGTCACATGCCTATTATACTCGCAGCAATGTAGGCGAACAACCGCGCGCAGCATCCGCGCGCACTAAAAAGGTGTGCAGGTTTTCGCTATGGGGACGTGATATAAAAGAAGTCGCGCTGAGACGTTCGTAGATAGCGATCAACTGAACTTTTCATGTCGGGCAGCAGCGGATCAGCTGAAAGTTTTCCACTCACGTCGCGGATAGCGGTGAAGTGCACCCACGACGCATTGATGTCGAGCAGCAGCCCTTGCTGCACGCCTGCCGCCAGCATCGCGCGCGCGAGGGTCGGCATGGAAAGGTTCGGTCCCGCGAAGTAATACAGCACGCGGTTGTCCACGCCGAGTCCCAGCGCCGAGCGCCACGTCACGACGCTGCCGCTGATCGTGCCGCCCCAATCGCTGAGCGCATCTACGGCGACGCGCGGCGACACTTGGCCGTTCTGAATGATGAGTCGCGCATTCTCGCGCCACGCGACGATGTTCTTGGACGGCAGAATATCCTTGCCCCATTCGCCAATGCGCACGCGCCCGTCGTCGTAGAGGGCGACCGCCGCGAAGCCGTTCAACGCGGGCAGCGCGACCAGGCCGTTCTGCATCGCGCCAAAGTGGCCGTGTGTCGCTTTGAACCCACCATTGAATGCGGCCAGTAACGAACCGTTGTCACGATCATCCGCTGCAATCTTGCCCGTGCCTTTCGGCCCGCCCGACACAGATGGCTCCTCACTGCCCAGCACGTAGTGCAAGCGCGTCTGCGAGAGATCGAATGCGACCACCGCAATCAGCGAATACGGGCGCGCAGGGTCGGGTTGCAGGAACGTGCGATAAGCAATCGCCTGTCCAAATCTGCTGCGCAGATACGGCGACCAAATGCCCTCGCCTTGCAATGTGCCGAGATGCGTCACGGGTGACAACTGCCACGCAGATGGCAATCGTGCGGGTGCGGGCGCAGAGTCGGATGCACGTTGTGGATTCGCCGCAATGCTCGTGGCAGTGAATGTCGGCATCGGCGTGAGATTGGGAAGCGCATCCGCAGCGCTCCACGGCGCGGCCGGCTTCTCCATGCCGAGATCATATTCTCTTTGCTGCATCGTATCGTGCGCCGTGAACACAATGCTTTCGAGTTGCGCGACGGGCTCGTTGCCGATCAGGTCGCGCAGCACATCTGCGCCTTGCGCCGCGAGCGACGGCTGCGCGCTAATCAATGCGATCATCGCGCTCACACTTACCAATGTGAGCGCACCCATCACCAACAATGTTTTGAGCGCCCTCCTACTAATCGTTCTAAGCATTCGTAGTCCCTGCACCCATAAAATCGTGATTCACAATTGTATCACGACGACCCTAGCGCGGATACGACAAAGGGGCGCATAAGAATGCGCCCCTTCAACTTTTGGTATGCGATGTGGCTAATACGGCATGTGGCTCAAGGTCTTCACCAAGTCGTCAATCGTTTCCGCTTCGTCCGACTCGCGCATGCACTGGGTCGCATAGTCGCGCACGAGCAGCAGGCTGACCTGATACGCCGCTGCGCGCACCGCCGTCAACTGATTGAGAATGGCGCGGCAGTCGCGTCCGTCGTCCACCATACGCTGTACGCCGCGCACTTGTCCCTCGATGCGGCGCAGACGGTCTAGCAGATCGTCGCGCGCGTCGTCGGAAAAAATCTGCGGCGGGGCAGAGGACTTGTGACGACCTGCCTCGCCGGTCGCGCTCGACTTACGCGGCGCGCTCAGCGTTTTACTGCGCGTCATGGCTGCTTCGCAGGCTCAGTGCTCTTGGCGGGCGCTGTCGTCGCCGTCGCGGCGTGCGCTGATGCAAGCACTTTCTCCAGTTTGCCCTTTAGCACTTCCTTGCGCACCGCGCCGACAACGCGATCCACTTCCTTGCCACCGTTGAACACGATCAGCGTGGGAATGCCCATGATGCCGAAGCGGCTCGCCCACAGCGGATGATCGTCGGTGTTGACCTTAGCGATCGTCGCCTTGCCGTCATATTCTTTTGCCAATTCTTCGACCGATGGCGCAATCATCTTACACGGACCACACCACGGCGCCCAGAAGTCCACCAACACGGGCTTCTCGGACTTCAATACGGTCTTCTCGAACTCCTCGTCTGAGACATGAACAGGTGCTGCCATTGATTCCTCCTCTGGAATGAGCATACCCCTACGGGGTATCGGTATGCCCGTATTATACGGCGGTGGGTGGCGCGCGTCAAATGCGGCATGCTCGATAATCGCGCCGCTGCCCCTTCCGACAGCAGAGGCGCACTCAGCGTGCCAATGCGGCAATCGCTTTGTCCGCCGCGTCTGACGGACTCAGGTTATTCACGAGCACGTCGTTGATGGCGGACTGCAATACCACGTCGAGCATTTTGCTGGCGGTGGCTGGCGGGCGATTGACGGCGGCGTTCAACAGCTGCGTGATGAAGTCACGATAAGCCGTGTCGCTCGACCACAGCGTGACGGCGCTGCGGCGCACTGGCAAGCGGTTGCTCGCGCGATTCCAATTTGCATTGTTCTCCGTCGTCAACATCCATTCAACGAAGCGTTCGGCGGCGGCGTGGCGCGTCGCATCTTTCGTGACAATCGCGTAGCCCCAACTGCGCGTGATGGTGGATAAGTTGCCGTCGCGCGTCGGGACTGCGCCGAAGCCAACGGTCCGCGCCGCGCCGCGCTCGCTAAGGAAAATGCGCGCGCTGGTATCCACGATGGTCGCCTTGCCCGCCGTGAATTGTTTCCATACGTCGTCGGACGTTTTCAGCGCGAGCACGTTCGTCACGAGCGTGCCTTGCGTGATGCCGCTGCGATAAAACTCCAGCGCCGTGCGCAACGGCGTGCGATCCAACGCGGGCTTGCCGCTCGCGTCGCTAAACTTGCCGCCGAGCGCGACATACTGCGCGAGGAACGAATCGCCGACTTGGCCACTGTCGCCGCCAGCCGCGAACGCATATTTTACTGTCGTCGTCTGCAAGTCGTTCCACGTCTGCGGTGGTGTTTTGAATTGCGTATTGTCGTAAGCGATGTGCAGCGCATCGGTCGTGAACGGGATCGCGTACACGCGACCTTCCACCTGTGCTGCGCCGCGCGCGAACGGAAACAGATCGTTGAGCGTCGTCGGCGCGAAGCGCGGGTCAAACGGCTGCAAACGATTGTCGCGCGCAAGCTGCGGCACGTCGCGTAAGTCGAGCGTGATCACGTCGGGCGCGGCTTGTGGCAGCGCGTCTTCGCTGGCGCTCAACAAGTCGAGCAGTCCGCCTTTGCCGGTCGCTTTCTTTGGCGCGATGGTGATGTGAATGTCGGGGAAGGCGGATTGAAAGCCAGCCACTGTCGTCGTCAGCACGTCGCCGCCGTTCGCGGCGGGCGCGAGCGCAAACTCATCGCTCATCCATACGCTGAGGTTCAGCGGGCCGGGTGTGCTAGCGGGAGTCGGAATGAGTGGCGTGAGCATGAGACTCGGCGCAGCCACGGTCGCGACAGGCGTGCCTGCACTTTGTGAGGTGCCGCTCGGATTCGCGCCGACGTCGCACGCGCTCACGAGGAGCGCGATGCTGCTCACGGCAAGCGTGAACAGCAAACGTATGACGAACGACGAACGACGACGGGTGCTAATAGGCATTGCGAATGGGAGACCGTTGAAAACAATGCGGCGTTGTTATGATGAATAACAACGCCGCATGACATCCTGCAAACGTGCCAGAGTTACTCAGCACTCATTGCTCATGGCTCGGCACGGAGTTACGGTTTGTAGCCCGTCGTTACCTTGCCCGACTTGAGGTCGGCCAAGGCTTGTGTCACTTTGTCTTTCACGGCTTGCGGAATCTTGCTTTCCCAATCGTGATACGGTGCAAGACCGACGCCGCCGTTCGGCACGTTCGCGGTCAGGATGCCGCCCTTGGCTGTGCCGTTCACGACGGTCTTGATGTATTCATAGACAGCCACATCCACATTCTTCTGTGCCGACGTGATCAGCGCGTCTTTGACTTCGGGATAGGTGAGGTACTGATCCACGTCCACGCCAATCGCCATCTTGCCGTTCTCTTTCGCGGCAAGCAAGCCGCCGTTGCCGGTGTTGCCGCCCACGCCGAACACCACGTCACAGCCTTGCGTGATCATGGTTTGACCGGTCGCTTTGCCCGTCGTGGGATCGGTGAAGGATGGAATGTAGGTGTTTAACGTCTTCACGTCAGACTTGACCGACTTCGCGCCGTTCTGGAAGCCGACGACGTAGCGCACCACCGGCGGAATCTCCATGCCCGACACTGTGCAGACGGTACCGCTCTTGGTCATGCCACCCGCAAGCACGCCCGCCAGATAGCCGACCTGATCTTCCTGAAACAGCAGGCTGGTCACATTCGCTAAGCCGCCGTCGACGTAGCAATCCTTCTTCGTGTCGTCGCAAACTTTGTCACCCTTTGATGGGAAGTATCCGTAGTCCACGACGGCAAACTTAGTGCTCTGATTGCCTTTCGCCTTCAAGCCCGTCGCGTCGCCCATCAAGAAACCGACGGTAATAATCACGTCGTACTTGTCGTTCACGAACAGGTCAATGTTCTTTTCGTAGTCGGTCGGCTGCTTCGACTCGATGAACTTCGCATCTACGCCGAAATCTTTCTGCGCTTTCTGCACGCCCGCCCACGCCGACTGGTTGAATGATTTGTCGTTCACGCCGCCGGTGTCGGTGACGAGTCCGACCTTAATTTTTTTCGCGGCAGTCGTCGGCGCGGTGGTGGCAACAGCGGTGGTTGGTGCGCTCGTTGCTGCGGTGGTTGGCGCGCTCGTCGCCGGGCCTGCGGGCGGACGAGTGGCAGTGGCTTGCGTCGCAGGCGCGGCGCTCGGGGCAGTCGTTGCCGCGGGCCCGCACGCGCCGAGCGCAAGCGCCAAGACAAGCAGCACGAGCACAATCAAAAATGAACGGTTACGCATAGTGTTCTCCTCCTCAGAGAATCCAAAAGTGAATCGAACGGTTGACACTCGACGTGCGGTTGATCACAACTCGGTAGTGTGCCTCACCTCCTTTGCGAGCGGATGCAAAGCACGGTGCGAAAAAATTATAGATGAACATGGTAGGGCGAGCAAACGCGCCGCATTGCCTCAGTTGAAGGCGCGACGCTTGAAGTGGATGGCAATCGGGGTGCCCATCGCATTCTGGCTGCTGGTGCGATTCGTGCGCGACGCGGCGGCGAGGGCGATGGGCGAGGCAGTAACGACGACTTCAGGTGGATCGAAGCCGTTCGCCCCGTGCGTCATACCAGAAGACGTGCTCGGGGCTGAAGCGGATGTGCACCTGCTCACCGATGCTCGGCAGCACTTCGTCAAAGCGACGCACTGATAGTGTGTTCTCGCCGAGTTGCAGAATGATGAGCGACTCTGAGCCGAGCGGCTGTGTCGCATAGACTTGCGCGGGGATGGTGTTCGCGGCATTAGCATCAGTAAATTCGATATGTTCAGGGCGCACGCCGAGCATCAGGTCGCCATCACGCGGCGCGCGGCTGAGCAGCGCACGCCACGGCGTCGAGTCAAGGCGTATGTCCGAACCGGTCAACTCAAGGCGTCCACTCGTCGGATTGACGCGACAGCGCAGCAAGTTCATCGGTGGGTTGCCGATGAACGATGCGACAAAGGTGTTGCGCGGCTGCCGATACACGTCGAGCGGCGAGCCGACTTGCATCACGCGCCCTTGATCCATGACGGCCATGCGGTCGGCGAGCGCCATCGCCTCGGCTTGATCGTGTGTCACGTACACCGTCGTCACTTTGAGTTCGTGCTGCAAGTGTTTCAGGAAGCCGCGCGCTTCCACGCGCAGCTTCGCATCTAGATTGCTGAGCGGCTCGTCGAACAGAAAGACCTGCGCATGATGCACCACCGCGCGCGCCACTGCGACGCGCTGCTGCTGGCCACCGGAGAGTTGACTGGGACGCCGCTCGAGCAACGTATCAATCTGCAAGTGCTTCGCCGCCTCGCGCACGCGCGCCTGCGTCACCGCTTTGCCCACGCCGCGCACCTTCAACGGATAGCCGATGTTCTCCATGATCGTCATGTGCGGATAGAGCGCGTAGTCTTGGAAGACCATCGCCACATCGCGCTCGCGCGGGGCGAACTCGGTCACGTCGCGTTCGCCAATGCGGATGCGGCCCGACGTCGGCTGCTCGAGTCCCGCGATCATGCGCAGCGTCGTCGTCTTGCCGCAGCCACTTGGCCCAAGCAGCGCGAAAAATTCGCCGTCCTCAATCGTGAGGTTGACGTTGTTCACGGCTGTCGTGCCCGCGCCGAACTGTTTAATGATGTTTTCTAAAACGATGCGCGCCATAGGCTTAGCGTTTAATCCCTCCAAAAAATCGGAAGCCGTAGCGCCAGTTGACGAGCAGGTACAGCACGATCACGGGCAACGCGTACAGCAGCGAGTACGCCGAGACGAGCGTGACGTTGGGCGTGCCCGCTTCAGTGTAGAACGAATAGACGGCTGTCGAAGCGGGCAGATTGTCTGGGCTGCGCAGAATCACGAACGGAATCAAGAACGCGCCCCACGCGTGCACGAACGCCCAGATCGCGACGACCATCATGCCGGGCCGGATGAGCGGCAGCGCCACGTCGAGAAACACGCGCAGCGGCGTGGCACCGCTGACCAGCGCCGATTCCTCATACGAACGCGGGATACCGTCCACGAAATCGCGCATGATGAAAATGGCCGCCGGCAGCAAGCCGCCGATAAAGACCAGAATGACTCCAAGGTGTGTGTCCACCAAACCCAGCGCATTCACAATCAAGAAGATCGGCACCATCGCGGCCGTGCCAGTCACCACCGACGAAAACAGGATAAGAATATACGACAGATAATCACCGCCGCGAATGCGTGCGCGCGAGAGCGCATACGATGCCAGCGTCGCGATGAGCGTTGTGCCGAGCATCGCGCCGCTAGCCAAGATGAGATTGTTGACGAACAACGCACGCACGGCAAACGAGTTTGCGAATACCGCGCGAAAATTGTCGAGCGTCGCCCGCGTCGGAATCTCGACGGCGAAAGTCGCGCGCGCATTGAATGGCGTGAACACCAGCCACAACAGCGGCAGCGCAAAGAATGCGAGCACCAACAGCACGAACACGTAATAGCCGAGGTTGGATAAGACCTTACGCAGTCGTCTCATAAAAATTTCCACCGCGAAGGCGCGAAGCACGCGAAGAAAAAATTAATCGCTTCGCGTGCTTCGTGCCTTCGCGGTTTGTTTTTGCTTTTCATCTCACGCGTACACGGCCTGTCGCCGCAGCAGCGTGAGATAGAACAGCGCCAGCGCAAAATTGATCGCCATCATCACCACGGCAATCGCCGCACCTTCGCCGAACTGAAAGAATTGAAACGCGACGCGAAAGGTGTAGATAGATACGATCTCCGTGCGGAAGCCCGGCCCGCCGCCCGTGATGAGGAATGGCGCGAACGAGTTGAACGTCCAGAGCGTGATCAGGATCAGATCGGTGAGAATGTGTCCGCGCAACAGCGGCAGCAGGATGTCTTTGAATTTTTGCCACGCCGACGCGCCCACCACCTCAGCCGTTTCAAGGTACGACGGCGGAATGCTGGCCAGCGCCGACGAGAACAGCAGCATCGAGAACGCGGTGCCGCGCCACGTGTTGAAGATGATGATCGCGAGCAGTGCGTGTTCGAGCTGCCAGTCGGGCTGGCCGAACCCCACGCGCTTGAGGATTTGATTGAGTGTGCCGAAGTCGCGGTCGAGAAACGCAATCCAACTGAACGAGACGACCACGTCGGGCAGAATCCACGCGAGGATGACGAGCGTATAGACCACCTCGCGCAGCATTCCCCTGCGCCGAAAGAACGCCACCGCCAGCGCGAGTCCGAGGATGACTTGTCCGATCAGCGCGGAGCCGAATACGAATTGCGCGGTGATGATGAGCGCGCTGCCGAAGTGTCCGCGCGTCAGCCAGTCGCTGAGATTGAAGAGGCGCGTGTAGTTGTCCAGTCCCACGACTTGCGGGTTCAGTGCGCCCACGCCCGTCAGCGATTGATTGGTGAACGACAGATAGAAAATCCAGACGAAGGGCAGGATCAGGAAAATCGTAATGAACAACAGCGCGGGCAGCAAGAAGTAAAACCCAGCGCGTTGGGAGAGGAGTGGGCGGCGTAGATCCATAGAAGCGACGAGTGACGAGTGACGAGTGACGGACACAACGTCGCCCGTCACTCGTCACTCGTCACTGGAATCTACTTCGCATCTTCCACTTTGGTCGCGCCGACCGCATCGGTCACGGCTTTGGCGAACGCGTCCATCGCCTGCTGCGGCGTCATCTCGCCGGAGACGACGCGCTCCGTCATCAATTGAATTTGCGGTGAGACGACGGTCGAGTACGCGGCGTCTTCAGGACGCTTGGTCGTGATCGGCTGCACCTCTTTGGCGAGGGCGGTCATCACCGGCTCGTTCGGCACCGGTACGTCGTCGCGCGAGCGGATGCGCGGCTCGATCTTCTGAAACTCGTCGAGGCTCGTCTTGCTGTATGCAGACGCGATGAATGCCCACGCCTCCGCAGCGTTCTTCGAATTCGGATTGACGACGTAGCCGCCGCCGCCCGACACGGTTACGAAGTCCTGCTTGTTGTAGCCCTTGCCCGGCGACTGCGCCGGCATTTTCGCCCAGCCGACCAACTGATCGCGGTTCTCCAGCTTATTTGCACCGCTCGCCAGCACCGAGCGCCACAGGAAGTCGCCTTCGACATACATCGCCAGTTGCCCATCGCGGAACAGAACGAAGGTGCGGTCGCGTCCGTCCTTCAACAACTGTAAGCGCGCGTCGCCGAGTTTTTCGTCAAGGTAGATTTTCTTGTAGAAATTGAGCGTGTCGAGAATCGGCTGTCCGCGCACGATGTACTTGCTCGTGTCGAAGTTGAAGGGATTGCTGCCGGTGCCGAGCAGCGCCATGTAGTAGCCTTGCAGCGTCGTCGCTTCGCCCATCGCCGTGCCCGCGTCGAGTTGGATCGGCGTCACGTCGGGCTTTGCCGCTTTGATCTTGCGCGCGGCGTCGAGCATCTCATCCCAACTCTTGGGCTGCCATGGGTCGGGCAGACCGGCCGCTTTGAAGATGTCTTTGCGATACCAGATCACACGCACGTCCACACCGCGCGGCGCGCCATAGTTCTTGCCTTGGTATGCCATGATGCTCTGCGTCGCTTTGGAGATGTGCTGCCAGCCTTCCCAGTTCTTGTTGTCGGGATAGACCGTGTCAATCGGTTTGAGCAAGCCACCGGCGGCGAATTCCGGAACCCAGAAGCCGTCGAAGTCCATCACGTCCTCGCCCTTGCCCGCCTTCAGGTCGAGCGCGTAGCGCTGCTTCTGTTCCTCGTCGCTGCCGCCGAACTGCGTGAGCGTCATCGTGACGTTCTTGCCTTGCTGCTTCATTTGATTTTGAAAGTTTGGAATCACATACGTGGTGAGCCATTGCGCCGTATTAGCGCTGACGCCGCCAATGACGCAGCGACAAATCATCGTCAGTTTGATCTCGGCAGCGGATGCAGCCGTGGTGGCAGCCGTCGTCGCAGCCACGGTGGCGGCACTGGTCGTGGCTGACGCGCTCGTCGCGGCGCGTGTGGCGGCGGAGGTGGCTGCCGCCGGCGCACTCGTCGCCGCTGGTGATGCGGCGGGCGCACAAGACAGCACGAGCATCGCGCACAGCGCAAGTACAAGGGTCGTCAAGAATTTCATTGCGATTACGTTGTCCTTTCTAAATGAGGAAATGGGGAACGAAACCTGAAGTGACCATGCTGCAAGCCGCTGGGCATCACCTCCTCACGATGCACGAGTGGCACTGTACCGCACTGCCAGTGGGATTAGTCTGAATCGTTGGTGTGTATTTTAGCATGAGCAAACAAATTTGTCTTTGATGATTCAATTGGTACTTGCACGCTGGGCGCGTCTCATTGCTACGTTCGCACACACGCCGAATTGGTGCCTCGCATCGGCATTATCGTCACGGTGCGGATCATCGGGTAAGCAAAGGTGAACAGTTGCGTGCGCAAAACATTGCGCGTGTCTCCATGTACCGGTTCCAATAGCAACGCGTTGGCCTCCTACAGCGATTTTACAAACAAGTGACCGGGAGCGGCTACGATGCCCATTGGGCTGTGAGTGATGCCTACCAGATGCACGAACATCCTGACTAGGGGCATTCAGCTACTCGCCGCGCCGCATTGATCGTCTGCGCGATGCACTCGTCATCGTGCGCGGTGGAGACGAAGCCGGCTTCGAACTGTGAGGGCGCGCAATACACCCCCGCCTCGAGCAATGCGTGGAAAAACTTTGCGTACTGTGTCGCATCAGATTTTTTCGCGCTCGCGTAATCCATCACCGGTTCGCGCGTGAAGAACGTGGTGAACATGCTGCCCACGCGGTTCTGCTGAATGGCGACCCCGTTCAATGCTTCGGCGATGCCAGCACACAATGTTTTCGCGCGCTGCTCCAACAGAGCATACGGATTGTCGCGCAGCAACACCTTGAGCGTCGTGATGCCCGCCGCCATCGCCAATGGATTGCCCGACAGCGTGCCCGCCTGATAAACGGGCCCGCTCGGCGCAATCATGTGCATGAGGTCGCGCCGCCCGCCATACGCGCCGACCGTCAGACCGCCGCCGATGATTTTGCCGAGGCAGGTCAAATCAGGTTTGACGTTGTACAATGCTTGCGCGCCACCCAACCCCACACGAAAGCCTGTAATCACTTCATCGAAGATGAGCAGCGCGCCGTGTTTGATTGTGAGCGCGCGCATGCCTTCCAGGAATCCCTCGCGCGGCGGCACGACGCCCATGTTGCCCGCAATCGGCTCGACGATGACGGCGGCGATTTGTCCATCGTTCGCGTCGAACAATTGCCTCACCGCATCGAGGTCGTTGTATGGCGCGGTCAGCGTATCGGCGACGGTGGCCGGCGGCACGCCAACTGAAGAGGGAATGCCGAGCGTCGGCATACCGGAGCCTGCCTGCGCCAGCAGCATATCGGCGTGGCCGTGATAGCCACCCGCGAATTTAATAATCTTCGTGCGCCCCGTGTACGCGCGCGCCAAGCGCAGCGCCGACATGGTGGCTTCCGTCCCCGAGTTGACGAAGCGAATCATCGCGATGGCCGGCATACAGCGCGTGACAAGCCTTGCCAACTCTATTTCCAATTCGGTCGGCGCGCCGTAACTGGTGCCGCGTCCTGCCTGCTCACGAATCGCCGCGACGACTTCAGGATGCGCGTGGCCGAGGATGAGCGGTCCCCACGACAGCACATAGTCAATATAGCGATTGCCGTCCGCATCGAATAAGTATGCGCCCTCGCCGCGCGTGATGAAGCGCGGCACACCACCGACGCTCTTGAACGCGCGCACGGGCGAGTCTACACCGCCCGGCAGCAGTTGTTGCGCTTTGGCAAAAAGTTTTTCGGATTGTTGAGTGTTCATAATGAGATGAGGACGAACAACGAACAACCATTCGTCGTTCGTAATTCGTCATTCGTCAGAAACGTGATGGCTTGCGCCGCCGCGCCCTCGGCGGACCGAATGCAGTCGGGGATGCCGACGCCACGATAAGCTGCGCCCGCGACGAATAAGCCCGGATGCTGTGTGAGTCGTTGCTCGATTTGCGCGACACGCTCCACATGACCGAGATGATACTGTGGCATGCCGCGCATCCAGCGATAGACTTTGCTGAACAATGGCGGCGCGTCAATCTGCAAGATACTGTGCAACTCATCGCGCGCCAGTTGCACGAGTGCGTCGTCATCTCTGTCGAGCAGCGTTTCTTGTCCCGCGCGTCCGATGAAGCAGCGCAGCAGCAACACATCGTCGGGCGCGCGTCCCGCGAACTTGTTCGATGCCCACGTGCACGCGAGCAATACGCGCCGCTCGATGGTCGGCACGACGAAACCGAAGCCGTGCAATGGGCGCGTGAGGTCGGCGCGGCGATAGGCGAGCGAGATGGTCGCGGTCGAGACGTGCGGGATGGCGGCGTGCGCGTCCGCCAGCGCGCGGTCAATGGACTGCAACAACGGCGCGCTCACATAGGCAGGCGTGGTGATGATGAGCGCGTCGGCGCTGAGCGTGCCGCGATTGGTTTCAAGCGCGTAGCCGTTCGCGGTGCTTCCGATAGATTGCACGCTGACGCCGCAGCGCACAGCCACTGTGAGTTGCTGTTGCAGTGCGTCTACGAGGTCCCCCATCCCGCCGCGCAGTGAGAGGAAGCCCCGCTGCGTAGGGGAGGGAGCATTTTGCATCACTCCGCGCAGCAAACTGCCTTGCTTCAATTCGAGTTGGCGCAGTTGCGGGAACGTCGCGGTGAGCGAGAGTTGCGACGCATCGCCCGCGTAGATGCCGCCCATCAATGGCTCAATCAATCGCTCGAAGGCTTCGCGTCCCAAGCGGCGACTCACGAAATGCGCGAGCGACTCATCGCCATTCGGCGCGCGCGCGGGCAACACAAAGTCCATCAGCAGCCGCGCCTTGCCAAACGGCAAGATGAGCGATGAGCGCAGCAGCGGCGCGAGGCGGCTCGGTACCAGACCGCTCAAGCCTTCGGGCAAATCGTGCAGGCGACCGCGCGAGTAAATGTACGTGCGCTTCTGCGTGTTGTTGGTCGTGATGAGTCGGTCAGCAATGCCGAGTGCTTCGCACAGCGCGGTTGCCTGCGGCTTGGACGCGAGGAACGAATCGGGTCCGCCTTCAACCACGAAACCGTCAGCGCGCCACGTCTGAATCTTGCCGCCGAGGTGCGGTTCGCTTTCGAGCAACGTGATGTCGAGCGGCAGGTTCTGCGCACGCGCGGCGCACTGCAAGCGATAAGCGGCGCTCAGTCCCGTGATGCCGCCGCCGACAATGACGATACGTTTGCGTTCACTCATCGTTCAAAAATGGAGCGGTGCATCACGGCGTTGCGCGCCACGCACCATGTCCGCCAGCGCGGCAATCAGTTTGGGCGAATCGTTCAACGACTCGGTGCGCTCCAGATGAACGCCCAGCTTCTGCGCTTGTTGCCGATACACAATGTCCACGTCATACAGAATCTCGACGTGGTCGCAGACAAAGCCGATGGGCTGCACCAGCATGTGGCGCGTGCCCTGCGCCGCGAGTTGGTCAATGACCGCGCCCACGTCGGGCCCAAGCCACTGCTCGCGCGTGCTGCCCGCGCTCTGATACGCAAACTGTTGAGATACATTACCCAAGCGCGCGACGAGCGCATCCACCGTCTGCTGCAACTCGCGCGGATACGGGTCGTCGTCTTGCAGAATGCGTTCGGGCAAACTATGCGCGCTAAAAATAATTTCGACCTCGTTGCGCGCATCACCAAAGTTTTGTAGCGCCGCTTCGGTTTTCTCCGCCAGCGCGTCGAGATAGCGCGGGTGCGTGTTCCAACTGTGCACCTCGCTGAATTGCATCTGCGGTGCGAGCGCATCGCGCGCCGCGCACAACTTCTGCATGTACGCGCCGATGCTCAGCTTGGAGTAATGCGGCGCCATCACTATCGCGATGAGGTGCGCGATGCCATCGGCGGCAATCTGCTGCATCGTCTCGTGAATGTACGGATGCCAATGCCGCATCCCGACATACACGCGAAAGTCGTCGCCCAGTTCGCGCTGCAACGCATCGGCTTGCGCCTGCGTCAGGTCGAGCAGCGGCGAGCGTCCGCCGATGAGCGCGTAGCGCTGGCGCACCTCCGCGACTAACTCGGGTGCGGTCGGTCGCCCGCCGCGAACGTCGAGCAGATACGGCTCCACCTCGTCGAGCGAGTTGGGCCCGCCGTATGCCATGAGCAGGACAGCAGTTATGTTGGACATAGAGTGTTTGGTCAATCAAGTGAACGATGAACGGTCAACGGTTGACTGTTCACCGTTCACTTCTGTATTCACGCACCATCTCCACCACCGCGCGCACGTTGTCCACGGGCGTGTCGGGCAGGATGCCGTGACCGAGATTGAAGATATGCCCCGCGCGACCATCGGCGCGGCGCAGGATGTCGCGCACTTTCGCCTGCAACACGTCGCGCGGCGCGAACAACGCGAGCGGGTCGAGGTTGCCCTGCACCGCGACATCGCCCACCGCGCGCCAGCCCTCGTCGAGCGGCACGCGCCAATCCAATCCAATCACGTCGCCGCCCGCCTCACGCATTAGCGGCAAGAGCGTCGCCGTATCGGTGCCGAAGTGAATCGTCGGCGCTGTGTTGATGGCGCGCAGAATTTGTTGCGAGTAGGGCAGCACGTGGGCACGATAATCGTCGGGGCTGAGACAGCCGACCCAACTATCAAACAACTGCACGGCTTGCGCGCCCGCCGCGACTTGCGCGCACAGATAATCGCGTATCACATCCGCGAGTTTTTGCATCAGCGCGTGCCACGTCTGCGGCTCGCCGTACATCAATTGTTTGGTCTTCTGAAAATTGCGCGACGCGCCGCCTTCAATCAGGTAACTGGCGAGCGTGAACGGCGCGCCCGCGAAACCAATCAACGGCACGCGTCCGTTCAGTTCGCGCCGCACCAGTCGAATCGTCTGCATCACGTCGCGCATATCGTTCGCCGCATCAATCGCGCGCAATGCGTTCACATCATCTATCGTGCGAATCGGATTGTGGATGACGGGTCCCTCGCCCGCCGCGAACTCCAAATCAATGCCCATTGGGATGAGCGGCAACAGGATGTCCGCAAACAGAATCGCTGCATCCACGTCGAGCAGTTCTACAGGTTGCAGCGTGACCTGCGCGGCGACTTCAGGGTGCGCGCAAATTTCGAGCAGTGAATATTTTTGACGGATGGCGCGATACTCTGGCAAGTAGCGTCCTGCCTGCCGCATGAACCACACGGGCGTGCAGTCGGTCGGTTCGCGGCGGCAGGCGCGCAGGAAGCGGTCGTTCATGCGAACAGCGCCAGCGTCTCAGCAGGCGGATGATAGATAGCGGTGTGCAGCGGCGTGTCGCGCAAGGTGTACGCGCGCCCATCGGTGCTGCGCAATTCGCTGACGAGTTCGGAGAAGCGCGGCAAGTCGTCGGTCTCATACACGACGACGAACTCCTGGTCTTGGATGCCCGTCGAGTAGAGCAGCAGTTGGCTGATGTCCTCGTATTGCTTGCCGATGCGGATGTGTTCGTTCATCATGCCTTGCCGCGACTCGCGCCCCAGCAAATACCAGTCGGTTGTCTTGACGAATGGGTACATCACGAGGTACGGCTTGCGCGTCTCGCTGAACGGGTCAATCTCTTGGCGCGAGCGCTGCGCGTTGGAGTATTGCGATGGGCGCGTGTAGCCCCACAGCATTGCGCGCGTGTCGAGGTACGCGCGGAACGGATTGGTCGCGCGCGCGAAGCACTCGAAAAATTTGCGCGTCGTGTCTTTGTCGTCCACATTGAGCGCGCACCACAGCAGCACGTCAGCATCTTCGGCTGGGAAGACTTGATAGATATCCACCGTGCGCGCCGCATCGCGCAGCCCGCGCAGCCATTGTTGATGGAATGCCGCGCGCGCATTGCTGTCCATCGTCCAGTACGCATCTTTGAATGCGAACAACGAAAAATGATTTAGTGTGCGTGAAGTTTCTTCGGGCATATCCAATCCTCTTGAACCGCGAAGACGCGAAGTGCGCGAAGGTCTTCTTAATTTTCTTCGCGGGCTTCGCGCCTTCGCGGTTTACATTTCTTTCAGCCAGCGCGCGGCTTCTTTCGCGTGATAACTCAAAATCACGTCCGCGCCCGCGCGCTTGATGCTGGTCAATAGTTCGAGCGTGACCTGCTGCTCGTCAATCCAGCCGTTGCGACCCGCCGCCTTCACCATCGCATATTCGCCGCTGACGTTGTACGCGGCGATGGGCACGTCGAAGCGGTCGCGCGTCTGGCGAATGATGTCGAGGTACGACAGCGCGGGTTTAATCATCAGCATGTCTGCGCCTTCGGCGATGTCGGCGGCGACTTCGCGCAGCGCCTCGCGCGCGTTCGCGGGGTCCATCTGATACGCCTTGCGGTTGCCGAACTGCGGAGGCGAGTCGGCGGCTTCGCGGAAGGGCCCATAAAACGCCGAGGCATACTTCGCGGCATAGGCGAGAATGGGGATGTTGTGAAAACCGTTCGCGTCGAGCGCGGTGCGCATCGCGGCGACCTGCCCATCCATCATGCCGCTCGGCGCAACCATGTCCGCGCCTGCCGCCGCGTGTGAGACCGCCACGCGCTGATAGTATTCCAGCGTCTCGTCGTTCTGCACGGTGCCGTTGCGCACGATGCCGCAGTGACCATGACTGGTATACTCGCACATGCACACATCGGTGACGACCATCAACTCAGGCACGGCGCGCTTGATGATGCGCGTCGCTTCTTGCACGATGCCGTCGGCGGCGTAGTCCTCGCTGCCGAGTTCGTCTTTGCTGGCGGGCAAGCCGAACAGAATGACCGCAGGGATGCCGAGCGCGGCGATGCTCTCCGCTTCGGCGGCGAGTTTGTCCAACGACCAATGATAGTTGCCGGGCATAGATGCGATTTCACTTCGAATGTCTTTTCCATGCACGACAAACAGTGGATAGATGAAATCGTCCACGCTCAAAGTTGTCTCGCGCACCATGCGGCGCAGGTTGTCGGTGCGGCGCAGACGGCGTAACCGTCGCTGCGGAAAAGTTGATGGCGTCGCAACATCGCTGCGCGTTTGAAAGGTGAGTGAGGTGAGGGTCACCTTTGGCTCCTTATCAATCATTGCTGTAGGGGCGAAGCATTCGTGTGATGCATAGTCCTTCCAAACGATAGTGATATGCGAATGCTTCGCCCCTATGATTGTTGAAAATGTTCCACGAGCGACGAGACCAGTCCGTCCAGCGTGTGAATCGGCGCGACCACATCCACGCGCAAGCCCGCGTCGCGCGCCGCCTGTGCGGTGGAGGGGCCAATGCACGCGACGCAAACATGGGATGGCAACGTCTGCCCATTCAGCACTCGCGCAAAGTTGGTGGCAGCCGATGCGCTTGCAAAGGTGATGACATCAATATCCGACGGTGTGAACAGTTGCACGTTCGATGCGGGCAGCGTGCGATACGCGACGACTGCCTCAACAAGCGCGCCGCGTGCGCGCAACGCTTCCCCCAAATCGCTCGGCGCGCTGTCGGGCTGGAGGAGCAAGATGCGCTGACCTGCCATCTCGCCCAGCGCGCTCGCCAATTCACTCGCCAAGTATTCGGCGGGCATTGCGTCCACGCGCAAGCCGTTCGCACGCAAGGCTTCCGCCGTTTTCGGACCGACGGCGGCGATGCGTGGCAATCTCAATTGGCAGTCTTCCAATCTCTGCCAGAAATATTTCACGCCATTGGCGCTACTGAACACGAGCCAGTCGTACCGCATGATGTGTTTGATTGCATCGTCAAGCGGCGCAAAGTCGGCGGGCGGCGCAATCTCAATCATCGGCACTTCGATGGGCAGCGCACCGAGCGCGCGCAACTTCTCGGACAATTCGGCGGCTTGCTCACGCGCGCGCGTGACGGCGATGCGTTTGCCTGTGAGTGGTTTGCCCTCACCCCTTCGCCCCTCTCCCAATTTGGGAGAGGGGTTGGGGGTGAGGGCGCTCGTCTCCATCAACTCGCGCGCACCGTTCGCCATGACGCGCTCTGCCAGTTGTGCGCCAAGCGATTGCGCGCGTTTCGTCTCGCCGCGTATCGTATCGCGCACGCAACGCTGACCATCGGGCTGCGAGACGAGTCCACGCAAGCACAATTCGTTACCGTCAATCTCAGCATACGCGGCAATGGGCAACTGACAGCCGCCGCCCAACGCGCGCAGGAATGCCCGCTCGGCGGTGATGGCGGCGCGCGTCGGCGCATGGTCGAGCAGGGCGAGCAACGCCGACATACGCGCATCGTCCGCGCGACACTCGACCACCAGCGCACCTTGCGCGACGGCGGGCAGCATCTCGTCGAGCGTGAAGATTTGCGTGATGCGCGATTGCAGATTCATGCGCATCAATCCCGCCGCCGCGAGCACAATCGCGTCGTACTCCCCCTCGTCCAATTTTCGCAAGCGCGTGTCCACGTTGCCGCGAATGTCGCTGATGCGCAGGTCTGGGCGCAGCGTGAGCAGTTGCGCCGCACGCCGCAGGCTGCTGCTGCCCACATGCGCCCCGTGCGGCAAATCTTGCAACGACGAATATTTTGCTGACACGAACGCATCGCGCGGGTCTGCGCGTTCCAGCACGGCGACCAGTCGCAAGCCGTCGGGCTGCGTCGTCGGCAAGTCTTTGAGGCTGTGCACCGCGCAATCAATTTCGCCGGCCAGTAATCGCTCCTCGATGTCGCGCACGAACACGCCGCGCCCGCCCAACGTCGTCAGCGAATCGTTACGATTGCGGTCGCCTTCGGTTTTGATGATGGCGATATCCACCTGCGCGTCGGGTGCATGTTGCTTGAGCGCATCAATCACCAACTGCGTTTGGATGAGCGCGAGCTTGCTGCCGCGCGTGCCGACTTTAAATTTCATCGTGGTTATCTAACCCAAACAATTCGCGCAGCGTCGCTGCGTATGCGATGCCATCGCCATCGCGCGCGCGCGCTTTGAGGCGCAGCGTCGGCTCGTGCAGGAATCGTCCGACAATGCTCGCGGTCATGCTCTCGATGACTTTACGCTCGTGCGCGGACAAGTTGGGCAAGCGGCTGAGATGGTCGGCCAACTCGCTCTGCCGAATCTGTTCCGCGTGCTGACGCAGCGCAGAAACGGTGGGCGCGACGCTGAGCGATTGGAGCCAGCGCCAGAATTGATTCGTCTCCTCGTCAACGATGGCTTGCACCTTGCACACTTCGGCGCGGCGCTCCGCGAGGTTGTGCTGTGCGATGCGCTGCAAATCGTCGAGGTCAATCAGATGCACGTTGGGCAGTTGCGCGACGCTCGGCTCAACGTCGCGCAGTAGCGCGAGGTCAACGATACATATCGGTTGCGTGCGCGCGCGCATCACCTCCGCCATCAGCTCGTGCGTGAGGATGACGTGCGGCGCAGCGGTGGACGTGAACACGAGGTCGCAGGTTCGCAGCGCATCGCTCACCTGCTCGAAGGGGATGGCGGTGCCATCAATCTCGTTCGCCAACTGCTGCGCGTTTGCGAGCGTGCGATTGGCGACCCAGACGCGCCGCACACCAAACGCGCGCAGGTAGCGCGCGGCGAGTGCGCTCATCTTGCCCGCGCCAATGAGCAATGCGACGCGTCCATCGAGCGTGCCCATCAACTGCTGCGCGCCATCAATCGCCAGCGAGCTGAGCGAGAGTGAGCCACGAGCGATATGCGTCTCACTCCGCGCGCGCTTACCCGTCACGAGCGCGTGTCGGAACAGCGCGGAGAAAATCGGGCCGCAGGCTTGATGGCGGGCTGCGAACTCGAACGCCGCGCGCACTTGCGCTAGTACTTGCGCTTCGCCGATGACGAGCGAGTCCGCGCCGCTGGCAACGTTGAACAGGTGCGCGATGGCGGATTGATTGGTGCGCGCGTATAGATAGGGTTGCAGCGTCGCGATAGGCTGCTGATGGAAGCTGGTCAGAAATAGTGTGAGGGTCGAAATGCTGTCTTGCGTGTCGCGGGTCAGTGCGTACAGCTCGCTGCGATTGCAGGTGTCGAGGATGACCGCCTCAGCGCAAAATTGTTTTAGTTTTTGGAGTGCGGCTGCGCGTGTCCCGTCGCTGTAACTCATGCGTTCGCGCAGTGCGAGTGGGGCGGTGGCATGATTGAGGCCAACGAGCGTAATAAGCACGGATTAGCGCGCCTGCTGTTCAGAGTACGATTCAATAATCGCCAGTTGCACAACGTTGAGAAATCCATTGACCTGCTTGAAGAAGCGCACTTCATCATGGCGTTGCGCGTTGGTTGATTCGGGTAGCCAGATGGTGACTTCTGTAATCGAATCGCGGAAGAAAATAAATGCGCGCACCGTATCGGACAGCGAGAGAGTGGATTGGTAACAGACACGCCCATACTCGTGCCCGATTTCGCGCGCTTCATTCAACAGCGTGTCAGCACGCTCCTCGCGCGCAAGATACTGAATCATCACGCCGAGTAAGCGCCGTCCCAATTCGCGCTGGTGCTGGCGCGCGTCAGCCGTGAACATGTTGAGCCACGGTTGTGCGCTACTCGATTGTAATTCGCTTTGTGTGTGCGTAATCGCGCGGTCGAGCAGCGCAGGCAAGCCGCGCCGCCCCTTGCCTCTCTTGCGCAACTCGATAAACGCGCGCACATCCTCTTCAGCAAAGCGGCGATGACCACCCGGCGTCTGGAAACTTTCGATCAGACCTTGATTGGCCCATTCGCGCAGGGTCGCGGAATGAACACCGAGCAATTTGCTCGCGTGGCTGAGCGTCAGCCATTTTTCATGCGGAGCAGACATCACAATCGGCACCGAGGTTCAATTAGGCTATGTAAATCTGAGTAATCCTATATCTTTGTTGATTATATTACAAGAGAGCGGTAGGTCAAGAGGTTGAGCAATGCGCAATGATAGGTGCTATAGAAGTAGAGGAGAAGGCATGTCAGCGTGGAGTGCGCAAAGAAATGCATGACTCGTTTCATGGGCGTCAGTATCCCACAAGTCACGCATAGAACGGTATCCGGCTTAGGTCGGGCTGATGACCCAACTTTGGCATACTCGCGGCCCCGCCGCTGGCAACACCGATACGCCCCGACCCAATGTTATAATCGAAGCACGATGAGCCTTCAACTCCTTCGCGCGCAAACAGGTCGCGTCTTCATCGAATCGCATCGCGGGGCGGATAGACTCGCGCCGGAGAATTCGTGGACGGCGATTGAGTTGGGCTACAAATCAGGCGCAGATTTCATCGAGATTGACGTGCAGATGACTGCCGACGACGAGTTAGTCGTCTATCATCACTACCGCGCGCCCGATGCTCAATGGATTCGAGCGATGCGCCGCAATGCTGTCGCGCTGGTGTGCGGCGGGCAGAGCCATCTGGTCGGGCTGGACGACATCTTCGAGTGGGCAAGCCACAACGACGCGCAGTTCACACTCGACATCAAGAATGGATTCGAGTTTGATCGTGCGGTGTTCGCGCGCACGCTGGCGCTGGTCGAGCAGTACGATTTCGTCGAGCGCGTCATGTTCGCCGCGTGGGATCACCATGCGCTGCGTTGGCTCAAGGAGCAGAATGCGAGCCTGACGACACGCGCGCTCATGCGTGGTCGTCTGCTGACTCTCGTCGAGACAGCGCAAGCGAGTCACGCCAACGCGGTGAGTTTGTCTTACGACCTGGCCAGCGGCGACGAGGTCAGCGCATTACATGCTGTTGGCATCGCTGTCGTCATTGCGGAATTATTCGAAGCAGACTTCGCACGGGTGGTCGCGCTCGGCGCAGACGGCGTGAGTTGGGGCGACCCGCTGCAAGCGGATCGTGAGTTGCGGCGGTTGGGTGTGCGCAGTTGAGATTAGGTCGAACCGCAGCGACGCAGCCGCAGACAACACGTCGCGATAGACACGCTATGCGTGCTCGACAATTTGCTGCAACCACTCGGTCGTGTCTTGCTGCTGTGGTGTGCTGATCATGTCTGCATGCGTGTGTGGAATGATTGGTTAGGAGATCGGTGCTGTACGGCGTGCGCCTGCTGTTCATTAATAGTGTCTCTTTTCGTATAATGACGGTATGCAGTCCGTCACGCTCAAGCCGAGCATCGAGCAGCGCGTGCGCAACTTTTATCTGTTGGTGCGCCGCGACGAAATTGAATCCGTCAGCGGTGTGCCGCAAGCGGGCGAGGTCGTGCGCGTGCTGGATGCGCGCGGACGTTTCGTCGCGCAAGGGTTTTATAATGCGCGTAGCCACATCCCGCTGCGCGTGCTCGCGCTCGACGAGCGAGCGCTGGATGCAAACTTTTTTCGCGGGCGCATCCGCGCCGCTATCGCGCGCCGCGCTGGTCGCGTCACCAACACGAACGCATGGCGCGTCGTGAACGGCGAGAGCGATGAACTGCCTGGCCTGATCGTGGACAAGTTCGCTGACGTGCTCGTTGCGCAGATTCGCAACGCAGGCATGGAGCGGCAGAAAAGTGTGTTGGTGGGTGTGTTGGCTGAGGAATTGAGACCGCGCGGCATCTACGAGCGCAGTGACGTGGACGCGCGCTCGGAAGAAGGATTGGATCCGCAGGTCGGCGTGCTGTGGGGCGATGCGCCGACGGCACTCGACGTGACGGAAGACGATGTGTGTTTCGTCGTGAATTTGGCGCAGGGACAGAAGACCGGTTTCTATCTCGACCAGCGCGACAATCGGCGGCGACTGCGCAGCATGGTGCGCGACGGTGACCGTGTGCTCGACGTGTACAGTTACGTCGGCGCGTTTGGCTTGCACGCGGCGCGCGCGGGTGCGACGGTGCTATGCGTGGACAAAGATGCGAATGCGCTGGCGCTCGCCGAGCAAGCCGCCAAACGCAACGATCTCTCGTCGCGTGTTGGCGTGCGCTGGGGCGATGCGCTCGACGTGCTGCAATCGCTGTGTGAGGAACAGCGCACGTTCACCCACGTCGTGCTCGACCCGCCGACGCTCGTCAAGCGCAAAGAAGATGTCGCACGCACCAAGCGGCTTTTCGTCGAGATGGGCGCGCACGCGATGCGGTTGCTCGAAGCGAACGGAATCTTGTTCTGGTCATCGTGCGCGTTCTACCTCAGCGCGAACGATTTGCTCGACGTGGCGCGAAAAGCGGCGAACATTTCACAGCGGCGTGTCGAGGTGCTGGACGTGACCTATCAGCCCGCCGATCACCCGTGGATTCTGCAAATCGCCGAGACGCTGTATTTGAAGACGGTCATCATGCGAGTGGAGTGAAGCACCATGTGGCTCAAGGGAAATCTGCACACGCACACGAACGAGTCCGACGGCGACGCGCCGCCTGAGACGGTGGTCGCGTGGTACGCCGCGCACGGCTACGACTTCCTCGCCATCACCGACCACAACAAGCTCACGATTCCCGCGAGCAATCAACTGCTGCTGCTCAACTCGACGGAGATCACGCTGCACGCCGAGCGCAAGCCCGTGCACGTCAACGCCTTCGACATCGGCGAGATGCAGTTGAACGTTGATGCCGATGCGAGCATCGTCGCGACGCTGCAACATGCGGTGGACATGACGAACGAGGCGGGCGGACTGGCGATGATCAATCATCCCAACTTTCGTTGGGCGTTCGGCGCAGATGAGATGGCACAGGTGCGCGATTGGTCGCTGCTTGAAATCTACAACGCGAGCACCGAGACCAATAATTTCGGCTTCGGCGGGCGCGTAGGCGTCGAGACCATGTGGGATCGGCTGCTCACGGCGGGTATGCGGGTGTATGGCGTCGCAGACGACGATTCGCACGAGTTCATCGCCGAGCGGTGGGGGAATGTCTCGCCGCCGGGTCTCGCGTGGGTGCAGGTATGGGCAGACGACAAATCGGTGAGCGCCGTCATGCGCGCGCTCATCGCCGGAAACTTTTACGCCAGCACCGAAATCGCCTTTGACGAACTTGTGCTCGGCGAAGCGGAAGTGTTTCTGCGCATCCGTCCCGAATACGATTACGCATACACGACGATGTTCATCGGCAGTGAAGGGCATGTGCTCTCAGTCGTGCACGGCGCCGACGCGCGCTACACCATTCGCGGCGACGAAGCGTATGTGCGCGCAAAAGTTTTTTCCAGCAACGGCGGCTGGGCGTGGACGCAACCGCTGTGGCTGACCGATGATGTCGGACGGCAGACCACAGTCTGATTTCGCCGTTTGTCGTCGTGATTCGAGCCATGCCCAGTCAGTTGCTGAAACCCAAACCGATGCTCGCCGTCGAGCCGTGCGCGATCTGTGCACGCGAGCACGTGGACGAGCGCGATTATCGCCGCTGCGCGAAGTGCGGACGTGTGTTCTGCTGGCTGGGTGAGCCGCGCGGCGCGAACCTATTCGGCGTCGAGCGGCGTGCGTGCGGCAGCCGTCGCGACATCTCAATGGAGACCGATATTCGTCGGCGCGTCGAGTTTCGCTGTCGCGATTGCGTCACGCGCAGTTGGATCGTGTTCGGCGCAGACTGGGCAGCTATGCGCCCGTTGGCGATCTACGTGTTCCTCTCGGTCGCATTCTCGATCACATTTTGGGCATTGCTGTTTCTGCTTGTGACGACATGGCTGCGACGCTTCGGCATCGGATAACCAAAAAATTCTTACCACACAGACACAGCGGTCACAGCGAACTTAAACTCTGCGTCCGCCGCGCCGCTGCGGTGCAAACAGGAAATCGCAATTCGCAATTCGCCAATCGCCTCTCGTTATGTTAAAATAGCCGCCGTAACAGGCGATATTCGTGGAGGGCGCACTGCGGTGCGCCCTTTCGTTGCGCTCAAATCATCACTGCAAGGAGGAGTGTGCATGAATGTTTATCTAGCCGTCGTACCCGTCGTCAGCATCATCGCGCTGGCGTTCGTCGCATGGCTCGCGTATGACGTGCTGCGTCGGGACATGGGCACGCCTGAGATGGAGGCAGTGCACCGCACCATCAACGAGGGCGCAGTCGCGTTTTTGCGCCGCCAGTACACGACGATTGGCATTCTGGCCGTCGTGACAGCCATCATCATTGGCTTGTTGATTGGCTTGTTCGAGAAATTTCCCGAAGTGGCTGCTTATCGCAATAACTCGATTGGACTCGGCATGTTGACCGGCATCGCGTTCCTCGTCGGCGCGGCGGCATCGGCGGTCAGCGGCATCATCGGCATGTCCATCGCCGTCAAGACGAACATCCGCGTGGCGAGCGCGGCACGGCGCGGCGTGGGACCCGCGCTGGATGTGGCATTGCGCGGCGGCGCGGTGTCGGGCTTCCTCGTCGTGACGCTCTCGCTGATCGGCGTGTACATCATGTTCATTGCGTACGGCGGCTTGCAGAACCCCGGCGATGCGCCGTTCCTGATCGTCGGCACCGGCTTCGGCGCGTCGTTCGTCGCGCTGTTCGCGCAGTTGGGCGGCGGCATCTACACAAAGGCGGCGGACGTGGGCGCGGACCTGGTGGGTAAGGTCGAGGCGAACGTCCCCGAAGATGATCCGCGCAACGCGGGCGTGATCGCCGACTTAGTGGGCGACAATGTGGGCGATTGCGCTGGGCGTGGCGCCGACTTGTTCGAGTCCACCGTCGCGGAGAATATCGGCGCGATGATCTTGGGTGTCGCGCTCTTCAACATCACGAAAAATACAAACTGGATTTTCTTCCCGTTGGTGGTGCGTTCGCTCGGCTTGATCGCGTCTATGGTCGGCTTGCTCGCGGTGCGCTACAACAAAGGTGAAGAGCCGATGAACGCGCTGTTTCGCGGCTATGCCGTCGCGGCTGGGCTGTCGGTGGTGGCGATGGCGCTCGTGACGTTTCTGATGTTGGGCGACGCGTGGCTGTGGTTGTTTGGCGCGGGACTGGTCGGCATTTTGGCGGCGGTCGCGTTCGTGCTGATCACGATGTACTACACCGAGCATCGCTTCCGCCCCGTGCAGGAAATCGCCGAGGCGAGCAAAACCGGTGTGGCGACGAACATCATCAGCGGCATCGCGGTTGGCTTCGAGAACACCTTCGCGCCCGTCGTCGCAATTGGCATTGCATTGTTGTCATCGTACTGGCTCGGCACACAGATCGCGCCCATCTTAAAAGTGACGATCCACGAAGCGGGCATCTTCGGCACTGCCGTCGCCACGATGGGCATGTTGATGACCGCCGCGTTCGTGCTGGCGATGGACACGTTCGGGCCCATCGTGGATAACGCGGGCGGCATCGTCGAGATGTCGAACGCGCCGAAGGAAGTGCGCGACGGCACCGACGCGCTCGACTCGGCGGGCAACACCACGAAGGCGCTGACGAAGGGCTATGCTATTGGCTCGGCGGCGCTCGCCGCGTTCCTGCTGTTCAGTGCGTACCTCGACAAAGTGAGATTGGTGCAGACCGAGATTCAGAAAGCGGCGGGCGTCGCTGCCGACAAGATTCAGGTCTTAGGGGCGGTTGACCTCGGCAAGGTGGAAGTGTTCGTCGGCGCGCTGCTCGGCGCGATGCTCATCTTCCTGTTCTCCTCGATGGCGATTCGCGCGGTCAACGTCGTCGCGCAGGAGATCATCAAAGAAGTGCGCCGCCAATTCAAAGAGATTCCCGGCCTGCTCGAAGGCAAGCCCGGCGTCAAAGCCGACTACGCGCGCTGCGTGGACATCACCACGCGCGGCGCACTGAAGGCGATGGTCGCGCCCGGCATTCTCGCGGTGGCGATGCCAATCATCGTCGGCTATCTGTTGAAGGCGGAAGCGATGGCGGCGTTCTTGATGGTCGGCACGATGAGCGGCATTCTGCTGGCGACCGTGATGAACAACGGCGGCGGTGCGTGGGACAACGCGAAGAAGTATATCGAGACGGGCGCGTTCGGCGGCAAAGGCTCCGAGGCGCACAAAGCCGCTGTCGTCGGCGACACCATCGGTGACCCGTGGAAAGACACTGCGGGACCGTCGCTGCATGTGTTGATCAAACTGCTCGCGACGATCACGCTGGTGCTTGCGCCGTTGTTTATTTAGAGGTTGGACGCCGTTCACACCGCGTCAGACGGGGTTCGAGGTTGGAAATTAGACGCGCTCATCGCAAGGATGAGCGCGTTGCTTTTTGTTATGATAGTTGGGGAAACAACCATGAACACCGACGGTAAACCTCGCCCATATATTCAGGATATCGTCGAGCGACTCATCCGTGACTATCAGCCAGAACGGATCATTCCGTTTGGCTCATTTGCGTATGGGCAGCCCAATCGCGACAGCGACATTGACATGCTCATCGTCAAAGACACCGATGAATCCCTGATTGATAGAATGGTGAGAGTGCGAGAGATTGAGAAATACCTCAAGGGTTACTTGCTCAGCACAGGCTGGTCTTTGCGTCGCATTCATGATTTGGAAGAGTTACTCCGTACTGCAACTCTGCACGATGCACAGTTTGGTCATTTTCTTCCAGCCATACGCCGAATCACGTCATATTACTTCGTTGACCGATACCCATTGACCGTCGCACATAACATCACCGAGTCCGAGTTGACCCAATCGCTTGCTGACGCACACAAATTGATTGCTCTCATTCGAGAGAAGCTGGAGTTAGCCTAAGTCGCCCTTGTTTCTGCATCGCGACAAGCTCATTCGTTCCGCAATCGCTCCACCACTTTCGTTTTCAATTCCTCGATCAATTCTTCGTACGCTTCCTCGTGCATCGCTGGCGAGGTCATAATGAGCGCGTCCTCGCCGTTATCGGAGTAGTAACGCTTGCGCCGTCCTTCAATCTGAAAGCCGTACTTGCGATAGAGACCCTGCGCGACGAGATTACTCACACGCACTTCGAGCGTGATCGTCTCCGCGCCCAATGCGTGCGCGTGTTCCATCATGCCGACCAGCAGCAATTCGCCGATGCCTTTGCCGCGCCACTCGCGCGCAGTGGCAATCGTGCTGATGTGCGCTTCGTCTATCATGACCCACAAGCCCCCGTAGGCGAGCACGGGCGGCAGCGCAGCCGCAAGGACTTCGGAAGGCGCCGAGCGTTTTGGGAAAAAAGACTGTAGCAATCTTCGCTGCGATGCGTTGCTGCGTTGCGCAGAAATGGCTGGCGCGTGCTGGTGACGCACGACGTAATAATACGCGATCTCGTTGTGCTCCAACTCGTGCCGATAGGCGCTCGCGCTCCACGGCGCAGAAAATGCTTCGCGCTCGATCAGCATGCACTCGTCAATGTCGCGCACCTGCATCGGCTCGACGATGTAGGGGAGAGTGGAATAGTCAATCATACGTCGAGCAGCGTTTTATCAAACCAGACATCCACATATTTGTTCGCAATCAGAAACCGATAGCCCGGAGGTAATCCAAGAAAGCGGATCACTTCTGGGCAGCGATCTTCTAAGTGTTTGGCGTGAATTGGCTGAAAGAAATCGTCAGCACTTGATAGAGTATTCCCGGACCACAAATACCAACCGCTCGTACCGCCTTCAATCGGATGACGCAAACCGTTGATAGGAATATTTGCTGAATAAGTATCGGCCGCAATGCCAATGATACTCTCGGGTGGGCACGATACATATATCGCGCCGTATGTTTCACATGTCTTTGTCTGTTCTGCGACCCAATTCTCATTGTCCATAAGTAGGTGCTAGTGTCTCCACATCGTCCACGTCGCCGCGCTGCCAGCGTTCCCAGCCTAGTCGCGCGAGCACACGCGGATCGCGTTTGCGTTCATCAGCGGGTGCAAACGTCGCACGCTCGCCTAATCGCTCGCGCAAGATGCGTTCAGTTGGCTCGTCCACTTCGCCGACAAAAAAAGTTATCTGACCAGCACACTTCGCTGCCAACTCATCTGCACGTCCGAAGAAACTTTCACTTTCCACTTTCCATCCTTCGACACCGCTCAGGACATGCTTTCCACTTTCCACTTCATAGAACGCCGCCGCCAGTCGTCCGCGGCCGGCTTGCAGCACTGAGCATAGCAACGCGTCGCGTGTTGGATATGCATGTGCACTGATGACCAGCGTCGGCACGCCGATGAGCGCCGCGCCGTTCGCAAAGCAAAATCCTTTCGCTACGCTCAAGCCGATGCGCAAGCCTGTGTACGAACCTGGCCCGATGGCAACGACAATCGCTTGCACGTCCATCGCGCGCGCGTTGCACGCGGACATGAGCCGCACGAGGTTCGGCAGCAACTCGACCGTGTGGTTGCGCGCGGTCTGCCACTCGGTTGCGCCGCGCACGCCGCGCGCATCCATCAGCGCGATGCCGGCGAGTGAGGTGGCGGTGTCAATAGCGAGAAGCATGATAGCCCCGAACGGCAGACGGCAGACGACCCATCAGCCGTTCGCCGTCTGTCGTCCACCGTCAGCACTAAAAACCTTCAGCAATTCGCTGGCGCGCTCGCCGACCGCGACGAACGTGAGCGCGCGCGTTTCGTCGCCGCGCGGCTCGATGCGGATGTGCAAGCCGGGCAGCGAATGCTTCGCATCGAAGCGTTCCGCCCATTCGATCACGCACACGCCGTCGCCGTCGAGATAATCGCGCAAGCCGAGATTGACAATGTCGCGCGTTTGGTCGAGCCGATACAGGTCAACATGATAGAGCGGTAATTGCCCGCGATACTCGCGCACGAGCACGAACGTTGGACTGATGATCGGCGCAGCGACTTGCAAGCCGCGCCCCAAGCCTTGTGTGAACGTCGTCTTACCCGCGCCGAGATTGCCCGACAGCCACAGCACGTCGCCCGCTTGCACGAATTGCGCCAAACGTTCGGCGAGCGCTTGCGTCTCGCCTGCGCTGCATGTGATGGTCGTCCATTCGTGAGACACAAATGTGATTATACCCGCAGCGACGTTGCACGCAACGCCTCACCCTGCTAACATCGGACACATGCGCATTGGAATCATCTCCGACATTCATGCGAATGTCGTCGCGCTCGAAATGGTGCTGCACACAATCGGCACGGTGGATGGCTTGTGGTGCTTAGGCGATGTGGTCGGCTACGGGCCCAATCCGAACGAGAGCATTAAGTGTTTGCTCGCGCAGCCACACCTCGACGTGTGCCTGACGGGCAATCACGATGCAGCCGTCATCGGCACAGCAAGCGTCGCCGATTTCAATCCTGAAGCACAGCAAGCGATCCTTTGGACGCGCGAGCAGTTGAGCGCGGCGAGCGAAACATTTTTGCGCGCGCGCCCAGCGCTGATCGAGCGCGACCGCGAGTTCACGCTCGCCCATGCTGCGCCGCGCGACCCAATCTGGGAATACATCACCAACACGGCGCTCGCGCGCGAAAACTTTCCGCACTTCAGCACGCCCGTCTGTCTCGTCGGGCATACGCACGTCCCCTCGATTTTTTCGACAGGCAAAGATCGCAGCGTGCGCTTGCAATTGCCGCGCGACGGCACGCAGCTCGACCTGCGCGATGGGCGGCGCTACATCGTGAACCCCGGCAGCGTGGGTCAACCGCGCGACAGCGACACGCGCGCGGCGTACGCTATCCTCGACGACGAGCGCGGCACGCTCGCATTTCATCGCGTCGCATATAACATCGCCGAGACACAGCGGCGAATGCGCGCGGCGCACTTGCCCGCAAAACTGAGTGCGCGCTTGGATTATGGTTGGTAAGTGCATCATTAGTGACAGTAACACTGACCGCTGCATCGTAACTTATCCGCACACTGTGGAAAACTCGGAATACGTTGTGAGTTATTGTGCATAACTGCATCGCAGATTTTGCCATGGTACGCGCGTCGTTATGCGATACATTCACATCATGTTGAAAACTCGTCAACAGTTGTGGAATGTGCGTTGCAACGAACCTTAAAAGATTTGCATCGCATCACGATTTTTAAGATTCATCTATTGTCACGCACCGTGAGTCGTGATAATATCAGCAACACTCTGATCACAAGATGATGAATGATTTTCATTCATCACTGCGCACCGAGCCATGCAGTTCACGTCACACAATGTTCGTGTGCATCCTCCTGCGGACGACGCTTCTCCCAAAGGTTTCCCATTTGTTGACTTCGCTCGGCGCGTTCACATTCATATCTCACGTGAAATGTTTTGTCGTTTTCTACCGAGTCCGCTGCATTATCGGCGTTGCAGAAGTTTCATCCCTGTCCACGTTGCATCGCTTCTCGTGTGCTTAGCGCATCGGCGCGAACGACGGCGGGCACTGCGACGTTCAATGCTCCGTTTAGGTCAAACGCTATGTTGGCTGTCCATCCCGATCTGAATGCGCCGCAAATTTGGAAGACGGTGCTCGGCGAACTGCAAGTGCAGATGCCGCGCGCGACCTTCGATACGTGGGTCAAGAACACGTCGGTCGTGTCCTACGAAGACGGCGTGTTCGTGATCGGCGTGCCGAACACGTACGCGGTCGAGTGGCTGGAGCATCGGCTGGCGGGCGTGATCAAGCGCACTGCCTCCAACATCGCGCGACGCTCGGTGGATTTGCGTTTCGTCGTGAAGCCTTCTATAGTGATGGACATCAATCCGCTTATGGCACTCACCACTCCAGTCCGCTACGAAGACGAAGACGAGCAGCGCGCGACGTTGCCGCCGCCGACGGTGTTGAATCCGAAATATACCTTCGGCACGTTCATCGTCGGCAACAGCAATCGGCTCGCGCACGCCGCTGCGCAAGCGGTGGCGCACAATCCCGCGCACGCCTACAATCCACTGGTCGTCTATGGCGGCGTCGGCTTGGGCAAGACGCACCTGCTGCACGCTATCGGCCACATGCAGCAGCAAAAGGGTTTGCAAGTCATGTACGTCTCGTCGGAGAAATTCACCAACGACTTGATCAATTCGATTCGCTCCTCAAGCCAAGAATCTTTTCGACAGACGTATCGCAGCATTGACGTGCTGCTGGTGGACGACGTGCAGTTCATCGCCGGCAAAGAGAGCACGCAAGAAGAATTTTTCCACACGTTCAATACGCTGCAAGCATCCAACAAACAAATCGTGGTCACCAGCGACCGTCCACCCAAAGCGATCCAGACGCTCGAAGAACGTTTGCGCTCGCGCTTCGAGGGTGGCATGATCGCCGACATTCAGCCGCCCGATCTCGAAACGCGCATCGCCATCCTGCGCTCGAAAGCCGAGAGCCTCTCCATGAACGTGCCGCCCGAAGTGCTGACGCACATCGCGCAGCGCGTGCAGAGCAATATCCGCGAGTTAGAAGGGGCACTCACGCGCGTGGTCGGTCGCGCTGAATTGCTCAACCAGCCGCTGACGATGGATCTCGCGGTCGCCGCACTCGAAGATGTGCTGATGTACAAAGGCGCGCACACGGTGGACGACGTGGTGAAGGTCGTCGCGAAGTTCTTTCACCTCGACCCCGAACAATTGCGTGGGCGTGACCGCAGTAAAGAGGTTGCCTACGCCCGCCAAATCGCCATGTACCTCGCGCGCGAAGAAACTGAGGCGTCGCTGCCGCAGATCGGCGCGGCGCTCGGCGGGCGCGACCACACGACGATTATGTACGGCGTGGACAAAATTTCCACTCAAATCGAAGGCGACGAGCAGATGCGCCGCGAAGTGCTCACCGTCAAAGGGATGCTGTACAACAACAGCGGTGAGCGGGCGATGTGAGAGTTGGATCGTTGGTTAGTTGGTCTGACCGAACGAACCATCTGACCAATGACCGAACCTCAGACGAATTAACTTTCCCTCCTCTGCTACCCTCCTCTGCTACCCTCCGCGTTATCTCATACTTTTCATGTTATTGTGGATAACTTAGCCTATTTCTGTGGATAAACACCCTCAATTGGGGATAAGCGGCAGTTATACTAATTTTGACGACACAATCTCTAGTGCAGCCCGTCGGCATACGGACTAGATTTAGGTGAGTGGGGTGGCTGTGGAAAACTGTTGCGCCGCGTGTTGCCAGTCAGCGTAGCAACCTCATGGCGTCGCTCTAGTGCTGAGAGCAATCGGAAAGAGAAAGACCTCGCAGGTCTCGCGTCAGCGGACCTGTGAGGTTTTTCTTTTAGGACTTTCGCTCACGCGGGTAGCAGCCCAGCCATGCTGGGCGTGTCAGTGACGGGCAGCACGGCTGTCTTGCTATCCTTATGGCGATTTTCTCATCCAAAGCGAAAGTCCTATGATTGCATTCGCTATTGGATGGCGAAGGGTCCCGCGCGCACGTGATTGTCAATCACGCGCCCATTCGCGTCGAGGATGTTGAGGCGCGGTTGGTTCGGCGCGTTGGCGTCGTAGATGCCAAGCTCGACGAAGTACTCGCCTGCGGGCGCGTCGGGCGGCAGCGTGAGGTCGTACCATTGCCACACGATGTCGTCGTCGCGCCACGACGAGGTCGGATACACCGAGCGGTCTTCCTGTGCCCACAGTTTGCCGTTCCCATCCACGAGGTGCGCGAAGAAATTGCGATCCACGTCGCCGCGCACGCGCAGCAGCACGCGCCAATACAATATCAGATGCAGATTGCGATTGCTCACGTTCGCATCCACGCCGATCAGCTCGACTTCGTTGCCCGCGTTCGCGTGCAGCGCGATCTGCGGTGCGCGCGAACGCAGCGCGCTCAGCTGCTCGCCGCTCATTGGATAGAGCGTGAAAACCGGCTTGCCGCCGTCGGCGAGTGGTCCCACGCGCGCGTCAAGCGTGCGCAAGAGAGCCGCACCGTCGCCGAGCGAATCGTTCGTCGCGGGAATAAAGTAACTCACGCCTTGACGGCTGCGGTCGTTGGGCAGCACGAACACGCGCCGACCGTTGAACCATTGATAGCGTTGGTGGTGGCGCTGCAAGAGGTACAGCGACTCCTGATCGAGATCGAACGGAAAGCGCGCGGACAGCATCACCGTTCCAGCAGGGCGCTGCGCGTCAAGGAAGTTGGCGATCTCGGCGAGGTCGGCGCGATATGCGCTGCGCACGCGCTCGAGATTGCTCCATGCGCTGAAGTAGTCGTGAGTGGTGGTGGCCGCTTCGGCAATGAGCAACAGCAGCGCAAGCGCGGCGACGGCGGACGATGGACGGCGAACGGCGGATAGCCAACTGCCGTCCGTCGTCTGTCGTACACGGTCTGATGCCCATCGTGATTGACTCCAATCCAATATCGTCATCAATGCGATGGGCGGCAGCATCACGATCAGCGGCAGCGCCGCGCTGCTGCGGAGATACGAGGGACTGGCGCGCGTGACGGAGCTGGCCAGCACGTTGCACGCGATCCAGATAAAGACGAACGCATAACGCGGGTCACGCCAACGTCTGATGGCGATGACGAAGCCGAGATAAGCGAGCAGTCCTGTGACAAGCGTGAACACGGGCCGCCCCGGCAGGTTGTAGCGAAACGATGGATCGCCCGTGAAGGCGAACATGCCGAGCACGCCGAGCACGTCTTGCGTGATGGGCGCGAAGTCGCCGTCGCGCAGCGCGCGCAGGTCGGAGGCGAGGTCTTCGGGGCGGCTAGTCGCGTCACCCGTCGTGGTGAGGAAGTGCACGACAAGCGGCGTGACGACGACGAGCGCGACGGCGGCAACCACGACCAACGAACGCCACTGTGCCTTGAATTGCTCGCGCTGCCACACGAACAGATACGCGGCGAACGCGACGAGCGCGAGCATGACCAGCGGCGATGATTGATAGGTGTAAAACGTGAGACCGAGCGCAACACCAGTAGCCAGTAGCCAGTAGCCAGCAGCCAGTCGATTGGTGTGCGGTGGACGATGCACGGTGGAAGGTACACTTGGCACTTGACACTTGGCACTTGGCACTTGCGACAGCGCGAACCACCATGCGACGATGCTCGCCATCAGCATCAGCGTCACGGGTTCGAGTCCGACGCGGCTCTCGAACAGATGCCACTGCGTGACGCTGATGAGTGCAGCACTCAGCAGTGCGGCGGCGCTGCCAAATAGGTGCCGCGCGCTGAGATAGGTGAAGGTGATGACCAGCAAGCCGCACATGACCGAGACGAGCCGCAGTGTGATGATGCTCGCGCCGAACAGCGCAAACATCGGTGCGACGAGATACGCATGAAACGGCGGCACACCGCCGTTCTGATCCCAATAGGCGGGACGCGCGCCGTTCAAAATCTGCGTGGCGAAGTTCGCGGCGAACACTTCGTCGTGCTGCGCGCCCGGCGGCACTGCACGTAAGTCAACCACGCGCAGCACAAGCGCGGCAAGGAGGATGAGCGCGAGCAAGAGGAGTTCGAGGCGGCGAGACATAAACCATTTTAGATTTTAGGTTTTAGATTTCAAATTTAGAATTTAAGATCTAAAACCTAAAATTCAGCGATTCAGTATTTCCACGGGCCCAATCATCACACGATCTGCGCCGCTAGGCAGCGTGAGGCGCGCGCCGCTGTCGAGTTCGTATGCGCCGACCTCAAGCGCGTACGAAGCGGCGGGCGCGTCTTTGTCCACGACGATCAAAAAATCTTCGGCGATGATTTCGCCAACGCTCCACCGCGTCGTCGGGTAGCCGCCCGCGCACGGCCGATGATCGTTCTGTCCCCACAGCGGCGTGTTCGTGCGCGGGTTGGCCGCGCCGAGCAGGTGCGTGAAAATGGTGTAGTCGCTGCGTATCGGCTGCTGCGCGCGCCAAAACAAAATGATGGGGATGCCTTGCCCCGACGCGACGTGATCTGCGACGAGCGTGTAACCGACGAAGCGCAGTTGCTTGCCGAACACCTCGTCGTGTGGCGACTGCGGCACGAAGTTCCACGCGTGCGCCGGAATCTGAAACTCGGATAAGTAGGGCTTGTTCGCGTAATCGCTAATCGTTTGCACGAGACGGCTGTCGGGCCAGTGCAGTGGCACGCGTTCGGCGGTGCGGAAGTCTTCGTTCACCACGAGCAGCGTCGCCGTGTGATCGCTCGGCGGCGCGACGAGACACTTGCGGCCGTCGAACCATTTGAAATTTGCGCGCGTTGCGCCAAGCGTGAATTCAATCGTCGCCTGCTCGCTGCTGATCGGCGTGAGATAAATCGGTTCATCGCTCGGCAGCGCACGCGCGATCTCGCCGATCTTCACCAAGCCGACATCGAAGCCGTACCATGCGCGCGGGTCGCGCGGCAATTGGTTGAAGTACGCGTCGAGTGAGAGCGCGGCGGAGAAGAGCAGTAACACGCAACACGCAACACGCACCACGTTTGTATTGCGTATTGCGTGTTGCGTGATGAACATCATCATCGCATCGTACCCGATCACGACGAGCATCACCGTCGGCACGACCGCGCCGAGCGAGCGCAGGAAGTTGGGCGCGGCTTCGGTGACGATGCTGGGCACGAGCATCGCGGCGAGCCACGTGAGCAGCAAGAAATTCGCGGGTTGTTTCCAATGCCACAGCGCGCGCGCAAGTCCGATCACAAAGCCGACGGCGAGGATCGCATCAAGCGCGGGGCGCGCAGGCAAATCTTGGCGCGGGTTGAGGTCGCCGCGCACGAAGAACATGCCGGCGACTTTGAGCATGTTGTCCGCAAGCGCGCCGACGATGCCGTTCGACTGCGTGACCCAAACGCCAACTTGATTCTGTCGCGTGAAGAATGCGTCGGGATGCTGGACGTAATAAATGCCGAGCGGCGCGAACACGATTAGCGCGACGGCGGCGATGACGAGCGCGCGTGTGAGGTGCGCGCGCCAGTGCGGGCGCTCGCGCCACAGCATGAATGCGAAGAACAGCGCGACGACGGGGTACAAGAAGCGAATCGAAGGATAGGTGTATGCGCCGAGACCGAGCACAACTCCGCAAGCGAAAAGTCGTTTTCCACTTTCCACTCTAAGTAACAACCAGAACGTGAGTGCGCCGAACAGTGGCAACAAGACGGGCTTGTAACCTTCGCGCGAGGCGTTGAGATGCCAATACAACGTGGCGACGATAAAACTGGAGGCAAGCGCAAGATTGACGCCTGACGGCGTGCGAGTGGCGGGGGGCTCGTCCCTCGTCACTCGTCGCTCGTCACGTTGAAAGATTTCCAGTGCGACGAGAAACACCGCTGGAATGGTGAGCGCGCCAAACAGCGCCGAGGGCAAGCGCACGGCGAACGCCGTCATGCCGAACACGGCTTCGCTCAGCATGATGCTGTATTCGAGCAGCGGCTCGCCGTTGAAGCCGCTGCCGATGTAGATGGGACGCTCGCCCGTCGTGAGCAAGTCGTGCGCCTCGATGCCGTTCAGCGCTTCGTCGTGATGCAGACCCGGCGGAATTTCGTCGAGACGATACAAGCGCAAGCATAAGGCGAGTGCGGTGACGAGCGCGAGCAGGAACAGCGCGCGGCGATTGAGACCCAACATGACGAGAGAGGATTTTATCACGGAACGTGCGCGAACCGAAGATGCTGACAAAGTAAATCGTGTGCGCGCACGAAGCGTCTATAATAAACGCACTGATGTCGAAATTTCCATTTCTGAGCGAAACCCTGTCGAGCGCGTTTCAAGACACGGGCGTGGTCGAGGCGTATCGGCATCGGCCGCCGTATCCCGCCGAACTGTTCGACATGCTCTGCGGACTCATCGGCGATGAGCCGCGCGCCGTGCTGGATGTCGGCTGCGGCAGAGGCGACATCGCGCGCGCGATGGTCACGCGAGTCGCGCGTGTGGATGCGGTGGATTGGTCGGCGGCAATGATCGGCAAAGGCAAGACACTGCCTAACGGCGCGCACGCGAATCTGCATTGGCTGCACGGTCGCGCCGAAGAGGTGGCGCTGCATCCACCGTATGCGCTGGTGGTCGCCGGCGAGTCGCTGCACTGGATGGATTGGGATGTCGTGCTGCCGCGCTTCCACGACGCGCTCACGCCGCACGGCTATCTCGCGCTCGTCGGACGAAAACCATTGCCGACTGCTTGGGATAACGAACTGAAAACGCTCATCGCGCGCTACTCGACCAATCAAACTTACAAACCCGTTGACCTCATCGCCGAGTTGCAGCAGCGCGGACTGTTTGGCAAAGTCGGCGAGCAGCAGACCGCTCCCGTGTGCTTCACTCAGCGCGCGGACGATTACATCGAATTCTTTCACTCGATGAGCAGTTTGTCACGCACGCGCATGGGCGCGGCTCGTTCCGAAGCGTTCGATGCGGAATTGCGCGCGCTCGTGTCGGCGCATGTGCGTGAGTTCGTCGAGTTGCACGTGGTTGGTCATGTAGTGTGGGGTGTGCCGTTGTGCGTTGCATGATGATCGCCGCAACGTACACGCGACAACTACGTTGGGATGTGATGGAACTTATTGCGCGCCTGCGTTGTAACACACAGTAGATGAATCCACTAAACGATGGCGATCCGCTCGCAGACGCGCTGCGGCGCGCGGGCAACAGCGCGCGCTATCCCGCGACGCCGCGAATTGCAGCGCGTGTGCGCGCGCAATTGGAAGCGCAATCGCGTCCGCGCATCGCGCCGCGCGTCGGGCTGGTCGCGGGCTTGGCGAGCGCGGCGCTCGTGCTGCTGCTCGCGCTCGGCGTGTTCGTTTATCAGCAGCAGAACGCCAGTGCGCCAGTAGCGCGCGGCAAAGCGTACACCGCCAATTTGTTGGGCGGCGATCTTTCCGTCGTTGACTTGCAGCGCGACCAACTGATCGGCAGCATCGGCGTCGGCAATAATCCGTGGGGCATGGCAGCGTCGGCGAACGGCGAACGCGTGTACGTGGCGGTGGACGGCGGCGTGTCGGTGGTGGATACGCTGCGAGCACAGCGCGTGAACTTCGTCGAGACGAGCGCGGCTTACAATCGCGCGAAGGTTGCCATCAGCGCGGACGAGCGCGTGCTGCTCGTCGCCAGTCCAACGCAGCAGATGCGCCTGATTGATGTGCCGTCGCGCGGCACGCTCAACGAGTTCAACATCGGCATGATCCCTTACGACATCAAGCTTTCGCGCGACGGTCGCTGGGCATACGTGTTGAGCGAAAGCGATGGCGCGGTGGCGATTGTGGATATGCACGCGGGGCGCGTGGTGGATCGGCTGACGTTCAGCGGAGTGTATCGCGGCTACTTCATGGCGCAGTCGCCGGATGGACGATTCATCTACGTGCCACGTCTAGCCAAAGCGGAGATGTGGATCATTGACACGCAGACGAATCAGGCGCGCGGCACGCTGACCGAGGCGAAACCCTATTGGAAGCCGTCGAACGGCGAAGGCGCAGAGCGCGGCGTGGTCGTCTCGCGCGACGGCGCACGCCTCTACATCGCCACCGAAGATGACTTTAATGGCGGCGTGTCGGTGCTCGACACGCAATCATTCAACGAACTGGCGCGCGTCAACATGGGCAGCGGCTTCTTCGGCGCGGCGCTCAGTTCCGACGGAACGCAGCTCGCGCTCACCGTGCCCGACAGCAATCAACTCACCATCCTCGACGCGAGCACGCTGCAACTCATCACCAGCGTACAAGTCGGTCAGACGCCATTCCGCGTGGTTATCGCCAAATGATGTAGAGACGTAGCATTGCTACGTCTCTACATTCACTGGCACCTTATTGCACCGTGACGTTGATCGTGTCGGTGAGCAGCGGATTGGTGACGATGTGATTCGAGTCCGCGAACAAGATCGTCAGCTTGTGCTTGCCAGGTTTGAGCGGCGGATCAATCTTCAAGTCGCTCACGCCCGTGCCGAAGTGAATGTGCGTGTCGTCCTTCGGCACCGCCTGGCCAACCGCAGACGGGTTGTCATCCACGATGATGTGCAGGTGCCCTTGCCCCGGCTGCGATGGCGTCGCAGCCGGAATGAGTGTCACGCCCGTGACCGACACTTTGAGTGTGAGCGGATTGCTCATGGTGTCGCCGTCTTTGGGCGAGACGATCTTGATGTTGGGCGTCGTCGCCAGTCCCGCCGGCGATGGCACCGCCGTGACGGTCGTTGTGCCGGGCCCGCACGCGCTCAACAATCCGAACAAGACCACCAACAGAACACCTGAAAGTTTCTTCATCCTCTGCTCCGCTTCAAATGATTGTTCGACGTTTGCTCGCGCTCACGTCGCTTTCCTCGGTTTGGAATCCTCAGTCATCGTTCACCGTTCCAATACAAGTTCCATCGCATTTACCGCCGCGCCGATCGTCAGCCGATGCAAGTCCACTAATCCCGCCACGTCGAGCGCCGCGCCGACGTAGCCGCCTGCGAGCGCGAACGCCAACGGAATCTCGCGCTCGCGACACCACGCACACACGAGCGATTCGCGCTCGGCGATGATCTCGCGCGTGATGCCAGCGAGTCCGCCGACGGCGCAGCCTTCAAATACATCCACGCCAGCATTGTACAAACACACATCAAACTTTGGCGCGCGTCGTTCCAGTTCACGCAAGCGCGCACAGATGGTCGGCAAGTAGTCGCGCGCGTCGTCAATCAAGTCGAGCATATGATGTCCGGTCGGAGCATAGAAGTCAAATGGATGTGTGGCGACATCCACGTGCCAGATGTGCATGTCGTCCGCGACGAGCGAGTGCGTGCCGCCACCGCAGTGCGCGTCGAGATCGAGGATCAGCACGGCGTGCGCGCCAGCGTCGAGTGCGGCGCGCGCCGCGAGCGCGAGTCCGTTGAACGTGCAGAAGCCATCGCCGTGCTCGCGCTTGGCGTGATGCAAGCCGCTCGACAGCGAGCCGCTCACACCGTCGCGCCATGCCGTGCGCATCGCCGCCAGCATACCGCCGTTCTGCGCGCACGCCATCGTCCACAATCGCGCGTCCCATGCGAGGTCTTGCGATTCGGCGAGTGTGCGCGGCACGCCTGTGCGGATCGCGTTCACGTAGCGCGCATCGTGGATCGCGCATAGTTGTGCTTTGATCACGGGTTCAGGCGCACACAGTTCGATGTGATCCATTGGGCAGGAGCGCAGCGAATCCGCAATCCACTGCGCCTTGCGCGTCGTGTCGAAGTTGTCGGAGGCGGCGTTGTATGCGGGACTGTGGTAGAGTTTCATGCGTGCGTTCATTATAGCAAGAGAAGACCTCGCGGTCTCGAAGTCCGAACAGGTCTTGGTCAACGGGTGCTGACACGCATTCTGGTTTTTGCTACAATCCTTCGCAATGCAAGTTGTGAGGACCCCATGGCGCACAACGCCAGCACACCACATCTGATCATCGCCACTTCACACGGTCGTGAGGACGTTCCGCTTCAACAGAATCAGTTGACGCTTGGCCGCGACCCGACCAGCGACATCGTGATTGCGGATCAAGTCGTCGCGTTTGTGCACGCCCTCTTGGAGCGCACGCGCGGCGGTTACGAGATCATTGACGCCGGCGGCGCGAGTGGGCTCACGTTTAACGGCGCACGCGTGCAGCGCCGAACGCTTGCCGATGGCGACGTGATCTGGATCGGGCCCAATATCTCGCTCACCGATGAAGGCGCCACGGCTCACGTCGGTCAGATCGCGCGCGAAGGCGAACTGCGGCTCGACGCGATTCACCTCAAGCAATTCATTGACAAGAAACACAATCTCCTGCAAGACATCTCGCTGTCGGTGCTGCCGCGCGTGGTCGTGGTCGCTGGTTGAAGCGCGGCAAGACGATGCGCTTATGAGCTCACACAACTATTGCGGAGTTTCTTTCCGTTGTGTACATTGCGTGAGCCAATTTGCTGATGAGCAAATCAATGGGTCATATGACCGGCGGATAGGCGCTGGTTGAGATGTTGCAGCGGTACGGCGTGGACACGTTGTTCGCGCTGCCGGGCGTGCAGAATGATGCGCTGTTCACAGCGCTAAACGACGCGCGCGACCAAATTCGCGTCATCCACACGCGCCACGAGCAGGGCGCGGCGTACATGGCATATGGCTACGTCAAGTCTACGGGATAAGTCGCACTGTAACCTTGTCCCTCACAGCTGCCCTCGCTCTGATGGGGCGAATGTGAATGCCGCTTAGCACAGTAGATAAGCTTCACAATAAGGGCAGCTGCGGGTAAGATGGAGCGCATGACACTCCATTACATCCGCCTCGCCCGCTTTCCTAAGGTGTTTCAGTCAATGACCGGTTTACGGGTGGGTGAGTTTGACGACTTGGTTGATGAA
>JBBPZQ010000109.1:0-4980 GCA_038198935.1 Anaerolineae bacterium
CCATTTACACAAAATCTATGATACCCTCTTCATTTATGCAGCGATGGTTCGTCTCATGCTCAGGCGCGTGACTCATCAACCTGCGATGTAGTGCTTATGTTCGACTTTCCAAACAGGCTCTAAGGGTTTGAAAAATAATAACTTCCCAACTTGTCATTGCGAGCCCGCGCGCTTTTCGCGGGCGTGGCAATCTCTATATCGCGGCGTATAGATTGCTCGTCTACGCGCCAGCGTCGCTCGACGCAGGTGTCGGCGCGAAGGACGCGCCTCGCAATGACAGCTGGTCGGGAAGTTATTTCCTAATGAACCCTAACGACTAAAAGGCTGCGCCTTGCATCCACTGCAAGACGAGCGTGGGGAGCAGACCGAGCGCGAGGACGCCTATGGCAGCCAGCACGAGCGCGAGGGTCAGCGAGAACGCAATCGGACCCAAAGCGCGTGACGGATCTGCGGGGCGCGTGTACATCACGCTGATCACGCGCAAGTAATATGCGAGCGAGATGGCAGAGTTGAGCACGCCGATGACCGCCAGCGCGATCATGTTCTGCTCGATCACGGCGGAGAAGATGAGCCACTTGCCCATCAACCCCGCCGTTGGTGGAATGCCCGCGAGCGAGAGCAGGAACAGCGCCATCGCGGCGGCGAGCAGGGGCTTGCGCGTGCTGAGTCCCGCGAAGTCCGCAATGTCGAGTCGCTCCTCGCCTTTGTGTGCCAGCGCGAGCACGACCATCCACGCGCCGAGATTCATCAACGAGTACGCGATCAAATAGAACACGGCAGCTTGCACGCCGCGCTGCGTGCCCGCGACGATGGCAAGCAAAATGTACCCCGCGTGCGCGATGCCGGAGTACGCCAACATGCGCTTGATGTTGTTCTGCAAGAGCGCGGCGACGTTGCCGATGGTCATCGTCAGCACGGCGAGGATGGCAACCGCGCCGCTCCAGTCCACGCGCAGCTCGGGCGTAGGGAACGCGACGAATAGCACGCGGATGAGCGCGGCGAAGCCGGCCACTTTCGCCGCCGAGCTCATGAATGCCGTGACCGACGTCGGCGCGCCTTCATACACGTCGGGCACCCACGCGTGGAACGGCGCGGCGGCAATCTTGAAGCCGAAGCCGACGAGCAGCAAGCCGAGGCCGATCAGCGGCAATGGGTTGCCCGTGATCTTGTTCTGCGTGAAGAACTGCGCGATGGACGCGAGGTTCGTGCTGCCCGTTGCGCCGAAGATGAGCGCGATGCCGTAAAGCAGGAACGCCGACGCGAAGCCGCCGAGCAAGAGATACTTCATGCCGGCTTCGGCGCTCGTCGCGCGCGCGTGATTGAACGCCGACAGCACGTACAGCGAGAGCGACAGCAGTTCGAGCCCGAGAAAAATCGTGATCAGGTCGTTGCTCGTCGCCATCACCATGCCGCCCGCCGTGACGAACAACATCAAGACGTAATATTCGCCGCGATTGAGGTTTTGCTGCGGCAGGTACGACATCGAGAACAGGATCGAGAGCGCGGTGATGCCGAGCAGCAATAACTCCATCGCCACGCCGAAGCCGTCAATGATCGCCATACCCTCGAAGGTCGTGCCGTTGTGATTCGCCTGCGCCATGCTGAACGCGCCAGCCAGGACGACGCCCATCAGCGCGACGATGGCGTTGCCCGCGTGGCTCGTGTTCTCGGTGAACACGTCGAGCAGCAGCACGAGCAGCGCCGTGGCGACGAGGATCACGATGGGGAGAATGATGGTGAGGTCAATCGAGGGAGGGGTCATATTTCGGGCGGCAGAGCGCAGACGGTGGACGGCGGACCCATCTCGGGTCTGCCGTCCACCGTCCGTCGTCGCTTCACAATCTAAACAAGAAGAATACCACCAGCAGCACCGCGCCAATGAGCGTGAGGAAGGCGTACTCACGCACGAAGCCCGACTCCACCCAGCGCAGCGCGCGCGACCAGAGCCGCATCAGCGCAGCCGCGCCGCCGATCAGCACGCCGTCAATCACGCCGCGGTCAATGATGCGGGACAGGAATTGCGCGAGCGCGAGCGCGGGCAGCACGATCAGCGCGTGATAGATTTCGTCCACGAACCATTTGTGCGAGAACAAAATATACAACGGCTTGAAGATCGTCGTCAGGAACGACGCGGGAATCCAGCGCTTGATGTAAATGATCCACGCGAGCGCGATGCCGAGCACGCCCGCGCCGACGGAGATCGCAATGAGTACGAGCATTGTGTTCAAATCTACTTCGGGCGCAGGTGCGCGTCCAGTCATCTCGAACGACGGCGCGAGAAAGTTGGCGATGAGCGAGTTCTCAGCGACGAAGCCGAGATTCAGGTTGACGGGCAGACGCAGCAGTGCGCCAGAGATCAGCGAAAGAATCGCCAGCACGATCAGCGGAATTGTCATGTTGCGTGGCGATTCGTGCGGATGCGCGCCATGCGCGTCGTGGCTAAAGCACTCGCGGCGAAAGAACGCGAGGAACACGACGCGCGACATGTAGAACGCCGTAAGCGCGGCGGTGATGACGCCGATCAACCACAAGCCGACGTAGCCTTTGGCAAATGTCTCCGTCAGAATGTCGTCCTTGCTGAAGAAACCGGCGAACGGCGGGATGCCGCTGATGGCGAGCCAGCCGAAAAGGAACGTGTATGCTGTGATGGGCATGTATTTGCGCAGGTTGCCCATGCGAAAGATGTTCGTCTCATTCGCCAGCCCGTGCATCACGCTGCCCGCGCCGAGAAACATCAACGCCTTGAAGAATGCGTGCGTCGTGAGATGAAAGATGCCTGCGCTGAATGCGCCGACGCCGATGGCGAGGAACATGTAGCCGAGCTGCGAGATGGTCGAGTACGCGAGCACGCGCTTGAAGTCGGGATGCACAAGCGCGATGGTCGCCGCGAACAGCGCCGTGATCGCGCCGACGGTGGCGACGACCTGCATCGTGATGGGCGCGAGTTCAAACAAGACGTGCGAGCGCGCGATCATATACACGCCCGCTGTCACCATCGTCGCCGCGTGGATGAGCGCCGAGACGGGCGTGGGACCTTCCATCGCGTCGGGCAGCCAAACGAACAGCGGCAACTGCGCGCTCTTGCCGGTCGCACCGATGAACATGAGCAGCGTAATCGCAATGATGGCGGGCTCGCCGGCTTTGAAAACCTGCGGCGCTCTCGTGAAGATGGTCGTGTAGTCGGCGGTGCCGAACCACCAGAACAGCCACAGCACGCCAATGGTAAATGCGAAATCGCCGATGCGGTTGACGACGAACGCCTTCTTGGCGGCGTTGGCCGCTTCGGGCTTGTAGAACCAGAAGCCGATCAGCAGATACGAACAGAGTCCAACGCCTTCCCAGCCGAGGAACATCATCAAGTAGTTGTTGCCCAACACGAGCACCAACATCGCGACAATGAACAGGTTGAGATAAAAGAAAAAGCGCGCGTACTTCGGATCGTCCGCCATGTAGCCGGTCGAATAAACGTGGATGAGGAAGCCAACGCCCGTCACGATGAGCGTCATCAGGATCGAGAGCGGGTCAACGCGCAGGCTCATGTACACGTCGAGTCCGCTACCCGGCATCCACGTCCATAAATAGACATCGCGCGAGCGCTGATCGGGCGGGAGCGCGAGCAATCCGACGAGCACGATCAGACCGACAACGAATGCCGCGCCGACCACGCCCGGCCCGACGATGCGCGCCACGCGCTTGCGCGGATAGAACGCGTTGATGATCGCGCCCAGCGCAGGGAGGAAGATGGCGAGCGGAATGAGTTCGATCATGTTCAACAGAAATCCCGAATCACAAGTCCCAACGGAATTAGATTGGGATTTGGGATTTACCCTTTCAGGGTGCTGATGTCGTCCACATCCGTCGTGAGCCGTTGGTAGAATAGATAGACGAGAATCGCCAAGCCGACCGCGACTTCGGCGGCGGAGACGGTGATGACGAAAAAGACGAACACCTGACCTTCCACCACTTTCTGATAAGCCGCGAACGCGATGAACGTCAGGTTGACGGCGTTGAGCATCAACTCGATGCACATGAAAATCAGGATCGCGTTGCGGCGCATCAGCACGCCGACGGCGCCTATGGTGAAGATGATGGCCGAGACGATGAGATAATGAGATAACGGAATCATCTTATCTCCGCTTCGCTAGCACGACCGCGCCGATCATCGCGACCAGCAGCAGGATGGACGTAATCTCAAAGGGATACAGGTAGCGCGTGAACAAGAGCGCGCCGATGTCGCCGATGTCGGCGAACACGAGTCCGCTCGTCGTCGCTGCGGGCTGCTTCACGCCAAACGCGACATACACAAGCACGCCGAGCAAGCCAACCGCGATCAAAGGCGCGAGCGAGTCCAACGCGAACAGGCGATCCTGCGGACGCTCGGCTTCGCTCACGTTCAGCATCATAATCACGAACAGGAACAGCACCATGATCGCGCCCGCATAGACGATGACCTGAATCGTGGCGATGAACGAGGCGCGCAGCAGCAGGTACAGCATCGCAAACAGCGCGAAATTCGCAACCATGAACAGCGCCGCGTGCACCGCGTTCTTACTGACGACCATCGCGAGCGCGGCGACAACGGCAAGCGTGGAGACGATATAGAACAGAGCCTGCTCGTAGGGTAAGGTGGATAGGTCGGGCATATAATTTAACAATTGTCATTCATGTCCTGTGCCGCACGGCGAACGCCGTGCTGACACGCTTACAGCGTGTGGCACAGGATGAAGCGAAGCGAAGAATCTTTGAGACATATAGCGAAGACGATCGTTCTCATGCACTCACATTGTTGCGAATAGATTGCATGCGAACCTGCTCCGTCAAGGAGCGTCTCAGAGATTCTTGAGGGTATCATAGATTTTGTGTAAATGGTCATCACTCAGATAATCCGAAAGAAGGAGAATAGCGATGACCATCCGACCGGAACTGTTAGACGAACTACTGAAAGAGTATCAGAAGCCTGAAGATCTGTTGGGCGAAACA
>JBBPZQ010000110.1:0-19563 GCA_038198935.1 Anaerolineae bacterium
ATGCGGGCTTTGGAAAGTTTACGCCGTTTCAGGAGGCGACCGCCTGCCAAGCGTCGTTCTTCCATTTGTGCGCGTGTGAGTTTCGTTGGTTTCCATGTCATGCCACTATTGTAAAGCAACTTTAGCTAAAGGGAATAATGTGCCGATTGTTAAGTAGCGGATTAGACTCGCATCTTCGAAGCGAACAGCTTGATGGTCCGAGCGGAGCAAAGCGATGCGGGGCATAGATGGTGAGCGGTCGTGTCCGCCCAACGTTCAGTCGTTCTAACAGACTCAGGGCAACGAAAGATGGGCGCACGGGTGGAGGAATCCGTGCGTGCGATACACGACGTACAGAACACGCGTTAAGCGTGCCGCTCAGTTAATGCCAGCGGCGCGACCAATCGTCGCACATCCTCGACGGCCGCTTGCAGGCTATAGGGTGTAGGTGTCGCCTCACGCTGCAGCCAATCCATCAACTCCCAGAGTGTCATTCCCGCCAGTTCGGCCGCGCGCGACTTGCTCGCTTTGCCTTCACGCACCAGCCGCAGTGCATGCTCGCGCTTGCGCTGTTGAATGCCTTCCAGCAGCAGTTGCCGCGCCATATCCATGCGCGTGACGTGTCCGCGTTCAGCCAGTTCGTCGAGTTCGGCCACCACGTCCGCGGGCACGCGCACATTAATCTGGTGTGATTGGCTTTTCGTCATCAGTACCTTCCTTACCTGCAGATGAACCTGAACGCAGATGCTGAATTTCCGTGGCAGCCGCATGCAAAACGGCGAGAATGGCCTGGTCGGTGCGCATTGCTTGTCCGATACGCCTCAGCAAGTCCATGCATTCCGTGAACGATAGTTGTTGTCGAATGTAGCCGAGCAGTGGCAGCACTTGAATCGTGACATCGGTGATACGCTGTGCGGCAGCCAGATTCCGCCCGCGCTGTTCTTCCATCACCAACACCAGCCCGCGTTCCTTCGCACAAGCCAATGTCAGACAATCCGCCCGACTGAGACTGGGTGCGTCACGCTGCCAAGTCGCGGCAATACGCCGTTCTGCCGCTGTCGGCGTGATGATAGTGAGTTGTCCCGCGTGGATGGCGGCCTCAATCCGACTGGCATCAGCGTAACCGCGCGCTTTGCCTTGCACGACTGTCTCCAACTCAACCGCATTCGTCAGCGCAACCGCTGGATAGAGGCGCGTGAGCAGCCACAGCACGTCGAGTTTTGCTAAGACAATCAGACTGGAAGCGTCAGCAATCGCCTGCATGGGCATTGCTACAAATTGTAGCACGGGCGGTGCTAAATCACAAACCGCTGTGGCCCAAAGGTCAGCGTTGACATGGTAGCATCACGTCGCCAAGATGATCGGTTCGGAGCGAATAACGAGTCGTAGTGCGGATTGAGTTGCATACCACGCCACTCTTCTTGTATTCGGTACGCTCATGAGTGACAAAAGTCTGTTTTTACCGCAGCGACGTGACAAACCGAACGCCTTGAATCCGTTGTATGGCGTCAGCAGCCTCTCGCGCGCTCAACTCCACGCAGACACCCACAAAACTCGAAAAACGCGTTTTGTGGCTTCCCGCCATCCGAAAAACGTAATACGCTGTCAGCAGCCCATCGCAACGCCATTCGCCGATCAGCCTTGAATGTCTGACCCCGCACGAAGGTATGCCTATGTCCGAACCGCAAGCCTTGTCGCTGCTCGAAGAACCTAAGAACGACTCTCAACCGCCGCCCGAACCTCGTCCGACCATTTCCCCCTTGAAGGTCGAAGATCACATGCTCTCCATCGCCTCGATGCTCTTTGATGCGCTGAGTGAGTTGCCGAAGAATGGCGATCACTCATTACCGACCATTGACCAACAGAACTAATGTGCTATACTGGGGCCATCTACTCTGATGGAGATGAGCCATGGACCTGCTAAAGAAAGCGATTGTGTACGTGCGCGTGTCCAGCGACCGCCAGTTCGATAACTTCTCGGTCTCGGATCAGCGCAACCTCAAACAACTGGCGAACCGCTACGGCTTCCTCAACGTCGAGGTGCTCGAGGAGCAAGGCGTCTCGGGCGAAACACTCGTCAACCGTCCAGTGATGCGCTCGACATTAGAACAAATCGCTGCGGCTAGGGTCGGTGCGCTGCTGGTCACGTCGTTCTCGCGCATCTCGCGCGACGAAGACGGCATTGACGGTCGGCTGATCAAGAAGACCTGCAAGGAAAACGGCTGCGTCATCATCACGCCCGACAAGTTGTACGACTTCTCCAACGAGATGGACGACGACTTGTCCGAATTCCAGTTCTTCTTCGCCAAGATTCAGAAGCGCCTGAATCTCAAACCGATGATCAAGGGCCAATATCTGAAGGCCAAAGAGGATGGCTTTGTCGGGATTCCATTATCCGTCGGCTATGAGTACGAGTGGGTCGAAGTACAGACGCCGCCCAAAGGGCCCGAACTGAAAGCGCGATTGGTCGTGAACGAAACCGAAGCGGAAGTCGTGCGCCTTATCCATGCGCTCTTCCCGAAAATGATCTACCGCCAGATCGCCGAGCACCTGAACGACTTGATGCTCGATGGCAAAGACCGCGGCTTCCCGATCAAGCTCAAGCACATCCGCGAGCGGCGCGGCAGCACGCATCGCCCGTGGCGCATGGAAGACATCCGCAACATCATTAACAATCGTCTCTACATTGGCCTGCTGCATTTCAACGAGCGCTCGCGCAGTTCGTACCTGAAGAGTCTTGATCCCGTATACGTGTACCGCGAGGAACTGCAAATCGTGGACACCGACGTGTTCGAGCGCAGCCAACGCATCGCGCAGCAGCGCCGTAACATCGCGCCGCGCTCGAAAGCGTTTCCGCATTTGTTCTCGGGCGTGGTCTGCTGTCCGTACTGCGGCGGTTCACTGGGCGGACACCGCCGCCGCTCGGGCGATATCATCTACATCTGCAACCAGTACGTGCACTCGGGTAAAGCCGTCTGCCGCGCGTTCAGTTTACGCGAAGGCGTGATCAAGCGTACGCTGCTGCCCATCCTCGAAGAACTGATCCGCACGACCACCTACGAGCATGTCGAGAAGGTCGGCAAGCAGCGCACCGCCAAGACCGACGACATGCTCGTGGGAGAGATTCGCGCGGAGTTGCAACAAATCGAGACCGAGTGGAAGAACCTGATGAACTATGCGCGGCAGGGGGCCATCACGCCCGAACAACTCAAGGCGGAGAATGACGAGCTCGTGGCCAAACGTCAGCGCTTGGAAAAGGACCTGGACTCGCTCACTCGTCGGCAAACCATCGAGCAAAGTCTGCTCGACGTGGTACAACTGTTCAAGGACAACGTGTCCAACGCGCTCGAAGAGTTAATGAAAAATCCCTTGCGCTTCAACACCTTCGCGCGCTTGTTCTTCAAAGAGATTACGCTCGACACGGAGAACAAGGGCATGAATTGGCGCAAGGGATTGAAAAAGACGGACCAACGCTTCGCGCATGTCGTGCGCTACACGTTCAATCCTCTGTTCGATGCTTACCTTTCGGCTCGGGGCTATAGCCTGCCGCCTGCCTTACAGATTTCAGCGTCGTCGTCGGCTCCGCGTACCGTTCAGAGCGCCAAGGGTCACCATGCATATTATAGCCGTACATCTCCCAGAAGCCGGGCTGGTCATCGGCTATGAACTCGAAGCCGCGCAGCCACTTCGATGATTTCCAGAAGTACAACTTCGGCACGACGAGTCGCATAGGTCCGCCGTGTTCTGGCGTCAGCGGCTGACCGTTGTGCTTGAGCGCGAGGATCACGTCGTCATCCACCAACTCGTCGAGCGGAATGTCGGTGGTGTAATCGGGATCGGCGTGCTCCATCACGAACTTGGCTTCCGGCAGCGGCTTGACGTGCTGCATGATTTCTTTAACATGCACACCTTCAAAAACGTTATCGTACTTGCTCCAACGCGTGACACAGTGGATGTCGCAGGTCACGCTCGTCATCGGCAGCCGATTGAACTCGTCCCATGTCCAGCGCACAGGTTCCGTCACTAATCCCCACACGCGAAAGTCCCACGTCTTCGGATCGAAACGTGGGATGTACGACGCGTGCAGCACGGGCCACTTCTCGGTCAGCACTTGACCCGGTGGCAGACGGCGCTTCTGCTCCGCAGTCAATTCTGGTTTCTTGGGTTTGAAGAATGACACGAACACTTCCTCCTCTAAACACTGATTCTACGTGCGCCCGCTCAAAACATCCATCACTTTCGCATCGCGGCGCTGAGGCGTTCGTCTCAGTTAGAAGTCAAGCTGATCGCAGTCGCGCGCGACGTGCAGTTTGCCGCTGAACAATTTGCGCGCTTCTGCCAGATATTGTCCGTCGAGCTGATATGCGGGATGTGAATGCACGAGCCACAATTCATTCACGCCCGCCTCGGCAGCAATCGCGGCGGCTTCAGCGGCGGTCGAGTGGCCAATCTCCGTGCTGACAGGCTCCAGCACGGACGCCTCATGGATGAGCAAGTCCGCGCCCCGCGACAACTCTACGATGTTCGGCGTGGGTGCCGTGTCCGCGCTATAGACGACGATGCGTTTGGATTCCGCGCCTTGAGCAGGGTTGGGACTTTGCTTCGGCTCGAAACGAAACGCGTGCGACGGAAACGAGTGAACGGTCGGTGAGCTGAATACGATGAAGTCGGGTGTATCGAGCGACGGCTCGTAGGGCTGGTTGCTGATGACGTGATACTCGACATAACTGAGCATAAAGTCATGCACGAACAATTCGAGCAGCGCCCTGCAGCGCTCAATGGTCGGCGCGTTGCCGTAAAGAGGCAGGGGCTCGCGGCGACCCCGCAGCCACAAATCTTGAATGAACACGGGCAAGCCATAAACGTGATCGGCATGCGCATGTGTGAGCATGATGCCGCGCAGCCGCATCGGATCGTATCCCATTTGCAACAATTGATGCGCTGCGCTGCCGCCGCAATCAATCAACCAGAAGCCCGCTGGCCCATCGAGCAACATATAGATGTGATCTTGATCGGCGCTGGCCATCGCCGGCGCTGTGCCCAACAGAATCAATCGCATCTCGCCATTCTCAAGCAACAAAAATAGCGACGCAGTTCTTCGCGTCGCTCCCGGATGAACAGATTAAGCTGCCGATTCATCAACCGGTAATTCACTATCGCTATCGTTCAGCATGTCGGGCGGTAGCCGTGGCTGCATCATCGCGGCGTCTGCATGCTGCGCCGCCTCGCGCTTGTGCATCAGTGCGAGCAGGTCGCGTCCCCAGCAGCGCCACTCCAAGCCGACGCGAAAACCCGGCAACCGTCCCGCGCGCAGCAATGACGTGGCATCGCTGATCGAGATGTGCAACAACGTGGAGATTTCACGCTCTGAGTACAGACGCTCAGGCTGCACAGCCGATTCGATGAGCGGCTCAGCACTCAAGCCGCTACCCTGTCGCTCGATGTAGCGTAAAATCTCTTCGCCCTTGAAGCGGCGCTGATTGCCAATCTTAAAACCGCGCAGTTGACCCGTCGCGATCAGCCGATGCACTTTGCGCGTCGAGCACTTGAAATACTCCGCCACATCACGGATCGTGTAAATTTGCGACGGCGCGATCTCGATCATGGCGGGCATTATAGCATGGTTCACGGGCAGCAACAACGCAACCGCGAGACAGCGGGCGGCAGACGGCTTCGTCCATGCGCCATGCAGTATTCGTCACATGAGCAAGCCACCATCTGCCAGCGCGATGATGTCTTCGCGTCCCAAACGCTCGCCCGCGAGCAGGCGCGGCAGGATGAGGTCAACGACGTTGATGTCGCGCGAGCGCACGCAGCCGGGCGCGCCGATGATCGGTATCTCGTTTAAGTACGCCAGCAGCAGCAAATTGCCCGGCTCGACGGGCGCACCGTAATGTTCAATCGTGCCGCCCGCCTGTACGATGCCACGCGGCGTTTCGTCTTCTCGATCCATGATGGATGTTTCGCCTGCGATGATGATCAGTTCGGTGTTGGCAAGCCGCAGCAACTCAATGGCGTTGGCAATCGCCTTGCTGTCGTGTCGCACGTATGCAATGTCGCGCACGGTCGAGCCGAGTTCCTCGACGCGCGAGCGAATGGCTGGCGCAAACGATTTCATTACGCGCGCTTTCGCCGATTCGCTGCCCGCGAGAATTACGCCAACTTGCAGTGCGCGGATCGCCCGCACGCCGACGATGCCATCGTGCTCGCGGCAGATTTGCTCCGCGTGCGCGAGGGCGATTTCGGGCACGGCGAAGGGAATGACTTTGATAGTCGCGACCATCTTGTTTGTGAATACCAGCGAATCGTGGCGCAGCGTAGCGATGCTCAAGCCATCAATCGAATTCGCTTGATTCAGTGCTTCGAGATTGACTTTCACCAGCCCATCGTGCAGCGACAGCAAGTTCACGCGCCCGCCGCTTGCCTCGCTGATCGTCACGCCGTCGCGTATGACCGCGCGCGTGAGTCGCTGCGCCGCTTCGTCTTCGTGCACATCGCCCTCGTCGAGCGCGGCGACGGTCACTGCCTGCACGCCGAGCGCGCGCAATTGCTCCACCTCATTGTCGCCAATGCGCGCACCTTTGTGCAGCGCCTTGTGTCCTTGCGCGTCGGCGATGTTGTGCGCCAAGATTTTCCCAAGCGCCTCGTCGGGCGCAAGATTTAGCCACTTCATGGGAGTAATTCTATCACACCGTAGGGACAAGGTATGCCTCGCAGCTACAGATCGCCCAACTCATGCAGAGTGGCACTCGCCGCAACCAAGCCCTGCCGTCTCCGCGCGCGCAGTGATACGCGGCATGAATGCCGCGACGCCGATCTCGGTGCCCTTTTGCAGCACCCACTCAAACTTGTCGAGCTTCAACATCGCCTGATAGAGCGCGACCCGCGCGTGGCTCGGTGCGCGACACGCTGCGCTAGTGAGCCGCGTGCTTGGCTAATCGGTCGGTCAATTAGACTGCGGTCTTAGCTGACGACCCAAATGCGTGTCCGACCACTTGACCGACTAGCATCACCCAATCGCCTTCTGGCTCGCGCTCTGCAACTTCGAGACCCACCTCGCGCATTTTCGCGCTTACGTCGTCGGCTTGCGCGTCAATCAGCCCTGCGAGGATGATGCGACCGTTGTCGCGCAGCAGCGTGCGCGCGAGCGGCAGCAACGCGACGATGACGGGGGCGAGGATGTTGATGACGATCAGGTCAAATGTGCCAAGTGCCAAGCCTGTCCATGTCCTGTGCGGCGCGGCTTCACCGCGCCCCGCGCTTCGCGCGGGCACAGGATGAAGCGAAGTCGAAGGGTGCCAAGAGTCAAGTGATCCAACGTACAGGTTCACCTTATCTGCAACCTGATTGATTTGCGCGTTCTCGCGCGCGGCCTCGACCGAGGCTGGGTCAATATCACACGCGAACACTTCGCGTGCGCCGAGTTTGGCGGCGAGGATGGCGAGGATGCCGGAGCCGGTGCCGACGTCGAGCACGCGCATGCCGTCGCGTAGGTATTTTTCAATCGCAAGCAGCGACAGTCGCGTGGACGGATGCTGGCCCGTGCCGAATGCCATACCGGGATCGAGGTGAATCACCAACTCGTGCGGCAGCGGCTCGTAGTCGAGCCACGTCGGTTGTAGCACGATACGTTCGCCGATGTGCTGCACGGGATGATGCTGCTTCCACGCATTCGCCCAGTCCTCTTCGTGCAGTTCGTGGAACTGCGGGTCGGGCATCGGATAAATTTGCGCAAGGTGCCACACGCCTTCTTCAATCGCGCGCCGCTTCGCGTCGAGTTGCTCGTCGTAGGCGAGATAGGTCTTGACGACGACGTTGCGCGGCACGGCATGCGCTACTTCTTCGATTACCGCGCCGCCGTAGCCGAAGCGATTGAACAACTCGCTGAGCGCTTCAGCCGCTTCGCCGTCGGTGCGGACGGAAATTTCAAGGAGGGTCATAGTTGCGAGATGCAGGATGCAGGATGCAGTTCTGGGACTTGCATCTTGCATCCTGCATCAAATAAAAACGGGTGACGAGAGGGAATCCCATCACCCGCAATATCCTCTGACGAAGAGGCTACACTCCAAACGCATCCTTCACTTTGTCAATGATGCTGTGCTTGGGCTGCTCGATCACTTCTTTGCCGAGCGTCTTCGACAATTCCTTCAGCAGCTTGCGCTGCGGCTCGCTCAGATTATCGGGCGTGACGACGTGCACGCTGACCAGTTGATCGCCGCGACCGTTGCGCCGCAAGTAAGGCACGCCTTTGTCTTGCAGCGTGAACGTCTTGCCCGTCTGCGTGCCGGATGGAATCTTCAGTGTCACATCGCCGTCGAGTGTCGGCACCGTGATCTCGTCGCCGAGCGCGGCTTGCGCGAAATTGATCTTCACGTCGAGCAGGATGTCGTTCTCCTGACGCTGGAAATATTTGTGCGGCTTGACTTTGAGCTGCACGTACAAGTTGCCGGCGGGCCCACCTTGTGCGCCCGGCTCGCCTTGGCCCGCGAGCCGAATCTGGGTTCCGTCGTCCACACCGGCGGGAATCTGCACCGTCATCTTATGCTGCGTCTGCACGCGCTTGTAGCCGCGACATTCGTGACACGGCGTGGTGACGATCTCACCTTCGCCGTTGCAGCGGTCGCACGTGCTCACGTTCACCATCGAGCCAAGGATCGTCTGCTGCACGCGCCGCACTTCGCCGCTGCCGTTGCACTGGGGGCAGCGCTTCGGCTGCGTGCCCGGCTCCGCGCCGCTGCCCTGACAGACCGGACAGGTGTCCGAGCGCGCGATCTCGATCTCTTTATCCACGCCGAACACGGCTTCTTCAAACGTGATCGCGAGCAAATGCCGCAGGTCTGCGCCGCGCCGGGGTGCGCGCCGCTGCGCCGCATTGCTGCGCGCAAAGCCGCCAAACAAATCTTCGAAGATGTCGCCGAAACCAGAAAAGCCTGTGAAGTCCTGCGCGTTGCCCGTGCCGCGCGGACTCGCGTGACCGAAGCGGTCATACATCTGCCGCTTCTCGCCGTCGCTCAACACCTCATACGCTTCGTTGACTTCTTTGAATCGGCTCGCAGCGTCGCCGTCCTTATTGCGATCCGGATGATACTGCATCGCGAGGCGGCGATAGGCGCGTTTGATCTCTTCGCTGCTCGCATTACGCTGCACGCCGAGGATGTCGTAAAAATCTCGCTTACCGTTGCTCATTGAAGTTAGAGTTTACTCGAATCGAAGCGACGGGTCAAAACAGTTCGTCGGTTGGTTTGGTAGTGTGACCAACAAACCAACCGACGAACTCACCTGCCGACTTCGATTATACTTCGCGGAACTCGCCTTCGACGGTTTCTTCTTCTTGACGCTTGCCCGGCTCTGGTTCCTGATTGGAGCCGTTGCCGCCCGGCGGCGGAGGCGTGCCAGCCTCAGCACCGGGCTGCTGATACATCGCAGCGCCTGCCTGCTGGAATGCCTGCTGCAGGTCGTCGGCTTGGCGTTTGATGCCGTCGAGGTCTTTGCTCTTCAACGCCTCGCGCAGCGCGCCGACCTTCGCTTCTAGTTGTCCCTTCGTATCGGCGGGAATCTTGTCGCCGTTGTCCTTGACGAAGCGCTCGACCTGCCACGCAAGGTTGTCGGCGTGGTTGCGCGTCTCAATCTCGTCCTTGCGCTTCTGGTCTTCGGTGGCATTGCGCTGCGCTTCCTTGACCATGCGGTCAATCTCGTCCTTGCTCAGACCCGACGACGCCGTGATCGTGATCTTCTGCTCGCGACCCGTCGCCTTGTCCTGCGCATGAACGTCGAGGATGCCGTCCGCGTTGATGTCGAACGTAACCTCTACCTGCGGCAAGCCGCGCGGCGCAGGCGGGATACCGTCTAGGATAAAGCGGCCCAATGTCTTGTTGTCTTGCGCGAGCGGGCGCTCACCCTGCACGACATGAATCTCGACGGAGGTCTGACTGTCCGATGCGGTCGAGAAGATTTGCGACTTCTTGGTCGGGATGGTCGTGTTGCGCTCGATCAATGGCGTTGCCACACCACCGAGCGTCTCGATGCCGAGTGTCAGCGGTGTCACGTCGAGCAGCAGCACGTCCTTCACTTCGCCGCCGAGCACGCCCGCCTGAATCGCAGCGCCGATCGCCACGACCTCGTCGGGGTTCACACCCTTGTGCGGTTCTTTGCCGAAGTAGCTCTTGACAGTGTCCACGACTTTCGGCATGCGCGTCATGCCGCCGACCAGCACGGCTTCGTTGATGTCGGCCGGGCGCAGCTTCGCGTCTTCTAGCGCCTGCTTCGCGGGACCGATCGAGCGATCAATCAGGTCGCTGGTCAACTGCTCCAACTTTGCGCGCGAGAGCGACATGACGAGATGCTTCGGGCCACTCGCGTCGGCGGTAATGAATGGCAGGTTGATGTCTGCCTGCATCGTCTGCGACAATTCCTTCTTCGCGTTCTCGGAGGCTTCCTTCAAACGCTGCAGTGCCATCTTGTCGTTGCGCAAATCAATGCCCTGCTCGCGCTTGAACTCGTCCACGATCCAGTTTATGATGCGCTGATCAAAGTCGTCGCCGCCGAGGAACGTATCGCCGTTGGTGGACTTCACCTCGAACACGCCATCGCCCAGTTCGAGGATCGAAATGTCGAACGTGCCGCCGCCGAGGTCATATACGGCGATCTTCTCGTCGTGCTTTTTGTCCAGACCATACGCCAGCGCGGATGCCGTCGGCTCGTTGATAATGCGCTTGACATCCAGCCCCGCAATCTTGCCGGCGTCCTTCGTCGCGTTGCGCTGCGAGTCGTTGAAGTACGCGGGCACCGTGATGACTGCTTCGATCACCTTCTCGCCGAGATACGCTTCGGCATCTTCCTTCAATTTGCGCAGGATCATCGCCGAAATCTCCGGCGGCGAGAATTCTTTGCCGCCCATCACGACGCGGCAATCACCGTTCGGTGCTTCGACCACTTTGTATGGAAGAATCTTAAGCGCCTTCTGCACTTCAGGGTCTTTGAACTTGCGACCCATCAGACGCTTGATCGAGAAGATCGTGTTCTCGCTGTTGGTGATCGCCTGTCGCTTGGCGACCTGCCCGACCATGCGCTCGCCCGACTTGGGATTGACGGCGACGATGGACGGCACGAGGTTCGAACCCTCGGCGCTCGGAATCACCTTCGGCTCGCCGCCTTCCATCACCGCGACGACCGAGTTCGTCGTTCCAAGATCAATACCGATAATCTTTGCCATGTTTTATGTCTCCTACAGAAATAATAGCATGTGACATGTGCCATGTCTCAGGATGCCGTGACACTTGACACTTGGCACTTGACACTTGACACTTCATTGCGCAATCTTCACCATCGCGGGACGCAGCACCTTGTCGTTCAGCGTGAAGCCCTTGCGATACTCTTCGAGAATCGTGCCGTGCGGCTCCTCGCTTTCTTCTGAGGCGACGCTCTCGTGAAAGTTCGGGTTGAATGTTTTGCCCACGGTCTCAATCGGCTTCACGCCCGCTTGCTCTAACACTTGCCGGAACTTACGCTCGATCAGCCGGAAGCCGTTGATCCACGAATCGCCCGCGTACTCTTCGGGCACGTTGCGGAAGGCGCGATCAAAATCGTCAACTACGGGCAGCAGCGTCTTCACAACATCCGCGCTTGCCATCGCTCGCGCCTCGGCGGACTCGCGCTCTTGCCGCTTGCGAAAATTTTGGAACTCCGCTTGCGAGCGCAGCCAGCGATCCTTATAATCAGCCGCCTCAGCACGCGCCGCATCCAGTTCTGCGTTAGTATTCTGTTCCTGTTCTTCATCCTGCATCGTCTGTTCGACGAATGTTTCTTCGGTCATGTGCGATACAATCTCCAACGAATCTGCCAGAAGACGGGAGACGGAGGTTGAGTTCGGTCTTCCGTCCTCCGTCTTCCATCGGCTATTTGTAAATCCATTCTACTAGCCCATCCATCACGCTGGCGACATAACGCACGGTCGAAATGGCGCGACCATACGGCATGCGCAAGGGGCCGAGCACGGCGAGCACGCCCGTCGCTTCGTCGGCGACGCCGTAGCGCGAGAGTATGAGGCTCACATCTTGCATGTCGTTAAATTTGTCATCGCCACCAATGACGATCTGCACGCCGTTTGCGCTCGTCGCCTCGTCCAGCACGCGACCCATCGAGGTGCCCACTTCGAGCACGTGCACCAATCGTTCGGCGCGCGGGCTTTCCTTAAATTCGGGCTGTTGCAAGATCAGGCTCAAGCCGTCGCGAAACACTTCCAGATTGCCAGTGTGATTGATTTCGTGCATAAAGGTGGCAACACGGTCGAGCACTTGCGCCTCGACACCGTTGGCAATCGTCATCAGCGTCGAGATTTGCTGCGCGTCCAACCCTTCGAGTTTACCGTTCAAGCCCGAAGCGAGCGCAGCCAATTCTTCTTGCGATGGTGCAGGCTGCGGCGCTGCAATCATCTGCTGCTTGACCGTGCCATCGCGCAGCACCAATACGACGAGAATTAGGCTATCGCTGATCGAGAGCAGTTGCAGATGCTTGAAGAACGATTGCGAGGCCCTGGGGGCAGTGACGAGTGCAGCGGTCTGCGCGGTGCGGCTAAGTACCGACGCCGCCAATTTCATCCACTGCTCCAAATCCAGATTCGCCTGATGGAACTGGTGCTGAATCATGCGCTTCTCGGCAGGCGCGAGATCGGACTGCTCCATGAGCCGCTCGACAAAGTAGCGGTAGCCCTTCGCCGTCGGCACGCGCCCTGCCGACGTGTGCGGATGCGTCAAGTATTCTAAGTCTTCCAGCGCCGCCATCTCGTTGCGCACGGTCGCCGACGAGGTTTTCGCGGGCAACTTCTGCGCGATCAGTTCGGAGCCAATCGGCATCGCCAGACTGATGTAGCTCTGGACGACTTGCGCGAGAATGGCTTCCTGACGGGCTGAAAGTTCCATCATCTAAACGGAGAGACGTAGCATGCTACGTCTCTGCACAGGTTGCGAATTGTTAGCACTCTCGCTTTTTGAGTGCTAAACATCAAATAAAATGATATCACGCGAGAGTATGAGTGTCAACCGTTCTAACGAAAATCAAAGGATTTTCGCTATGGGAACCTTGCGCTTGCGACTGGGTGAGGAGCGGGCGACGCTCCACTGTCGCCAGCCTAAGACGACGACGTGGACGACTGCAAGCGACTTATTCGCTTATGCCGTAGAGCATGACCCACAGCGTACGGAGGATGATCTTGAGGTCGAAGGCGATTGACCAGTTCTCGATGTAGTAGAGGTCGTACTTGGTGCGCTCGACGATGGAGGTGTCGCCGCGCAAGCCATTGACCTGCGCCCAGCCGGTGATGCCGGCTTTCTCTTGATGGCGATCCATGTAGCGCGGCACGAGGCGGCGGAATTGCTCGACGAACATCGGGCGCTCGGGGCGGGGACCCACCACGCTCATGTCGCCGAGCACGACGTTGATGAACTGCGGCAGTTCGTCAATGTGGAAGCGGCGCAGGAACGCGCCGAGCCGAGTCTTGCGCGGATCGCCCTTCACCGTCCAGCCGGGTCCATCGTCTTCGGCGTCGTTGCGCATCGAGCGCAGTTTGATGATCTTGAACGGCTTCGCGTCGAGTCCCATGCGCTCTTGTGTGTAGAAGACGGAGCCGGGTGAATCGAGCTTGATGAGGATGGCGGTGAACAGGATGACGGGTGACGTGCTGATGAGCACGAAGAGCGCGAAGCAAATGTCGAACGCGCGCTTGAGCGTCAGCCGCCAACCGCGCAGCGCGACGTCGCGCACGGTCACCATCGGCAAGCCGTTTAGGTCGCCAATGCCGACGGGTGACGAGATAATCTGGAACAGGTCGGGAAACACTTTGATGCCGACCTGATCGCGCTGCGCGTCGGAGATGATGGAGAGAATTTTTTGGTGCGAGGCTTCGGGCAGACCGACGAACACTTCGCCAATTTGGTATTGATCCACCAGATCGCCAAGCATTGCGGTTGATCCAAGCCACGGCACACTGAAGTCACCGTTACATGGTCGGTCGTCCACGATGCCGACGAGGCGATAGCCCAGGCCGGGGGATTTCTCAATCGCGTTGGCGATCATGTGACCCGTCTCGCCCGCGCCGACGACGAGCACGCGCGTCTCGCCGAAGCCGCGCGCCTGCAACCGCCAGAGCATGCGCGCGTGCAGCGTGCGCCCGATGGCGACGAGCGCGCCCGACAGCAGCCACGCATAGACGATCATCAAGCGCGGGTAATCGAGGTCGCTGCTCTTGAAAATGAACGAAATGAACGCGGTCGAGATAATCGTGCCGACCGAGACTGCGCCGAAGATGGCGGTGGTTTCGTCGAGATGACTGGTGCTGCGCTTGCGATGATAGAGTTTGTAAAAGAAGAACATGCCGACGATACAAAACTCTTGCACGAACAGCATCGGCAAATAGAAGCGGAAAGGCTGGATATTTTGCGCGCGCGGGTATTCGGTGTTGAGGCGCAGGCGGTGCGCGAGATAGAACGCAAGCGCGATCAGCGCAACGTCGAGCGCGAAGAGCGTGAGCGTTGCCCAGTGCCCGTAACGCCGTTTCATTGCGGACCCAACGGAGGACTCAAGTGCAATCGTGCTCACGCGTTGCCACTGCGCGCGCCGAGTCGCGTCACGATGCCGCGCGCGGCGATGCCGCCGACGACGAGGCGGTCGAGCCAGAACGGGGTCGTGGCGGCGTAATGCTTCCGATAGAATTGCAGCATCGTGTCGTTGAAGGCGACTTGCGCGCGCGCGCTGCGCGCCGACGAGGCACGCTTGACATGCAGCACGACGACTGCCGGATGATACCAGACCTGCCAGTGGTTGCCCGTGCGCGGGTTGACGGCGTCCTTAATGCGCTTGCACCAGTCGAGGTCTTCGGCGTACATGAAAAATTGCTCGTCGAGCACGCCGACCTGTTTCACGATTTCGCCGCGCACCATCATGAACGCGCCGACGACCGCGTCCACTTCGGCGGATTCATTCGGGTCGAGATACGTCAGGTTGTAGCGACCGAAGGTGCGCGAGTGCGGAAACAATTTGCTCAAGCCGAGCATCCGATAGAACGAAACTTCCGGCGTCGGGAACGAGCGGCGGCACGCGAGGTCGAGTGAGCCATCGGGGCGCTGCAACTTCGGTCCTACTACGCCAGCGTCCGGGTGCGCGTCGAAAAACTGAATCACGCGCGCGAGCGCATCGGGCGGCAGCACCGTGTCGGGATTCAGCAGCAGCACAAAGCGCGCATCGCACTGGCGCAAGACCAGATTGTTCGCGGCGGCATAGCCACAGTTCTCGCCGTTGCGGGTCAACCGCGCTTGCGGGAACTCGGCGCGCACCATGTCCGCGCTGTCGTCGGGTGAGGCGTTGTCCACAACGTGCACGCACAGATCGCCAACACCCCACGATGCGAACACGGAGCGCAAACACTCGCGCAACAAATCGCGCGTGTTATAGTTGACGATGACGATACACAGGTCTGGCACGGCGAAATTTTAGCACAACATCGTTGCGCAACAAATTGATGAGGGCGTTGCGAGTCAAACAAATGTTTCAATGGGAGTGTCAAGTGTCAGGTATCAAGTGTCAAGGCGAACGTCTCTTGACACTTGACACTTGATACCTGACACCTGTCGTCGTCGCCAGACGACGCCGACAGGATAGCCAAGCATTTTTGCGGCATCGCCGACGACACGGATGATGGACACGAGCGCGAGCGCGTACAACTTGTCGCGGAGGGACATGCGCGCGAGGTCGGGCGCAAGACGGCGATAGGGCGCGCGCGTGTAGAGCGCGGCGCCAACACCCAACGCCCCCAGCCACCAGTGCGAGTGCTTGAGCGTTAAGACGAGGAGCAGCGGCGCGGCGATCAGATACGTGACGTAGCGAATCGCGTGCCGCTTGCGCCACAAGTCGGCTTTGCCGTCGCCGCGTGCGTAGAGGTAGTATTGCTTGAAGAACGCGCGCAGCGATCCGCGCGGGCGAAAATACACGACGGCATCGGGCGCGAAGCCGAACGTGAACATTTCACGCAGCGAGAGGTCGAACACCAAGTCTTCACAGTAGTCGAGCCATTCTGGATAACCGCCGACGGCTTGCCAGGCGTCCTTCGTGAAGGCGACAGAGCGCGACGACGGCAAAAACGTTTCGGGCTTCACGTCGCGCAGGTGCGGCAGCACTGTCGCGCTCATCGCCGTCTCGAAGGCGTTGTGCGGATCGGGGATGAAAAAACCTGAGACGACTTGGGGTGACAAGTGACAAGTGACAGGTGACACGACATGAGCGCTTGTCACTTGCCATACGTCACTCGTCGTCTCGAAAGGCGCGATCAACTTTTCGAGCCAGCACTCGTCCAACCGAACGCCCGCATCGGTTGCTGCAATCACTTCGCCGCGCGCCACGCGAATCGCGGCGTTACGCCCCTGCGAGATGTTCGCATCGGGCATGACGAGCACGCGCACGGGGAACGATTGGCGCGCGCCCCACGCTTCGATGAGTTGCACCGTCTCATCGCGCGAGCCGCCGTCGGCGATCACCACTTCATCCGGCAGCCGCGTCTGCGCGCTGATCGAATTCAGCAAGCGCGCGATCACGTGCGCCTCGTTTTTGACGGTGACAATCAGTGAAACAAACGGATGACTGGGGGCGACGGACCGAAGCACATCTGCATCCGTCTTTCGTCCTCCGTCCGCCTTCCGCCTTTGCATTTTGTCTATTCCGATCCTATAATCGCGCCATGCAACCCGCACGCAATACGTTCGCGATCGGCATCATCGCGTTGGTGAATCTGATCGTGCTCGGCAGTCTGCTATTGCTGGTCGCCAACGGCATGGGTGGTGCGAGCACCGCCCCGACGTCCACGCCGCGCAGTGCAAGCACGCCGACGCTGATCGCACCGCCCGCGACAAATATTCCCCTCAGAAGCCCGGCCGCCGGCACGCCCGCAATTTCGATCTCGACCGTTGCAGCCACCAGCTCATCATCGTTAGGCGTGACGTACCCATTCACCTACACCGTGCAGCGCGGCGACACGATCTCAGGCATCGCCGCGCGCTTCAAAGTCCCCGCCGCCAAGATCATGGAAGCGAACAACATCACCGATCAGAACTTCATCAAGCTCGGGCAGGTGTTGATCATCCCGGACCCCAACAAATAGAGAGCAGAGACTGGAGACTGCATCTCCAACCTCTAATTGCTAATCGCAAGCCTCCCCAGCGTCTGCCCGTTCACCGCGAGCGCATACGAGCCTGCCTGCCAGTCATTCGGGATTTGAACGAGTTGATCGTCGCGCACAATTTCATCGGCGCTCCACTGCGCGACAGCATACAGTCCAGCCGTCGGCGCAGCGTCGCGCGTGAGCGCGCCGAGCGTCAGACGATAAACGCCATCGCTCGCCGCACCCTGCTTGCGCCAATACAGCGACACATGAATCACGTCGCCCACATGAAACGTCGTAGCCGACTGTCCCTCCACGCCGAGTTTGTCCAGCCGATAGCCGAGCAACTGCAAGCCATTCTGCATCGGCGTGTCCACACGCTGCATATCGTACACGGCAAGCGGCGGCGTGCGCGGTGGCTGCCGAACCTGAACCGCATCCAGCAGCAGATGATCCTCGCCTCGTTCGTTCCGCAGTCGTTGTCCAGTATCTAAATCGTACAACCCGATTTCAATTTGATACGCGTGCGGCGGTGTGCCGAATGGCACGAACAGTCCATACGAATCGAGAATGCTTTCGCCGACCTGCCACGTCGTGGTCGGACGCGAGCCGCCGACAGGCTCCGCATCGCGCTGCGCGATCACAAAGCCGCGCGGGTCGAGCAAGTGGACGAATACCTTGTAGCGTTTGCTGATTGGCTGCTCGTTTCGCCACATGAGCGTCACGGGCCAAACATCGCCCGCCGTCACGGACTGTCCCGCCAGCGCGTAGCCCGCCAAATGGATGCCATCGTTCCAGCCAACGCCGACGGAGACGAGGCTGTTCGTGGTGGCATTCGCATACATGGCAAGCCGCACGTTGCCGAACCATGTATCATTTGCTTTGAATGAGTGTGCGTTGAGCCACGACTCGACCACACGCGACGGATCGCTTTCGTCCTCGGACCAGAACACGGCGAACACGCGCGCGTGCTGCCCGGCGATGCTATCCAATTCGCGCAGCGTTGCACTTGCGTCCATCGGACGCTGGCGCGGCAATGGATAAATCGGCGCACTGCCGTGATAGTAGTAATCGAAAATCTCTTGCTGCCCCGGCGCGTCGAGCACAATCGCATCACCTTCGCGTGCGAGCGCGCTGATGGTCTGCGCGATGCCGCGATAATCATCGCGTGCGAAGCGAGAATTGAAAAAGTAGTTTTGCAAGGCGAGCGCAGAGGGCAATGCGATCACAACGAGCAATGCAGGTACGAGGATACGCGCTGCAAGAGGCAAGATGCGCGATACAGGATGTGTGATGCGTAAAGCATAATCGCTCAAGTTCACAATGCCGTGAGCGACGAGCAGCACGAACGGCGGCGACGCGACGAGCAAAAACTTCAGGAACGCATCTTTGAAGAGCGCGAGCGCGAACATGACGGCGATGGGCGCGAGCAGGAATAGCAGAGCGATGAGCGACGACAGGCGATGGGCCGTGGATGGCGGACGGTGGACGGTGGATATCGGCAGAGAGCCGATCAGCAGCAACGCTGCGAACAGCGTGAGCCACAGCGCATCGTCGGCGGGCGCGCTGAGTCCTTCGCTCATTGTCCGCAGCACGATCAGCGGCGCGGCACCCGCGCCGAACGTTTGCGCGCCACTGGGCCACGTCGTGAGTTGTTGGATCGCAGTCGGCAGCCACGGGACAAATGCAATCAAAACCGCAAACTGCGACAGTGTCCATGTCCAAAAATCAGAAGGTGCACGCGTTGACCTAAACCACGATAAGACGAACACGAGATTGCACACCACAATCACAATTGGAAACAGGTAATGCGTGTACAGCCCCGCGATCGCTGCACCGACATACAGCGCAATCCAGGCCGTCCGCCGTCCGCCGTCTGCCGTCTGCGTGCGCAGCGTCGCATACACGCACAGCGCGCCGAGCAGCGCCATCAGCATATACATGCGCGCTTCTTGCGAATAATAAATTTGCAGCGGATTGATCGCGGCGAGCGCGGTGGCGAGCACGCCTGTGCGTTCGTCCCACAGTTGTTTGCCGAGCAGATAACACATCAACACCAGCACGACACCCAGCAACGCGGAGAATGAGCGCACGCCGATTTCGCTCGTGCCGAACGGCATCACCCAGAAGTGCAGCAGAATGTAATACAGCGGCGGGTGAATATCGGCGGCGGCATTGGCGACGATGCTCGGCACGTCGCGCATCGCCTGCACGACGCTCGCGCCTTCGTCCGACCACAGACTCTGCGCGTCAATGCGATAGACGCGCAGCGCGGCGGCGAACAGCAGGATGACAATGAGCAGCAGCGTTGACCGTTTCATCGTGCGGATGTTATAATCGTCCCGATTGAACCGCGAAGAAGCCCAAGCCCCGCAGATTTTCAATTTTTTGGGGGGGGTCTCGTGGTGGGGGGGGTGTTGTTTTTTTATTTAAACCCCTCA
>JBBPZQ010000111.1:0-17071 GCA_038198935.1 Anaerolineae bacterium
CCGGCAAAACTTAACCCGAAATGGCTCCAGAAACTCGTCCAGTTCGGCAATCGGCTCCGTTGGTACTTGCGGGATGCGCACGGCTTTTTCCATGCGCCCCAGTCTAGCCGATTTTCCCTCAATCTAACAGAGTAGTATTAAGACAATCTTTCAGCGACTCGGCTATCGTTTTGATGTGCGTGGGCGTGTTCCCGCAGCAGCCGCCAATCAGTCGTGCGCCCGCCTCGCGCAGCGCGACGGCGCACTCGCCCATCACTGCGGGGCTGGCTTTGTAAACGGCTTTTCCTTTGACCAGTTCAGGCATGCCCGCGTTCGACTTTGCAATCAATGGAACCTGCGGATGGGTCGCGCGCATTTTCTGGATGACAGTCAGCAGTTCGTCAGGTCCATTACCACAATTGCCGCCCACCGCCGCCGCTCCCCACCCGCTCAGCGTCTTAACCGCTTGCTCGGGTGTGACCCCGAACATCGTGCGGCCGCGCGTGTCGAAAGTCATGGTCGTGATGATGGGGATGTCTGGCGAGACGCGGCGCACACCCTCCATCGCCGCGCGCACCTCTTCGAGGTCGGACATCGTCTCAATCCATATCACGTCCGCGCCGCCCGCGACGAGCGCCGCTGCCTGCTCGGCGAAACCCGCGACGGCGTCAGCAAACTCCAGCGTGCCATACGGCGCGAGAATTTCGCCGCTCGGTCCGATGTCGCCCGCCACGAGCGCGCGCCCGCCCGCCGCTTCGACTTCGGCGCAGGCATTCTCTGCGCCCGCGCGGTTCAACGCTGCCACGCGGTCCTGTAGGTTGTGCATGGCGAGGCGAAAGCGGCTGCCGCCGAAGGTGTTGGTGAGGATGATTTGCGAGCCAGCCTGCAAGTACCCGCGATGCACGGCGCGCACACGCTCAGGATGCTCGACGTTCCACGCTTCGGGCGGGTCGCCGAATTGCAAGCCCGCCTCAAACAGCATCGTGCCCATCGCGCCATCCAACATCACGGTGGGCGATTGTCCGATGAGCGATTGAAATTTGTTCATGGGTTACTCACAATCATCTTGAGTGTCAGGTGTCAAGTAATGAAGTGTCAAGTGTCAGGTGCTTAGGTGTCAAGTGAACGCGTGGCACATGACACATGACACTCAATCACCTGACACTTACCTCGCGCGTTTAACCGCCATCAACTTCTTCGCCGTCTCGACAGCCGTCGCGGCGTCTCGGCAGTAGGCGTCGGCTTCGATGTCTTCGGCAAAGGCTTCGTTCAGCGGCGCGCCGCCGACCAGCACAATCAGTCCATCGCGCAGGTTGGCTGCTTTCAGCGCCTTGATGACGACGCCCATATACGGCATGGTGGTCGTGAGCAATGCGCTCATGCCCAGGATGTCGGGCTGATGCTCGCGCAGCGCATTGAGAAACTTGTCTACGTCGTTGTTGACGCCCAGGTTCACCACCTGGAAGCCAGCGCCTTCCATCATCATCCCGACCAGATTTTTGCCTATGTCGTGAATGTCGCCCTTGACCGTGCCGATGACCATCGTCCCGATTTGTGGCGCGCCCGTTTCCGCCAGCAGCGGGCGCAGCACCGCCATGCCCGCCTTCATTGCCTTCGCTGCCATCAACACTTCGGGCACGAACAGAATGCCGTCGCGAAAATCAATGCCGACGATGTCCATGCCCGCAACGAGTCCTTGTGTGAGCACGTCGTAGGGCGTCAGGTCGCGCCGCAACAACTCGTTGACGCCCGCCACGACTTCATCCGCGAGACCATCGTAGAGGTTGTCGTGCATCTGCTGCAGCAACTCAGGCGTTGCGATTTGGGTCAGGTCAATTGGCTCAGTCATACGTTTCGTATCGGCACCATCAAACAATCGAGCGCCTTCGCGCCTTGGCCCCCTTCACAGACGACCAGTGGATTGATGTCAATCTCCTGAACGTCGTCGTTCAGGTCGAGACACAACTGCGAGAACTTCTGGAGCACATCAACCAGCGCGGCGATGTCGGCCGGCTTCGCGCCACGCGCACCCTGCAAGATTGCCTTACCTTTCAGCGAGTCAATCATGGCGCGCGCTTCGTCGGCGTCAATGGGCGGCACCCGCATGGCAATATCCTTCAGCACTTCGACGAAGATGCCGCCGAGTCCAACGATGATGGCCGCCCCGAACTGTGGGTCGCGCGTCATACCTACTATCATCTCCTGTCCCCGCCCTACCATCTCCTGCACCAGAACACCTTGCAGTTCCGCATCGGGCTTGTAACGGCGCGCATTCTGCATGACACGCTCGAAGGCCGCGCGCGCCTCGTCCGCGTTCTGCACGTTCAGCGCCACACCCCCCGCTTCGGTCTTGTGCGTGAGCTGCGACGAAACGATTTTCAGCGCGACGGGAAAGCCAATCGCTCTAGCCTTGTGCGCCGCGTCGTCCGCGCTCGTCGCCACACACTCTTTGGTGATCGGGATGCCATACAGCGCCAGGATTTGCTTGCCTGCACTCTCGGTCAATACTCTACCGTTCGCCCCACGCAAAATCTCTCGCGCTTTTCTTTTCCGTTCTCCGTCTTCTGCCCTACGTCCTCCGTCCTCCGTGCTAAAGCACCGCTTCGCTGTCTTCCGTCCGCGCTTCTCCTGGAACTCCGCATACTCAATCAGGTGCTTGACTGCCCTTAACACATTGTCCAGCCCCATCATGAATGGCACGCCGTCGAGCTCGTGGCGCGGGTCAATCAGGTCAGGGTCGCCCATAGGCTTGTCGCGGTAGGTGCCCGACATCCGCGCGCTGCGCAGCCAAACTTTGTCGGGGTACTTCGCCATTGCCGCGAACAGCGTCTGGCCGTTGGGGCTTTGCGCGTCTAACTGCGTGTTGCTGGTCAGTTGATGCAGGATGATGTGAATGTTAGGGTCACTGCCCATCGTGTCGAGCGCGGCGGCGTGCACGTGCTGATCATCTGGACCGCTTGGGCCCGTTATATCGAGCGGGTTCGTAACCGAGACGTAGTCGTACAACTTCTGGCGCGCAATCGCGGCTGCATCGGGCGTGAACGGCGGGAACGAAACGCCGATGTCCGCAGCCAAGTCAACGAGGAGAGCGTTCTCGCCGCCCGAAGTGGTGAGCGCCGCAACGCCGCGTCCCTTTGGCAATTTTCTGGAGTGCATGATCGCCAGCGTCTCGATCATTTCGTTGAGATCGTAGACGCGTGTGACGCCCACCTGCTGCAAAGCTGCATCGATGATTTTGTCCGAGCCGGCGAGCGCGCCGGTGTGCGCCTGCGTCATCTGCTGCCCCGCCGTCGAGCGGCCGCCCTTCAACACGACGACCGGTTTGCCTGCTTTAGCACACAGCGCCGCCGCCGCGAGAAACGCCTGCGGCTTGCGGAACTGCTCGACGTAACAGCCGATGACCTGTGTGGCTTCGTCGTCGGCGAAATAGTGCACGCAATCGGCCACGTCCACGTCCACCTCGTTGCCCGTGCTGAAGACGTGCGCCAGATGCATGTAGCGATCCATGCAGTTCGCGATCAGCGTAACGGCGAGGCCGCCGCTCTGAAACGCAAGCGATAAGCGGCCGGGGCGCATCACCAGCGCCGCCGTGTCCGGCATGCCCGCAAACTTGAAGATCGCGCTCGCATTGCCATAACAGTTCGGCCCGACGACGCGGATGCCCGTGCGCGTGACAAAATCGCTCAGCAGCCGATGGCGGCGTTCGCCTTCTGCGCCGCCCATCTCGGCGAAGCCGCTGGTGATGATGTTGACCGCCTTGACTCGCTTGTCCTCGCACTGCTGCAGCGCATCGGGCACCAGCCGTGCGGGCACCGAGACGAGCACCAACTCGATCTCGTCGCGCACATCGCTCAGACGCGGATAACATTGGACGCCAGCGACGTCGGGATAGTTCGGGTTGATGGGATAGACCGCCGATGGCATCTGCAGCGCGACAAACTGTTTGAAGATCTGGTTGATGTAACTCGCGTTGGGCGAGACGCCAATCACGGCGACCGACTTCGGCTTTAGAAAATATTGCAGAGAATTGTCCACTATTTTGACTGCGCCGCTTTCATCTCGATGCGATCCATGCGCGGTTCCTTCGGCAGTCCCAGCACGCGCTCGCCGATGATGTTCTTCTGGATCTCGGACGTGCCGACGTAGATGGTCGGCGCGAACGATTGCAAGAAGTCTATGCCCCACACGCCAATCCGCCCATAGCCGCTGCGCTCCGACTCGGCCAACTCGTGCGGCATACCTTCCACGATGCCGCCATACGGGCCCAGAATTTCCATGATCGCGGCGAGAAAGCGTTTTTCGAATTCACTGTAATACAACTTGAGGATAGAGGATTCGGGGCCGGGGCGCTCGCCCTTCTCCAATCGCGTGAGAATGCGCAGAGAGCTGTAGCGCAGCACTTCGATCTCGACGTAGGCGCGCCCCAGCTTCTGGCGGGTGAGCGGATCCGCGAACGCGCTGTGGTCGTTGACTTTGAGCTGTTTCGAGACTTCGACGAGACGGCGCAACAAGATCATGTACGCCATGACGAGGTTGAGCGTCTCGCTGCCGCGCTCGAAGCCGAGCGTCGTCTGTGTGACCTGCCAGCCCTGGTTCAGTGGGCCGAGCAGGTTTTCTTTTTCGACGCGCGCGTTGCTGAAGAACACCTCGCAAAATTCTGAGCCGCCCGTGATCTTCTTCAACGGGCGCACCTCGACACCCGCTTGGCGCATGTTGATCAGGAAAGCCGAGATACCCTGATACTTGACCACGCTCGGGTCGGTGCGCGCCAACAGCAGACCCCAGTCGGCGATGTAGGCGTTGCTCGTCCAGACTTTCTGACCGTTGATGAGCCAATGGTCGCCCGCATCTTCGGCGCGCGTCCTAAGACTCGCGAGGTCGGAGCCCGCGTTCGGCTCGGAGAACAACTGGCACCAGATTTCCTCGGCGGTCAGAATCTTCCTCAAGTAGCGCGCCTTCTGTGCGTGCGTGCCGTGATGAACAATCGTCGGTCCCACTATGCCGAGACCAAGCCCGATGACCGGCGATGGCGCGTTGCAGCGGCCCATTTCATCCGCGACAATGGCTTGCTTCATCGGGCGCGCCTCCTGTCCGCCATACTCCTTCGGCCAGTCCATGCCGATGAAGCCCGCCTCGAACAATTTGCGATGCCATGCCTTGCGCTCGTCGAGCGTGTTCAGATCGGCTGTGGGACGATTCGCCTCGAACCACTGGCGCACGCGCTGGCGATAGGCAATGTCTTCCGCGCTGTAGGTTAGATCCATGTTCGCTCCTGATGAGGTGATTTCACTTCACATCATCAATCAAAACGGTAGCCGGCTGACTGGAGACGACCGGAGCTTCCAATCGTCTGCGCTGCGAGCGCCGCACTGAAGTTGCGTTTGCGCGCGACGGAATGATTGCTTGCAAATGCGGGAACGCATCGCTCGCGTGAGGCAGCGCCATCGCAGCCACGAATTCGTCCTGAAACGCAGGTGCCTGCGCAATCTGAACATGCTCAACCCAATGCGCCAGGCGAGCGGCTTCCGCGCGTTGCTCGCGATTGAGCAAGGCAATGCGCGCGCCATCGCCTGCCGCGTTGCCCACGGCAACAACACGCTTCAGGTCGCAATCGGGAATCAGACCAAGCACCATCGCGTGCAATGGGTTGATGTAAGTGCCGAACGCGCCTGCCAGCACCACGCGGTCAACGCGAGTGACACCCAGACGATTCATCAGCAACTTGACGCCCGCGTACAGCGCAGCCTTCGCCAATTGGATAGAACGCACGTCATTCTGCGTGACCACAATCGGCGCGCCTGATGCGCTGAGGTGCGGCTCAGCCAAAACGTATTCGCCTGTGCGTCCGTTGAAGCGCACGCGCGCGGAACGTGCGCCGGCATCTTCGCGGAAACGGCCGTCGCTCTCGATGACGCCGGCCATGAACATCTCGGCAACCACTTCGATGATGCCGCTGCCACAGATGCCTGTGGCAAGCAATGACATTTGCCCGCTGTCGCTCCACTCATCGCTGCCAATCACTTTGAAGCGCGGCTCGAGCGTGATGGGGTCAATGCGCACGCGCTCGATGGCGCCCGGCGCTGCGCGCTGACCGTGCGTGATCTGCGCGCCCTCGAAAGCGGGACCTGTCGGGCTCGACGCGCACAGCACTTGCTGGCGATTGCCCAGCACGATTTCAGCGTTCGTGCCCACGTCAATCACCAGCATCAGTTCGTCCTGTTGATGTGGCGCTTCCGCCAGTTGCACCGCAACGTTGTCCGCGCCGACGTGACCCGCGATGCAGGGTAGCACATGCACGCGGCAGGCGGAGCCCAATTTTAATCCGAGCTCGCGCGCTTTCAAATCGAGCGCCGACGAGACGGCCAGCGCGAACGGCGCGCCGCCCAACTCGACAGGGTTGATACCGAGCAATAGGTGATGCATGACGGGATTGCCGACAATCACCACGTCGAGAATATCGAAGCGCGCGACGTGCGCCGCCGCGCTCGCCTTGTGCGCCAGTTCGTTCAGTGCGCCGATGACCGCGCGATGCATGCGCGTCACGCCGTCAAGGTGCATCATCGCGTAACTCACGCGGCTCATCAAGTCTTCGCCGAAACGCACCTGCGGGTTCATCATCGCTTCGGACGCGAGCACCTGTCCCGTGCGCAGGTCGCACAAGTGCGCGGCGATGGTCGTCGAGCCGACGTCTATCGCCAAGCCATACACGCCTTCGGCGTAGCCAGGCTGCACGCGCAATACTTCTGAATCATGCCAGAGCGACACGGTGAGCGCGCCATTGCCTTCTTTCAACGCAGGCTGCAGCATCGGCAGCACCGTTGGGTCAATCGTCAGGTCGCGCAGTTGCCACTGCTCGGCGAGCGCGACCTGCACGCGCTCCCAGTCGCCCCACCGTGATTCCATCGTAGCCGCTTCGACCTCGACGTACACTTGCCGCACCGCAGGCTTGACCTCGATGACGCGCTCGGTCGCCGCCTTGGCGATGATTTGCTTGCGCGCCTGACTTTCTTCGGGCACGCTGATCAACACGTCGTCCAACACCCGCGCGGCGCACGCCATGCGAAAGCCGTTCAACGCATGCGCGTCGGCATACGCGGCTTCGCTCGCCGCGACGGGCGAGAGGTGGTCGGCAGCGGACGCAATTCCCAGTTTAGGAAAGCGCCCTTCCTCGACGATGATTTTGCATTTGCCGCAGGTCTGCCGTCCGCCGCAGATGGACTCCAACTCGACGCCGAGCGCGCGCGCCGCGTCGAGCAGGTTCGTGCCCACAGGCACCTGCCCCTGACGTCCCGACGGCATGAGCGCCACTTTGCAGAGCGACTGGTTCATGCGCGCGACGCCAATTTTTTCGGATGAGCGCGACGCGTGCGTAGCGTTGTAGGATATTCGAGAGGGAGAAGTCTGGACATTGGACAAGGGTGAGTTAGCCAGTCGTTTTCGATTATAGCCGAGTTTGCGGAACGAGGACTAGGTATCTGAGAACAAAATTCGGTGAAGCAAATTGGACGACGCGTACAAAGTATGTTCGGCTCTACAGGACTTACGCAACAGACCATTCGAGCAGGGGTTGCACCCCTGCGCCGCGCGGGTACAACCCGCGCTTGAACGCTCATCTGCGTAAGTCCTGCTCTATTTGCTTAACTGGTGCGCCAGCAGCGCGACGTGCAGGTTCAGTCGCTGCTGCGTGTCTTTCAAATCAATGTTGAGCATCGCTTCGATGCGCCGCAAGCGATACAGCAGCGTGTTGCGATGCACGTTGATGGCCGCGGCCGCTTCCGCTAATGCCCCGCCCGAATCGAGGTAGGCGCGCAGCGTCGGGAAAAGTTCGCTTTGGCGCTCGCGGTCATGCGCGACCAGCGCTTCAATTTTGACGAGGTAAGCATTGCGCGCCAGTATCTCTGGCGGCAAGCGATACAACCAATCGAGCAGACCGAGCTCCCAGAACAGGACGACGTTGGGCCCAGCGCCGAGCCGTCGTCCGATTTCGGCGGCTTCCATCGCTTCGTTGTATGAGCGCCGCAGCGATTTGTCCGCCTCGTGTATCTGACTGACGCCGATGATAAAGTCGTCTGCGCGCGCGAGTCGCTTGGCCAGTTTTTGCCCGACCTCGCTCGACTTGCTTTCGACCAACAGCACAACCCCATGCTCGCGCACGACGGTGAGCGTCCATTCGCTCGCCGCGCGCAGCAGCCCTTCGAGTCGCGCCGCCACAGGCGCATAGCCGTCGTCACCGATATCGGCGCGCGTGATAAACAAAATCTGATGCGACTGTTCGAGGCGATAGCCGAGCGCGCGCGCGCGTTCCCGCATCGCTGCATCTAACACAGAGTTGCTTTGCAACAATTGCGTGAGAAAATCGCCGCGCGCCTTCCGCGCAGACTGCTCGCCGACAATGTGCGTATACAATTGCTCAGTGATGCTGATGAATGGCACGTCGGGCGGAACTGCGATGACGGGGAAGTCGTGCGCGTCGGCTTGTGCGCGGATGACGTCGGGCACGGCGTCGAAGTACAAACCGATGCAGAACACCATGCCAACCAAACCCTGCTTAACCAGTGTGGGAATCAGTTCCGCCTGTCGCTGCTGACTGTCCTTCAGTCCGTAGCCCGCCGTCAGTAATAGCGCGCCCTGACCCCACGCATACTTGGCGTCGGGAATATCCACGACGTGCACACGCTGCACCACGCCGTCGAGTCCGGCTGCGCCCGCGACCACGCGCGCGCCTGCCAAGGCAGGCAGTTTGAGCGCCTCACGCAAAGTCAACATCATCGGTAACCGTTCAGGAGTGAAAAACAACCCTCACGCAAAAACGCACAGGCGCAAAGGACGCAAAGAAAATAAAATTGGTTTGCGTGCTTTGCGATTTTTGCGTCGCGGCGTCCCCTTGTGGGATTGCGTGAGGGTTGTCTTGATTCTATGTGAACGGTTACCATCATACTTTCCAAATCAAACGGGCGAGCGAAAGTCATTCGCTCGCCCGTGACGATGATTGTACTGAATCGAGGTTACTTCACCAATCCGAGTTTCTTCAGGAAATCTTTGGCGACATCGGCGGGCTCACGCTTCTTGTCGCTGACGTCGGCATTGAGGCCGCTCATCGTCGCGTCGTCAATCTTGCCCGCGAGTTTGTTGAGAATGTCCGCGACTTCGGGCGACTTGTCCAACAGGTCCTGACGCACGACGGGGGCCGCATAGTAAGGAAGGAACGCGCCCTTATCATCCTTGAGCACGATGAGTCCCAGTGAGGCGATGCGCCCATCGGTCGAGAAGGCCGTAATGATATCAACTTGTTTTGAACTGACGGCCTGATACATCAAATCGGCGTCCATGCTCTTCGTATCTTTGTAGGTGAGTTCGTACGCTTTGGCGACGCTCGGCAGGCAGTCGGGGCGAGTGGGACATTCCTGGGTCGTGCCAACCACCAGATTTTGCGACTTGCCTTTTAGGTCAGAAATTTTGCTGACACCCAGTTCGCTTGCCTTGTCCTTGCGCATGGTCAGTGTGTAGGTGTTGTTGAAGCCCAACGGTTTGAGCCAGACGACTTTAAACTGGTCCTTGTAGCCCTTCTGCACCGTCTCATACACTTTGTCGGGGTCGGCCAGCGGCGGCTGCTTCAGGATGGTCGTCAGCCCCGTGCCCGTGTACTCGACGTAGACATTGATGTCGCCCTTGGCGAGCGCCTCGTGCACGAGCGCGGTGCTGGCCAGTCCAATCTTCGTCTCGACGGGATAACCGTTCTCGGTCAAGAGGATGGCAACCATGTTGCCCAGAATCAACTGCTCGGTGAACGACTTCGAGCCGACGATCACCTTGGCTTTCGGCGCCGTTGTCGCAGGCGCGCCAGGCGCACACGCTGCCAGCCACAATGCGCTCAACAGCAACCCTATCAGCCATGCATATTTCATTTTCATTTGTGTTCTCCTCCTTCATGAATTCATCAACCCGCGAAGCGGGTTTTCTGTGGCTCGTAGTGCGCGACGACAGTCGCGCCATCTGGTAGTGTGGCGTACTCTCGTACGCCACACTACGAACAGCAAGTTCCCCCTTTCCTGAATGGCACCCGCTACACGCGCACGCCTTTCGGCGTGAGCTGAAACTCGATGCGTCCCATCAGCACGTCCGCGCCGATGGCGAGCGCGGCGGTGGGAATCGCGCCCGCCAGCACCATGGGATAGTCCACCATTGCGACGCCGCGAAAGATAAGTTCGCCCAGTCCGCCGCCGCCAATCAGCCCCGCGAGTGTGGCAATGCTGATAGACATCACCGTCGCGTTGCGCAGACCCGCCATGATGACGGGCAGCGCCAGCGGCAATTCAACCATGCTCAAAATTTGCCAGTCGCGCATGCCCATGCCGCGCGCCGACTCGACGACTGAACGCTCAAGCCCCTCGATGCCGACGTAGGTATTGACGACAATCGGCAGCATCGCGCGCAGTACGAGCGCGACGACCGAAGGCACGAAGCCGATGCCGAGAAACGGAATGCACAACCCGAGCACCGCGAGGCTCGGAACGGTCTGGCTCAGATTGGCCGCGCCGACCACGATGAAGTTCAACCTGCGCACGCGCGTAATCACGATGCCCATCGGCAGCGCAATGGCGGCGGCGATGCCGACCGCAACGAACGTCAGCACCAGATGCTCGCTCAACAATTTCAGCATGAGCGTGCGCTCCTGCACGAAAAATTCCAGCACCGACATCGTTACCGTCCCACTCCGCGCGGCCTCACCACTCGCTCGACCAGAGACAGCGCGAAGTCTGCCGCAAGCGCCAGCAGCGCCACGGGCAGCGCGCCCGCGATAATCATCTCTGGATAGAGACGGCTGATGCCCTGGAAGATAAACACGCCCAGTCCGCCCGCGCCGATGAATGCCGCGATGGTCGCAACGCCGATGCCCATGACCGTGATGGTGCGAATGCCGGCCATGATGAGCGGCAACGCGAGCGGCAGTTGCACCATCGTCAAAATCTGGTTGCGCTGCATGCCCATGCCGTGCGCCGCTTCGACCACCGCGCGGTCCACGCCGTTGATGCCAACCATCGTGTTGCGCACGATAGCCAGTTGCGAATACAGAATCAGCGCGATGATGGTGGGCTTCTCGCCCAGGCCGAGGAACGGCAGCAGAAAGGCAAACAGTGCCAGGCTGGGAATGGTGTAGAGCAGGCTCGCCGTGCCAAGCACGAACGGCTCCAGCCGCCGCCAGCGCGCCACGGCGATGCCGAGCGGCACGCCAATGCTGACTGCGACAATCACCGCGATGGCGGTGACTTGCAGGTGCTGCACGCTGCGCTCGAGCACCAAGTCGAGATGGGCGAAAAGATAATCGAGCATGGGCTGTCCGCTGAATCGTTTGCGATTATAGCCGAGCTTGCGGAACAAGGACTATGTACCGGAGAACAAATTTTGCTGAAGGAAATTGGGCGCAGCGCACAATTGCGAACAGGTCGTTAAGCATAGAACGTTCAGACTTCCGAAGTCTCCGAGACTTCGGAAGTCTTACACATCGCAAATCATTTCAGGTCATCACTCATGGGACGCTGGCTCAACGCGGCTGAACTCGCTGAACAGCGTAAGCAGATTGTTCGTGCTGATGGTGCCCGTGAGTCGTCCAGTCTCGTCATTCACGGCCAGCAGCATGTCGTGCTCGCGGGTCAGGCGCGCCAGCGCCTCGCGCAACGAAGTCGCGGCGGGAATCGTGTGCGTCGGCAGTAGCGCATCCGCCAACGTGCCGCTGTCGCGCCGCGCGCGCAAGTTCTCCTGCCAGACATGGCCAAGTAACTGGCTATCTTGTCGCACGACCAGCAAGTGGTCAACCGCGTATTGCTCCATCATCTGCAACGCGTGCGCGAATGCCCAGTCGGGCGCAGCGGTGCAGCGCAATGGCGAGGCGACGTCGCTCACACGCAGGAACTCGAGTTTGCGCCACGGCCCATCCGCGCCGACGAACTGCGCCACATAATCGTCGGCAGGTTGGCGCAGCAATTCTTCGGGCGTCGCCAGTTGCAAGAGTTGTCCCGCGCGCATCACGCCGATGCGGTCGCCGAGCAAAAACGCTTCGGCGATGTCGTGCGTCACAAACACAATCGTCTTGCGCACGGTGGATTGAATCTTGCGCATTTCGAGTTGCAAGCCATGACGGGTGATGGGATCCACTGCGCCGAACGGCTCGTCCATCAACACAATCGTTGGGTCGCTTGCCAGCGCGCGCGCCACGCCGACGCGCTGCTGCTGCCCGCCCGACAATTCGCGCGGATAGCGGTTGTGATAAGTGTCGGGCGGCAGCCCCACCAGTTCGAGCAGTTCGCTGACGCGCGCTTGTCGTCGGCTCTCGCTCCAGTTCAGCAGGCGCGGCACCAAGCCGACGTTTTGCGCGACGGTCATGTGCGGCATCAGTCCAATCTGTTGAATGACGTAACCGATGCGGCGGCGCAACTGCACGGGCTCCTGCTGCGCGACATCCTGCCCGTCCACCAGCACCCGACCTGAAGTTGGCTCGACCAGACGATTGATGAGTTTGAGCGCAGTCGTCTTGCCGCAACCGCTCGTCCCAATGAGCACGACCAGGTCACCCGCCTCGACGGTGAAACTCACGTCGTTCAGCGAAGCGAAGTTAGCCGTCGCGTACGTCTTGCTGACATGTTCGAACTCAATCATGGTGATGGCCTTTCACACATTGCTGAATGAATGCACGCACTGACTCGACGCGTTCAAAATCCCAAATCGCCGCGGCCAGGTGCGCGGCGCGCTCTGCACCCAGCACGGGCGCGACCAGCCAATGAAACTTCTGCTCAAGTTCATCGTCGCTCGGCGTGTTGGGCGGCTCCCACTGCGCTTGCGCGTGATTCGCCGCGAACACTTGACCGTCGTGAGTCACGAGTTCAACATCGGCAATGGCTTGTTGCGGGAAGAGCGCATCGTACTCGGGCGCGACGACCACGACGATTCTATCCGCGAGGTCCAGCACGGTGCGGTCGGCGAGACGCGGCGGCAATACTTGACGCGGACCCAATTCGCCGTCTATCAATGCGGCGGCGACGGGATACGCTAGATTGTATTGCGCTTCCTCCGTGTTGCGTGGGTGCGCGCGGCTCAAGCGCACGGCGGCGCTGAAGGTGCGAACCTCGATGCGCGCGATGTCGCACGCTGCGATGTGATGATTCTGCGCGATGTGTATCGCAGCCGCAATCGCGGGCTGCGCCCAGCGGCAGCACGCATACGGTTTGAAATACAGATTTAAGATTTCGTACTGCTCGCCCAGACTTTGTATCCAGTCGGGATTCGGCGACTCACTGAACAAAGGCGCGACACCTGTGAAGCCGCGCCGCGCCATCAGCAGCGACGACAGCGCAACCATTGCGCCCCAGCCAATGCCGTCCTTGCCCATCGAAGGCACGTCAATGCCCTTCATCATCGGCGCGATGGGCGCGTGGTATTCGGCTGTGCCGAGCGCATGACGCAATGTGTGCGCGTCCAGTCGCAGCAGTTTGCCTGCCGCTGCCGCACCGGCAATCGCGCCCCAACTGCCCGAAGCGTGATAGGTTGCATACAGCGCGTGACGAATCAGCCCGGCGCGGATGCCCACCTCATAGCCAACCACGAATGCAGTGAGGAACGATTCGCCGCAGACATCGGCGCCGCTCTCGCTCAGCGCGAGCAGTGGCGGCAGTACGCACGCGCCAGGGTGGCCCTTAATCAGACGATAGCCATCGTCAATGTCGAGCGCGTTGGCGGCAAAGCCGTTCGCCAGCACTGCGCCCACCGCCGAAGCGCGTTGACCGCCAGCGAGGATGGTGGCTTCACAGCCAGCAAATTGTTCGAGCGCGAACGCAGCCATCATCTGTGCCACAGGCGTTTGCGTGCCGGCGATTAGCGCGCCGAGAGAATCGAGCAGGCAGCGTTTCGCCTGATGCCGAACCGCATTAGGTAGTGTGCTCCACTGCGTGTGCAGAATAAAATCAAGCGCGCGGTCAGTGCCATTCATAGGGGTTGAGTGCGCGCAGTATACAGCAGAGGACAAACGTGGGTCAAGCATTTTTTGGTTATCAGAGACCCTAAGGGTTTCCGAAACCCTTAGGGTCTGCACGAAATCCCGGCCAGTCTGAAGAAATTTTCCAGTAGGCGGCGTCCGTCGGCGTGATCATCCGTGAATTGTTCTGGATGGAACTGCGTGCCGAACAGCGGTTTCGTTTCGTGCGCGATGGCCTGAACGTGGCAGAGGTCGCTGCTCGCCAACACGCGAAAGCCGCGTGGCGCTGCTTTCACTTCCCAATAGTGTGCCTGATACACGACGGGCTGAGGTGACAATCCCTCCATTAAAGGATGCGGCTCGACAATGTTGACCGACATAAAGCCGCGCTCCTGACGAATGCCGGGTGAGAACGCGAGTTCGGGCGGGGGCTGCGGGTCACTCGGCGCAAGCGGACCCAGCGGCGCAACTTCAGCGCCATAGGTATGCGCCAACATTTGGTGGCCGCCACAGAAGCCGAGCGTGGGCCAGGCGGCTTCTCGAACGACTGCGCGCAGACCGGCCATCTCTGCATCACCGTAATATTCGAGCAATGTCCAGTTGCCGCTAACGAGCACCGCGCGCGCTTGCACGGCACGCAACAACTCGGGGCTGACGCGATCGTACCGCACGATCAGACATGGCTCGCCCGAAATATCTTCGAGACGATACTTGATTTGCAAGTGACGTGCCAGCGTGCGCTCCCACAGCGCCGGGTCGTGCTGACGCAAGCGGTCGTGCTCGCTATCGACATAGATAATCATGAATTTTGTCCTTGTGCGTCCAGTGGCATGGCGCGATGATGAGGCGAGCAGCCTGCGGGAAGATGGCTTCCAACGTAGCGGCGCGATACTTCTGGTCATTGTCACAAATCAGGTACTTCGGCTTTTCATCAAACGGCGTCGCCTCACATAGTTGCTGTGCGACCCATTCATCGGGCGGTGTAAAACGATTAACTGCTGGTGGAGCAGAGCATTTTCGGCAAGTAGTTCCGCACGACGGCGCGGGAGGTCAACCAGCGTGCCTGTCAGCAAATTAGGACGAGCGGGCTGCGTGATACGGCGAAACAATTGATTGACGGCCGAGGACAGACGTGACCACAACTTCTTGGTGCAGTGTGGGAGGTGGCACAGCATGACGGTTTACACGCCAGGGTGTAGTAGGGTTCGTGGTGCTCCTGAAGTATAACACAGCCAATTTGCTGCTCAAATTCACCGAGTCACCTCATTTAGAATCTTGCTGCGCTCTTTCTTTTTGGCTTTGGTATAACGCTTGTGCAGTTGCTCCAAATATTTCTGACTGGGTTTGACTGGACTCATACCTGCTCTCCTTTTGAGAGAGCATTGTGCATGAGTTCACACGAATTGACGGTAACATTTTCTCGTGAGGCGACGAATCACGTTCGGTAACATTTTTAATGAGGTGACTCGTGAGCTTGCTTTCGTTTAAGTAAATTGATATGATGTTTGTCAGATACTGAAAGAATCAGCGGGCGATAGTGGCGACACGAGCAGTGCACTTGACAATAAAAAGTTGCCGCTGAGCGTCCGACGCCCGTCGCTCCCGAACAACCACCTGTAACGTAACTGCTTTTGAAAGCAGTTATTTTTTTGCTCTTTCTTCAACTGACATGCGCACTACATATAATACCACCTTCGAACCCGTTACTCATTTTGCGGACCAATTCACGCGTGGTGCCAATATCAGAACGAATATACCCCACTGGGCGTGGGTCGGGGCTTGACAGGGCGCAAGTAGCGTCGCCACAACAACAACTTCAGATGATCAACGCGCCCACGCTGAGTCTTGAAACCTTGTCGCACATGCTCAAGGCGTCGGATGCCACGAATAGTGCATTCCGCCAGCGAGTGCCGCTGCAGGCCCGGTACACGCAGATAAGTAAAGATGTTGTCCAGGTGTTCTTGTAAGTACGTCAGCACTTGGCGAAACGCCTCGGACAGGTCGGCCCAGCCTTCGACGATCAAGAGCGCGAGTCCGTTCAGCCGCTTGCTGAACGGACTCGCGCTCATTGCAGATGTCGCGCAGACAATGGCGAAAGGAGACGATCTGTTCCACCAGCGTGTCGGCATGTTCACTCAGCAGTTCTTGCAAGAGGCGTTGGTGCTCATCGGAAAGGTTCTCCGCATTGGTGAACAGCAGATAGCGATGCTCCCAAAGTTTCTTGTGCAAAGCCGCGCGCGCTTTGCGTTGGGCGGGTTCACTGCTCGCGCTTTTGAATGCTTTGCGATAGGCCGTCAGGGCTTTGTACAAATGGCGATGGATGTTTTGGATGACATGAAAGAAGTCGTACTGAATCTGCGCGTCGGGAAAGATCGCGCGAATGGCTGGTGGATAGGCCGGCCAGAAATCCACATAGACCGTTTGGATCTGCAGACCCAGCATGTGTAACCAGCGCAAAATCGCCTGTAAATGGCGTTGATCGCGCTGTTTCAGACGGGCCGAAAACAGCAAGCGTCCGTGTTCGTCACGCAGCATCACTTCCCAGCTGCGCGTGCCCTTGGCTTTGTATTCATCAATATGGAGGGCATTTATCTTTTGTAATTGGTTACCGTGTTGGCGAACACAAGGGCGCATCGCCAGCCGTGACGACTGATCACGGGGCGAGCCATGCGCGCGACGAGCGGAAAGTCAGTGCGACGCCTCACGGGTCGAGTGCGGTCGGAACGAGCTTGGCTCGCCAAACACTTGGCTAACCTTTCTAATTTCAAACCTTAACATCTATAGCAGCCCAATAATGAAATCGACTGCGAGCCGTGTGCCCTTGATCACGGGTTTGCCCACCAGAATTTTTGGATTGATCACAATCCATTCTTGCCAGTTCATTTGTGTGCTCCTTGCGTTGAATCATACCACCGACTGACTTCTGCCCTCAAGTACACTTTGCTAGTCGCTTTGCGCAATACGAGTATACTGACTCCACTCTCAATTCAGGAGCACCCCATGACCCACTCGCAGGGCCAACTCTTGCCGCGCGATTTGACGCGGCAGTATCCGCGCATCGTGCGCGGCGAGGGTGTCAACGTCTATGACTCGGACGGCAAGCGCTACCTCGACGCCATCGCAGGC
>JBBPZQ010000112.1:0-2864 GCA_038198935.1 Anaerolineae bacterium
CGGGATTGAAACTTGCGCTTTCATTGACCGGGTACACCTTAAAACTCCAGGTTGCAACGAGAAGAATCCCGATAACGGGAGTTAAACCGAGATAGCTCTGGCCGCGAACAGCGCGCCCGCCGTGTTTGCACAATCAACCGCACGATCCGCCGCGAGTACGTAGCGGGCCGGTGCCGCGGCCGACGCGAACGACTGCGCAGTCCGCGCCAGCCCTGGCGCTGCAAACGTCGCCGCCATTTGCTCAACCAAGCGCGGCTGCGCTGGATGCGCCGCAGAATCTCTTGGGAAGGCGTGTTGCTCAACCATAAGCGCATCGCCTGTCGGCGGCGTTGGAGTTCATCACGATTGTCCATACTCGCTCCTTATAGGAGAGAGCCTGCACAATCTTTATCCGATGCCTTGGCAGTCGGCAAGTGTTCACGATGGCGTGAGCCTTTTTCGAGATAAACCGCTCACGCTGTCATGAGCCCTGACAAGTAGCCAGATTGCCTTATCTGACTACTGGCTACTGACTACTAACTACTTCGATTATGACTACAATTTGCGTGATTCCCGGCGATGGTATCGGGCAGGAAGTCGTGCCCGCCGCCGTCGAGGTGTTGAAGTTGCTCAAATCAGATTTGCAGTTCGTGGAAGCGAGCGCGGGCTTTGAGACATTTGAGCGCGTGGGCACGCCGCTGCCCGACGAGACGCTCGATGCTATCGCACAAGCCGACGCGACGCTGTTCGGCGCGACCAGCACGCCGTCCACAAAAGTCGAAGGCTATCGCAGCACCGTGCAGCAGTTGCGCAAGCGCTTCGATCTGTACGCGAACTTGCGCCCGACGCAATCGCTGCCCGGTGCGTTCTCACGGCAGGACATCAATTTGTTGATCGTGCGTGAGAACACCGAAGACTTGTACTCTGGCCGCGAGCGGCGCGAGGACAACGGCGACACCGCCATCAGCGAGCGCGTCATCACGCGCCGCGCATCAGAGCGCATCTTCCGCGTGGCGTTCGAGCAAGCGCGGCTGCGTAAAGCTCGGCGATACGCGCCCGGTGTGGTCACCATCGTGCACAAGGCGAACATCCTCAAAGAGACGGACGGACTGTTCCGCGAGATTGGGCTGACCATCGCGCGCGAGTATGCTGACATTCAGTGCAACGAATTGCTGGTGGACGCGATGGCGATGCGGCTCGTCAAAGACCCGGAGCATTTCGACGTTATCGTGACGACGAACCTGTTCGGCGATATCCTCTCCGACGAAGCAGCGGGGCTGGTCGGCGGATTGGGTGTCGCGCCGTCGGGCAACATCGGCGAGCAGACCGCGATCTTTGAGCCGGTGCACGGCTCAGCGCCGGACATCGTGGGCAAAGGTGTCGCCAATCCGATGGGCGCGATACTCAGCGCGGCGATGATGCTGGAATATTTGCGCATGGAAGAGGAGGGACGCCGCTTGCGCAACGCGGTCTACAACGTGATTCGTCATGGCATCCGCACGCGCGACATCGGCGGCAGCGCGAACACACGGCAAGTGACGGACGCCATTATCAGCGAACTCGCGTAGAGACGACTCGACGGATCGTCTCTAGAATTAACTATGGATGCGATTTCTCTGCTCGAAGGCGCGCTGAAAATTTATGGTCCCGCGACGCAAGAGCAAGCGATCGGCGAATATCTCGTCACGCAGATGAGCGCGCTCGGTATACGCGCCTTCCGCGACGAGGCGGGCAATGCGGTGGGAGTGTTAGAGCCAACCCCCACCCTCCCCCGTTTGCACGGCATTGATGAAGCGCCGACGCAAACAAGAGAGGGCGAAATTGCTCCCTCCCCTGCGGAGCGGGAGAGGGCTGGGGTGGGGGTTCGTGAACTCGTCCTACTTGGTCACATGGACACCGTGCCCGGCTTCATCGAGGTGCGGCACGAGGGCGACAAACTTTTTGGGCGCGGCGCGGTGGATGCGCGGGGGCCCCTTTGCACGTTCATCGCGGCGGCGGCGCAGGTTGGCGTGCGTGAGGGATGGCGCATCGTCGTGGTCGGCGCGGTCGAAGAAGAGTACGCAACCTCGAAGGGCGCACGATTCGCGGCGACGCAATATCAGCCGACGTATTGCATCATCGGAGAGCCAAGTGGTTGGGATCGCGTGACGCTAGGTTACAAGGGACGACTGCTCGTGCATTACAAGCACTCGCGCGCGATGAGCCACACGGCGGGGCAGCAGCGCGGTGTCGCAGAGAGCGCGATCGCGTTTTGGAATCGGCTCAACGCCCTCGCCGCCGAACACAATCAAGGCAAGACGCGCGCCTTCGACTTGCTCGACCCATCACTGCGAAAATTTCACACCAGTGATGATCCGTTTGTTGATGCGGTGGAAATGACGATCGGCATCCGCGTGCCCGTCGGCATCACAATCGCCAATCTCAAGTCTCAGGTCTCCAGCCTCAATGCCGACGGCGCACAACTCACGTTTGCATCTGAGGAGCCGGCCTGCCGCGCCGAAAAAAATACGCCGCTCGTGCGCTCGTTTCTTTCTTCGATTCGCGCGCACAGCGGCACAGCCGGCTTTACGGTTAAGACAGGCACGAGCGACATGAATGTCGTCGCGCCTATCTGGCAATGCCCCATCGTCGCCTATGGACCCGGCGACTCCAACCTCGATCACACACCGCACGAACACATTAACGTGAGCGAGTACCTAAGCGCGATTGACGTGCTCGCGGATGTCATTAGAGACCTGAGATAGTCAATACCTTCGCCAAAGTTCAGGTGAGCGGGCTTTTGTAGTAGAGTTGACGGTGACCAAACCCCAACTCAGGAGCTACAAAAGCCCATGGATATTTTAGCACTGCTGCAATGCTTGCAGCCGACCTTGAGCGCTACGACG
>JBBPZQ010000113.1:0-18424 GCA_038198935.1 Anaerolineae bacterium
ACGGGTATGACGGACGGAACTCGTTTTCTTTGGTTGTTCAGGTGCAGCATCTAATGGGGCCATGCTTCTCTGATACATCAGCATGGCGCGAATCACAAACTTGACAGTTTGACCGTTACCTTAACTTGTGACCAATGGGCTCACGCCTTCTTCGACAAACGCCACTTTGGCTCTGTCGCCCATGTGCAACGCGCCAGCCCCGACTTTGTGCATTGGTATCTGACCCCGTTTGCGCCGCCCAAGCTGGGCGAGCAGACGCCGCAGCAAGCCCAACGTGCCGAACCTCGCCGCCGCTTGACTCAGCACCAGAGCGCCGCGCTGCCCGACCCTTTGCCCATTACAGCCGGCCGTATTCACTGCTTGCGCAAAGTGTCAGCCGCCGGCACGATTACGCTCTTCAACGAACGCTGGCATGTCAGCCGCCGTTTGGCAGGCAAGTATGTCTGGGCCACTTTGACGACGCACGTGCGCCGGCTCGACATCTGCTATCAGCATTCAGCCCAACAGAACTGGCGATTGCGCAAGTCATTCACCTATGACATCCCTGAAACGGTAGCTCGTCTCAACCCGCACTTCGCTCGTCAGTGAGACTTACGCCGTTGTTCACGATGTGCTGAGCCCTCACCGAGCTATTCGGCGTGCCCATTTATGTTCACGATGTGTTGAGCCCTGACAGCTACTGGCTACTAACTACTGGCTATTCTCCTCCCTTGATCTCCGGTATGGGCAAATGCTCCACGCCGAGTTTCTTGCGCAGCATCGGAATCAGTCCACCCGCGTCGAGGATGGCGTGAATGGTCGGCGAAAGCGTCGGGAACGAGAAGACGCCCTTGATGCACGCAATCGTGTGCTCGTCTAAGTTTACTGCAATCGTCTCGCCGTTTTCAATCGCGTCCACCGCGTCGGCGCACACAATGGGCAGCACGCCTTGGTTGATGCAGTTGCGGAAGTAGATGCGCGCGAACGATTTTGCGATGATGCAGCGCACGCCCGCATACTTCAGCGCGCCGACGGCTTGCTCGCGCGACGAGCCGCAGCCCCAGTTCTTGCCCGCGACGATGATATCGCCCGGCTGCACGCGCCCGGCAAACGTTGGGTCTAAATCTTCTAGCGCGTGCTGCGCCCATTGGTTCGGATCGGTCAACGTATAGGTGTACTTGCCCGCAAAGATGACGTCGGTGTTCACGGCGTCGCCGTATTTCCAGACGCGGCCAGTTAATTTCATCATCACCTCGCTCATGGTAAAGAGGTACACAAGTACACAGGTAGACGGGTACGTGTTTCCTTGTGTACCTGTATGCTTATGTACCTGTATACTTGTATACCTGCTACTTACATGCCACAAACAATCCCGTCTTTTTGCGGATGCGGATTGCGCCATCACGCGCGATTCGTTCGTTGAGGATGGCCCGCAATTGTCGCACCTGCTCATCGCTTACGGTGTGCATCGCCGCGCGCATCGAGCGGACGTAAGCGATGAGCGGCTCGGCTTCGGTCACGACGAGCGCATTGTCGAAGTCGTCGCGCGAGACGGATTCGAAATATGGTGACAGCAACTCTGCGCCATTCTCCAAGCGAAATGATAAATGTGCCATGTACGAGTAATCAATGCCGAGCGCGTCACCGAACTCGCGCAACTCTGCCATGTGTCCCGCGCCGTTGGTCGCCGCATACAACTTGCCGCCGTTGCGCAGCACGCGCCGAATCTCTGCAAACGCGCGCGGCAAGTGGGGCACGTGATACAGCATGTGGTTGGCGATGACCGCATCGAATGTCGCGTCCGCAAATGGAATCGCCTGCGCGTCGGATTGTGCCAGACCTGTCAGGTTTCTAAAACCTGTCAGGTCTAATCCGCTCACCATCCCAAACGACAAATCCGTCAGCACCAATCGCCAAGTCCGCGGCACACGGGCATGCACCGTCTTCCACAGTTGCCCTGTGCCGCAGCCGAGTTCGAGCACGCGCGCATTCGTCGGCGCGTCAACGTGGTCGAACAGCCAGTCGTGAAAGTTTTGCGTCGCCGTGCTGAAACGCGCGTGCAGCGCGATACGAGCGTCGAGGTTGGTGCCGTCACGGTATTGCTGTTTGAGCAGACTCGTTTCGTTAAGTGGTGACATGGTTCAATCGCAGTAGCCAGTAGTCAGTAGTCAGACAAATCTATCTGGCTACTGACTACTGGCTACTGGCTACTCTATGTCTCTTGGATCCGCAATGTATCCCGCAATCGCACTCGCGGCGACGACGGCGGGACTGGCCAGATAAATCTCCGCGTCACGCGTGCCCATGCGCCCGCGAAAGTTGCGGTTCGCGCTGCTGATGGTCACTTCGTTCGGCGCGGGCACGCCCATGTGGTTGCCCATGCACGGGCCGCAGCCCGGCGTGCTGAACACCGCGCCCGCTTCCATCAGCGTCTGCACGTAACCATGCTGCATCGCGTCGAGCATCACTTGCGACGACGCAGGAATGATCAGCAAGCGCGTGCCGCTCGCCACGTGCTTGCCACGCACAATCTCGGCGGCGGCGGCCAAGTCTTCCAGTCGCCCATTGGTGCAGGTGCCAATGAACGCCTGCTGCACGCGCGTGCCTTTCACCTGCGAGATGGGTTTCACGTTGTCCACCGTGTGCGGGCACGCGACGAGCGGCTCAAGCGCGCTCGCATTGATGTGATGTGTGGTGATGTAGGTGGCGTCGGGGTCGGGATAGACGGCGCGCCGCACGATTTCAGATTTCAGTCCTTCGACAAGCTCAGGATGATAATTTTTGATTGCAGATTGAAATTCTGTCATCTGCCGTCTGCCGTCTGCCGTCTGCCGTCGGTACAGGCGCGGCGCAAGCCACTCAAACAACTTGTCGTCGGGCGCGATGTACGCGTTCTTCACGCCGAACTCTGCCATCATGTTCGGCAGCACGGCGCGGCTGTCCATGCTCAGCGCCTCGATGGCGCTGCCGCTGAACTCGATGGACTGATAGATGCCGCCATCCGCGCCGAACGCGCCGATGATGTGCAGCGCCAAATCTTTGGCGGTCACGCCGAGTGGCAGCGCGCCATCCACGATGATGCGCACACTCTCAGGCACGCGCAGCCACAACTCGCCTGTTGCCCAGATGGCCGCCATCTCGCTGCGTCCCACGCCGACGCCGCACGCGCCCAGCCAGCCGAAGTGCGGCGTGTGCGAGTCGGCGCCGATGACCAGATCGCCGGGCAGCGCAATCGCTTCCTCGCTCAAGACCTGATGACAGATGCCGCGCCCGACCTCGAAGAAATTCGTGATGCCCTGCTCAGCGACGAACTTTCGTACGTCGGCGTGGTTGGTCGCGTGCTGCGTGTTCGGCGCCGGCACAGCATGGTCGAGCGTGATGGCGTGACGGTCGGGATACTTCACACGCTCTTGGCCCAACGCGCGAAAAATTTTGCTGATCGCCGCCGTGTTGTCGTGCGTCAGGATCACGTCGGGCGACGCGTCCACGATTTGTCCCGCGACGACCTCGCGCTGACCTGATGTGCGCGCGAGAACTTTTTCGACAAACGTATGTGCCATGTTGAACTCCATCGAGAATGGAACCTGCTGTGACTGAAGGTTGTAACCGATCCAGTCAATACCTCGGCGAAAGGAATCGTGCCATGTTCAAACTGAAACTCATCTTACCTGTCGTACTGCTCGTCGTTGTCGGTGCATTCGTGCTGTACGCTATGAAACAAGCCGAAGCCACTCCGCCAGCTGTGAACGTCACCATCGTCGCCAGCGACTTCAAGTATGAGCCTGCGACGATTACCGTGAAGTCTGGTCAGCGTGTTCACGTCACGTTCAAGAATGCGGGCGCCGTCATGCACGAGACGGATTCCAAAGACCTACGCGACGGCACGAAGTCAGAGCCGGGCAAACTTCCGTGATGAACTTCACCGCTGGTTCGACGGGTTCACCATGCTGGTCATTTTCGCTACTACCCCGTTCACGTCGGGAGAGCCACTTTTTGCTTTCCACTTTACAAACTCCGTATCGCGTCGACCGCTCGTTGATACTCCGCGAACTCGGTCGCGTTGATCGGCGCGAAGCCGTACCAGATGTGGTCGAAAGTGTCCACGATGGGCTGAAGCGCAGCGCGCACGCTGGGCGTGTTGGCGACGGCGCGCAGGTATTCGCGATTGGTGAGCGAGCGGTCGTAGCGCAATTGCCCGTGCTCGTCGAGCCACAGCAACGTTGACAAATAGAGTTGGCGCACGGCCGCGCGATAGTCGCCCGCGGTTGCAAAGTGCTGCGCGTGGTCGAGCGCGGCTGACGAGGTGAGGTGCGCCTCGTCGTCGCGGCTGTGTGTTTGCAGCATAACTTCGCTCACAGCGTTGCGCCGCAAGTTGACGACGAAGAACACCAGCACGGCGGCAATCAAGACAAACCCCAGCACGACGATCACATCGCCCGCGTTGAGGATGCCGCGCGCGGTGGCGCCGAAGAGACGTGATAACCATTCGTTGATGAGACGCTCAAGCTCGCTGGGCTGTTGTTCCTCCAGCTTGAACGGCGGCTTGCTCAACAGGTCGCGCAGTTTCGCGTCGTCGTCTGCGCTCGCCTGTGGTGGCGCTGTATTCAGCGACGCCAACAATGCCTGCAAGCGCGCGCGAATCGCTTGCAATTTTTCTGCGCTCGCCGCTGCGCCAATCGTTTGCGCGCGTATATCGGCGCTGAGTGCATCGTTGTTGATGGCCACCTGCTCGCCCGAATCGAGCTGCACCAGTCGCACGCTGCTCAGGTCGGAAGCGGCGGCGATCAGCAGCGGCACGCGCGCGCTGAAGTCTGTCTGCGCAATCGCGTTCTCGATCAGGCTCAGCGTGTCTGTCACGACGCGCCGATAGTCCGCGAGAGCGATCGGGGTGTCGGCGAATGCCGTTGGCGAAAGCGATTCAACCGCAGAGGCGCAGAGAACGCAGAGAAAAACAATCAGAATTCTCTGTGACCTCTGCGCGTCTGCGGTGAAACAAGATTTCATGTAGGTTGTTCCACCCAGTGCGCGACGCGCACGGCGAGGTCGTAGCCTTCGGCGCGCACACGCAAGTCGTAATACAACAATGCACGCGCGATGAAACTGATGGGTAAGAAGATCAGGTCGAACATCGTCGGAATGGCTACCGTGAATAAAAGATAGGCAATCTCCGTCCATAATTCGTGGCGGTACGTCGGCACAATAGATTCGGCGAGCATTTGCGACGCGAACGAAGGCGCGGTCGAGAGCACGCTGCCGAGTAGAAACAAGCCGAGCAGAAACCACATCACGCGGCGATACTGGCCGTGCATCAGCGTAACACTGCGCTGCAAGGCTTCCCTGGGTCCCCGTCGCTCAAGCACGATCACTTGCAGCGCCACCGACCAGCGCGCGACCAGATAGAGCAGCGGAAGTCCAAGCATCGCCGCCAACAGCACAGCCGTCGAGAGGGTGAACAAATTGCTGAGCAGCCCGATCGAGCGCATCAAGCCGACGGGTTCGAGTATCGCATACATGATCGCGGTGAAGGCGAACCAACTGCCAGCCAGCACGATGCCGTAGGCGACATTCGCGGCGACGACGCTGAGCAGTAGAGCGAGGAAACGGCGAGCCGTGCCGCGATACAAATTCAGCAGCGAATGTGTCGTGCCGCTCAGGTGGTCGGCGACGACGCGCGCGAACACGGCGCTCAGGATCGTCGCGATCAAGAAATGATTTGCGGCGATACCGAAAATGTTCAGCGCCGTGAACGCGAACGGCTGCGTGTCGCGCGCGCTTTGCATCGCGCTGGTGACCAGCATGAGCGGCAAGCGCAGCACGGCGACGATCAGCGTGAAGCGCAAAAAGTTTTTGCGATAGAGCGAGACGGCTTCGTCCAACAGATCGCCTGCGCTGAGTGCGCGCAGCGGCAACGGCGCGCTCATGCCGACGGCTCGCCGAGAGCGGGCACGAGCTGCTGCACCATCATTTGCAACGCGAGTCCTTCCTTGCGCACGCGCAGGTCGTAATACATCAGCGTGATCGCGCCGACGCTGATGGGCAACAGCAGCGCGCCGATGACGCCGCTCAGCGCACTCGCCACCAGCAGCAGCCATCGCGCGGCCGAAGATGCGAACGCGCTGAGTAAGACCCGATAGCTCAGGCCGAGCGCGAGCGCGAGCAGTGGCACTTGCACGAGCGCGACGATGCCGATCATCAGCGAGAAGTTTTTGCGATAGAGCGAGAGCGACTGATCGAGGATGTCGCCGACGGTGAGCGGGTTCAGAATCGGTACGGACATGCGAGGCGCTCTAGGCGGCCGCGGGCGCGGGTGCCAATTGGTCAGCCATCTGCTGCAAGTCGAAGCCTTCGCGCCGCACACGCAAATCGTAGTAGAGCAGCGTGAGCGTGCCGAATTGGAGCGGCAGCACGATCATTTGCAGCAGGTTGGTCATGATCGTGCTGAGCGCGTTGATGAGCACGAACGACGGCAGCGCGAACACGATGAATTGCAGCGAGAACGATGCGGCTGAACTGAGGATCGTAATCATGATCGTCAGCACGAGCGCGATGCCGGCCACGCGCCAGAACGAACCGCGCACGAGGTTCCAGCTGCGGCGTAAGCCCTCAAGCGCGCCGCGCTGCTCGATGACGATGGCTTGCGGCGCAAACTGCCAGCGGACGCTCAAGGCGTAATACGTGATCAGGATCAACGGCAACAGCAAACAAACAGTACAGCTGATAAACAACGGCAAGCCGCTGTTGCCACTGCCGCTTGCAAACACGAGCAGTGCGAGCGGTATGAACATGACCACAAACAGCCCGCCGTACACCATTAGAAAAATCAGGCTCATGCCGAGCAGCGAGGGCCAGCGCCGCAGTGCATGAGCATACGCTTGTCGCGCGCTCAGTTGTCGCCCGAGATATTGTTCGGAGATAAAGATGGCGAGCGCGCCCGTTTCAAAGATCGCCGCCAAGCCGCCGAATAATGCCGCGATGAGGAACAGCACGCCGCCGCCCGCCAACGCGGCGAGTTGCGGCGTCGAGAAGTTGGATGCGGATGTCGCGCCGCGTGTGAACAATGGATCAATGGGCAGAAACAACAGCGTGGCGACGACTTCGAGCGCGAGCACGGGCGTGGTGGCGATGGCGACGATGCCGAGCAGCGTCCAGAAGTGTTTGCGATAGAGTGTGAACGCTCCGTCGAGCAAATCGCCGATGCTCATGGGGCGGAGGATGGTGGGAAGCGGAGGGGACATGATTGGTGTCACGTGTCATGTGTCAAGTATCACGTGTCATGTGTCACGTCGCCCTGACACATGACACATGACACGTGATACTTGACACTTCTTCATCAGGCTTCATCCGCTAACTTCGTCATTGCTGCGCGTTCGTCTGCGCTCATCTGCCGCGCCAGCGTGACGGCGGCGAGCCCTTGTTCGAGCTGCGCGACGGTGCGCGCGCCGATGATGGGCGCGGTCACGGCGGGATGCGACGCGACCCACGCGATGGCGAGAATTTCTTTGGGCGTGCCGCGCTGCTCGGCGTACTGCGTGAGCGCATCCACTACGCGCCACGACGGTTCCTTCATGTATACGTCTTGATAAAACTTTGCCACGTCGAAGCGCGTGCCTTGTGGAATCTCGCCGCCGCGCTGGTACTTGCCGCTCAGGAATCCACCGGCGAGCGGCGAGTACGGAATCACGCCGACGGTTTGATCGTGGCACGCGGGCAGCAACTCGCTTTCGATCTCGCGGCGGATGAGCGAGTACGGCGGCTGCACCGACTCGAAGCGCACCCAGCCGTGCTTGTCGCTCGTCCATGCCGCTTTGATCAACTGCCAGCCCGCGAAATTCGAGCAGCCGATATAACGCACCTTGCCCTGCGTCACCAGATCATCCAGAGCGCGCAACGTTTCTTCAATGGGCGTGTCCGTATCCCAGCGATGCACTTGGTACAAGTCAACGTAATCGGTCTGCAAGCGGCGCAGCGAATCTTCCATCGCGCGCATGATATGCACGCGCGACAGCCCGCGCTCATTCACGCCTGAACCCATCGCGCCGAACACCTTCGTCGCGAGCACAATCGAATGGCGCATGTCTTTCAGCGCACGCCCGACAATCGTCTCTGACGCGCCGTTGCCGTACACGTTCGCCGTGTCGAAAAAATTCACACCCTGATCCAGCGCGCATTGGATGATCGGCAGCGACGCCGCTTCGTCAATCTCGCGCCCAAAGGTCATGCAGCCGAGACAGAGGCGCGAGACTTTGAGACCGGTGCGGCCAAGGTTGGTATATTCCATAGTGGCTCCTCGTTGTGAGTGCCAAGTGCCAAGTGTCAAGTGTCACGAATCTTGACACTTGGTACTTGGCACTTGACACCTACCTGTGACAATATCCGCACGTCGGCAGTTGCACGTGCGGCATCTTGGGCGCGCTCACGTTCGACTGATGGCACGTCACGCACTGATCGGGCGGCGTGTGGACGTCGTGGTCGGGCAGATTGGAAATCGTCTTGGCTTGCACGCTGAACGCGGTGAACACCCACGCGATCAACACGAACACGACAATAATGATCAAGCCAATCGCATACAGCTTGTGAACAAATGAGGGTGTCCTTGAGCGAGACATGCGCGCAAGTATAGCACGGCGATTTGTGATTTGCGAACTGGTTCTGAGCGCCGACTACGGATGCGCTAGCGTCCTTCGTCTTGCGCCGTCGCCACGTGCTGGATGGCTTGCCAGAGCTGCTCAACTGGCACGTCGTCAATGCGCTGTGTCGGACTGCGCAAGATGATGACGTGCGCGCCGCGCGGTCCCCAGATGGTGGGGTCGGTGGGCCCAAACAGCGCGACGGTTGGCATGCCGAGCGCGGCGGCGAGGTGTGTGATGCCGCTGTCGTTGCCGATGTAGAGCTGGCAACGCGCGAGCAGCGCGGCGAGATCGCTGAGCGCGCAATCGGCAATGTGCGTTGCGTGCGCGGGCAAGGTGAGCGTCGAAATGTTTTCGGCGGGACCACTCAATAGCAGAACCTGCGTGTTGGGTATGGCGACGATGCGCGCCGCGAGCGCGCGGTAGTTGTCGAGTGGCCAACGTTTGTGCGCGTCGCCGCTGCCGACGTGCATGGCGATTATGCGAGTAGATGGTGTGAGTCCGAGCCTCTGCCACAAGTTCGCCACGTACTCGCTGTGCTGTGTCGGCGCGAGTCGCGGCACTGCATCCAACTGATGCGCACTGATGCCGAGTGGCACTAGTGTGTCGAGCAGATGGTCGGCGGCATGCCGATACGTCGGCAGGGGATTGGCGGCAATTAGTCGCGCGATATTGAACCGGCGCAAGTTGTCCGCGACGATACGTGCGGACGAATCGGGCAGCCAAAGAACGGCGAGGTCAATATCGGAGAAAAGGTTGGATAGTTGGTTAGTTGGTTCAGAATCGCGGGTGAACAGCGCTGTGAGCCGCTCGTCGTCGAATGCAATCACGTCGTCGGTGAGTGTAAAATGTACAAGCGGCAGCACATCCGCACGCGCGGCGAGGATCAAGCGATGAGCAGGAAACCTTTTGCGGAGCGCAGTGAGCGCGGGCAGGGTCAGAATGAAATCGCCGATTGCGCCCGCGCGCATGACAAACAGATCCATAGTCCTGAGTGTCAAGTCCTGAGGCTGGGGCCGGATAAAAGAGTCCAGCACTCAGCACTTCAATCCGTTCCCATCTCTGCCAGCACTTCCGGCTGTGCCTCGCTCGGCACGGTGCTGTCGGGTGTGGCAGGCTTGGGGCTGAACAGCACGACTACGAAAGCGATCACGACGGCGACGAGCGCGAGCGTGAACACTGCGCCGATGGCATCGGCCAGTACACCGCGCATCGAAGCGAGCACGGCGGGCGGCACGGATGCCGTCGGGTCGAGCAGAGCGCGCGGGTCAATGACGATGTTGCCACCTTGGCGCGCGAGACCCTCGACCAAATTGCTGACCATCACCGTGCCGAAGATGCTCACGCCGACCGTGCCGCCGACGTTGCGCATGAACTGCAAGGTGGACGTGGCTGCGCCGAGCTGTTGGCGCGTGACCGAACTCTGCACCGAGATGAGGAACGCGGTTACACCGCCGCCCATGCCCATGCCCATCAGCGCGCCGTACAGCCACAACTGCCACTCAGCCGTGCCGCCGTGAATGCGGCTCATCAAGAATGTGCCGCACACCATGATAGTCATGCACGTAACCGCAATCTTGCGATAACCATATTTCAGCAGCAAGCGTCCGCCGAGCGTGGACGACGTGACCCAACCGAAATTCGTGGGGATGAGCATCGCGCCTGCGGCGGTTGCATCGAGCCCCAGCACACCTTGGCCGAACAGCGGAATGAAAGAAATGGTACCGAACATGGCCATGCCGGTGAGGAAGCCGTGCAGCGAGGCGATGCTGAACAGTCGTTGATGGAACAGTGTGGGCGAGATGATTGGTTCGCTCACGCGCGATTCGTTCCAGACAAACGCGGACAGCAACGCGATGGATGCGATGGCGAGCGAGAGCACCGACGGCGAGGTCCAACCTTGATCGGGTCCTTCGAGCAGCGCGAGCAAGAATGCGACGATGCCGCTGATCAGCAGCACGACGCCCATGTAATCAATCGAGCGCTTCTGTGTCGAGTGCAGGTGTGATTCGCGCAAACCGAACCAGATGATCGCGGCGGCGAGCAAACCGAACGGTAGGTTGACGTAGAACACCGCGCGCCACGAGACGTGATCCACGAGGAATCCGCCCGCCAACGGACCGAGCAGAGCCGACACGCCCCACACGCCGCTGAACAATCCTTGCATCTTCGCGCGCTGCTCCATCGTGAAAATGTCGCCGATGATCGTGAACGCGAGCGGCAGCAGTCCGCCGGCGCCAAGTCCCTGCAGCGCGCGGAACGCAATCAACTGCTCCATGCTCTGCGCGGTGCCGCACAGCATCGAGCCGAGCAGAAACATCGTGACTGCGATCAGATAGATTGGACGGCGGCCATAGATGTCGGACAGTTTGCCGAAGACGGGCATCGTGCTGGTCGAGGTGAGCATGTACATCGAGAAAACCCACGCGTACAATTCGATGCCCTGTAGTTGCGAGATGATGGTCGGCATGGCTGTGCCGACGACTGTGCCTTCGATGGATGCGAGGAACAAGCCCATCAAAATTCCGAACGTGACGACGATGATGCGATTGCGCGACATAGGTTGCTGCATGTAATTAGCCTAGCAAAGTATTTTGTAAAATTATAACATTGCGAAAGCAGAAGGGCAAAGGAGACAACGGGCGAGCGGACGAACGCCGCATGAAGGAAAATGGTATTCTGAGCGAAGCGAAGAATCGAAATGGTTCTCGTCAACGATATGCACGGTTTTGGAAATAATCGTCTTACGAAGCAGCATATGGGATTCCACGCGGCAGACGGGTGTGTGAGACGAGGGGCGTTTAAAAACAATAACGGCCTCGCAATTTGCGAAGCCGTTTATATCTCAAATCAGACGACTCGTCGGGTCGTCTCTCCATCAATTCTTCTCAATCGGATTGATGAGCGCAGACGAACTTCTGACGTGATAGGTGCAGCAGTCGTCGCCGTCGGCGATACAGGTGTCGAGCTCGACGGGTGCTTTCATTACGACGCTGATGATTTGCTTGTCCAATTGGCAAATCTCTGGATGCGCTTGGCGCACGCGCTGATACGGACAGTTATATTCTTTCAGCACAAGGTCGCCGTTCGCCTGTTCCCAGCGCGTGAGAAAACCCTCCGCGCCGAGCAACTCGACGAGCGTGTCAATCTTCTGCTGGACGGTCGCATTCTGCAACTGATGCGCGCGCTCGCCGGTAATCGTCTCTGCCATGCCGCGAAACATCGCTTCGATCTGCTGAGGGTTGGCGAACTGCTTCACTTGGTCGAGCACGCGCTCCGCCAGCAAGTCGTATGAGTGCGGCAGTTGCTCTCGTCCCGCGTTGCTGATGCAATAGGTGTTGAACGGGCGACCAACCGCACCACGCACCTTTTTCGTGCTGATGAAGCCATCGCGCTCCAGCAGGTTCAGGTGATAGCGCACCGAAATCGGCGCAAGCCCAAGCGCGTCGGCAATAGCGATGACCGTCGAGTTGGCGTGCTCGTTGATAATCCTTAAAATTTCGAGACGGGAGCCATCCATCGTACAAGCCTTCCTTCCAAAACCCAACACCGTACACGCCTGAATTATAGTGGGGCGAAGTAGCTCTGTCAATTTTTATCATAACTATCATAGGTAATTGACGGCTTGACACACTGCTGATATAATGACGCCACAGCATTCATTTGGAGGACATCTATGAGCACCATGGAAATCGAATACATTGTCACGATCACCCCAACGGCGGCGCAACGCATCCGCAACTTGCTTCAAGAAAAGCACCTCGACGGTTACGGTCTGCGTGTATTCGTCGGCGGTGGCGGCTGCTCGGGCTTGCAGTATGGCATGGCATTCGAGAACGAGCAGAGCGAAGACGACTTCGTGATGGATTACGACGGCGTGAAGGTTATGGTGGACTCGATGAGTTCACAATACCTCGCAGGTTCCACCGTGGATTACATTGACAATCTGATGGGCGGCGGCTTCAAGATCGAGAACCCCAACGCCGTCTCGTCTTGTGGCTGTGGGCACTCGTTCAAGACGAGTGAGCATCAGGCGGCAGGCAGCGGTGGCGGCTGCGGCGCGCCGGGCTGTGGTTAAACTTTCACACACGACAACTTGACACGGGTGGGCGATGAGTTTATCATCGCCCACATACTTAGCAAAAGTCTGTTGCTGACTTTTGCTTTTTTTGTGTCCGCACGTATGCCCTCGACCCGCATAGCGCGCGTCGAGGGTGTGACGCACGATGTTGGAGTTTGGAAGTTGGATGAGCACGTGGTGTCCAACTTCCAACATCTGACGTCTAACTTTTCCCCCGGGCGTATGCCATGACGAAAGTTCTCTTCATCGAGAAGCAGGTGGACTACGAGCCGCAAGGCATCATGTCTATGTCCTCCGTGCTCAAGCAGGCCGGACACGACGTGCAGCTCTCCATCGCCGCGCAGGAAGACCCGGTCAAAGTTGCGCAAGCGTTTCAGCCCGACATCCTTGCATACTCCACGATGACCGGCTCGCATCGCGCATTCGTTGACTTGAACCTCAAAGTTAAAGAAGCACTTGGCGGCAAAGCGTTCTCGATCATCGGTGGTCCGCATCCGACATTCTTCCCCGATTACGTTCACGAAAAAGGTGTGGACGCGATTTGCGTCGGCGAAGGCGAGGGGCCACTGCTTGATCTGGCTAACGCGATCGCGGACAGCGGCATCAAGAATGTGCGGCCCGACATTTACAACCTGTGGATCAAGAAAGACGGCGAGGTCATCAAGAATCCGGTGCGCCCGCTGATTCACGATTTGTCGTCGCTGCCGATGCCCGACCGCTCACTCGTTTACGATAAGCACATCTATACACGCAACAGTCCGGTCAAACACTTCATGGGCTCGCGCGGCTGCCCGTATCAGTGCACCTACTGCTTCAATCACGCCTACTATCAAATCTACAAACGCGAGAAGCGCGGCCATCAGCGCGACGTTGACCACCTGTGCGACGAGATCAAGTGGGTGGCGCAGCACTATCGTCTCGACCAAGTTATCTTCCTCGACGATTTGTTCATCATCTTCCAAGACTGGCTCGAAGACTTTGCCGAAGTCTATCCGAAGCGCGTCGGCATTCCATTCTTTTGCAACGTGCGCGCGAACCTGATGACGCCTGAGAAAGTTGCGCTGCTCAAGAAGGCGGGCTGCGCGACGGTGAGTATGGGCATCGAGGCGGCGAACGACCGCATCCGCAACGATTTGCTCAAGCGCAAGATGACCAAAGAGACGATGATCGAAGCGGGCAAGATGATCCGCGACGGCGGCATCCATCTGTCCGCGACGAACATCCTCGGCATCCCGACGGGCACGCTGCAAGATGATCTCGACACGATGAAGTTGAACTCCGACTCGCACATCTCGTACGCGCACGCATTCCTATTCCAACCGTACCCCGGCACCGAGTTGGGCGCGTATGCGGAAGACAACGGCTACATGGCGGGCACCTACGACGACATCGGCGAGATTGCGTGGGACTCTTCGATCATGGTCTTCCAGAGCGAGGACGAGAAGCGGCAGATCGAAAACTTGCAGCGCTTCTTTGCGATTGGCGTCGAGTGGCCCCTGCTCACGCCGCTCATCAAATTGCTCATTAAAGCGCCGCGCCATCGCTTCGTGGACGGCGCGTTCTGGATGCTCGAAAAGTTGTGGCGCGGCTACGCCATCAAGACGCGCATCCACCCGCACAAGTTGTCGTTCAAAGAATTCGTCGCGACGGTGAAGCACTTTATGGACATGGATGCGTAATCGGACGGCAGACGACTGACGGCAGACCGCCGTCGTGATATGAAATATTTCACCGTCGCCGAAGCCAACGCGCTGCTGCCGCGCCTAAAAGTCCTGCTCGAAAAGATGCTCGCCGCGCGGCAGCGCATCGTTGATGGACGCCCGACATGGGAGCCGATAATTGAGAAAGCGCGCGGCAATGGTGGCGGCGAACACGGCAAGAACCTATTCATGGACGAGAGCAAGATTCACCTTTCGATGGAAAAAATCAAGGAGTGGGGCATCCTCATCAAAGACGTGGATACGGGACTCGTAGATTTTCCATCCATGCGCCACGGACGTGAGGTTTATCTGTGCTGGCGACTCGGCGAGCCGCGCGTAGCATTCTGGCACGACGTTGACTCAGGCTTCGCCGGGCGACAACCGTTGTAAGTGACAGGTGACGAGTAGCGAGTGACGAGTTAGAATCAATCTCGTCACTCGCCACTCGTCACTCGCAACTCTCAAGACAGGATGTAGTGATTTAAGTTGTACGACCTTCACAATCATTTGCTTCCCGATATTGACGATGGCGCGAAGAACTGGGACATGGCGCTGGCGATGGCGCAGCTGGCATACGACGATGGCATTCGCGGCATGGTCTTCACACCCCACAACTCGGCATGGTGGAATAGATATTTTCAGGACAAGGTGGTTCCGCTCACGTGCGAGTTTCAGCAGCGCATCCTCGATAAGGGTTGGGACTTACAAGTCGGCGCGGGCGCCGAAGTTTACATCGAGCTCGACATCCTCAAACGCTTGAAAGATGGCCGCGCCGCGCCGCTGAACGGCTCGCGCTACGTGCTGGTGGAGCTGGGCTTCACGAGTTGGCCCCTGTACGTGGACGACATCATGTTCCAGTTGCAAGCCTCCGGCTACACGCCCATCCTCGCGCACCCCGAACGTTACTCGGCCGTGATGGAGAAGCCGCACCTGATGCAGCCGCTCGTCGAGCGCGGCATCATGGGGCAGATCACGTCGGGCAGCCTCGAAGGCAAGTTCGGCAGAACCGCGCTGAAGACGGCGCTACTGCTGCTGGAGCGCAACTGGGCGCATTATATCGCCAGCGACGCGCACGAGTTGGTCAACCGCACGCCGACCATGAGCGCCGCGCGGCAAATGCTCGCAACGCACTTCGGCGAAGAGCGCGCGACGCTGCTGACGCGCATCATTCCCGAAATGATTTTCCGAAACGAAGAAGTCGTGTTAGAATCGCCGCGTGAATATGAGGCGCCACAACAACGCAGTTTCCTCGGCGCGCTGTTCCGCCGCTGAGTGTCGTGTGCCATGTGTCAAGTATCACGTTACATTGTCGGTACATGACACTTGACACTTGACACCTGACACTTCCGTTTAGGAGGCACTTTTGAAAGTCGTTATCATCAATCCGAAATTCCATCTGCCGATTGACACCCGCACCACCCCGCATTTAGGTGTCGCGTATCTGGCTGCCGTCTCGGAACGGCGCGGCGATGAGGTGTACATCTACGATGCCGATGTCGAAGACGAACCGCTCGACACATTCACGCTGCGCTTCAAGCCCGACCTCGTCGGCATCACCGCTAACACGCCGCAGGTGAAGCAGGCGTGGCGCACCGCCGAAGCGATCAAAGCCGTGTGGGATGTGCCGATAGTGATCGGGGGCCCCCATCCCTCGGTGCTGCCCGAAGAGTCCGCGCAGAAGAATGCGATTGACATCGTAGTCGAAGGCGAGGGCGAAGACACGTGGATTGACATCAGCAATCGCATCGAAGAGTATAAGAAATCGGTGCCGAAGTTCGAGTCGCGCATGTTGCTCGAACCCGACTGCCACTTGCTCGATTCCATCTTCGGCATCACATACCAGACGAGCGACGGCAAGCTTCGGCGCAACCCCGAGCGTCCGCCCATCATGGACTTGGACTCATTGCCGTTCCCCGCATACAAATATTTCAAGATGGAACGCTACAGCAGTTTGCAGCCCGCGACCGATGCGGTGGACGGCGCAAAGTCGTTCAGCATCATGACCTCGCGCGGCTGCCCGTATCGCTGCACGTTCTGCTCGCAATCCATCATGCCGATCAAGTGGCGCGCTCGCTCGCCTGAAAACGTCGTCGCCGAGTATCGGCATCTGGTCAGAGACTTGGGCGCGCAAGAGATTGGCTGGCTCGACGATAGCGCGAACATCCGCATCAAGCGGCTGCACCAGATTTGCGACATGCTCATCCAAGAGGGTTTGAACAAAACGCCGTGGATCATGATCAACGGCATCCGCGCCAACCTCGCCGACGAACACACGCTTGGCTTGATGAAGAAAGCGGGCTGCAAGCGCGTCGCGTTCGGCGTCGAGACGGGCGACGAAGACATCCTCGTCTCGATTGACAAGCGCATTGACCACAACACGATTCGGCAGGCGTTCAAGAACGCGAAGAAGGTTGGCTTGGAGACGATGGGCTTCTTCATCATCGGCTTACCCGGCGACAACGAAGAGACGATGGAGAAGACAATCCAGTTCGCCGTCGAGCTCGATCCGCTCGTCGCCAACTTCTCGATGATGACGCCGTACCCCGGCACGACGGTCTACGAGATTGCGACGAAGAAGGGTCGCATGTTGATGAAGGACTGGGACGACTACGTGTTCTTCGAGGGCAAGGCACGCTACGAGTTGGGCGACATGACCGCCGAGTTGGTCGAGCGCAAATGGAAGCAAGCGTACCGCCGCTTCTACATGCGGCCCAGCCGTGTCGTCAAGACATTCACGCGCAAGGCGACGTGGCAGAATTTGCCACGCACCGTGCACATGGCGATGAAGGTCATCTTCCCGAAGCCGACGAAGGAAGAGTTGAAGCCGATTCTCGAAGGCGCATGAATCGTTGACTTGAGAAGAGGAGGCGGTGAGTGCGGAACGAATTTACTGCCATCATTGAAAAGGATGCCGATTGGTTCATTGCCTATTCTCCTGAAATTCCCGGCGCTAATGGACAAGGGCGCACGGTTGAAGAATGTCGAGAAAATCTGGCGGAAGCCATTGCGCTGATTCTTGAAGACCGACGCGACGACGCACTGCGGGGTGCGCCGCCGGATGCCCTGCGAGAACTGGTTGTCGTGCAATGAAGCGCGGCGCGCTGTTGCAACATTTGCGTAAGCACGGTTGCTATCTCAAGCGCGAAGGACGCCAGCACTCATTGTGGACCAATCCAAAAACAGGGGCAACTGAAGCCGTGCCGCGCCACGTTGAAATCGCCAATCGGCTTGCCAACAAAATTTGCCGCAACTTATCCATCCCTGACGTTAGCGGATAGTGCAGTGTAGAAGGCGCAAGGTCAGCGCGACGAACGAGGTAAGACAAAGGACGAAAGACGATTCGAGTTCGCTGTTCGTCTTTCGTCCTTTGTGTTTGAATTGCTGATACTCAATCAATAACAGCGTTACTGGGATCGAGAAGTGAAAGACGCACTCGTGAACTGACATGCGCAAATTCTTTTTGTGCTTAGTCATTCTATTCCTACTCTCTCCCGCCTGCCAGTTTGATGGCTCATCTTTGCATTTTGAAACGATTGAACAAACGGAGAGAAGTCGTGTATCTCGATTTTACAATTCGCCAGAGCCTGAGCTGATAGTGATTGCCCAACCGACGGACATTGCTACAGTGACTACGCTGTTGTTACCAGAAATTAGTGATAAACTCAAGGCTCTCAATTACCAAGATTCATTTGCCATTATCGTCTTTCAAGGTCAAAAACCAAGCACTGGATATAGCGTGCAAATTGAAAGTATCGTCAGGCGCGAGAATGTGATTGTCGTTAATTGCAAGTTCATTCAACCTGGGCCGACTGAACCTACAAACGATGCAATAACATCACCACACCATTTAGTGAAGGTACAAAAAGCGGGCGTATGGAATCAGACTTTTACGTTAAGTCATTGGTCACAAGTTAAGGTAACGGTCAAACTGTCAAGTTTGTGATTCGCGCCATGCTGATGTATCAGAGAAGCATGGCCCCATTAGATGCTGCACCTGAACAACCAAAGAAAACGAGTTCCGTCCGTCATACCCGTGC
>JBBPZQ010000114.1:0-12368 GCA_038198935.1 Anaerolineae bacterium
GTTTCAGCCGAAACGGATCGGCTTTTCGACCGCGCATCGCTCACCTGCCTGTTCAGACTGGACTTGATGGCTAACCGTAGCACAGTCGATTATTTTAGGCAACTATTTTGTTGCAGAATTTATCCGCCAAGTCACTAGCGTCAATCCTTCGATCCGCTACGTGGGCAGACTGGCAAGCGATCCACTCGGCACGCTCGCGCAAGGTGAAACATCGTTGGTCGAGGGCACGGGCGCGCAGACGACGTACCACCGCTGGGGTGACTACAGCGCGATGAGCGTTGATCCGATAGATGACTGCACGTTCTGGTACACAAACATGTATTACGCGGAGACGGGCACGAACTATCAGACACGCATCGGCGCGTTCAAGTTCCCGTCGTGCATGTTTCACTTATACATGCCGCTGCTGATGCGCTGAGGGTTAGACGTGCCTTCGCGGGATATTGTATAATAGTCGCAACTCGCATGGACAGAGGAGCGTCGTGAACACATTCAATCGCTTGGCGATGATATTGCTGTTGCTCGGAGTGATCTTCGTCACCGTGCTCGGCATTCTCGTCTTGCTGTTTGTGCCAGCCTCACTCGTACCACTGTTCAGCAATCTCGGCGGTCGGCTCAGCGCGCCGCAGGGCGACCCGCGCTTGCGCGATCTGCAATTGGAACTGACGGTCGCCGCGCTAATCATATTCGTGCCCAGCGTGATCCTGCTGCTGCTCGAATTACGCCGCCAATCCCGCGACGACATTCGCATCAGCAAGGTGAGTGGCAGCGAAGCGCATCTCAGCACGCAAGCCGTCGCGCAGAGTTTGATGTATTACGTGGATGCGCTCGAAGGGGTGGTGCGTGTCAAGCCGCGCTTGCAAGCGATGAACAAAGTCGTGAACGTGCGCCTCGACGTGGAAACAACTCCCGATGTGGATGTGCGAGCCAAGACAGAGCAAATCACGCAGACGACACGCAACGTCGTCGAGGAAAAACTCGGACTGAAGTTGAATCGGCTGAATATTCATATCCATCACACGCCGTTTCCGCAAGGCAGAACGATGCAGCCGCTGCGTCCCACGCCGACGAATAGCAATCCGCCGGAGCGCGAGCATCCACGACTGGAAACGCCCGCCGTTAGCAGTGAACAGCAAAACCCGTTGCCGTAATGACAACGGGTTTTTTGGGGAATGAAAGGCTTGGCAGGCTTCTGAAAGTCGTCAGCTCTCAAGGCTGACTGCGTTTGCTGCCTGTGATGACGAGTTCGCCTTCCAGAATTTGCACTTGGTCGAAGTCAATGTTCAATCGCGCGTCGGCGATGGTGTCGCTCACGCTTTTCGAAATCGTCGGCAGCCAATCTTGCGGCAGCGCGAACGCGCCGATGTAAACTTGCTGTACGTTGACGAGCAGTTGTTTGTCTTTGACTTGCGGCGCGGCGATGATGAGCACGTCGGGGTGAAACAAGCACAGTCCGATGTATGTGCCGCGTAAGTAGGCTTTGCCTTGCGTGAACCAGACTTGCGGATTTTCCAGCGACGGATTGCCGCTGCGCAGCGCAAGATATGACGTGATCTGCTGATTGCCGACGACGAGGCGCACATTTTTTTTGCTCGGATCGAAGAACTGATTGCGAACGTTCCGCTCCAATTCATCGGCGGCTAGGCTGCTGACTTTGATGGATCCGACGGGCGGCGTCGGACTGCCCGCACCGAGACTCGCGCCACAGGCAATGAGACTGCTCATCATCACAAGCAATGTGAGCCATAGCAGCAGCGCGTGACGTTTCAGAATTGTCGCTAGCATCGCGGAAGATTATCACAGGGCGATGCAGGATGCAACATATAGGCTTGAGTTGCTCGTGCATTCTGCATCCCGCATCCATATTCTATGACCTCAGATGAATTGCTCCGCTATCTCGAAAGTTTGCTCTTCGTCGCCGCCGAGCCGGCCGAGATCGCGCAGCTGGCTGCCGCACTGGATGTGAAGGCGAGCGAACTCGAAGCCGCGCTCGCCGACCTGAGTGCGCAGTATCGAGCGCGCGGCTTACGGGTGCAGCGCCGTGGTCAGCGCGTCGCGCTGGCGAGCGCACCGGAGTCCGCGCCATACGTCGAAAAGTTTTTGGGCTTGAACGCGACCACACGCTTGTCGCAAGCCGCGCTTGAAACGCTCGCCATCATTGCGTATCGCCAGCCAATCACGCGTGCGGAGATCGAAGCGCTGCGTGGCGTGGACTGCGACGGTGTGCTGCGCACGCTCACCGCGCGCCAACTCATTGCCGAAGTGGAGCGCCTCGACACGGTGGGCCATCCGATCCTTTATGGCACGACGTTCGAGTTTATGCGCTACTTCGGATTGCAGAGCCTCGACCAAATGCCGCCGCTTTGGCAGGAGGAAAGGGCAGCCGAGCCGAACGTTGAGGCGGTAGATGATGACCTGCCGACCGCGAACGGTGAACAGGCAGCAGTGAGCAGTGAATCGTCAACGACGAACGGCGAACCGTCGGAAGTGAACATTGCACCGTCGGCTGTGACAGGTGATTCGCTAACGGCGAACAATGAATCGCAAGCAGCGGACGGTGAATCGTCAAGTACAAATAGTGAACCATCAACCATCGAACAAACGGACGGTGCGACCGCTACGCCAGTTGCCCAAGACGGCGACTCGCCCGCAGCCCACGACGGCGCGCAATCCGAGTAAACGTTTGCGCTTGCAGAAGCTCATCGCCGACGCGGGCATCGCGTCGCGCCGCCACGCGGAAGAGTTGATTCGTGACGGACGCGTCGCCGTGAACGGTACGGTCGTGCGCGAGATGGGCGTGCAGGTGGATGCGGCGCGCGATCAAGTGCGCGTGAATGGGAAACTCGTACGCGCGGCGAGCGAGCATACGTACCTCATGCTTCACAAACCGCGCGGTGTGCTCACGACCGTTTCGGACCCCGAAGGTCGCCGCACGATCATGCAGTTGCTGCCGCGCGACAAGCGATTATATCCCGTCGGCCGACTCGACCTGAACAGTGAAGGATTGATCTTGCTGACCGACGACGGCGCACTCGCCAACCACTTAACGCATCCGCGCTACGAGCACGAGAAAGAATATCGCGTGCTCGTCGAAGGGCGAGTGGCGAACGATGCCATCCAAAAATTGAGTGCAGGTGTCGAGTTAGACGACGGCAAGACCGCGCCCGCACGCGTGGACTATCTCGAACTCATCGCGGGTGACACGTGGCTGCGCATCGTACTGCACGAGGGACGCAAGCGGCAGATTCGACGCATGGTCGAGGCGGTGGGTCATCGCGTCAGACGGCTGGTGCGCGTGCGCATGGGCCCATTACGGCTTGGCGATTTGCCCGTCGGTGAGTGGCGCGCGCTCTCTCCGCGCGAACTCACCGAATTGAAACGCGTCACCAAGTCACGTGTATAGACGAATGAACTCACACCCTCCTCTCACGATTGCGATTGATGGGCCATCTGCTTCGGGCAAGAGCACGGTCGGCGAATTGCTCGCGCAACGCTTGGGCTATTTGTATTTCGATACGGGCGTGATGTACCGCGCGGTGACGTGTGTCGCGCTCAGTCGCGGAATCCCACTCACGGATGAGGAACACGTCGCGCGACTGGCGGAACAGATGCAATTGGACGTGCTGCCGCCAACCGTGAACGACGGACGACAGAACACCGTCCTCGCCGATGGGAGCGATATCACGAACGCATTGCGCGGCAGCGACATTGACGCGAACGTGTCGCTCGTGTCCAGTTATCGCGACGTTCGTGACGCGATGGTGGAGCGGCAGCGCGAGATCGCCCACCGCGGTCGCGTGGTGATGATCGGGCGCGATATCGGTACCGTCGTGCTGCCCCACGCCGATCTGAAAATCTATCTCGACGGCAGCGTCGAGTGCCGTGCCGAGCGCCGCTACAAAGAGAACGTCGCACGCGGCGATCAAACTTCCTACGAAGAAATTTTGCGGTTGATGAGACTGCGTGATGGGTTGGACATGGGCCGCACGACCTCGCCGCTGCGCCCCGCGCCGGACGCACATTGCGTGGATACGACGACGATGAGTGTGGGCGATGTCGTCGCTGCGATTGAGCAGTTGTTGGAATAGAGGAGCAGTCCTCACAGGCTTCCAAAACCCGTGCGGACTAGCCGCGTAAATGGGCAAGCGTTTCTATCGTCTAGCTAATCGCTTCCTACATGTCTTGTTCAACGTCGCGCTCGATTTGCACGTGAGCGGCGTCGAGAACGTGCCGCGCACGGGAGCCCTCGTCGTCGCCATGAACCACACATCGTTCGTTGATCCGATGTTGGTCGGCGTGTTCGTGCCCCGCGACGTGGTGATGATGTCGAAGATCGAAAATTTCAAATTGCCACTGCTTAACAACCTCGTAAAGTGGTACGGCGCGTTTCCAATTCGACGCGGCGAGGCAGATCGCGAGGCGATCAAAAAGGCGCTCGAAGTGCTGCGCGCAGGCGACGCGCTGCTGATGGCACCCGAAGGCACGCGCAGCGCGGATGGCCAACTCCAACAGGGCCACGACGGGCTCGCGCTGATCGCGACGCGCACGCACGCGCCGATTCTGCCGTTCGCCATCGCGGGCGCGAAACCCGTCTCGAAAAATCTTTCGCGCTTGCACCGCACCAAAGTGTACGTCAACATTGGCAAGCCGATCACAGTCGAATCGTCCACCCCGAAGCCCAGCCGCGAAGAACTCTCCGCGCTCACCGACCAAGTGATGCTGCGCATCGCTGCGCTGCTCCCGCCCGAGCAACGTGGCGTGTACAAAGAAAGGCAGAAGGCTGAGGACTGAATCACTCATTCAGCCCTCAGCCTACTGCCTTCTCCTTCTTTTTATGAACGTCGTCATGATCGGCCCATTCGGACTCGCACCGAAGCAGACAATGCGTATGCGTGCGCTGCCGCTGGCACGTGCGCTCGTGCGGCGCGGGCATCGGGTGACGATGCTGCTGCCGCCGTGGTCGAATCCGCAGGACGCGGGCACGACACTTATGGATGACGGCGTGCAAATCATCAACCTCAAACTGCCGCCGCGCATCCCCGTCCTCTTTCAACTGCTGCTCACGTTCGCCTTGCTGCGGCGCGCACTTGCACTACGTCCAGACGTAATTCACTGCTTCAAACCTAAAGCGTACGCCGGCGGGGTCGCGTGGTGCGTGTGGCAGTTGAAGCGCCTCCGCATCGTGCGCTCACGGCTCGTCGTGGATAGCGACGACTGGGAAGGCGCAGGCGGGTGGAACGATGTCGAGCGATATGCGCTGGTGCTGAAACGTTTTTTTGCATGGCAAGAGCGGTGGGGCTTGCATCATGCGGACGCGCTCACGCTCGCCAGTCGTGCGCTGCAAACAATTGCGTGGAGTCTCGGAGTTGAACGCGCGCGGGTGCATTATGTGCCGAACGGAATCAGCAGCGTTAATACTGTCGGCGCGTGCCTTGAGCGACCAAGCGATCCACCCACATTGCTCCTGTACACGCGCTTCTTTGAGTTCAGCCTCGAACGCCTCGCGCGATTGTTCGCGCGCATTGCGGAGCAACAGCCGACGTTAAAATTCGTGATCGTGGGCCAAGGCTTTTACGGCGAAGAGAAAACGTTTGTCCGACTGCTTCAAACAACTTGCGCGAGCGAACGCGTGACGTGGTTGGGTTGGCTGCCGCCGAATGACTTGCCCGATGTATTCGCGCACGCGACCGTCGCGATCTTTCCATTCGACGACACACTGCTCAATCGCACGAAGTGCGCCGTCAAACTGACGGACTTGCTCAGCGCGGGCGTGCCGGTCGTGGCGGAAGCGGTCGGACAAAACATCGAGTACATCGTGCATGGCGAGTCCGGGCTGCTCGTGCGTTCGGGCGACGAAGCCGCGTTCGTCGCAGCGATTGCGCAGTTGTTAGACGACGCAGCCTTGCGCGAGCGCCTCAGCGTAGGTGCGCGTCAGCGCATGGGCGAGCAATTCAATTGGGATCAATTGGTGACTGAAGTGGAAGCGGCGTATGCTGCTGCGTAAGCGGTTTCTGTTGGGGATGGATTGGCTGCTGCTCGTCGCGTGCATGGCGACCATCTACTACTTTTCCGATCAGCCGCACCCGAACGTACCGGGCGTTGACGTCGGCCTGATTCGCAAGAGCATGCATGTCGGCGAGTACGTTCTGCTATTCGCGTTGTGGTGGCGCGCATTCGCTCACACGTTTGCGCTCGACACGCGCATCACAATGCGCCTCGCGCTGCTCGCCACGTATGCATATGCGGCCGGCGACGAACTGCATCAGCATTTCGTCGGACGCGACGGCAATGTCGTGGATGTGTTGATTGATGGCGCGCTGCCGTTTGCGTTCTGGTTGTTCACGGGGGTTCGACGAACGAAGGCTCATCGTCGTCGTCCATTAGCGATTCGGACGGAGGCAGATCGTTGAGCGGTGCAGGTTCGATGAAGATGTCGCCGAACAACTCAGCCTGCCGCACGATCACTTTGCGCTGCTTCATCAATTCGAGGATAGCCAAAAACGAAACGATGATCTCGATGCGTGAGCGCGCGTCACTCAGCCACGCGCGGAATGAGACGCCGGATTCGCGCGTGAGCCGCTGCAATATTTCGTCCATCTTGTCGCTCACACGCACGATGAACGGCGCGACCACATCGCCGACGGGCGCAGCATGATGCGCTGCCAGCACAGCCTCAACCAGCGCAGCCAAGTCGTCCAGCGAGACGCGAGACATATCGAGCTTCGGTTCGACTTTCGGACGCGGCGCGATGCGCGGGTAACCGCGCCGTCCTTCGCCTTCCCACGCTTTGAGGGCAAGCGCGACGCGCTTATACTGGCGATACTCAAGCAATTGTCGCGTCAGTTCGTCGCCTTCGTCTTCGCTCGCCGCCTCGCCCGGCACCGGCTCCTGCGGCAGCAGCATCCGCGATTTGATCAGCAGCAACTTCGCCGCGACCACCAGAAATTCTGCCATCTGTTCTACATCAGCGCGTTGCATCGTGCTCAAGTATTGCATATACTGATCGGTGACCTGTGCGAGCGACAGGCGCGTGATGTCCAACTCCTCGCTCTCGATCAGATGCAAGAGTAAGTCAAGTGGTCCCTCGAAGTCCGGCAGATGGATCGTGTAGATTGATTCGCTCATTACGAGCGATTATAACTGAAGTGTGATGCGATGAAAAAGAATCTGCTCAGCAGCATTCTGATATTCGTGTTGAGCGGTTGCGCGCTGCTCGACATGGCTCAGTCGGCAGCCAGTGGCGAGGTGCTCGCGCGTGTCAATGGTGTCGCGCTGACGCGAGCAGATTTGAACAAGCGCATTGCGCTCGTGCAAGTGTCCGCGTGGCTGGCGAGCGGCGGCACGCTGCCCAACCTAGACGAAGACACGTTCGTGAACAAATGGATTGATTCGGAGTTGATGGCGCAGGCGGCTGCAAAGGCAAATGTGACGGCGACGCGCGACGAAGCGGACGCCGATATCGCGCGTCAGTTGCAGGACGCGAAACTCAACGAGACGGACTTGCTGCGTCAGTTGAGCCTGCTCAACCTCACGCGCGATGAGTTCGCGCAGTACGATCAGCGCGCGCTGGCCGTGCAGAAATTTATTGACGCCAACGTGCTGGCAGGCGTGTCGGAAGTCGAGAAACCAGCCAGGTTGCTGACGTGGCTCATTCACGAGCGCGCGACAGCCAAGATCGAGAAGCCCACGCCCAGCACGCCGAAATCAATTGGCGTCTATGCGGGTTCCATCGCGCCGGACTTCAGCGTGCAAAGTTTGCAGGGCGGCGAGCAATCGCTGAAATCTCTCAAGGGCAAAGTCGTGCTCGTCAACTTCTGGGCGACGTGGTGTGTGCCTTGCCGCGAAGAGATGCCGGCCATTCAAGCCGTGTACGACGCACACAAAGATGAAGGCTTCGTGGTGATGGGCATTGACGAACGCGAATCGCCTGAAGAAGTGACGAGCTACATGCACGAACTCGACCTTCACATCCCGCTTTATCTTGACGGTGACGGCAAAGTTGCGAGGCAATATCGTGTGTTCGGCCTGCCCACATCTGTATTCATTGGACGCGACGGCGTCATCCGCGAAGTCGTGATCGGTGCGATGAATCTCAATTCACTGGACGCGAATGTGAAGAAGATGCTATTTCAATAACGCATCGGAGCGACGCACTTGAAAGCAGAGCCGCGAGGTTTCTAAAACCTCGCGGCTCTCATCAATCACAAATTTGACGCAACTGCGCACGTTCAAATCACAGGCAGGGTGAGCCGTTGGCTCTCTCCGACTTCAGTAGCGTCGCATAATCGGTAGAAACGTTTGTGTTTCCGCCGCGCTGTCAATGCGCAGCACTCGTCCGCCACTTAAATCCGCGACGTACAATTCTCCCGCTTCATCCTCGCCGAAACTTGAAATATTGAATGGCTCGTCTAGCAACTGATTGCTCTGCCACGCACTGCCGTCGAAGCGCAAGCCCCAGAGGTGGCCCGTGCATTCGTCGGCGTAGTAATAAACGCCGCGCGGAATGACGAAGCGCGTACCGCGATAGACGTAGCCGCCGACGATGGCGCAATCGCCGGCGATATGGTTGTACGTCCAGATGGGCGGCACATAGTTCGCGGGCGGCGTGCAGTTGCTTGGCGGATTGAAACAGGCGAAACCTTCGAGGATGCGCCAGCCGTAATTCTGGCCCCCCGTGCTGGCAGCCGGCTGCCGATCCACTTCTTCCCACGTGTTTTGTCCCACATCGCCGATGTACAAATCGTGCGTTGCGTGATCAAACGAGAAGCGCCAAGGGTTTCGCAAGCCAAGCGCCCAAATCTCCGGACGAAAGTCGGGAGCACCTACAAATGGATTCGACGCGGGCACCGTGTAGGTGGGCACAGTCGGGAAATTTGATTCGGGATCAATGCGCAGCAATTTGCCGAGCAGCACCCCAGGACTCTGCGCATTATTGGTGGGATCGCCGCCGCCGCCGCCATCGCCCGTGCCGAGATACAAATAGCCATCGCCGCCAAACTGTAGTTGACCGCCATTGTGATTCCAATTCAGGCGGTGAGAGACCGTTAATACAATTTGTTCGCTCGCCACATCCGCTACATCCGCGTTTGCTGTCAATCGGAAGCGAGAGATCGAGATGTCACTGTAAACGTTCGTGTAGTAAACATAGAAGTGCTGTCGGCTCGCATAGTCAGGCGGAAATGCCAGACTGAACATGCCTTGCTCAGGTGCAACGCTTCGCACGCGACTGGTGATGCTGAGGAACGGCGTGGCAAGTAGTGCATTGTTCTTGACGATGCGAATGATGCCCGCGCGTTCGACGACGAACAAGCGAGCCGTGCCGTCGCCCGCGTTGCCGACGAATACGGGCTGCGTCACGCCTGTAATGATCGGCGTGAGCGAGATGCGGGGCCAAACCACAACGGAAGTCGCGGATGAAGTGTTAGCCATCGCAGGTGGGGCGGACGATTGGAACCAAACGAACAGGAGTAACGTGCTGAGGACCGCGAGTGTGATACTGACGAGAACGGCGAACGACGAACGAATACGAACGTGCATGTTAGACGCGCTCCACAGGATCGAATAATCGCTGATACTCTTGCATCGCAAAACGGTCGGTCATGCCCGCGACGTAATCGCACACGACGCGCTCAATGGGCAGCGACTGCAACTTGCGCTGTGTGGATTTCGGAAGGATGAGTGGGTTGTCACAATACGCATGGAACAAGCGCGCGAGTATGTGATGCGCCTTGTACGCCATGCGCATGACGCGCGGGTTGCGATAGAAGTTGTTGAACAGAAACGTCTTGAGCGTCTTGTTTTTGGCAAACATCTCCGGCGAGTAGCGCGCGATCTTGGCTTCTTGATGGCGCACGTCGTCCACCGTCTCGATGCCGCGCATCTCAATCTGGTGGTACGTCGCCTCAATCACGTCGCTCACCAGCACGTTGACCAGATGGCGGATGATGCGATGGCGTTTCATGTCGGTGAACTTGCCCTCGAAGTCGGTCGCGATCAGCGCCTCGTCCCATAGTGGCTCGCCCATAATTTCATCCGGGTCGAGGATGTTCGCGCGGAGTCCGTCGTCGAGGTCGGCGGTCGTGTACCCAACCTCATCCGCGAAGTTCACCAACTGTGCTTCGAGCGTCGGCTGCAAGTCAGCGTCGTAATCCGCCGCGTCAGACCTGTCATATGACGTTTCGTGCTTGATGATGCCCTCGCGCACTTCCCACGTCAGGTTGAGTCCTGGATAATCGTCGAAGCGTTCTTCCAGTTCTTGAATGATGCGCACCGATTGCGTGTTGTGATTGAAGCCGCCGTGATCGCGCATCAATTCATTTAGGGTTTCCTCGCCGGAGTGTCCAAATGGCGTGTGCCCCATGTCGTGCGCGAGCGCAATTGCTTCGGACAGGTCTTCGTTGCAGCGTAGCGCGCGCGAGAGAGTGCGCGCCACCTGTGCCACTTCGACGGTATGCGTCAACCGCGTGCGATAATAATCGCCTTCGGTGTTGACGAACACCTGTGTCTTATACTCGAGGCGACGGAATGCAGTCGTGTGAATGACGCGGTCGCGGTCGCGCTGGAAGGCGGTGCGGTATTCGTGCTCAGGATCGGCGTGCGCGCGCCCGCGTGAGTCGCGGCTCTTCATTGCGTAGCCCGCGAGCGTTTGTGCTTCGATGTCTTCGAGGAACTTGCGAGTGACCATTGCAACTCCGTTGCAGACGACAGACGACCGACGGCGGATGGCTGACCACTGTCTGCCGTCTGCCATCGTCATTTCTCATTCAAACTCAAAAGCGTCAAGCAAGTCCTGCTGGGCAAGGCGGTCGGCTTGGTCGAGGCGTGTGCGGAGTTGCGTCAGGTCAATCACCTGCATCTGTTTGACGTCGGTTCGCGTCTGCTCGACGAGTTTGCGGATAAGCGGTACGAGCGCATCGGGCGGTACGGTTGGAGCGCGCAGAATGTTCGACTGCTGCTCGTTCGCGCCGTCGAACTCGTAGTCGTAACCGAGCAGTTCGAGCGTGCCGTCCTGCTTCTCTTTCGTGAGCACGCGGAACTCTTTGCTGTGACCGTTCGCCGCCTGCTTGTCGTGAATGACGAAGATTTTGTGCAATCGCTCGTTCTTCGCCACGTGCATCAGCATGGAGAGCGGCGCGGGTGTACCTGTGCTTGCCATAACGAACGTCAGTGTAGCCGACGCATTTTGAAAAGTCAATCAATGCTTGACTTCGCAACTTGGAATTGCTACAATCGCACAAATCCTCAGTGCGTCCACTTCTGTAGGTTCGGTGCTACCCAATTTCATTTCTTCTCAGGAGGAGAAAATGTCTGAAGCGAACCAGTTGCCGAATTCCGATGCAGAGTTTCCGCAGGGCACGCGCCTCACGCGCCGCCAGTTCCTTACGCTGGCGGGCACGGCGAGCGCGGCAGCATTGCTGGCTGCGTGCGCGCCGAGCGGCACGACCGCGCCTTCGGGTGCGGGCACGACTGCTGCCGGTGTTGCGACGAAGGCTCCCGCCGTGATTGCCGGCACCGAATTGAGTTTCCTCAACTGGACGAATTTCCAGCCTGATATGGACACCAAGTTCGACGAACTAGCCAAGAAGTGGGGCGACCAGAACAAGGTCAACATGAAGGTTGAGCACATCAATATCAACGACATTCCCACTCGCCGCGCCGCCGCCGTTCAGGCAAAATCCGGTCCCGATGTCATGTGGGACACGCAAAACTGGCCCCAGTTGTTCGCGGACAGCCTCGCAGACGTGAGCGACATCATGGGTCAGATTGACAAGAACCTCGCGGGCGTGCACGATGCGGCGAAGGCATTCGACTTTGTGAACGGAACCTGGCGCGGTATCCCGTTTGCATGGGGCGGCAACGCCTTCGTCTATCGCACCGATTGGTTCAAAGAAGCCGGCGTGGCAGTACCGAAGACCTGGGATGACTTCGTAAAGATGGCGGCAACCCTGAAGCAGGCAGGACATCCAGTCGGGCAAGCCATCGGACATTCGTTCGGAGATCCGGGCAACTTCTGGTACCCCTGGACTTGGGCGCACGGCGGCAAAGAGGTCGAGCAGGATGGCAAGACGATTGCGATTGATAGCGCCGAGACGGTTGCCGCCATCGAGAAAGCCGTTGGCTTGTTCAAGACCGGCTTGATTGACGGCGTGCTCGGCTGGGACGACAACAGCAATAACAGCGCGTACGCCGCCGAGAAGATCTCGTGCACAGTCAACGGTCCCAGCATCTTCATTATTCCCTTTAGCTAAAGTTGCTTTACAATAGTGGCATGACATGGAAACCAACGAAACTCACACGCGCACAAATGGAAGAACGACGCTTGGCAGGCGGTCGCCTCCTGAAACGGCGTAAACTTTCCAAAGCCCGCA
>JBBPZQ010000115.1:0-28340 GCA_038198935.1 Anaerolineae bacterium
ACATTCTCCGCAGTCAATGCGATTACAACCAACGCTTCGCTCATCCTTTCGCGTGGGAATGGTCGTGCCGTGATTTCAAGTACTGGCTCAATAATACGCCGTCTCTAATTCGTTGCAGAACTTCCGCTCCAGGTCACTAGTGGGCCCTTGGATCGAGGTGACGTGTCGAAAAATCTAGAATGAGGCAACGTTTCCGCGCAGCGCGCGCGCCCACGCGTCCGGCACCCGCGACGTGAACTCAATCTCACGCGCGCCGAGAAAGGTGGCCAGGTCGTCAACGGCGTCGCGGATCGCGCGGGCCGTTTGCTGTGAGCGCGGCGCGTCGGGTTCGGCGTGCACCGCGTGAATCGTCAACTTGCCTCGCTTACGATCCATCTTCGGGTCCACGCGGCCGATCAGACGCTCGCCGTGCAGAATTGGCAGCACGTAGTAGCCGTGCTCGCGCTTGTGCTTCGGCGTGTAAATCTCCAAGCGAAAGCGGAAGTTCCACAGCTGCTCGGTGCGCGCCCGATCACAAATCAAATTATCGAACGGCGAGAGCAGCGTCGTGCGCGGCTGCCACTCGCCGCGTGCGAGTTGTTCGAGCAGTGGCACGTCTGCTTGATGGATGAACCACTCGCCAGTCCACGTTGAGCCGTCGTCGCGTATCTGCACGGGCACGGCCTGATTAGTTTGAATCAGTTCACTGAAGACGCCTGCGAATTCAGGATAGCGTCCGCGCGTGAAGTGATCCGCGATTTGCTTGCGCGTCGCCACGCCGAGTGCGCGCAGCGAACGCAATGTCGCACGCCATGTCACGTCGCGTGCCGACAACTTATCACGCGGTGTCCACTCGGGCAAGCAGCGCTCGCTCAAGTCCCACGCCTTCTGTCCGCCAATGCGCCCCGCGACCATGATCTTGCCCTGCGCCCACAAGAAATCCAACATGCGCGCAACATTGCGCTCTGAAGTCCAGCCCGACGAAATCCAATTGCTCGCATCCACGCCGTCGGAGCGCAGTTCGCGCGCGAGCAACGGACCGTTGCGGCGCAAGCGCGATAAGATGTGTCGGCGCAATCGCTCGTTGTCCGCAATCCACTGACGCACACGCTGCGACCATGCCGTATCCTTCTCAGGCGGATAGCGCTTCATCCGAAATTGGTGGATCGGATAATCTTCGGTGAGGACAATGCTGGCCGCGTGCGCCCAATACTCAAACAACTTGCGCTCGTCCCACAGCAGTTGATCGAGCAGGGCGGTATCGTAACTGCCGAAGCGACTCCACAGCACGAGCAGGTGACTGCGCGCCACCGCGCTCGTCGGGTCCAGCTGCAAACAACCGAGCTCGCGCACCACATCCATGATCGTGTTGCTGTCGGCAACGGGCGTGGGCCCGCTCAAGTGCTGGCGCGCCACGGCGAGCCGCCGTGCAGTCGTTGCTGAGATTGTGATTGTGTTCATGCGTTTGACAGTCCGTCGTAGCTGAGTAACATCAACAAAGGGCGCAGCCTATTGCGCCCCCACCTCACTACCAAAGAGGATGCTATGCAATTATATTTTATTCGACATGCGCAATCTGCCAACAATTATCTGTGGGATCAAACGCGTGCCGCAAAGGGCCGCAGCGACGACCCCGAACTAACCGAGATGGGATGCAAACAAGCCGAGCTCGTTGCCGCGTTCGTAAGCCGATTCGATCCGAGCGGGCTTGCACGCTGGACGAATGACGCAGCCGCCGATGCCGATCCATCCACTCGTGATAACTCGCGTGCGTTAACGTGGGCGCAGATGACGCAGAACGTTCACGGCTTCGGCTTGACACACATCTATGCGAGCCTGATGATTCGCGCGATGGCGACGGGCAGCGCCATTGCGCGCGCGTGTGCCTTGCGTTTGGTTGCGCTCGAAGATTTGCACGAGGCGGGCGGCATCTATCACGAGGACGAGACGAGCAATGAGCGGATCGGACGCGGTGGCCAGACACGTTCGTATTTCGCCACAAACTTCCCCGATTGCGATTTGCCCGACTGTGTGACCGACGAGGGCTGGTGGAACCGGCCGTGGGAATCACCCGAGATGCGCACGTTGCGCGCGAAGCGATTGTGGGACGATCTGTTCGCACGGCACGGTGCGAGCGATGATCGCGTTGCCATCGTCAGTCATGGAGCGTTCTACAACTACCTGCTCGCGGCGATTCTCAACCTGCCAGACCCCGAAGCCAGTCGGCATTGGTTTGAAATTAGCAACTGTGGCATCACGCGCCTTGACGTGAGCGACGGACGAGTCGGCGTGCGCTATATGAACCGGGTGGACTACCTGCCTCCAGACCTCATCACCTGAATTTCATTCACCACAGAGACGCAGACGCTGCAGAGTTATCTGATCACTCCGTTCTCTGCGGTTCACAAATCATCCTTCGAGCAGCATCGCCTCTGGGTCTTCGACCAACTGTTTCACCCGCACGAGGAACTGCACCGCCTCGCGTCCGTCCACGATGCGATGATCGTAACTAAGTGCGACGTACATCATGGGACGGATGACCACCTCACCGTTGACGGCGATTGGCCGCTGCTCGATTTTGTGCAAACCGAGTATGCCGACTTGCGGCGGATTCAGAATCGGCGTGCTCATCAGCGAGCCGAACACGCCGCCGTTGGTGATCGTGAAGGTGCCGCCGCGCAAGTCTTCAATCGAGAGTGTGTTGTCCTCCGCGCGCTGCGCGAACTCCTTGATGTGCTTTTCGATCTGCGCGAACGACAGGTGCTCCGCATCGCGCAGCACCGGCACGACCAGTCCTTCGCTCGCACCGACTGCGATGCCGACGTCGTAGTAATGCTTCAGCACGACCTCGTCGCCTTGAATCTCCGCGTTTAGTTCGGGAAATGCTTTCAGCGCCGCGATGGTCGCCTTGACGAAGAACGACATAAAGCCGAGACTCACGCCGTGCTGCTCCTTGAATGCATCACGACGACGCGCGCGAATGTCCATCACACGACTCATGTCAATCTCGTTGAACGTCGTGAGCATCGCCGCCGTGTGCTGCGCTTCGACCAGTCGTTGTGCGATCGTGCGGCGGCGGCGCGACAGGCGGATGCGTTCTTCGCGGGCGGACGTTGGAGATTGGAGATTGGAGACTGGAGATTGGAGATTGCTTACGGGCACAAACTCCCTCCCCTGCGGAGCGGGGGAGGGTTGGGGTGGGGGTTGCAATGGCTCAATCTGCTCCTGAACAATCGTCTGCATGCCGCGCCCACTCTGCTGTCGTGCAATGAGTCCCTCGACATCTTGCTTCGTGATGCGGCCGTCTGCGCCCGTCGCTTCGACCTTTGACAAATCAATCTTGTGCTCGTCCGCCAACCGCTTCGCGACCGGCGTGACCTTGCTCTGATCCTCGAAGACACGCACGAATGGGTTCGCATCCGTCGTCGGCGGCTGCTCGCGTGTGGCTGCGCTCTCCGGTGTGTCTGCGATTTCCACGTTGGTTGGCTCGTCTGCCTTCGGCGCTGCTGCCGTGCTCGTCGCCGTCGCTTTCTCGTCAATCACGCCCAGCACGTCGCCAATCTTCACGTCGTCGCCCTGCTTGTGCGCGATACGTGCGAGCACACCGTCGTGTTCCGCGCCGACATCGAGATTCACCTTGTCGGTTTCCAATTCGACGAGCGTCTCGCCCGCCTTCACTGGCTCGCCTTCCTGCTTGCGCCACTGCCCAACCGTCGCTTCGACGACAGACTCGCCCAGCGGTGGCACGACGATGTTGAATGACATGATTACCTCTTTGGCTCAGTGAACAGTGAACGGCTACACGTACACAGCTAGACAGGCAGACAAGTACCTGTGTACCTGTCTACCTGTGTACGTCTTCACCACTCACCGATACGCGCTCTCGATGATCGTTTTCTGATTCGCCGCGAACCACGCGGCAGAGCCTTCGGCGGGACTAGCGTTGGCCGGACGGCCAATATAGCGCAGCGGCACGCGCCCGTCGAGCAATAATTCCAATTGCGGCTGCATGAAACTCCACGCGCCCATGTTCTCCGGCTCTTCTTGCAGCCATATGACTTCGCGCAGCGACGGATACTGCTGCATCACTTCTTCGATGTCGTCGCCGGGAAAGCGATATAGTTGCTCGACACGCGCGATGGCAATGTCGGCGCGCTGCCTGCGCTGTTCGTGTGACACGAGATCAACGAAAACTTTACCGCTGCACAAGATCAAGCGCCGCACCTTGTCGGGCTTGGCAGTCCCGTCGCCGATGACCGGCATCCAGCGTCCAGTAGCCAAGTCGCTCGCCGTCGAGCGCGCAAGCGGATGGCGCAGCAAACTTTTCGGCGTCATCAGCACCAGCGGCAACGGATCAGTCTTCAACAAACGCGCCTGTCGGCGCAACAGATGAAAGTATTGCGAAGCCGTCGTGCAGTTGGCGATGCGCATGTTCAACTCGGCGGCGAGCTGCAAGAAGCGTTCGAGTCGCCCGCTCGAATGATCGGGTCCCGCACCTTCCCAGCCGTGAGGCAACAGCAGCACGAGCGACGGTGTTTGTCCCCACTTCGCGCGCGCCGCTGCAATGAACTCGTCAATCATCACCTGCGCTGCGTTGATGAAGTCGCCGTACTGCGCTTCCCATATCACGAAGCGCGACGGCGCTTGCACGTTGTAACCGTACTCGAAGCCGACTGCCGCGCTTTCCGAGAGTGGGCTGTCGTGAATCTCGAACGACGCTTCGGCTTGCGGCATTGATGCGAGCGGCGTGAACGTCTCGCCGTTCTTCACGTCGTGGAATACCGCGTGTCGCTGCCCGAACGTGCCGCGCTCCACGTCTTCGCCAGTGAAGCGAATGGCGACGCCGTCTTCCAAAATCGAAGCGAGCGCCAGCTGTTCGGCGAGCGCGAAGTCAATCGTCGCTTCGTCTTCGTCGTCGAGCGCGTGACGGCGGCGCTCCATCGCGCGCTGCAACTTCGGATTGAGCGCGAAGCCGTCGGGCACGACCAGCAGTGTCTCATTGAGCGCGCGCAGTCGCTGCATCGGAATCGCCGTCTTGACGCGTCGCGCCGCACCGGCCGGCGGCGGCGGCGGAATGGGCTCGACCATATCTTCGGGAGCCAGTGATTCGAGCGCGCTCTGCAAATCTTTCATCTGCATATCAAGCATCTGCTGCGGCTCGTCGGCTTTGAGGAGGCCGCGCTCGACCAACGTCTGCGCCCACTGCGCGCGCACGCTCGGATGCTTGTCAATCGCGGCATACATCAGCGGCTGCGTGAACGATGGCTCGTCGCCTTCGTTGTGCCCGTAGCGGCGATAGCCGATCAAGTCAATGAAGAAGTCCTTGTGGAACTGTGCGCGATACGCAAACGCGAGTCGCGCCGCTTCAATGCACGCGCCGGGAACGTCGGCGTTGACGTGCACGATGGGCATCTCGAAACCTTTGGCGAGGTCGCTCGCATACAGAGTACTGCGCTCGTCGCGCGGCAATGTCGTGTAGCCGAGTTGATTGTTGGCGATGACGTGAATCGTGCCGCCCGTCGTGTAGCCATTCAAGCGCGACAGGTTCAGCGTCTCAGCGACCACGCCTTGGCCGGGCAGAGCCGCATCGCCGTGAATTAGAATCGGCAGCGACACCGACGAGTCGAACGTCGGCGCGCCGGGCTGCTCGGCACGCGTGCCCGCCGCGCGCGCCATACCGACGACGACGGGGTTGATGTATTCGAGGTGACTCGGATTAGGTGCCATGTTGATCGAGACGTTCGTCGCCTGCCCGTCTCGCAAATCGCGATGTCCGCCGCTGTGATAGCGAACGTCGCCCGTCCAGCCGAGTTCAGCGTGCAGACTCGTGTTGCGGCGCGTGTCCTTGAACGCCGCCAGCAGTTGGGCATACGGTTTATTCAAGACGTGCGCGAGCACGTTCAGCCGCCCACGATGCGCCATGCCGAGCAAGACGTTGTGTGTGTCCGCGCGCACCGCCGCGCCGATGATCTCGTCGAGCATCGGCACGAGCATGTCGAGTCCTTCGAGCGAGAAGCGCGTCTTGCCGGGAAAGATGCGGTGCAGGAAGACTTCAAACGACTCGACTTGCGTCAGTCGCCGCAGCAACGCGAGCGCGAACTCGGCGTCGTCGCTCGGACGATAGCGACGTGACTCGGCGGCGTCGCGCAGCCAGTCGCGCTCGTCGGGCGCGCGGATGTGATCGTAATCGTGACCCGTGCTCGCTGAATAAATTGCGCGCACTCGCTCGATCGCTTCGAGCGCATTCGACGCATCATGCGCGACGGGTCCGCCGATGAGCGATGCGGGCAACTTTCGCAAGTCATCTTCCGTGAGATTGTGCGTTGTGAGTTCGAGCAGCGGATCGCCGATGGGTTTGCTGCCGAGCGGATCGAGTTGCGCCGCGAGGTGGCCGAATGCGCGGATGGCGTGCGCGAGGTTGACCGCGCCGACGATTTTCTCGTAGGGCAGGGCGGATGCGGCGAGTTCGCCATCCCTACTTAGAGCAGAGCTGGGACTTTCACGCGGCGGTGCTGTGCGCGCAAAGTATTCGCGCGTGAGCGTATCTACGCTCGCGGGGTCGCGCTGATAGCGCTCGTATAGTTCCGCGACGTAGCCCGCGTTCAAGCCAGTGAAGTCGTGCCAGTCGTCCATGATGTTGTACAGATGGGAGTATAATGTGCACGTCGTCGAGTGCGCAATACAACGATTCGCAATCGCAGCATTGAAGTCATTCTAACATAGCGCGCGCGCACAAGACAACGCGTTAAGGATTGTGCTACAATTTTGCCCTAGCATATTCTGATTTATCTGCATGGTGCATCGTCTATGATCTGTCCCAACTGTCAGACCAGCAACGCCGACGACGCGAAGTTTTGCGAGCACTGCGGCTTCACGCTTGAGCGCACCTGTCCGAATTGCGGCAAGACCAATTCGCTTGGCGCGAAGTTTTGCCGTAATTGCGGTTATCGCTTTGGCGAGCCACAGCCCGCGAGCACTGCGCTGCCACCCGAAGCACCGCGCGTGGATCTCCACATGCCGCAGCCGCTGGCCCGCAAACTCGAAGCGGCGCGCGTGGATCGGGCCATGCAAGGCGAGCGGCGCATCGTGACGGTGCTGTTCTGCGATGTCAAAGGCTCGACGGCAATGGCGGAACAGCTCGACCCTGAAGAGTGGGCAGAGATCATGAACGCGGCGTTCGAGCATCTCATGCAGCCGGTCTATCGCTACGAGGGCACGGTGGCGCGGCTGATGGGCGACGCCATCCTTGCGTTCTTTGGCGCGCCCATCGCGCACGAAGACGATCCGCAGCGCGCGATCCTCGCAGGCTTGGGCATCGTCGAGAGCATCCAGTCATTCCGCGAGCGTATGAAGCAACAGCGCGGGCTCGACTTCAACGTGCGCATCGGGATCAACACCGGCTTGGTCGTCGTGGGCGACATCGGCTCCGATCTCAAAGTCGAATACACCGCGATGGGCGATGCAGTCAACGTGGCCGCGCGCATGGAACAGACTGCGCAGCCGGGCAGTGTGCAAATCTCGGCGAGCACGTATCGGCTCGTCGCGCCGATTTTCGACGTCGAGACGCTTGGCGGCATCGAAGTCAAAGGCAAGAGCGAACCCGTCGCCGCCTATCGCGTGCTGCGCGCCAAAGCGACGCCGGGTCGCATGCGCGGCATCGAAGGACTCGACTCGCCGCTGGTCGGACGCGAGCGCGAAATGGCTGCGCTGCGCGCTGCACTCGCGGGCTTGGGCGAAGGGCGCGGCGCGATTGTTTCGTTGATCGGCGAAGCGGGCTTGGGCAAATCGCGCCTGATCGCGGAGGCGCGGGCAGATGCGACGGCAGAGGGCAGACGGCAGACGGCAGAAATTGAGCCGGCCACCGGCCACGGTTCGCCGTCCACCGTCTGGTTGGAAGGGCGCTCGCTCTCATACGAGACGACAACGCCCTATGCGCCATTCATTGATCTGTTCAACAAGTATTTCGACCTGAACGGCGAAATGTCCGACGCGCAGAAGTACGACACGATCCGGTCGCGCGTGGCGCAGGTCGCTGCGGAGCAAGTGCAGGACATCGCACCGTTCGTCGCGACGCTGCTCGGCATTGCATTCGGCGGCGAGGATGCGGAGCGTGTGCGCTATCTGGAGCCGCCGCAGCGGCGCGAGAAAATCTTTCATGCGGTGTCGTCATTCATCGAACGCATCGCAACGACGCAGGCACTCGTGCTCGTGTGCGAGGACTTACATTGGACAGACGCGACCTCGCTCGACCTGCTGCTGCAACTCGCGCCCATCAGCGCGCGCGCGCCCCTACTGCTGATCGCCGTCTTTCGCGCGCAGCGGCAGGAACCGTCGTGGCAGTTCCACGAGGCGATGCAGCGCGACTTCGCGCACATGTATCATACGCTCACGCTCGACCCGCTCGACGAATCGCACGCGCGCGAGTTGGTGGCAAACTTACTGCACGTCGAAGACCTGCCCGAAAAAGTGCGCGCGCTCATCCTGCGCAAAGCCGAAGGCAATCCGTTCTTCGTCGAAGAGGTGATCCGCTCGCTGCTCGACATGCGTCTGGTCGTGCGCGAGAACAGTCACTGGCGCGCAACGCGCGAGATCGAAAACATCGCCGTGCCGGATACGCTCGCCGGTGTGATCACCGCGCGTCTTGATCGCCTCGACGACGACGCGAAGCGCGCGGCGCAGACGGCGGCGGTGATTGGCCGTGAATTCCCCATGAACACATTGGCGGATGTATTCGACGCGAAGTACGTGCTCGACCCTGCGCTCAATCAATTGCAGCGGCGTGAACTGGTGCGCGAGAAGAGTCGCATCCCGCAGCGCACCTTCTTGTTCAAGCACGCGCTGACGCAAGAGACGGCTTATGCTTCGATGTTGCTGCGCACGCGCCGCGAGTTGCATCGGCGCGTCGCCGAATCGCTGGAGCGCAGCGAGCCTGAGCGCGTTAACGACATCGCGCGTCATTTCGTGGAGGCGCAGGAGAATGTGCGCGCGCTGCCGTACCTCGTGACCGCCGGCGACCGCGCGGCTCATGCGTACGCCACACGCGAAGCGATCAGTTATTATCAGAAGGCGCTCGACATCTTGCAGAGCGTGGACGACATCGCGCTGGCGCGACGCGCATACGAAGGCATGGGCGGTACGCTTACGTTAGCCAACGACCTGCCGCGCGCCGTCCAGACATATGAGACGATGATGCAAATCGGGCAGGCACACGACGATGTGCCGATGCAAGTCTCCGCACTCAACAAACTTTCGATGCTGCTTGCGCTGCGCATGGGCCAGTTCCCCGACGCCGAGAAACGCTTGGCGGATGCGGAGCGGCTCGCGCGCGAGGTGCACGACAAGCAGGGGCTGTCGGAATTGTTCACCATACGCTGCATGTTATGCACCGCAAGCGCAGACTTCGACGGCGTGGTGCGCTACATGGGCGAGTCGCTGGAGATCGGGCGCGAACTGAACATCATTGAGCAAATGGCGATGGGTTTCGGTCACATCGCCAACACGCTCGGTTACATGCTGCGCTTTGAGGAGTCGTATCACAACGCGCAAGAGTCGCTACGGCTGGCGAGGCAAGCCGGCGATCGTCTGCACGAAGCCGCGATGCTTGCGGCCAACATTCCATTCTATTTCCTTAGCAAGGGTAAGCTGGACACGGCGGGCGAGTTTGCCGAGGCCGGAGTCAACCTTGCTGTGCAGATTGGCTATGCAATGGCTGAAGCCGATGGTGCACTGGTACTGGGCGACATTGCACGGCGGCGAGGCGAGTACGAGCGCGCGACGAGTCAATTCCAGCGCAGCGCGTCAGTCGCGCAAAACGGCGGCATTGCTTGGGACACTACGCTGGCGCAGTGCGCCCTCGCTACCACGCATCTCGAAATCAGTCCCGCACTTGCGGACCAGGCGCGGAGCCATCACGCCCAAGCCATGCAGCTCTTGGAGCTTCCGCCGAGCCTAATGATGGCCGCCTCGGTGTGGGATGAACTAGGCGCTTATCATCTAGCACTTGGCGAGCTAGACCGTGCTTCTGAGTACTACCAGAAAGCATTATCGCAGCCGAGTGTCACGATGTATGTGGAACGCACACGCGCGTTGCTCGGTGCAGCGCAAGTCGCACTTGCGCGCGGCCAAACCCCTGAAGCCGCAGCCTCAGTCGACTTGGCGCGTCAATTCGCTGAAGACCATGCACTCCAACACGAGCAGCCGTCGCACATGCTGATGCAAGCACACGTTAGTGTCGCGCGCGGCCAACTCGAGAGCGCGCTCGAACAGTTCGCGCTCGCCGAATCGTCCGCGTTGACGATGACGATGCGGCCCATCGTCTTGCAAGCGCGAATGGGTGCGGCGCAAACGCTTGCGCAGCTCGGTCGCGACGACGACGCCGAGCGCAAACGCGCTGATGCAACCGCAACGATGGACGAGATCGCGTCATTTTTCGCAGATGCATGGCTGCGCAGTGCGTTCGTCGCTCACGCGAACACGATGCTAAAAGTGCCAGCCGCATGATGCAGTGCCCCAGCTGCTCGTTCGCGAACGAAGCCGACGCGCAGTTCTGCGAGAACTGCGGCTTCGCGCTCGAACGTACGTGCCCCAATTGCGGTAATCCGGTGTCGCCCACGGCAAAGTTCTGTCGCATCTGCGGCTTCCGCTTCGGCGCAGCACGCTCCACAGCCACTCCCGCTCCGCTCCTCACGGAACTTGATCGCCAGCTGCAAATGCTCCAATCTGTTGATCTCATCCGCGCGCGGCAGCACATCCCCGAATTGGAGTACATCTTCCGCCACGCACTGACGCAGGAAGCGGTCTATCAGACGATGCCCTTGCAGCGGCGACGCGACTTTCATCTGCGCGTGGGCGAAGCGCTCGAAGGATTGTTCTCACATCATCTGGACGATCATTACTCAGTGCTGGCCCATCACTTTCACGAGGCGAACGATGTGCGTGCTCTGAAATACGACGTGTTGGCGGGCGACGCCGCGTTTCGCTTGTATGCGCTCAACGAATCCATCACGCATTATCGGCGCGCGTTGGCGCTAGCGCATCCGCAGCCGTCGCGCGCGCAGGAGTCGCTGCAGCATGTCTGGCTTCGCTGCGGACGCGCGCATGAGCTGCTGGGCCAATTCGATGAGGCTTATACGCTCTACGAAGAAATGGAACGCTTCGCAGAGCAGGCGCACGACCGCACGCTGGAAATTGATTCACTCGTCGCGCGCGCCGTGTTGCATGGCACGATGTCCGCGCTGCACGATCCGTTGCGCGCCATCGCCTTGTGTGAACGCGCGCTCTCGCTGGCACTCGCGCTGGGCGACCGAGCGGGAGAAGCCAAAGTGTTGTGGACGATGATGCTGGGTTATTTACTGTTGGGGGACAATCCGCATGCCATCGCCGTTGGTGAGCAGTCGCTCGCCATCGCGCGCGAATTGAACTTACGCGAACAAATGGCGCAGACACTTAACGATCTATTCTATGCGCACGGCTTAAGCGGCACAGACGAAGCGCTCGCGTTAATGAGCGAAGCGCAGTCATTGTGGCGCGAGTTGGGCAATGTGCCGATGCTGATTGATAGTCTCAGCAGTGTCGCGTTTGCGCTGGTGCTACGGGGCGAATTCGACGCGGCGCTTGCGTTGTGCAGTGAGTCGTTCAAGTTGAGTAAGCAGACCGGCAACGTGTGGGGACAATCATACACGGGTGTTGTGCTCGGCTACGCATACCGCGAGCGCAATCAGATCGCGCTAGCCTTGCAGAGTTGGCATGACGCCATCGAGACCGCAGAACAAATCAATCATCTCGGCACGTTGGTCGGTGCGCGCGCCGATCTCGGCTTACTCTACGCGCAATGCGGCGATATGCGAACAGGCGAAGCATTGATCACAGCTGCGCTCGAGGCGGCCAAGCAATCGTTCCCGGGCTGGCTCGCGTGGCCAGTCGCCGCGCTCATCCAGATCAATCTATTGCGCGGCGACCTACGCGCGGCTGAAGCGGCTTTCGCGCTGGGCTGTGATGTCGAAACGATCCGACCCGAGTACGCGCCGCCGCTTATCGCGGTCTTCAGTGCGCTCGGCGAGTTGGCGTTGGCGCGCGGCGATGCGGCAGCTGCGCTGCGCGCCGCCGATCAGTGGTGGTCGTATCTGACCTCGCGCGAGATATACGACTTCCGTTCGCACGCACGCTATCTGCGTGCGCGCGCGCACCTACTTGCGAGGCAGCCGGGCGAGGCGCGCGTGCAATTGCAGCAAGCCATCGAGGCATCGAATGCGATCGGTTCGGGTCTTGACGTGTGGCAATTCTTGCTCGCGCTCGCCGCGGTCGAGCAGCAGAGTGGGCACGGCGACGACGCCGAACACTCGCGCGCGCAGGCGCGGGAACACGTGTGCGAGGTTGCCGAGCAACTCGACGTGCCACGCTGGCGGGAACTGCGCGCGAAGTTTCTCGCGCTGCCGCGCGTGCACGCATTGTTGGACGGCGAAGCACGTTGACACATCGGGTATAATCTTTCAAGCGAGTCAACATTTTTCACAAGGAGTTGAAGCATGGATGTTATTTCGTTCTTGAGCATGGATGCCCAGTCCGCACATTGGGTCTTCAACGGTACGACCGCCGATGTGACGGAAGACAACCTGCATCAAGCGCCGAGCGCAAACGAAGCGACGGTCGCGTCGGCGATGGCGCACGTCGTGTTCGCCGAAGACAGCATCGTGCAAGGCATGTTTCAGGGCAAGCCGCCGTTGGCGATGAGCAGCTTTGCGGGCAAGACCGGCATCAGCGATCCGCAGATGTTCAATAGTCCTGAATGGGTCAAGTCGGTTCGACTCGACCTGCCGCAGTTCCGCGAATACGCGAACGGCGTTTTCGCTGCGACCGATCAGTACATCGCGTCGTTGAAAGAATCCGACCTTGACCGCGAACTTGATATGACACAGCAGGGCATGGGCAAGGTCTCGCTCGGCTGGGGTTTCTCAATGCTAGTCATTGGCCACATGCGCGATATCTGTGGAGAAATTTCGGCGATCAAAGGCGCGCAGGGCTCAAAAGGTTATCCATTCTAGTCGCTAGTCATTGGTCGTTGATCGAAGCGTGTAATGGCGAATGGCTAACGACGAATGGCTAACGACGAACGACTAACTTCAAGGAGTTTGAGTGGACGACACCTGCACACATCTGGATCAGATTCAAGAAGTGAAGCCGAAGACGAATGGCTGCGAGGAATGTCTCAAGCTAGGCGATACGTGGGTGCACTTACGGCTGTGTATGATCTGCGGTCATGTCGGCTGCTGTGACAATTCGAAGAACAAACATGCGACCAAGCACTTCCACTCAGCGCATCATCCGATCATCAAGAGCCTTGAACCACCAGAGGGTTGGTATTACTGCTACGTGGATGACCTCTCGTTCGAGTTTGAATGAAAAAGACCTCGCGGGTTTCCGAAACCCGCGAGGTCTGTTCTGCGTCACTCTGCGCGGTACTGGATCGGCAGCTTCACCTCAAAGCACGTGCGCCCCGGCCGTGTGTCCACGTTGATCGAGCCGTGATGCTTGGAAACGACGATGTTGTAGGTGATGTGCAAGCCCAAGCCCGTGCCGACGCCCGGCGGCTTGGTCGTGAAGAACGGATCGAAGATGCGACCTTTAATGTTGTCGGGGATTCCGGGACCCGTGTCGCAGATGTCCACGAATACGTGCTCGTCGTCGTGGTGCGTGCGCAGCGTGATCTCGCCTTCGCCGTTCATCGCGTCAATGGCGTTGTCCATGACGTTCGTCCACGCTTGATTCAACTCGCTGCCCAATGCCTCGATGTGCGGTAACTCCGGATCATAATCCTTCTTGATCGCCACGCCCTTGCGCGCCGCGCCTTTCTCGTCCGTTTTCGCCTTCAACTTATGTCGGAGGATGACGATGGTGTTGTCCAGTCCATCGTGCACGTCCACGTCTTGGATCGGCGCTTGATCGAGATACGAATACGTCTTCACCGATTTGACAATCTCGGAGATGCGCCCCGCGCTCTTCGCCACTTCGTCAAGCAGCGCATAGACCGTCGTGCCGGCGTCGAGAAACTCCATTACCGACGGCAGTTGCTCGTCGGTGAACTGCGCGCCCAGCTGTTCGACTGCTGACAAATTCCAATTGAAGTTGACGAGCGTCGGCGCAATCTCCCACGCCTGATCCACGCCGCGCGATTCGAGATAGTCTTGCAGTTCAGTCTCACGGTCGCTTTGCGTAAGCGGATCGAATTGCGTCGGCGACGACGACCGCTCGATGATCTCGTTGCGCAGATTGTTGATGATCTGCATCTGCTCCGCGCTCAGACCCATCGTGCCAAGCCGGTTCGCGAGCCGCACCCAACGCGTGAGCGCATCGGTCAATTGCTCCGCGCTGCGGCGCGCGGCGGCGGCTGGGTTGTTCAACTCGTGTGCCAGCCCAGCCGCGAGCGTGCCGAGCCCAGCCATCTTTTCGCTCTGTCGCGTGATCGCTTCGTTGCTGCGCACGCGCTCCGTCATCGTGCGCATGATGGCGATGGCTGCCGACGCGCTGATGGTCAGCAAGCGATAGAACGCGTCGGCACTGATCGTGATCGCATCCGTCTGCTTGAGTGCGCGCACCGTCGCGCCGCGCGGCCGTTTGTCGAGCAGCGACATTTCGCCGATCACTTCGCCGGGCCCGCGCACTGCCAGCACAACCTCTTGTCCGCCGATGCGCTGTGTCACTTCGAACTGTCCGTCACGAATGATGTACAGCGAGCCGCCGGGGTCGCCCTCGCGCATCAAATATTCGCCCGGTGGAATGACGACGTTCTCGGACATCTCACACAGCCGTTCGAGGTCGTCTTCGGGCAAGCCCTTGAACAATTCGAGCTGCCGCAAGAAATCGATATTTTTTTGCTGACCACTGCTCAACGGCTGCGGCACGCAGTCGTCGGGCTGGATCGGTTTGATTTGTTTTATTGTTGCTGGGGTCATATGAGTGAACTTTCAACGATCATTTTGGGAGTGCGGGCTTCAGCCTGCCAAGTCGCAAGCTAACCTTCCACTCCTCCATGCAATTACGTTCTGCCAATCGTGCGGAAGTATTGCCAGAACAGTGCGACGGCAATTGCGCCTTCGCCCGTTGCAGATGCGACGCGCGGGTTCGTGCCCGCGCGCACATCGCCCGCTGCGAAAATGCCCGGTACGCTCGTCTCTAGCATGAACGGGTCGCGCTCAAGGGGCCAGCTCTTCGGCGCTTTACCGTCGGTCAGCAGATCGCGGCCCGTCAAGATGAAGCCGCGTTGATCGCGCATGACGAGATTGGCGACGAGATCGCTCTGCGGTTTCACGCCAATGAACACAAACATCGCGCCAATCTTCCGCGTTTCTTTTTCGCCTGACTTTGCATTCTGGATCACTGCCTCTTCAAGTTTTTCGTCGCCGTGCACTTCCGCCACTTCGCTGTTGTATATGATTTCGATGTTGGGTGTGCCTTGCAGCAAGTCAACGAGATACTGCGATGCCGAAAGTTCGGATCCGCGCACCAGCACGCTCACTTTGCGCGCATAGCGGCTGAGGAACATCGCACCTTGGCCCGCCGAGTTCGCACCGCCGATCACGAACACATCTTGATCTTTGTAGTACATCGCTTCGGTGTGCGCCGCGCCGTAGTAGATGCCCGCGCCCGACAACTTGGCTGCGCCCGGCGCGTCGAGAATGCGGAACGATGCACCGGTCGCAAGCAGCACGACGTGCGTGTTGACCTCGTTGCCGTCGTTCAGCGCCACCACGCGATATGAATCTTGGATGCGGATGCTGTCGGCTTGGCACGCCGAGATGATTTCGGCGCCGAAGCGTTTCGCCTGTGTGACCGCGCGCCGCGTCAACTCGCCGCCGGAGATACCGCTCGGAAAGCCAAGATAGTTTTCGATCTTCGGGCTGGTGCCCGCTTGTCCGCCGGGTGCATCGCGCTCGATCACGACGGTCTTCAGTCCTTCCGACGTCGCATACACCGCCGCAGCGAGTCCCGACGGACCTGCGCCGATAATCACGACATCATAAAATGGCCGCGTCGTCTGCCGCTGCACACCGACCTTCGACGCGAGTTCCGGAATAGTCGGCTGCACGAGCGTCGTGCTGTCGGGGAAGAACAGTGTCGGAATTTTCAGCGTGCCGCCGCCCGCCTGCTCCGCTAACTCGCGCGACTTCACATCGTGATCCACGTCGAGCCATTGATATGGAATCTGGTGACGCGCGAGAAATTCCTTCACGGCATGGGACTGCGGCGACCAAAGCGTTCCGGCCAGGCGGATGCCGTCAAACGGCATGTGCGCTTCAGCCTTCCACTCGTCGAGCAAATCGTCGAGCACTGGGTACAAATTTTCCTGCGGCGGGTCCCACGGCTTCATCAAGTAGTAATTCAGGCCGACGTTATTGATCGAATTGATCGCCGCTTCGGTGTCGGCGTATGCGGTCAGCAAAACCTTTTTCGCTTCGGGATAAATCTCGCGCGCTTCTGCGAGGAACTGTATGCCCGTCATCTGCGGCATGCGCTGATCACTGAGGAACAGCGCAACGATGTCGCCGCGCTGTTGCAGCTGCTTCAGCGAGTCGAGAGCGCTCTGGCCCGAATCGGCTTTGATGATGCGATAGTCGCGCCCATATTTCTGGCGCAGGTCGCGCTCGATCGCATTCAGCACTGCACGGTCATCATCTACAGTCACAATCGTCGGTTTTGCCACGTTCGTTCACCCATCAGTTAAAATTTGCGTTTATGATAATCGCGCATATTCTAGTCACTGCGTCACGATTCGTCAATCGAATTTGTTTACCCCGCGCTGCGGGCACAAGCACGGCGGTTAAAAAATTGATGCACTACAAACAACTGGGACGAACAGGTCTGAAGGTCTCCGCTCTCGGACTCGGCTGCGGCAACTTCGGCGGCATCGGTAGTCTGCCAGAGTTGTTCGGCAAAGGCGAGAACGAGTCGGATGCATTCGCCATTATGGACGCGGCATTCGAGCTGGGCATCAACTTTTTCGACACGGCGAACTCGTATGGCGGCGGACGCAGCGAGACATACATCGGCAACTGGCTGCGCGCGCGCGGCGCGCGTGTGCGCGACCAGGTGCTGCTCAGTTCCAAAGTGTTCAATCGCGTGGGCGACGACGTGAACGACGCGGGACTGTCGCGCCGACACATCATGCAGCAAATCGAGTTGAGCTTGCAGCGACTCGGCTGCGATCACCTCGACATGTATCTGATGCATGAACCTGATTGGACGACGCCACTCGACGAGACGCTGCGCGCGTTCGACGATCTAATTGCGCAAGGCAAGCTGCGTGCCACCGGCGCATCGAACGTACCCGCGTGGTATCTGGCGAAGGCGCTGCGGATCAGCGACGTGAACAGCTGGAATCGCATCCAGTGGGTGCAGAACGCATTCAGTCTGCTCGACCGCAACGACGAACGCGCGATGCTGCCACTGTGCGCCGACCAGCAACTCGGTTACACGCCGTTCAGTCCGCTCGCTGGGGGTTGGCTCACGGGCAAGTATCGCGCACGAGAGAATTTCCCCGGCGGCTCGCGCATGACGCTCCGCCCTCAGCCGTATGAGTCGTGGCTCAACGCGAAGACATTCGATGCCCTTGAACGCTTTCGCGCATACGCGACCGGGCGCGGCACCGACATGGCGACGCTTGCGCTCGCGTGGCTGCTGGCGCATCCACAGGTGACTGCTCCAATTGTGGGTCCTCGCAATCCTGCACACCTCGAACCCGCCAAGCACGCACTCGACATGAAGTTGAGTGAGAGCGAACGAAACGAGATCGAAACGCTGTTCGACTTGTCACCCATGTCCTATGCCGCACGGCGAAGCCGCGCTCACACGCTTACAGCGTGTGGCACAGGATGAAGTGAAACGAACGGTCTCTGACGCGTTGGTCATGCACGCATATCGTCAGGCACTCAGGGCGACGCGGATTGATTGCGTGACCACATACGCGTTTCACGAATGTCATAGAGATTCTTCGCTCCGCTTCATCCTGTGCCGCGCGCAGTCGCGCGCAATGCAGGCGAATGCCTGCGGCACAGGACATGAATGACAAGTTATGAATTTGTTGGATACATGCTGATGAAATCGGCCGACGTGGTGATCTGCGGCGCGGGTATCGCCGGCATTGCAACTGCATATCAACTCACGGTGAAGCAGGGCGTGAAGAGCGTCGTGCTCGTGGACGAGCGCGCGCCGCTGACGCTGACCAGTGATAAGTCCACCGAATGCTATCGCAATTGGTGGCCCGGACCCGGCGACGCGATGGTTGCGCTGATGAACCGCAGTATTGACATTCTCGAAAACTTCGCGCGCGAAACCAATAATGTCTTTCATCTGAATCGGCGCGGATACCTCTATGCAACCGCCGACCGTAACCGTATCGCGGTCTTCAAGCGCGCCGCCGACGAAGCCGCCTCGCTCGGCGCGGGCCCCGTGCGCGTGCACGATCACGCGGCGAGCGAGTATCAACCGGCTTCGCCGTCGGGTTTCGATTCGCCGCTCACGGGTGCAGACTTGCTGACGGATTCGTCGCTGATCGAAAAATATTTCCCGTATTTCGCTCGGAACACGGTTGCGGTGCTGCACGCGCGCCGCTGCGGCTGGTTCAGCGCGCAGCAACTCGGCATGTACGAACTTGAACGCGCCCGCACTGCTGGCGCGCAATTCATCAGCGCGCGTGTGACCGCTATCGAGGTTGACAGCGGTCGCGTGCGCGGCGTCGTGTTGAACGATGGCACGCGCATCGCGACGGAGAACTTTGTGATCGCCGCCGGACCGTTTCTGAAAGAGGTTGCCATGCTGCTTGATGTGGACGTGCCTGTGTTCAACGAGCGACACGTCAAGGTCAACTTCGACGATATGCTCGGCGCAATCCCGCGCGAGGCGGGCTTGCTAATTTGGGCGGACCCTGTGCGTATTCCGTGGAGCGACGACGAGCGCGAACTATTCGCATCGTTGGACGAGACGCGCTGGCTGCTCGACGAATTTCCCGCTGGCGTGCATGGTCGGCCGGAAGGCGGACGCGATGGGGGCAGTGCGCTGATGTTATGGACGTATGATCTCCTGCCAGTCGAGCCGACGTTGCCGATTACGTGGGATCCGCACTATCCAGAAATCGTCTTGCGCGGCATGGCGGTGATGCTGCCTGCATTGCGCCAATACATTGGCAAGGCACCGCGCCCGGTGGTTGACGGCGGTTACTACTGCAAGACGCGCGAGAACCGTCCGCTCATCGGCCCCTTGTCGGTTGACGGTGCATACGTCATCGGTGCGCTGTCCGGTTTCGGGCTGATGGCGTCGAGCGCGGCAGCCGAGTTGCTGGCACAGCATATCACGCACAGCACGCTGCCATCGTACGCGCGCGCATTCATGCTCGAACGCTACGACGATGCGGAGTACCAAACAATGCTTGCGAATTGGGGAGAGTCGGGGCAACTGTGAATTGGCGCGTAGGCAGTACAACTATCCGGCACCACGACAAAGCCCTGACAGGTTTTTAAAACCTGTCAGGGCTTCGCTTTACAAATCGTGCTGCCGTCGGACAAGCACACCAATCAACGCGCTGCACACGAGCGTGAGCGTGACGACGATGAGCATTTCGCTGCGCGACAGGCGTGGGTGGTTTGGCGCACGGCTGGGTAGAATGGACGACTGGGGCAGCAAAACCACGTTCGGTCTGTCAATCTTATTGCCGTGCGGCGCCCCTAAGAATTGCGCAAATCCGTTTGGGCTCACAAACACATACGGCTTCGGGTGTCCCAGCCGATGTACGCTCACGGCATACGGACGCACTTTGCCATGATGCCGCGACTGCACGATGGCGAGCCGCAAGCGATCGGGCAAGCAGTTGGCGGCAAGGTCACTGCAAATCTGCTTGGCTGGATCGTCAATCGCGCCCCACGTCAGCGCTTCTTTATCGCTGTACGGTTGGCCCAACTTGCTGGTCACGCACGCGCGCATCGCGTGGCAATCCACACCCAACGAGCCGAGCGGAACACGAATGTATGGACGCTCGCCATACGTGTCCTGAAAACTGCGATGCACCACGTCGCCGAGCGTGGCTTCAGTCATTACGGGCTTGCGCGTTTGCGCATCCATCTCGCCCACATCAACGGCAATATGTGAGTATCCATACGCGCCGGTCAGATCATCAATGAAGTGGCTTTTCAAACTGAGCGGCACGAAGATCAACAAGGCGCACGCATGACTGCGATCAACCATGAAGGGACCACTGGGGCGCGCTTGCTGCTCTTCACCTTTGTTGTGACTCACCGGGTGATGCCGCCGCCGCCAACGCGCAATCCGTACAAGTGGACTGACAAGCCCGTGCAGGTTTGCCAGCATGAAGGTGCCGATGACTGCCGTGAGCACGTGCTCGGTCGCACTCGCTTCGTCGGCAACCGCGTTGAGCGTGCTGTGCAACCGAGCGAGCGGAGACCTCATGGCGCGACTCCAATCACGCCATCGCGCTGCAACTGCGTGATCGCCTGGTCACTCAATTGCAGCGAATGCAATACGTCGCGCGTATGCTCGCCTAAGACAGGCCCCGCGTGTTCCAATCGCACCGGCGTTTGCGAGAAGCGCACGGGTGAGCCTGTCGCCTTGATGGCACCGGCTTTGCTATGCGGTAACTCGACGACAAAATTGCGCGCCTGCACGTGCACGTCGTTCACGGCTTGGTCAATGCGATGCAGCACGCCGCACGGCACGCCGACTTGCTCCAGCAGACGATACCAGTGCTCGCTCGGCTGCGTCGTCGTGACGTCTTCGATGAGCGCCGCGAGTTCATCATAGCGCGCGCGGCGCGCGGACACGGTTGCAAAGCGCACGTCGTTTTCCAAATGCTGCAAGCCGAGCGCATTGCAAAATGCTTTCCAATTCGCCGGGCTGGTTGCACCAATGGTGATGTGGCCATCGGCGGTGCGCATCGCTTGGTATGGCGCGGACACGCGATGCGCCGAGCCGAGCGGCGCAGGCACGTTGCCCGTCGCAAAATAGCCGCTCGTCTCCCACACTTCGAGCGCCATCGCCGCTTCGAGCAAACTCACGTCAATGAATTGACCACGGCCGCTCTGCATTCGCGCAATTAACGCGGCGAGAATTGCATAAGCACCGAACAGTCCCGCGCTCAGATCGGCAATCGGCACGCCGACTTTGACGGGTGGCCGGCCCGGTTCGCCGGTGATAGACATTAAGCCGCTCATGCCCTGCACGATCAGATCGAGCGCAGCGCGATGGCGATACGGTCCCGTCTGTCCGAATCCCGTCGTGGCGAGATAGATCAAGCGCGGATTGAGTTGCGACAGCGTCTCGTAACTCAATCCGAGATCGCGCATGGTGTCAGGGCGATAATTCTCGACGACGACATCGGCGGTGCGCGCGAGTTGCAGAAAAATATCTCGGCCGCGCTCGCTTTTCAAATTCAGCGCGACACTCTGCTTGTTGCGGTTGATCGCCATGAAGCCCGCGCTTTCGCCTTCGACGAATGGCGCAGTCAGCCGACTGAAATCGCCGCCCTGCGGATTCTCGATCTTGATGACGTCCGCGCCGAGATCAGCCAGCAGCATTGCGCAGAAAGGGCCCGCCATGTAGTTCGTGAGTTCGAGCACGCGGATACCGGCGAGAGGGTAAGCGGGCTGTGCGTCTGAGGACATGTCTCTTGTGAATGCGTGTTGCGTAATTCGTCATGCGTAATTTGGATTGGCAATTTCGCATGACGAATTACGTATCACGCATTACTTTCCTTTCCACTGTGGTGGACGTTTCGCCATGAACGCGCTCACGCCTTCTTTAAAGTCCTCGCTCAGATAGCACATCAGATACAGGTCGTCGGTCTCGCTGCCGCGCGCGTGCTCCATCAGGCGGCGCACGCCTTCTTTGATCGAGCGCATCGTGAGCGGCGCATGTCCTGCGATGGTGTTCGCCAGTTCGCACGTGCGCGCTTCAATCTGCTCGGCGGCGACGACTTCGTTGAATAAGCCGATGGCTTTGCCTTCGTCTGCTTCGATGAAACGCGCCGTGAAGATGAGTTCTTTCGCGCGGGCAGGTCCCACGAGCGCGACTAGCCGCGCGAGATTCTGAGCCGACAACGTATTGCCCAGCGTGCGCGCAATCGGTATGCCGAACTTCGCGTCGGCGCTCGCTATGCGCAGATCGCACGCCATGGCAATCGCCGCGCCGCCGCCGACACAGTAGCCGCGGATCAGCGCAATCGTCGGCTTCTGCATGGCTTCCAACCGGCTCGCGTAGCGATTGACGTTGCGCTCGTACATGAGCGCGTCGTCCGCCGTGCGAAACGCTTGGAACTGCGAGATGTCCGTTCCCGCCACGAACGCCCTGTCGCCAGCACCGCGCAGCACGAACACGCGCACACTGTCGTCGGCATCCATCGCCTCGCACGCGCGATACAGTCCTTCGTACATCGCCCACGTCATCGCGTTGCGTGCTTGCGGCCGATTGAACGTGAGCCACGCCGTCGCGCCGTCGCGCTCCAAAATTAGTTCGCTCGTGCCCAGTTCAAGCGTGTCGCTCATGCGTATCCATCATTGTCGGCATGTAGCACAGAGGCACAGAGCGCACACAATCTGCCGTCGGTTCTGTGTGTGCTCTATGCCTCTGTGCTGAAAACAATTTACTGACTGTTCGGCAATACGTTGAGATCGAAGTCGCGCCCAATCACGAGATGTATATCAATGTTAGTCGCCGCGCTGCCTTTGCGCACACGATCCGCCGAGACTTTGAAAAGTGTGGCGAGTGCGCCGCGCGTCGCCGGTTTATCGCTGCTCTCCAATATCAGGGTCTGCGTGAAGTCTTCGCGCTCGGCGTTGTCCACGAGCACGATGTTGAAGCCTTGCGCCTTCAACCATTCCGACACGCGCCCTGCCACTCCTTCAATGCTCGTGCCATTCGAGACTTGGATGCGAGCCGCTTCCGTGCTGATGCGCTTTATCTGATCGGCAGGTTCAGTCTGCGCGGTGCTGGTCGTGCTGAACAGCTGCGCGACAACTCTGCGAATCTTTTCGCGGTCGGGCAGCAGCACCATTGCGCCGCCGGGCGTGACCCAATCCTGTGTCAGCGAGTCGTCAATCTCGGCGGTCTTGATGTTTTCGCTCTTCACGTCCTTCGCCAATTGTGTCAGTGCGATGATGTCCTGCAGCCGCAGATCAGTCTGCACCGAGTCGTCCTTCGCTGCCCACAGCGCGGGCAGCTTCGGAATCACGTCGAGGTTGAGCGCCTTATCTTTGATGGTCATCAGGACCTGCTGCTGCCGCTTCATACGCCCGAAGTCCGAATCCACGTGGCGCGTGCGCGCGTAGTCGAGCGCCTGTTGGCCATTCATGTGCTGACGGCCCTTCTTGATGTAGAGCGGCCGATAACCATAAGTGTCGTTGGGGAATGTCGGATCGTAAATGTCACGCGGCACGTCAACCGTAATCCCGCCGAGCGCGTCCACGACTTTGCGGAAGCCGACGAAGTTAACCATGATGTAATAATGGATCGGAACGCCGAAATTATACTGTACGGTTTTCTTGACGAGCGCGAAGCCGCCGCCCGGATAGTTGTGCGAGATGCCCATCCAGAACGCCGTGTTGATGCGGTTCTCGCCGTAGCCCGGAATCGGCACCCACAGATCGCGTGGGATGGACAACATGCTCACGCTCTTCGATGTAGGATCCACGGAGACGATGATCAGCGTGTCGGTTTGCGTCGCGCCCGTCTCGCCGGGCCGGCGATCAATGCCCATCAGCAAAAAGTTGACGCGCTCCTTGCCGTTCCAGTGCGGCACTTGATCTTGCGCGGCAGGATTGCCGGCCGCAATGGGCGACGGCACAGGCTGCGTTTGACTCGCTTCGCTGGCTGGATTGCTGGGTGGGCGATTATTGCTTGCGCTGGGCGGATTGGTGTTTGATGGCGCGCGTGCATCTACTGGCACAACCGGCTGGTCGAGCAGGTCGCGCATCGTATCATAAAACAAGTAACCCGAAAACAGCGCGCCACCCAAGAATAAGGCGAGGGCCAGAATACGGAGCGTATGCCAGACGGCAGACATTTTGCTCCGCGATTGCGACGATTCCATGCTCATAGGGTCATTATAACAACCATCTCACGATTTGTTGAATGGCGATGATAGTCAGCTGTAGCGGACGCATCAGGTAGGGCAGTGTCATCGTGCCGCATATCATCATGCGTGCTGTGCGCCGACGGGTTCAGCATTACACCATTACGCGCGGCACGCAGACGATCACCATCGTCCCCTGGCCGGGTGTACTGCTGATGTCCAGCGTGCCGCCGAATAACAGCGCGCGCTCTCTCATGCCGAGAATGCCGAACGATTTTGCCTTGCGCATCTCGTCGGGCGCGATACCGCGTCCGTTGTCTTGTACCGTCATCACGAACTGCGTCGGCTCGTCGTGCAAGTTAATGTGCACGTGCGTCGCGTTCGCGTGGCGCGCGACATTCGTGAGTGTTTCTTGGAAAATGCGGAACACCGCCGTCGCGCGCTCGATGTCGAGATTGATGTCTTGCACGTCGGTCGTAAACTTACATTCGATACCGGTGCGCGCCTGATACTCGTGCGCCTGCCATTCCATCGCCGCTTTCAAACCGAGGTCTTCGAGCATTTCTGGGCGCAGTTCGGTGATGATCTCGCGCACGGTACGAATGGTTTCGTCGAGCAATTTCGACATGGAGCGAAGATCGTCCAGCACCTGCTTGCGCGAGAACGGCTTCTGCTCGTTGCTCAGCTTCTTGCCGAGCATCGTCAAATCCATTTTAACGGCTGTGAGCACTTGCCCGAGTTCGTCGTGAATCTCGCGCGCGACGCGAGTGCGTTCTTCCTCGCGGGCGGTCTGCACGTGCGCGGATAACTGACGCAGGCGTGCGTTGGAGTCGCGCAGTTGCTCTTCGGCGTGCCGACGCTCGCCGATTTCCGCTTGCAGGCTCTGGTTCACCAACTGCAATTCCGCCGTGCGCTCGAGCACGCGCACTTCCAACTGTTCGTTCAACTGTTGCAAGTCTCGGTACAAGCGCGCATTCTCAATGGCGAAGGCCGCGCGGTCAGCGAGCGATTGCGCCACTTGCAAGTCCTTTTCGTCGAACGGACGCGCCGCATCCGTGTTCGCGAACGTGAGCGTGCCGAACGTGCGCTGATTTGCTATCATCGGCACAATCATGAACGATGTGGGACCAATTGCGCGCAGCATTTGCAAGTTCTGTTCGTCTCGCGCGCCAGCGACGAGTTGCTCGTCCGACAGTTGCGGGACGAGGATGGGCTGCTGCGTGCGCACGACAACGTGGGTGCCCAATCTCCACTTCGGGTCGTGCGGATAGCGTGCGAGCATGTCGCGCGCCAGTTGCACCTGCGCTGGATCGCTGTGCGCTATCGCCACTTGTTGCAGCGCACCGTCGCGCATCAGGTCCACCACACACCACTCGGCAATGTGGCCGATAGCCAAGTCTGCGACTCGCGCGAGCGTCGCTTCGTAATCGAGCGACGAGCCGAGTAATGCGCCCGCTTCGGCGAGGAAGCGTTGAGACTCTTCGGCACGCTTGCGCTCGCTAATGTCGCGCACGACGGCGGACATTCCAATTAGATCGCCCTGTGCGCTGCGCAGTGGCGACGCCGTCAGCGAGACATCAATCTGCCTGCCGTCGCGTGTCAAGCGCCGCGTCTCAAAATGACGGACGCTTTTGCCTTGACGCACTTCATTAGCAAGGTACACAATCTCGTGCGCACGCTCCGCCGGCAGGATGACGTTCACGTGCTGTCCCACAATCTCATGGGTGGGATGTCCATACATGCGCTCGGCGCCCGCATTCCAGCTGGTAATGACGCCCTCGAAAGTGGCGCTCATGATGGCATCGTCGGATGACTCCACAATGGCTGCCAATCGCGCGCGGTCTTCGTCGGCACGACGTCGCTCGGTGATGTCGCTCCAGATGTTGACCGCCAACTGAGACGTGCCGAATGGATCGAGCACCGGACGTGAGCGAATGATGCGCCAGCGCTCATTGTTGCTTTCTTTGAAGCGCATACGCACCAAAAGTTCGGGCGGGCTCAGTTCACCTGCCAGCGCGCGTTGGATGGGCAATCTGTCCAGATCGAGCGGTTGTCCGAACTCATCGAAGTAGTCAAATTTCTGCAACGTCTCTCGCAGCGGTGCGCCGATGAACTCAGCCACGCTCTCGTACCCCGCATCGCGCGCTGCTGCCGCGTTGGCGAACACGAGCCGTCCCGACGCATCCTGCGCAGTAATGCCGTCGGCCACGCCCTGCAAAATGATCTCCAACTGTTCTTTCGAGCGCTGCAACGCTTCGTCAGCCTGCTTGCGCTCGCTGATGTCTTCGACCGTAACGACATGGTTGATCACATCGCCACTGTCCGACAGGATTGGCGCGCTGCGCACGTGCGTCCAGCACGTGCCGAGCGTGGGGTTTGCAAACTGTATCTGGCCATCAAATTCACGCCCATTGCGCACGGTCTCGTTCCATGCCAATAGCACGCGCTCACGGTCGTCCGCGTGAACGAACTGCGTCCAGCCCGTACCCAATGCCTGCTCGAACGAGAAACCGCAAATGATCTGACAGCGTGGATTGGTGTACGTGCAGTGGCCTTCGGCGTCCGTCATAAAGATGCCGACTGGTGAGGCCACACTCAATGAGCGGAAGCGTTCTTCGCTCGCGCGCTCCGCGCGATAACGCTCAGCGATCTCAATCGAGCCGCTGACCGCTGTCGCTACTTTTTGCATGAGTGCGACGTCGGCGTCGGTGAACGCATTGACTTCTGTCGAATCAATTTCAAGCAAGCCGAATGCCTCGCCGCGCCACAGTAGCGGGACGCCAAGCCACGCGCGGATCGGCGTCGTCGGACGCAAGCCAGATGCAGCCACGTCGTTCGCCAGCAGCGGCTCACGCGTTTCGAGCACACGCCAACTGCGCGCCGTACTGCGCCGCACGCGGTTGCCCATCGCCTGCGCTGCGAACGTTCCGAACGCAGCCCGTACGACCAAGTCGTCACCCTCAATCAGCGCGATAGAGCCGCCCGTAAATGCGATGACTTGATTCAGCTGCTTGAATGTCGAATCGAGAATGCGATTGAGATCGGCTTCGCCTGCGCTTGCGCTCATGAGCGCATTCATCAATTGCGCTTCGGCGAGTGCGCGGTCGCGCACTTCCGCGAGTGCGCGCAATTCCTGCTCGGCATGTTTGCGCTCGCTCACGTCGAACACGATGCCCTGCAGGTACTGTGCGCTACCGCTGGCGTCGCGGACGATGATGGCTTGATCCTGCACGGTGAGATAACGACCGTCAGCCGTGCGCAGACGATATTCGCAAAGGAATGGCTCGCCCATCTGGAGGCTATGTTGATACGAAGCGAACAGTTTTGCGCGGTCGTCGGGGTGAACGGCGTCGTGACGAAGGGCGCGGCTGCGCATCCATTCGTCGTGCGCGTAGCCCAGAATCAGTGAGGCTTGCGGGCTGACGTACAGCAAGCGATTCTCGCCTTTGAACGCCGAAACATAGGTGATGGCGGGAATCTGCTCGACAAGTGTGCGATACTTTGTCTCGGCTTCGCGCAACGACTCTTCGGCTCGCTTGCGCTCGATGAACTGTCCCGCTTGCTGCGCAATTGCCGCCATCACGTCGAGCGTGTCGGGTTCTGGCTCACGCACGCGCTCCGAGAAAAACTCCAACACGCCGACCACGCCATTGCCACCGCGAATCGGCACAGCCACGCCCGACTTCAATAGGTCGTGCGCGGCAAAGCGCGCGCACGGAAAGCCGTCGTCATGCTCGCTATCAGCGAGCCACTCCGCTTGAGCGCTTTGCCACACGCGACCAGGAAGTCCCACGCCTTCGCTGAACGTGCAATCACGACTGACCTGTTCGAGGTGGCTGTCGGCGCGCGCGTGCGCGTGCCATGCTCGTGCGAATCGCAGCATCCTCTGCTCGCGATCTAATAGCCACAAGACGCCGACCGACCAGCCGAGATGCTCGCCGATTGCTCGTAAGATGTCGTGCTCGGCCGTCTCAAGCGTGTGCGCTTCCGCGAGCGCGCGCGCGCCAGTAAACTGTGCACGCAGTTGCTGCTCGCGCCGCTTTTGCTCCGTGACGTCGTGGAAGATACTGATGGCAAACTGCACTTGGCGCTGCGCATCGAAGACCGGCGCGGCTGACACCAGTGACCAGCGCTCCGTGCTCGCTGGCAGCGTGTTATTCCCTTTAGCTAAAGTTGCTTTACAATAGTGGCATGACATGGAAACCAACGAAACTCACACGCGCACAAATGGAAGAACGACGCTTGGCAGGCGGTCGCCTCCTGAAACGGCGTAAACTTTCCAAAGCCCGCATCG
>JBBPZQ010000116.1:0-54015 GCA_038198935.1 Anaerolineae bacterium
GTTCATGGTGCTGCTGGGGCCCAGCGGCTGCGGCAAGACGACGCTGCTGCGCTGCATCGCGGGCCTGGAGTATCCCGACCGCGGGCGCATCTTCATCGGCGGGCGCGACGTGACCGACGAGCCGCCGCGCAGCCGCCACATCACGCCCCATATCTGGTCAACTTACCCGCCTGTCCCATCGCTTCGGGCATGATGCTCGTCGCGTGGAACTCGCCCCACACGCCGCGCCGACAATCGCGCTCACCGAATTTGCATCCTGAGCCTGCCGAAGGATCGCCGCGACACCATTGCGAGGCGAGCAGCGTCGGCACGGGATGCCACGAATGCGACTTAAACGTCGCGGGCGTCGAGTGGTCGCCCGTGATGACGAACACGTCGGGTTTCAGAGCAGTCAGAATCCGAATGCACGAATCCACTTCTTCGATGACGTGTACCTTGCCGTCGAAGTTGCCGTCCTCGCCCATGGTGTCCGTCTTCTTGACATGCACGTAGAAGAAATTGAACTCGCTCCAGTGCTGCGCGACCGTGCGGAATTCTTCTTCGATAGATGCGCCCGTGCCTATAACTTTCATGCCGAGCAACGATGCAAGTCCGCGATACATTGGATACACGGCGACCGCCGCCGCCTTCAAGCCATACACTTGATCGAAGGTCGGAAACCCCGGATGTTTTGCAAAACCGCGCAGCAAAATCATGTTGGCAGGATGCTCGTCCTTCAGCAAGTCGCGGGCTTGCACGATGAACTCGTTCACAAGGTCGGCGGTCCGCTGCGCGAGCTTGTCGTGCGCTTGCACGGGCGGCGAGGGACGACCGAGCACGCCGGGGTCAGTCTCGCTCAAATCGCCCGACAAATTTTCGCCGCGCATGATCAGTGCCCAGCGATGCTCCTTCACCGGCTCGACGAACACCTGTGCGCCGTCGAGTTTAATCTGCGACAAAATCGTGCACAGCCGCTTGCCTTCCTCGTCGCTGATGCGGCCCGCGCGGCGGTCGGTCACATTGCCGTGCTCGTCCACCGTGCAGAAGTTGCCGCGTGCCGCCACGTCCGTGTCGCTCAAATCAAAACCGACGCCCAACGCTTCAAGCGCCCCGCGCCCGATCACAAATTCCAATGGATCGTAACCGAACAATGAAAGATGTGCGGGCCCACTGCCCGGCGTCACGCCCGGTGCAATCGGCACGCTCAAGCCCAGTTGCCCGCGTGCAGCCAGTGCGTCCATGTTCGGCGTGTGCGCCGTTTCGAGTTCGGTCTTGCCATCGGTTTCGCGTGGCAGCCCACCCAGCCCGTCCATCACGAGCAACAATATTTTCGAGTCAGTTTGTAAGAGCAGGGGCTTAAGCGTATCGAAGTAATTCATACAATCCTTTGATCCGTTAGTCACGTGAATCTACACAAATTTCTACTCGCGCCCATTCGCGTGAATCGCGGATAGTTTTTCCCACACCTTCCACGGCACCAGCGGCAGCGCGTCGAACCACACGCCCGTCGCGTCGTGAATCGCGGCAGTCACGGCAGGCGCGAGCGGGATAAACGGCATCTCTGCCATGCCGCGCGCGCCCCAGGGCCCCTCGTCGTCGGGAAATTCAAGGATGACAGACTCAATATGTTCGGGCACGTCGAGCACGCCGGGAATCAGATAGTTGCTGAAGAATGGCGTGAGCACTTGTCCGTTCTGCGTCACAAAGTTTTCCGTGATCGCGTAGCCCAGCGCCTGCACCACGCCGCCTTCGATCTGTCCTTCGATCAGTTGTGGGTTCACGCTTTTGCCCACGTCATCCGCGCACCACACGCGCTTGACGTACACTTGGCCCGTCTCGGTATCTACGTCCACGTCGGCGACTTCGGCAACGTAGCCGTACGCAATGTTTGGCTTCGCTTTGCCGGTGACAGGATCAAGGCTTTCCGTTTTGGGTGGAAAGTAGCAGTACGTCGCTTCGGCAGGATGCTCTTCCTCTTCAAGCCATAGATGCAGCGCACGCTGCACCGCGCCGCGAATCGCATTGCCTGCGAAGAACGTCGAGCGCGATGCGCTGGCGCTGCCAAAGTTGCCGCTGGTCGCCGTGTCGCTTGCGATCAACTCGACTTGACTCACGTCCAAGCCGAGCAACTCTGCAACCATCTGAATGCAAATGGTATGCGAACCTTGCCCAACGTCCGCGGCCGCAATGCGCAGCGTGGCACGCTCGATCTCCGATTCGCCGTGCAGCACGATTGTCGCCGTCGCGCTCTCCTGCACGCCGAACGAAAAGCCGACGTTCTTGAACGCGCAGGCAAAGCCGCGGCCACTGACAATTGATGACCCCGTCTGTCGCGGGGCGAATGGCGGACGACGGACGACGGAGGTATCTGCCGTCTGCCGTCTGCCGTCTGCCGCGGGCGTCGTATCAATGCCCGCACCAGCACTGCTCAGTGCAGGTGTCCAACCCGCCGCGCGCGCGCACGCCTCGATCACCTGCGACAGCGCGACGATGCCGCCGGGCAGCGGCGTCTGCGTCGTGGTGAGCGCGCCCTCGCGCAAAACATTTTTCAAGCGCAGCGCGACGGGATCCATGCCGAGTGCTTCCGCGAGTTTGTTCATCTGCTGCTCGGCGGCGAAGTGTCCCTGCGGCGCGCCGAAGCCGCGAAACGCACCGGCGGGAATGTTGTTGGTGATGACCGCGACCGCATCCACCTGCGCGTGGGGCCACTCGTATGGCCCCGTGCACGTCAGCGCGGCGTTGCCCAACACTTTGGTTGAGGTGTACGCATACGCGCCCGCGTCCGCGGTGATCTCCACTTGCGCGGCGCACAGCGATCCGTCGCGCTTGGCGCCCCACTTCGCACGCAGCCACATCTGATGACGCTTGTGGTGCATCAGCATCGTCTCTTCGCGCGACCAAATTATCTTCACGGGACGCTGGATGCCGCGTTGCTGCAAGCGCCACGCCGCGAGCGCGAGGATGATCTGCACGCTCATGTCTTCGCGTCCACCGAATGCGCCTCCAATGGCGGGATAGATGACGCGCACTTGTTCTTTGGACAAGCCCAGCGCGTGCGCAATTTGCGATTGGTCTTCGTGCGTCCACTGGCCCGCGACTTGCACCGTCACGCGTCCTGCATTGTCTATGTACGCCAGACCCGCCTCTGGCTGCAAGTAGGCGTGCTCCTGCATCGGCGTGAAGTATTCGCCTTCAATGATGACGTCTGATTCGGCAAAGCCTTTGGCGATGTCGCCCTTACGAATCGGAATGTGCTTGAGGATGTTGCCCGCGTAGTCGGGATGGACTTGCGGCGCGCCATCGCGCATCGCATCATGCGGATCGTCAATGATGGGCAAGTCTTCGTATTCAATCTCGATGAGTTCGACTGCGCGCTGTGCCTGCTGTTCCGTCTCCGCGACCACGAGTGCAATCTTCTCGCCGATCCAGCGCACGACATCGTGCGCGAGCACGGGCGCGTCGTACACGATTAACCCGACCTCGTTGACGGGCACATCCTTTGCCGTGAACACGGCGACGACACCCTCGGCTTGCTCTGCGCGCGCTGTGTCGAGTCGTATGATGCGCGCGTGTGGGCGGCGCGCGTACAACGTCTTCAGCCACAGCTGATTCGGCAGGTCAATGTCGCCCGGATACTTCGCCGCACCCGTCACCTTGCCGAGTGCGTCAACGCGTGTGTGCGATTCGCCCAATGCGCCGAGCAACTTTTCACGCGGCATATGGCTTGGCTGCCTCTGCAATTGCCTTGAGAATTTTCGCGTACCCTGTGCAGCGACAAAGATTGCCGGTAACGGCTTGCTGGATGTCGCTCAATGTTGGCGACGCATTTTCTTCCAGCAGCTTCGCACCGCTCATGATGAAGCCCGGCGTGCAGTAGCCGCACTGCACCGCGCCTTCCTCAATGAACGCTTGCTGTACTGTGTGGAGCAGAGACCCTGAAGTATTGTCCGCCGTCCGCCGTCCGCCGTCCACCGTCAGTCCTTCAATCGTCACGAACTCCGCGCCGTGCGCCCGCGCCGCCGGCACGAGGCACGCCATCACCGCGACGCCGTCGAGGAAGACGGTGCACGCGCCGCACTCGCCTTCGGCACAGCCTTCTTTCGTGCCAATCAACTGCAAGTCTTCGCGCAGGAAGCGCAGCAATGTTTTGTCATGGGCACTTGAGACAACATAGGTCTTGCCGTTCACGGTCGCTTCGATGACGTTGGACTTGGCGCTTGGCACTTGACACTTGACACTTGACACATCTCGTTTGCCCCACAACATCACTGGCTTCTGCGGAAAGTCGTCGCGCTCCGTGCCGTCGCGCAACTGCCGCAGCGCGCGCGCGACATAAACGCGCACCATCTCGCGCCGATATGCCGCCGTGCCGCGAATGTCGTCAATTGGGTGCGCGGCATTCATCGCAAGCCGAGCGGCTTCGTCAATCGCATCGTCGGCGAGTGGCTTGCCCATCAAGAATGCTTGCGCCTCGCTTGCCGGCACAATCGTCGGCGCAACCGCGCCGAGCGTGATGTGCGCACTGCGAACCGTGTTCAGGTCGTCTATGTCGAGCAGCACGGCCACCATCACAACTGAGATCGCTTGTGCGCGGCGCAAGCCGAGTTTAAGGAACGTACTGCGCGCCGTTGGCGCTGGCAGCGGAAACGAAATGTCGGTCAGCATCTCGTCGGGTTCGAGCGCGGTGCGGCGCACACCCTGGAAAAATTCTTTGAGTGTCAGCGTGCGTTCGCCGCGCAGACTCTGTAATGTGACCGATGCGCCAAGCGCCCACAGCGGCGCGATGGTATCGTTAGCGGGCGACGCCGTGATCAGGTTGCCGGCCAGCGTGCCGCGATTGCGAATCTGCGGCGCGCCCACTTCCCAGCAGGCGCGCACCAGCGCATACGCGCGTTCGCGGAGGAGCGGATGCGCGACGACTTGGTTGTGCGTTACGCCCGCGCCGAGGTGCACCACATCGCGGTCAACGCGAATCTCGTTCAGCCCCGCGATGCGGCTCACGTCAATGACGATTTCGGGCGCCCGCAGCTGGCGCTCGATCTCGATGATCAGATCGGTGCCGCCGTTGATGAGCCGCGCGCGCTCGCGATGCTGTGCGAGCAAGTGCAGCGTCTCGTCAATCGAGATCGCTTGGATGTATTCTTTCCACATAGCCCGATGCGTGTAGGGGCGCACCGCAATGCGCCCCTACGACCGTGAATTTAATTCTGCAACTATGCACGTTCGCGCGGCTGAGTCAGCAATCCCGACAGCACGAGCAAGTGATTCGACCACGCGCGCGCCGTCTCTGCCATCTCCGCGCGGCTCACAGGGTCGGCGTAGATTTCACCGAAGTGATGCTGCCAGCGCACGAGTTGTCTCTGCAACACGAGCAGTGTATAGGCGGTGTTAATATTGAACCTTGCCACGTCTAATCCTGCCCATTCACATAAATGTTTGCTGTCGTCAATCATATGCGCGACGGCTTCATCATGTTGGGGATTGTCCGCGAAGGCGTCTATCCGAGCCAAATTGGCTGCGATGCCGCCTAAGCGAATAGGCAACGGGTCGCGCAAAAAACGTTCACGTTTTCTTTGTTTGTCCGTGTGCCCTCCCGATCCGTTGTTGCGTAATTTCTACGACTCGCAGACAAATGTCGGAGTCTTGAATCGTCGTCGAGAAATTGTTATCTCGCGGTCGGATATTTAGCATCGCCTCGCACTCGACATCGCCCGTTCGTGCAATCCAGTTGGCGCCCCAAATGTCGCCTTGCTGGCACCCCTCATTCAGCAAGATTTCCTCACAATCAGAGTGATATTCGCCCCCGCCAGCAAGGATCGCCTGCTCAATATCAACTGCAACTTTGATCAGTGTGCCATATTCTTCCAGCATCTCATCAATCTGAAGCGGCGTCGCTTTGTCACGAATAAGATGAATCTTCATCTCCGCTAATCTCCTTCAATCCCCCAGCGCCTTCTTGACCTCCGCTTTCCACTCCGGCTTGTGATCGGCGAACGCGCGCACCAGCCCGAAGCAGCCGGCGATCATCATGTCGCCGTGCGGCACCGCGAAGTATGGATTGAGATGCGAGCCACGCAGCAAGCCGCGTCGGGGCCCGATCACGACCAAGTCATCGGGAGCGGGTGCGTCTCTATCGAACACCAGCGCACCGTGTCCCATGTCGCCGAACACTTCGTCGTTGGTGATCTCGCCGTGCGCAAGTTTTTGCAAGTAGGTTTCGAGTTCTGCCTTCGTCAGTTCGCCCGTGTGATGCTCGAACACGCCATGAATTTTGCCGTCGCCGATGTGGAACGCGAGCGTGTGGAAGTTGCCGACGTTCGCAATCAGTTTGCGTTCGAGCGCGCGCACGCGCGGATCTTCGAGCGCGCCGAGCACGGCGGCGGGCGCCGTGTCCATCAGCAGCACAGGCAGATCGGTCTTGACAGAATTCGCGGCGGCGATCATGCGCGTCATGCGCGGGGGCACGGCATCACGCATGAACGCAAACGAAGACAATCTGCTATCGGACTGAATCGCGTCGGCGAGAAAATCGAAGCGAAAGCGGCGATCCGAGTAGCCTGCGGGCGCGTTGCCGTGATCGAACACGGCAATCGCATACGCGTCCACCTCAAGCGGCAGACCAAACGACTCGAAGGCGCTCGTGATTTCGTCCAGATAAAAGTCGCGCATCTCGATCCGTTTGACCTGCTGCAGCGACTGCGCCTCGTCGTCTGAGACGACCTTGATGCCGGACTTCTCGACCTCGCTCAGGTCGTCGTTGAACGAGCGCGCGGCAGACGACATAGCGTACACGTCCAATCCCGCGCGTAGATGGTCTTCCGCCGCCCAGTTCGAGGGACCGCCGCCCATGATCGTGCCCGCGAGCAAGATCGGCTGCTGCTTCGCCGTCGCGGCTTTGATCTGCTGTGCGACCAGCATCGTCGGCGACGGCATCACCATCTTCAAACAGTTTTCGATTTCGCGCGCACTGTCGAACAGCAGGATGTCCTGTGTGCCCGTGCCGACGTCAACAGCCAGAATCTTCACGCCACCACTTCCGTCTCATCTTGCATCTCTTCCTGCGGCGGCAGCTTGTGCAGTTTGTCCGCGCTCTTTAAGCGGTCGAGGTACAGAACACCATCCAGATGATCAATCTCATGCTGGAAGACGCGCGCGAGATAGCCGCGCGCTTTGACTTTGATCGGCTTGCCGTTGCGATCAAAGCCTTTCAGCTCAATCGAAGCGTGCCGCTCCACATCGCCAGTATAACCCGGAATCGAGAGACAGCCTTCCACGCCCTCTTCCAATTCGCGGCTCACCTTTACGATCTCTGGATTGACCAGTTGATAAAAGCCATACTGCATCTTCGGGTCTTCTTCATCCTTCGGCACCTCGACGACGATGATGCGCTGCAACACGCCGACCTGCGGGCCCGCTAGCCCGACACCGCGCGCGTCGCGCATTGTCTCAGCCATATCGTCTAACAATCGCTGCATTGCCGGCGTGATCTTCGCCACCTTCTTCCCCCGCTCGCGCAGCATCGGATCGGGCACGAGCACGATGTCTAGTAACGCCATCAACACTCCTCAAACAAGAGTGGAAAGCGGAAAGTGCTCATGCTCAACTTTCCACTTTCAATATTCACCACACCGAGGTCTCCAGCAATCTTTTTAGCTCACTCAAGAATTGGCCCGCGACGATGCCATCTATCACGCGATGATCGTAGCTCAGACTCAGATAGCACAGCGGACAAATGGCGACGCGCTCCGCTGCGATGGCGGCGCGCGGCTGCACCGCACCGATACCCAGCGTCGCCGCTTGCCCTTCCATCACGACGCCGCTATAGAACAGTGCGCCCGTGCTCAACCCGCGCGCATCAATCGTGAACGTGGCAATTGCATCTTCATGTGCCGAGCGAATGCGCCGCGCGATGCCGACGAGATTGTAATGATCGGCATCCGCAACGACGATGGTTTGCAAGGGCGAGGCATCCGTCGCCCCACTTATGCCGATGTGCAATTGTTTCTTGATTGCAACGCCATTACTCGTGAATGCGCTTGCGATGATCGGCACGGTGCGCACTGCGACGGCGCTCGCTTGCACGATGAACGGCAGCTCGTCGAGCAAGAAGCCTTCGCGCCGTTGCCATGTGCCCTGCCGCGCTTCGATCTGTGCGCGCACGCTGCCCAAATCAATTTCGACGAACGACGTGACATGCGGGATCGTCCGCTTGCTGCGCGACACCTGCTCCGCGCGCGCACGCTGGACATGCGATTGTTCAATCCACGTATCTCGCTCAAGCGTTGGCAGGTTGGTTGGTTGGCTGATGGCTCCTGCGACAATGCTCAGGACAGGCTTAGGCCGTTGGACTGCGATCAGCGCCAACACATCTTCTTTCGTGATGCGCCCGCCCAAGCCAGTGCCTTGCACCTGCGACAGATCAACCTGATACTCCTCGGCGATGCGTGCCGCAACGGGCGTCATGCGTGCCGAGTCCTGCGCGCTGACGGCTGAGTCCTGAGTTTCGATCTGACTACTGACGACTGACGACTGGATGCTGATTTCCGCCAGCACGTCGCCGACTTTCACGCATTGACCTGCGCTCGCGTGAATCGTTTGCAGCGTGCTATCGGCCACTTCGTGCGGCGCGGGGATGTCCCAATCGAATTGCGCCGAGTGCGCTTCGAGCAATTTCTCGCGTGCGCGAATGGAATCGCCCGCCTGCTTCAGCCAGCGATCAATCGTGACCGCTTCCGTGTTCGGCAGGGCTGGCAAGCGAAGTTCAATCGCCATGGAACTCAATCGTTTGCCCGTCGCGGTGCTGATGGATCGCGCTCATACCCATCCCGACAAACAGCCAGAACAGCGTGACCGAATGCGGGAAGTCGAGATTGAAAAAGTAATGATCGAAGATGCCGCCGACCAGTGCGCCGAGCACGCCTGCCATCACGCCGAGCAAAATTGGGTCGGCCGCTTTGCGGTGCGCCAGCCAACCGCTCACGAAAAAGATGGCGATGATGAGCACGAATGCACTCACGCCGATCACACCCATCTCTTCTGCCATGAGCAGATACACCGACGACACGCCGATGTACAGATCAACGTCTGGCACGCCCGCGAAACCGACGCCGAACCACGGGTAGCGCGCGATCAGCGTGAGCGCATCTTTGTATTCGCCGAAGCGCATCAGCGTCGCGCGGTCTTGGCCCGTCAAGCCTTCGAGCAGATGCGACGCATACGCTTGCGTGAACGGCAGAATCGAGAGCAGCACAAAGCCGGCCACTGCGAGCAGCGCCGTGCCGCCGAGCGTGACGAGCGCCGCGACGATGGGCGTGGTGCGGCGCGCGAGCAGCATGAACACGATGAACATCGTGGCCACGCCCGCGCCGAGCAGCGAGCCGCGTGAGAAGGTGAGCAGCAGACACGCGCCCATCGCGCCGATCATCACGACGATCCACTCGCGTCGAAACAATCGCTTGACGGCGAACAATTGCGCGGTCGCCAGTGCGCTCAACAAAATCAACATGCCGCCGAGCACGTTCGGATCAACCGCTGTGGCGATGGCGCGCTTGGGCAGCGACGGATTGTCTTCGATGTAGCGCAGCACAGCGTCGCCCGCCGGGTATTTGAAGACGCGTAGCAGTGAGAGCAAGCGAATCGCTTGTTCGGTCGGAATGAAGTACAACGCGATGCCGAGCAGCGCAGCAATGAAGCCGAGCAGCATCAGCACCCGCGCCGCGCGTTCAAGGTCGCGCCGCTCGCGCAAGACGTTGACCACGATGAAGTACAGCGCAATCGCCATGACGATCTCGACGAAGTGGCGCAGAACCATCACGGTTAAGCCAGCAAAACTGAGTCCGACGATGAAAGAGAAGAACGCGAGTGCGAGGAACAGCAGAATCGGCAAATCGAGTGGCGTGCTCGCCCAGCCGCGCTCGCGTCCGGTCGCGTTCTGCGCGAACCACACGGCGACAAGCAAGAGCGTGACCAGATCGAGGAAAGTCGGCGAGAAGCCGATGTTGAGCGGCACGGCGGCGAATGGCAGCAGCGTGATGATCGCCATCACACCATACAATCCCCACTGCGTGTCGCGCGCGAGCACGACCGCGCCGATCACGCCGATGAGTCCTGCGAACGCCAACGCCGGATTGACCAGCGACACGGCTGCGCCCGCAAGCAAGCCCAACGCGAGACACGCGAGCAGGATTACCAGTTGTGATGAGTGCCGAGTGACGAATGACGAATTCGCGCTCATTGGCTCTGATTCGCCATTCGCAAACGTGTCATGAACGGCATCGAAAGAACGCAGTTCACTATTCGCATTACTTCACCACAGCCCCAAAGATCACTTTATCATCATTGCCCACGCGCAGCCGCACGCCGCTTGCATCGTACATGCCGATTTCAAAACGATAACGACCGTCGGGCCAGTCGTCTGGGATGATTATATCATAGCGATCTACGACGATGCCGTCGCGCCACTGCGTTGTCGGATAGGTTCCGCTCACGGGCGGATTGTCTTGTTGCGCGCGCAGCACGCCTGCGTCGTCGAGCAAATGCGCGAACACGGTGTAATCTTTTGTCGGCGTGGCGTTGGCTTGCCAGTACAGTATGAGGTGAATCGTGTGCGCCGCCGTCGTGGCGTGATACGCGACCAGCTCAATGCTGTCTGCGAAGCGCGCGCCGAATGGCGTCCAGTGCTGCGCGAATGTGCGCGCGGTGAGGTAGCGCTCGACGTTGAGCGAGCCTGCACTCGTGGCGAAGTCGCGCTCGGCGAAGCGCGACAGCCAGCGGGCGACGGCGGCATCGGGGTCCCAATTCGGCGCGTTCTGCGGCACGAACCAGATGCGGTCGTATTGCGCGCTCAGTCGCCGCAACGCTGGCTCGACGGATGCGGCTTCAAGCGGCTGCGCCGTCGCCGCATCGCCCGGCGCTTGCGCGGGCAGCAGCACGAGCGGCAGCGCGTCGCCCATTTGATACGGCAGCGCGGGATCGGGAAAGTTGTAAACGATCAGGTCGCCTGTTTGCACCTGTGCCCGAACGATCTGCGCTGCCTCACGCCATGCTGGCGACTTCGCGTACTGCGGATTGAGCTGCGCGCTGCCAATGGTGAATATCATGCCGGCTGCAATGGCGGCGAGCACGACAGGCTGCCAGCGCGCGAGCGCACGCCATTCTCGCAACGCGACGATGCCAGATGCGATGAGCAGCATGTAGAACGGCACCACGAAAAGCAAAAATTTTTCATCGTACATCGGCCGCCACAGCGAGCCGAGATACATCACCGCGAGCGGAACAAACGCATTGAGCGCGGCGATAGCCCGCCCATCGCGTGTAGAACCGTGCGCACGTGAGGCGAAAAAGCCGACGACCATCAGCACGACAAACAACAGCAGCCATGGCAGCGCAGTCGCCCATTCAATCGTCGTGCCGAGCGAGTACGCGAGCAGGCTGCGCGTGAGCACGTCGGTTGGCGAGACGGACACGATCCATGGCTCGTGATGACCGGCCAGATGCGGCAAGGCAGGTACGAGCCACGCCGCAGCCAGCACGCCGACCAGTGCGTTCGCGCCGAACCATTGCGCCGCGAAGCGTAGTGCCCAGCAACGCCGCCACGACAGGTACAATGCGGCGACGTTCAAGGCAAAGACGGCCAAGTAAGCGAAGTAATGATTCATCACGCTCAACGTCGTCACGCCGACATAGAGGAGCCAATCACTCGTGCGATTGCGCGGCGCACTGCGCCACAGCCGCACCGCCCACAGCGCGCTCAACGCGGCCAGCGTGCCCATCAGCATGTACATGCGCCCGTCTTGCGAGTGCCAGATCAGAAACGGATGCAGCGCGACGAGCAGCATCGTCACTCGCGCTACCGGTTCATCGAACAGCGCACGTGTGAGCCGATAGGCAACGGGCACAATCAATACACCGGCGAAGAACGTGATAAAGCGCGCGCTCAGTTCGGGGCGACCGGCGAGCATCAGCCAAAAGTGATCGAGCAGATGATAGAGCGGCGGATACGTCTGCCCGTACAACTCTTGAAACAGCACGTCGCCGAGCGGCTGTGCGGCGAACAGCACGTCGAAGGCTTCGTCGCCGCGCAGGGACTGCGCGTCAATGCGCCACAGCCGCAGCGCGAACGCAAGCAGTGTGGCGAGCAGTGGGAATTGTGAGTTGATTAACCGAAACTGGTTCTTCATGCGCCCGAACTAAAATCAAACCGCAAAGACACGAAGAAAAACTTTCTGTTCTTCCTGTTTTTGTGGTTTGATGCTCACTTTGGCTGCTCCTAGTGCTGATGTTAAACTGTGCGACGACTTCGCGGAGGATTGAATCATCGCCAAGCGTTTTGCGCAAATCTTGCTAGTCTGCTTGCTGCTCGCGGGCTGCGAGCGGCCCACGCCCGTGCCCGCGCCGCCGACGCCGCAGCCGCCCATTGTGCTGGCCGATTTCGCGCGCGAACAAAATCCATTCGGCGGCAGCGCGCACTGTGAAGCGCAGAACGGCGCGAGCCTGCAATGCGCGCGCGAGGATAACACGCTGCACTTAACGTACAGCCAAGTGGGTGGCGGCGCGTACGTGCTTTGGTGGACGGACTTGCGCGGCGCAGACCTGAGCCATCAGCTGCTGCTCGCCGTCCGCGTGCGTGGCGCGCAGGGTGGCGAGCGTCCGCATCTGTATCTGAACGACCAGTCCGGCGTTCGCGCCTTTGTTGATGTGGCGCGCTATTTTGGAATCACCTCTGATTGGCAGACGATCTACGTTCCGCTGCAAGATTTTCAAGATGCGAAAGGCAATAAGCCTGATCTCGCACACATCGGCGAGTTTGGCATTGCCTTTGAATTTGAAAAGCAGCAGGGCAGCCTGCTCGTCGCCGACGTGCGCACGCAAGCCACCACACTCGTCGCGCGGCTCACGCATGACAGCGCGCGCGAAAAAATGTTGAGCGATTCCGTCAAGCTGCCCGATGGTTTTCAGGTTTCGGTGTTCGCGGACTTGCACTTGCCGGAGATCACGCGCATCGGCTTCGACCCGCAAGGGCGTTTCACGTTCACGCGGCGCACGGGCCAAGTGTATCGGCTCGACGGCGATCAGCTTGAGCTGATCGCGTCGGGCTTCGACGAGTTGCTGGGCTTCGCGTGGCGCAAGGACGAACTCTTCCTCGCGTCGTGCCATCGCGTCACTCGCACGCGCGACGAAAACGGCGACGGCTTCTACGAGCACGCGACGGATTTGATCGGCGATCTGCCGTGTGGCGGACATCAGACCAATGCACTTGCCTTTGGTCCCGACGGCGCTTTGTATATCTCGCAAGGCGAATTCAACAACGCGCCGGGCGCACTCTTGCGCCTCAACGTAGATGCGCCGCACAGCAAGCCCGATGTGTTCGCGACAGGTCTGCGCAATCCGTACTCGTTCATCTTCGCGCCGAATGGCGACATCTTCGCGTCCGACAACGGGCCCGACGATAAAGATGGGCCCGAAGAGTTGAACTGGATCGTGCAAGGCGGCGACTACGGCTTCCCGAAATACTTCGGCGAGCCGCCGCCCAACTCCGGCACCCGCGCGCCGCTCGCCACGTTCCCCCAGCACGCCGCAGCCGAAGGTGTCGTCATGTACAACGGCAACCAGTTCCCTGCCGACTATCGCGGCGATGTGTTCGTCGCATTGTTCGGGCAACTGTTCACGTCGAACATCGTCGGGCACAAAATTGTGCGCGTCAAGTTGACGAAAGACGGCAGCCAGTATCACGCGGCGGTCAGCGATTTCATCAGCGGACTCGACCGCCCGCTCGATCTCGTCGTGGGCGCGGACGGTGCCCTGTACGTGGACGAATTTCTCACGGGTGTGATCTACCGTATTAGTTACGGACGCTGAAAATGAGTTTGTTCGTTGGTTGCATGGTTGGATCGTTTGAGTCGGACAACAAACCATCCAACCAACAAACCAGCCAATGTCAAACCCGAAATCGCCGCGCCGAGTTTCACGCTGAACGGATCGAACTTGAACACGACCACGCTCTCACCCGCGGGCACTAGCACGCCCAGCATAATGCCATTCGCGCGAATAATCGGTGCTTCTTTTCCTTGAATGAATGCGTGCCAGCCAGGGTAATCATTTTCACTCAGGATGAAAAGAGCATCGCTCGGCGCATGAACATCCCACAAATAAAAGTCCGGCAGATGCGCGACGAAGATAGCAGTTCCAACGACATCGCCGCTCGTGTGTAGCGAAACGGGCGTCGTCACGAGCGCGCGTTTCGTGAACTCGAAATCCGCAGCGGCGAGCCGAGTCTGCAACTCAGTCTCGGTTGCGACCCGCTCCACTTGCGTCACGACCACCGCGCGCGGCGACACGTTCAGCAGCCGATGCACATAGGTCGTCTCCGTATCGCTCACCTTCTGCTGCGCGGCGATTTCGCTCTGCAAGCCGAGATCGGCGAGCGACTGCCGCCAAGTGATGACGTACTTCACGTTGAGCAGCGCCCACTGTCGCTGCATCGGCAATTTCGCAAACTCGTCGTAGCGCGCGAGGCGCAGCGGGCTCGCGCCCCACGTGTCCTCGAATTGAAACAGGTCGCCGAAGTTGCCAAACACTCGATACTCGTTGTAGGTGCGGAAGATCGGGTTCTCCGCTTCTGCTGGGTCGAATACAACCTGATCGGCTTTGATCGGTGCGAGGAAGTCGGGCGCGCGTGTCTGCGCTTCGGGCGGCGTAGGCTGGAAGTTCGTGTGCCAGTTAACGGTGAACAGATCGAGCGTCGAGATGACGATCAGCGCGACGAGCAGCGGCGCGCGCTTCAGCCGCCCACGCACGCGCAACCACAGCACGCCGCTCACGAGCGCGAGCATCAGTACCAGCCACGCGGCATGATCGCTCGCCGCGCGGAACGGCGAATCGGGCGCGAGCTGGAACTGCATCCACAAAAAATAGATCAGCACAAATAGCAGCGCCGCGCCAACGCACGCGCCGACGCTGAGGCGCAGCAATCCACGCAAGCGCTGGCGCATGTCGCGCGGCAGTACTTGCGCCAGCGCAAGCGCGCCGTAGCCCGACAGCAGCGCCAGCGCGAACGAAAAGATGAACGCGGCGCGCTCCTGCTGGCGAAACAATTGGAAGCCCGGCACGAACGCATACAGTATCGGATACACAAACAAGTTGCCGCCGAACGAGAGCGCGAGCGCAAAACCGGCGAGCGCGAGCCAGCACCACACCATGCGCGCCACGCGCCGCGTCAGCCACAGCGCGCACACGACAAGCGCGAGCGGCGCGATGCCGATGTACAACGGTGAATATGCGCTGACGGAGCCGGGCAGCAGCATCTGCAATGGGTCTTGCAACTCGAACCCGCGCGCATAATCGGCATAGGTCAGTGTGGAGCGCGACGAAAGCGACATGAATTCGAGACTGGGTATCCACTGCACCGCCGCGACGCCCAGCGCGACGAGCAGCATCAATGTAAACTGCATCAGTATTTCTCGCCAGCGCACATGTTGTTCACGTGTCTGCACGAACAAATACGCGGCGCTCACCAGCAGCACATACAGCGCCGACTGCGGATGTCCGGCCAGTAGCGCGATGCCGAAGAACATGCCTGCGGCGACGACGGCGGACGGCATACGGTGGCCGGCGATACTCAAGCAGAGCAAGATAAGCGGCAGCCACACGTCCGTTTCGAGTACAGCCAGTTGTTGCGACGGATACGACGTAAGATAGCCGCCGAAGGTGAACACGACGGCGCTGAGCACTGCGGCGAGACGACGGACAGCCACCGACCATGCTCCTTCGTCCACCGTCCGCCGTGCAAACTCACGACGCGCAAACCAATACGTGAACACACCTGCCAGCGAGAAGTGCAGCACCGCTTGCCATTCGAGCGCGTACAGCGAGAAACCACCGAGCCACCACGCTGCGAACATCACGAGCAGCGCTGGCGGATAGAAAACCGCCGACTGCACATCGGCGATGAATGGATGCCCCGCGTAGGTGTAAGGATTCCAAAGCGGCAGCTGCCCGTGCGACATTTCGTCCGATGCGAATTTCGCAAACGCATAGAACTGTTCGGCGAAATCGCCTTGCGGAAACGAGCCGCGATCCATCGCGTTCGGCGTGAGTACACGCCAATGAAAGGCGATGGGCAAGAGGATGAGCAGCGCGATGAGGAGTATGTCGAGCCAGCGTGATTTCATGGAGGCGTAATCCGTAATGCGTGATCCGTAATGCGTGATTCATCCATTATGCATTGTGGATTACGCATTGCGCATTATTCGACCGTCACCTCGCACAAGATCAACTGATCGCCGAGCGCGATCGGCATGTTCTCTTCGTCAATCGGAAACCAATTCTTGCGCCCAAACGGATGCACGCCGACCGTGAGCCGATACACGCCGCGCGGCATGTCGTCAGGAATGGGCATGCGATGCCACGACGCGATCAGTTCCCCGTGCCGCCACGAGTCAGTCGAATCGCGCCCCGCCGACGGCGAGCCGTCTTTGAAGATGCGCGCGTGATCGTCCACGTCGAGCAGTTGGATTTTCAACCAGTCGTCGTCGCTCAAATCTTTTAAGGCTTGCCAATACAGCGCCAGTTGTAACGTATCGCCTGCACGCACTTGCGCTGTCGGTGTGGACCAGCCAATCAGCCGCAGTTTATCTTTGAACGTCGCGCTGATTGGCTGCGCGTCGGCCGGCAGCGCGGTGATACGCGGCGCAGGTGCGTAGGTCGGCGCGAAGTAGAGCAGCGGCGTGATGGCTGCGAGCACCAGCAAAGTGCCTGCCAACGCAAACGGCAAATACGAGTGCAGCGCGCGCAAACCGAATGCGAGTAACAGGATCAGGCTCGCCAGCGCCGGATAAAATAAGCGAGCTTGCTCTGTGCCGAGCACGGTCTGCGTCCAGCGCAGCCACGAGAGAAAAATGACGAGTAAGTGGAAGGCGAGAATTAGGAAAGCGGCATTGCCAGAATTGAGAGCGTGGTGCGTGGTGCGTGTTCCGTTTGGCACACGATAACGTGCGCGCCACGCGCCACGCATCACGCTCCACGCTGCACCGATCATTGCTAAAATCGCAAAGACACCCAACATCCAATAAAAAAGCTCATCAAGTTCAATTCCAATCCACTCCAACCAGAAGCCGCGATAGACTTGCGCGAGTGCCGTGAGCCAGTCCGATGCACTCAGCGCGTGCGTACGCACCGCGTTCGCCGCGAGCACGAGCGGCCAAGCCAGCCAATCGCCATACAACCATGCGTTGCGCACGAAATACCAACCACTCACGATGAGCGCGACACCGAATATGAGTGCGTTCGCGCGCAGCCACTCGCGCCATGTCCAATGCTGCATGCGTGCCGCCGCGAGCAATGCAACGGAGATCGTCACGACGAACGCGAGCATGCTTGTTTTCGACAGCAGGCCGAGTCCGAGCAGAACTCCGATGAGGAGCGATTCACGGCTGGAGATTGGACGTTGCATCATCAGCACGATTCGCCAACACAACAGCGCGGCGAGCAGCGCAGCCAGATCGTCGTTGTTGACCACCGCCGACATGAAAATATAGCCGGGCAGAAACGCGACGAGCGCTGCGCTGAGCAGCGCGAAGGTGCGCTCGCCCGTCAACGCGAGTGCTGTCGCGTAGATCGCAGCAATGGTCGCCGCGCCCATCGCAATCGAGAGCGCACGCATCAGGTGCCACGCAAGCGCCCAGCCTTGATACGGAAATGCTTCGGCGCGCGTGTGCAGCAGCAACGTCTTGGGCGCGTCGTGGGCAAGCGGATCGTAGTCGGCGTTCGCCTTGACGGTGAAGTCACGCGTGTCAATCCAAAAGGTCAGCGCGGCGTTGAGCAAATAATAGAGCGGTGGTTGAAAAGCTTCGTGCTCGTCGGGCGTGTCGGGCAAGCGGCGCTGCTGCACGATGTAACGCGTGACCGTAAAGTGTGGCAACTCGTCCGGCCCTTCGCCGAGTGGAATGATCGTGCTCGTCCATGCCGCGAGCGCGACGAAGACGAGCAGCAAGTGCCAGAGTTGGACGCGCGTGAAAAGTGGCAAGCAGAAAGTCGAACGTGACATGGATAGACGAGATCACTGACGACTACGGACTGACGATGGTCACCGTTCCAAGTCGCACGCGGTCGCCGGGCACCGCGTTAGCGGACACGACCGACAAGTTCTGCAACGGCTGCGCGCGATAGATGCCGGTGTATAGATCGTAAGCGCCCGATGCGGCGTTCGCCGCGATGCGCACACGATAATGATCCGCGATCACCTCGCCACGCTGCCAGCGCGTAGTCGGCGAGAAGTTCAAGCCCGGCTGCATGTCCACTTGGCCCACGCGCCCGTTCGCGCCATCCACATGAACGAACACCTTGAAATTTTCTGCGGGCGTCTGACGCGCAAACCAATACAGCGTCACGTTCACCACCTCTCCCGCGCGATATTGGCTGTGCTCGATCTGATAGCCGAGCAGATCAATTTGGTCGGCAAAGGCTGCATGGATCGTTTGAGGTCCATCCATCATGCGCACATTGAATGAGCGCCAGCCGAGCACGCCCGTCAGCACGAGCAGCAGCGAACTGAGCCACAACTTGCGATGCTGGCCACGCAGCAACACGACGAGCACGACTGCCCCAAGCGCAATCACGGAAGCCCATTCGCCGGCGTGCTGGAGAGGCGTGCCCTCGAATGAGAGCGCGACGCGATGTTCGCCGGGCGGAATGTCCGCCGTGACCAAGCCGAGCGAGCCGGATGGAAACGTGCGTACCGGCTGGTCGTCCACGCGCACCTGCCACGCGGGAAAGTAAAACGTGTGGAAGGACAACGTGAACGCCGCCGCACTCTTCACGCGCAGCACGCGCTGCTGCGGACGATATTGCTCGACTGCGACTTGCTCCGCTTCAAGGGTCCTGTTAGCAACGGGTTGCGCGGTCGGCAGGAAAAAGTCTTCGCGCGCTTGCGTGACCCACGCAGGCAAATATTCCAGCAGCCAGACGCCGCCGTACAGTCGCGCCCACAGCGCCGTTTGGTAATCGTATTCGCTCATGCCACTCACGTTGACTTGCGATTCGCTGATGGGCTCGCTATGGCCGGGCAGCGACTGCGGCAGCAAACGCAGCGAGCCGAGCGAGCCGAACATGAGCAGAACACTGATGACAACTGCGGAGATGGCGGATGCGTGTTTCGTGATGCGTGCTGCGTGTTGCGCACCGCGTGTTGCGTGATCCGTTTGCCAGCTGCCGATTACTTCACCGCCGTAGCCGATCAGCAGCGCGAGCGCGAGCCCGAGCAGAGCGTGCAAACGATAGGGGAACTGCACGAACGACAGCACGCGGATTGCCGTCCACAGCGGCGCAGACAAATCCACCATCGCCAGCGTTGTGAGCAGCGCAATTACGAGCCACGCCAGCCACGCACGCCACTGCGCCGTCGAGAAGCGCGCGCGCTGCCACAGCGTCAGCGCCATGGAGACCAGCGCCACGATGGCCACAAGTGCGTTGAGTGGATGCTGCAACGACGCAGGTGCGTCGGGCACGTATGGCTGCGTGAACAATGGTGCAACGAATTGCGTAAGCGGTGTGAGCAGTTCGGACACATCGCCTGCGCTGCCGCTCACTTGGCCCGCGCGAATCCAGGCGACCTCGCTCAATGCGGGAAGCCAGTAAAAAGCCGTGAACGCGAAGGCGAGCAATGTCCCCAGTCCGCAGTCCAATAGCCAACCCCATCTGGCGCGGGGCGAACGACGTCCAATCTCGCTCCGCGCTGATCCTCGTCCACCAAATGCGAGCAGCAGCAAGAGCATGAGTACGGGCAAAAACAGAAACGCAGTAAGGTTGTGCGTGAGGATGAGAGCGGCGAGCAGCAGAGCAAATACCAAGATGCCCCTCAGACGTTGGACATTGGACAGCGGACTGGGGACATCCGCGGTTGGACGTTTGGCAAGCCGCACGGCTGCCCACGCGACGAGCGGCAACAGCGACAGTGCGATAAATTCTGTCAGCGTGCCGCGCATGTAAATGTCGGCGAGGTGATACGGATAATAAACGTAAGCCGCCGCCGCGAGCAGCGCAGCCACTCGACTCAGCCAGACACGCGCGAGAAAATACATGCCGAATGCTGATGCGACGATGCCGAGCGCGTAGGTGAGTTTGATGCTGTCGAGGTAGCCCATGCCGCCCAGATGAAAAATGTCGGCGAGGTAATACGCGAGCGGTGCGTAATAATGCGTGACGGGGAAGCCGTACCCGAAGCCGAGTTGATCCGCCCAGCGTGGGACGAGCACGCCACTGCGCAGCGTCTCGTCGAAGTTGGCGAGGCGGAAGACGTGGTGCAGACCATCGTGCGACTGCCAGAACGTCACGCCGAGCATCGGCACGAGCGCGGGCACGCACAGCAACAACAGAATGCTGGCGATTGAGAATTGACGGCGGACGGTCGGCGGTGGACGGCTGTTCGGGTCTGGCCGCCGTTTGCCGTTTGCCGTCTGCCGTCGCCCTTCAGCGTGCGTCAACGTGAATTGCTCCAATCGGAATGCGGTTGTCTGCAAACGCCGAGCCGTCGTGCCATGTCGGTAAGTTTTGCAATTCCGGGAAACGATACATGCCCGCGAGCAGTTGCAAGTCACCTGCCGCGTCGTCGGGGATGTGCAGCACGCGCGCGTCCTCGATCACTTCGCCCACGTGCCACTGCGTCGTCGGCGTGAAGCCGCCGAGCGGGTCGCCATCCGATTGCGCAAGCACGCGCGCGTTGTTTGCATCCATCACATGCACGAACACCTTAAAGTTCTCGCTCACTTCGCGCCGCGCCAGCCACACGAGCGTCACGCGCAAGTCGTCGCCGGCGCGAATGTGGTCGCGCTCGTAGCGCACGCCGATCAAGTCGGCGACATCTGCCAATTGCGTATTGCTGTTCACGTCAAGTGGCGCGCGGCGATCCATGCGCACGAACGCCAGCGCGCTGATCACGCCGAGCGCGACCAACACAGCAATGAGCCAGCGTCCGCGCCACAACCACAAGACGATGATGAGCGCGACGAGTGAGACGAGACTCGCGGCTTGCTCGATTGCACTCGGCGCGAACTCGACCGTGAGCGAAGTGTCTGCACTGCGGCACGGTACGTCCACGCTCAACAATCCGAGGTCGGTGGATGGAAAGGTTGCGAGTGAGCGGCTGCCTAGTTTAACACGCCATTGCGGAAGATAGAATTGATGGAAGCGCAGTGTCAGCGACTCGCATTCCGACTGAGCCGAGCCACGCAGATGATAGCGCCGCTGCATGTAATCGCCGCTCGCGTCACCCAACGACAGCACGGGCGCAGGCTGCATCACATCCGCTGTAGCGAAGCGCGCGCCGTTCGGAATCGCTGTGCGGTCGGCGCGCACCCACCATGGCATGTACTCGGCCGTCCACGTCGCGCCGATCTGCTTGTGCGCGTAATCGTTCTGCCACATCGCGAAGTCGTCGCTTGCGGGTGCTGGCACAGCGCGTGGATTCAGCGCCAGTGTCGCGCTCACGATAAGAACGAGTGATGCGAACAGCGCGAGGCGCGCGTGCTGCGCGAACACGAATGCGGCGCAGAGGGCGATGCCAATCGCAGCCAGCGTGAGGAAGCGCCACGGGTATTGCAAGAAAGCGAGCAAGGGTTGAAAGGTTTGCCACACGGGCAGCGAGAGGTCAAGCGTCATCGCCAATGAAACCAGACTAAGCGCCACGAACAACAGCAGCGGCGTGAGCCATTGCGCGCGCGCGCGCCAAGCCTGCAAGGCGAGCACGAGCGCGGCGAGCAACATGGCAAAACTCGGCAGACCGAGCGGATGATCGGCTGAGACAAGTTGCGACGGCGCATATTGAAACACGAGAGAGGGTTGCACGAAACTCAACGCGGGCGCGAGGTGCGCGCGATAGCCGTCGTTGTCGCCCGCGCTCAGTCCGACCCAGCGACTCTGAAACACAATTGGCAGCCAGTAGAACGCGGAGATGCCGAGCGCGAGCACGACGGCTACGAGCGACGAGCGACGAGCGATCAGTGACGAGATGCGGATTGTAGGCTGATAGATGATGAGCGCATACACGATCACGAATGGCAAGAAGATCATCGCGGTCAGCGCGTGCGTGAGGATGAGCGCGCTGAGACTGAGCGTGAAGACGAGGAGTCGTGCAGTCATCCTCTTCCCTTTGGCGAAAGATGTTGGAGTTGAGGGTGGTGTCACTCCCCATAAGACGAGCGGCAAAAATGCAAACGCCAGCTGCTCGGCGAGCGCGCCGCGCTGATACGTGTCGGCGAGGTGATACGGAAAGTAAACGTAGGCGACGGCGGCGAGCAGTGCGGGCGCGGGTGCGACGAACTCGCGCGCGAGCATAAACAGCGTGCAAGCCGACGCGATGAGGCCGAGCGCAAACGTCCACTTGATCGCATCGGCGAAGTTCGCGCCAAACCAATGAATCAGCTCGGCTACGTAGTAACTGAGTGGCCCATAATAACTCAGCACGGCTTGGCCATAGCCGAACGCGAATGAGGGAAAGATGCGCGGATAAAATTCGCCGTGCCTCAGTGCGTCGTCTAGTGCGGCGAGACGATACAGGTGGAACAGTCCGTCGTCGCTGCTGAAAAACGGAAGGGAAAGTAGCGGAGCGATTGCCGGCACGCACAACAGCGCGACGAGCGCGAACCACAGCGCGCGCTTCATTGACCGTTCGCGCGCTGCACGTGGATGCGCGCCAACTCGAGGCTCGCGCCGAGATCGCCTTGCGCGGATTTGATCGGCAGCGATTGGCCCTGGCGCGGCGCATACACTTCGAGGCGCAATGTGTATTCGCCGACAGCGGCAGCATTCGGCACGAGCAATGCGTTATGATCTTCTGTGGAGTCGCCGACGAGCCAATCGTCAATCGCACAGAAGCCGTCACACGGTTTGCTCACGCGCTCCTGCACGCTGTTACCCTGTGCATCGAGCACGCGCAGGGTGACGAGCAACTGCATCGGTTGAGGGATTTTTTTCAAGGCATGCCAGCGCAAACGCACGGCGAGCGCATCGCCCGCGCTCACGTCTGTGCTCGACAGCGCGGACTGTTCGAGCAGCAGCCATTCGCCAAATTGCGCGTCCCACTTCCGCGTCGTCGGAAATGCGTTACCCGACAGATAGAGCGAGACGGCGTTGCTGCTGCGAAACCATTGGCGCGTGATGGGATAGGCGTTAAGGCTGAGCCAGCGCATCGCGTTGTCGGCGGGATCCACGACCCATGACTGCTCGTTGACCAGCCACACGCGCGGGTGGGTCTGCTGCATGCTACGCATGTCCGCGTCAATGTCGCTCAGCTCGGCGGCTTCAGGATTTTGCGGGATATAGGTCTGCGACCAGCCGCGCAGATAATAGAACGCGAGGGGCCATTGACTGACGCCAGCCAGCACGAGTCCGTCGCCTGCACGGGCGTCGCGAGTGATGATGGCTGCCATCTCGCGGTAATCGCTCTTTGCGAATTGATAGTTCCAATTCAGAGCGTAGCCCATTGCCAACAGCATCACGGCAAGTACGGCCGCAAATAAAACGCGCCGTGCAAACAGCCATTGCAAGACGGCTGCGCTGCAAATAATCAGCGCGGGAACGAGCAAGAATAAATAGCGCGCGGCGTAGATCATCGGCACGGCGGCGGCGACCACGGGCGGCACGAGCAGCATCAGCCAGATCAATCGCGCGCGCGCAGGTTCCACCAGACGTGGTAGCACGAACGCTCCGACCACGACGACGACGAGCAGCAGCGTACTCCATAGCACGTCGGCGAGCGCGAGCGGACGAATGACGACGCCGCCGATGAGCAAGTCAACCATGACGCGCTGCAACTCCTCCGCGCTGCGTCCCGCGAACAGCGGATGAGCGAACACGAGCGCGAGCGTCTCGCGCGGTCCCGGTGCCAACACGATCACGCTCGCGCTCAACGCGATGAGCAGCGCGTTCCATGCCATCCAAGGCGTCACGCTACGACGGCGCGATGCGCTCGGAAGCGCGCGCACACTCAGCAACCAAAAAATATTCTCGACGACGAGCAATAGCGCAGCGTAGTAATGAATCGTCAAACTCAACAGTGTGAACAGCAAGTACCAACGCCACGCACGTTGGTCGCCAGCCAGCCAGCGCAGGAACTGATCGAGCGCGACGAGGCACACGCACAAGACGAGCGTGTACATGCGCGCCTCTTGTGCATAGACGATAAGGAAAGGCGAGAGCGCGGCGACGAAAATCGTCCAGCGCGCGAGCGTCGTGCCGAACCAGCGGCGCGTGAATGCAAACAGCAACGCGACGCACAGCACGCTGAAGCCGACCGAGAAGAAGCGCAGCGCAAACTCGGAGTCGCCCGCGAAAATCTGCCACGCGTGCAGCAAAAAATAATACGTGGGCGGATGTTCGAGTTTGGGGGCGCGCGCGAATTCGAGGATGCCCGCCCAATCTTTGGCGACGATCCAACTGCTGAACGCCTCGTCGTACCACAGACCGTGCGCTGCCAAGTGATAGACACGCAGCGCAAAGGCGAGCAGGATAGCAAGTAGGACGAGTGACGCCGAACTCGTCAGGAATGTCTTTTGTCCTCCATCATTCGTCATCTCTCGTCGCGCCGCACTCATGGCACGCGCACCGTCGTCAGGATGAGGCGGCGATCCGATTGCTGTGCGCCGCGCGCGAACAGCGGCAGCCGCTCGCCGCTTGCGGCATCGTACATGCCGACTTCGACGCGATACTCGCCCGCAGGCACGCCGTTGAGATTGATGCGATGGAGATCGCTGATGTATTCGCCGTTCTGCCATTCACTCGTCGGGCGCAGGCTGTTAGCTGGCTCCGCGTCGTGCTGCGCGACGACATGCTCCGCAGCGTCGAGCACATGGACGAACACTTTGTAGCGTGTGGTGGTCGAGTCGAGCGCGCGCCAGACCAATTTTACGTCGAGCGTGCTGCGCGACTGCGATGATTGATAGCCGATCAGCTTGGCTTGTTCTCCCAAAACAACATTGAGCGGATGCGACACGTCAGGCGCGACGAAGCGGTGCTCGGCTTGCTGAACGCGCACAGTGGTCAACAGTAGTCGCTCACTCGTGGGCGACTCACTCGACGCAGCATAGGCGCTGGGCAGCATCGAATTTGCTGCGCGCGGGGCGACGACGCGCAATATGCGTTGCGTGCGAGCCTCGCGCACTTGCACAGCAAGCTGCATTGATCCGCGCGCAGCGTTAGGCACGGATACGCTAAAGTGCTGGCGGATCACTTCGCCGGGTTGCCACGCACTCGTCGGATAAGTCGGCGTGCCAATCGGCAGTTCGCGCTCGGCAACGAGTTGCTCCGCAGCATCGAGCCACTGAAACACCGCGCGCACGTCGGCGCCGACGTGCGCATCGGCACGCCACGTCAGATCAGCGTTCCACATCTGTCCCGCGCGCACGCTCTGCTCAGCCGCATCGTATCCGACGAGTTGCAGCGCCTGATCGAAACGCGCGGCGAGCGGATGCGTAGTCTGCGGCACGAGCGCATTCGGGTCGGGCAGAACGTTGACTGTAAGCACTGCAAGTGCATCACGATTTTGCACGCGCAACAGTGCGCGCGCGCGCGGATCATACAGCGACAGCAGCACGCGATATGTGTTCGGCGGTGTGCCCGGCGGAATGACGAATGCCTCTAGATCGTCAATCGTTTCGTTCGCGCGCCAATCGGACGTGAGGCAATGACCACCGCACGGCAGCACGCGCCGCTCCGCCCAGACTACGCCGCGCTCGTCCACAAACTGCATTACGACGAGATCATCCGATGGAATGCGCGCGTCGCTCTGCCACTGCAAGCGCAGCAGCAACGCCTCGCTCGCTTTGAGCGCCGTCGCGCTTGTCTGCACGGAGTTCAAATGAATATGCGGCTCGAACGTAGCTCCGCTGCGTTGGGCATCGCCGGCGCTTCCGTTGACGAACAGATAAAACGAGACCGCGCGGAAGTAATCCACTTGCGCTGCGAAGGTGTGCTGCGCGAGCCACTGCCCCGTCAGGTTGCGCGGGTCGAGCGTGTTCGAGCCTGTCTCGGCGAGCCACACGCGCGCGTGCTGCGCGAGAATTGGCAGCATGAATGCAGTGATGTCATCGTCGCTCAGATCACCATCGGGTTGCGGCAAATAATATACGGGCACGTCCGCGCGCCGCTGATAATACATCAGCGTGGGCCACGCGGTCGGCTTGGTGATGATGAGCGCATCGCCGGCGTGCGCCTCGCGGTCGAGCTGCGCGAGCGCTGCCCCCCAATCCTCTTTGTCAGTCAAGGTTAACTGAAACAAGCCGAATGTGAACAGCAGCAGCATGAACGCGAACGCGAGTGCGCCTCGCGTGTGACTGCGCTGCGACAATTCATGCACACCGCACACGAGCAAGATCAGCACCGCAGGCATCATCACGTCTGCCTGTCGTCCCGTCACGCCGCGCGGCAGCACCGCGATGCCGATGATCGCGCCGAGTGCGAGCGCCGCCAGCAGCGCGCGGCTCTGTGCCGCGCGTGCGGTGCGCGCGGGTGCCCGCAGCGCAAATATGCTAGGCAGCCAGCCGAGCAGCACGACGATACGCAGCAGCGGATCCAATTCATAACCGAGCGGCGGCATTACGAGCATGTCGCGCACGACTCGATCCACACGGACGATCCACGGCGGGGTTTGCGAATCACGCTGCGAGGCGACCAACGTTGTGAAAAAACCGGGCGCGGCGAGCAGCCACGCGAGCAATGCAAAGGCGATCACACTCATCGCCACACACCAGCCGACGAGCCAGCGGCGCGGCAGCATACGCCACTGCGCGAGCACGAAAAGGAACTCGCCAATAAACATTAACGCGAAGTAGTAATGCGTGGCGAGTCCGACGAACGAAATGAGCGCGAACGCCAACCCAGCGCGCGCACGCGCCGAACGCACGACGCTCAAAAACGCCTCCAGCGCCAGCAGCGACAGCAACGGCAGCAGCGAATACATGCGCGCTTCCTGCGAGTACGCGACCATGAACGGCGCGAATGTCGCAGCCAGCGCCGCGCCGACGCCGATGTGCGCGCCGAACTCGCGACGTGCGAAACGATAGAGCAGCGGCACGAACAGCACGCCGAAGATCAAAGACAGGTAACGCAACGCAAACTCGCTCGCACCCGCCCACTGCATCCATTCGTGCAGCAGCAGATAGTACACTGGCGGATGCTCGCTGACCGCTTGCCGCAAATAGTCAAACATCGCGGCGTAATCTTTGGACGCGATGAAGTATGAGCCGGCTTCGTCGAACCAGAACTCGCTCGCGCGCAGCCGATACACGCGCACGGCGAACGCAAGCAGGGTGAGCATGAGCACGACCGCGCGCTCATTCGCCAACGGCGTGCGCACTGAATGCGGCGCTGTCATGGTTTGCTCACGATGTCCACACTGGTCAGATGCGCGACGAGCACATCGCCGTGCTCTGGTTGATACAATCGGATTTCGACAGCATAGCGTGCGTCGAGCGCGTCGTCGGGCACGAGCAAGCCGTAGCGGTCTTCGATCACCTCGCCGATTTGCCATTGCGACGTCGGCACGCGCCCGTCGAGCGGACGGCGATCGAGTTGCTTGACCTTGTTGCCATTAGTATCGAGCAGCCGCACAGATGCTTGATAATCAGAGGCCAAGCCGCTTGTTACACGCCACTGCACAATGATGGGCAGCACGTCACCCGCTTGCACGTTGGGCAGCACGCGCACATTCACGAGCTGAAGCGGCAGCTCAGTCTGCACCGATTCAGGTGCACTCGTGCGCAGCGCGCTCTCGCTTGGCGTCGCGTACAGCAAGACACGGATGCCATTGAACCAACGTGACGATGCAAGATAACCGTGCTGCAACAGCCAATCTTCGGTTGGCCCTGGTGTATGAAAGTAGAGCACGACCCACCAGCGTTGATGTTCGGGCGTATGCCGAGTTAAGAATGCAGCGGCTTCGACTTCGTCCTGCGGATCGAAACTGATTTCGTCGAACGCGCTCACTCGCTGACGCGAGAAGTAGCGATAGAACGCTTTGAGTGGATCGGGCCCATCGAAGATCAGTCCATCACCTTGACGGCTCAGCTGGTCAACGTACTGCGCCGCCGTGCGGTAGTCGGGCTTGGCGAAGCGCGCGTCGAAGTAGAGATTGTTGAGCGAGAGCGCGCTGGCGACGAGGACGGCAGCGAATGCAAGAATGGGTACGATACGCGAGGCGGGGTGCGTGATGCGCAATCCGTAATTCGTAATGCGTGATGCGTAAGATTGATTGCGGATGACGGAGTACGCATGACGCATTGTGTCGAGTCCGACCGCCATCACCACGAACAGCATCGGCGTGATGACGATCAGGTAGCGCTCGTGGTAGCCGGGTTTGCGAAGCGCGAGCAGCATCAGCAGCGCGAACGGCACGAAGACGTATGCGATGGGCAGCCACGCGCGAGCGTCCGTGCGGCGCGCAACTGCGAATGTGCCGACGCCAATGAGCAGCAAGAAGCCGAGCGCGAGCCAATGCCACTCATCGCCGATGGTCGTGCCCAACGTGTACGCGACGAGGTATCGTTCGGGTAGCGAGAGCGGATCGGCGGTGGCTTGCCAGCCCGGGAAACTCAGCGCAGCAACGGCGCGTGGCAGCCATGGCACGAACAGCAGCGCGATCAAACCAAACGCGATCACCATGGGCCGCCAATCCAAGGCGCGCCGCAGGACGAGCACGCTTGCCCACAGCGCGAACGCGACGATGATGAGCGCGGCAAAGTAGTGTGTGTAGATTGCCGCCGCGCTGAGCAATGCGAACGTGATGAAATAGACGGACGACGGACGACGGACAATTGACAATTGACGGTGGACTGTGGACGGCGAACGACCTACGCTTGTAACTCGTCCACTGCCTGCCGTCTGCCGTCTGCTGTCTAGCGTGTGCGCACGCAGCAGACACCACGCCGCGCCCGCACACAGCGCGACGACCAGCGAGTACATGCGTGCTTCCTGCGCGTACCAAACTTGCAGCGGGTTGATCGCGCACAACAGCGCAGCCATGATGCCGACGGCGGACGGGGGACGGAGGACAGCGGCCATTAACTGCGGTCCGCCGTCTGCGGTCTGCCGTCGCTCGTCAATCGCCTCACCCAATTTATAAACAATTGGCAGCGTGAGCACGCTGAAGAACAGCGAGAAGAAGCGCACGGCGAAGTCGCCGTCGCCGACCGCGTGCATCCATTGATGCAACGCAACGAAGTACAGCGGCACGTGCTCGACCGGCAGCACGCTCAACACGTCGGGAAAATCGTAGCGTGCGCGAATGACGCTGATGCCCTCGTCGCTCCAAAAACTCATCGCGTCGAGATGATACACTCTCAGCGCGAACGCGAGCAGGGTGATGAACAACACGACGGGCTGCACCTGCGGTGAGCGCCGCTGGTGCGCGCATTGATACGACGCGCGCGGACGGCGGACGGCGGCAATGATTCGCTGCCGTCTGCGGTCAGCCGTCTGCGGTGGCGAAGCACTCATCGCACGCTCACGCCTTGAATCAGCAACCGATCATCGGCAAGCCGCTGACCTAGCGCATCCACAAGCGGCAAGCGCCCGCCGCTGCGCGAATCGTACATGCCGATCTCCAATTCATAGACACCGGTCGGCAATTCGTCGGACACACTGAGTTGATAATGATCCTCGATGGTCTCGTCGGCTTGCCAAAGGTTGGTCGGAAGCGAGCCGCCGAGCGGCTGCGTGTCTTGCTGCGCACGCAGCACGCCATCCGCGTCGAGCAGATGAACGAACACCGTGTAAGCTGCCGCTGTGCTGGCGCGCGCGCGCCAATACAGCGTGAGCCGCATGTCGTCGCCGCGCGTGATGCTGCTGTTGAGCAGCGCGTAGCGTTGCAGCACGATGCTGTCGCCCGCGCGCACATTCACCGTTTGTTCGCGCGGCACGACTGTTTCGGGCGGCGCTGTGACGGCGGTGAAGACATCGCGCCAACTCGTCACAAGTGCGCTCGCAATGTGACCCGTGCCTGTCGGCAGCAAATTGTTCCAATCGAACAGTGCGGCAGGACGGCCAACCGTCTTGCCCGCGTACAACTCGTTCGGCAGCGGCGGCGCGCTCGGAAAATTATAACTTGTGACGGCGACGACCTGCGCGCCTTCGGTCGCATAGGCCGTTTGAAAATTTCGTGGAAATGTTTTGATACCTTGCAGTAAGTTCGGCGTGCCCTCGCGCTCGACGTCGCTGATGACGAAGTGTGTGACGTGGTGCGCCTGCGCGAATGCCATCAGTTCGGCGAACGGCGTAGAGGGCGTGACGACGACGTACCGATTGGAAAAGTAATACGTCTCTGCCGCGCGCCGCGTCATCAGCACACTGTTCGGCGGCACATGCTCGCGCGCCCACTCAGCGGCCAGCACAATCGCGCCGCGATACTGCGGCTGTGTGAGACTGTCGCCCCAAGTGCCGAGATAGGCGACGGCGAACAGCAGATAATTGGCGACGACGAGGGCGGCGACGACTCGCGTGGCGCGCGCGCGCTCCCAACCATAAATGATGCCCGCAGACGCAATCAGCAAAATGAGCGGCGCTGCAAACGAGCCGTGTCGCACCGCCTGCCCATTGTCAATGTAGCCCGGAAAGCCAAGCCCTGCCAAAACTTGCAACAACATCAAGGCGGCGAACAGACGGATTAGCCTGCGCTGCTCGCGTGAGAGCGGAAACCAGTGCGCGGCGGCGACTGCGGCGAGCATCGTCCACGGCATCATGCCGACGCCGGTGAAGTACCACACGCCATCGGAGAAATGATCAATGCTGAAGCGCAGCAGGTTGTAAAGCCGAATGCTCAGTGTGCCGCCGATGCCGCCCACGTAAGCGAGATACTCGCTCGGCGTGAACGCGCCCAAGTAGTACCACAAGCCCCAGCGCGGCAGCCAGAAGTATGCGTGCTCGGTGTAGAGCGGATCGCCGAACGTCTGAAATAAATACAAGGCGCGCAAACCAAATCCGATGAGTGGCGCCGCTAAGAACAGTGCGCCGTGTGGTACGTTGCGGCCGCGCCACCACCACACGATCACGAGCGGGATCGCCAACAGCACACTCTCCTCGCGTGTGAGCGCGGCGAGCGTGAACCATAATCCGCTGTGCAGCGCGCTTGCGCCGGCTGGCGCGAAGTAATACCACGCCAGCGCGAGCAGACACGAATAGTACAACAGCGTCGCGGTCAGGTCCGTCCACGCCTGAATGCCGATGATGTGATAGAACGGATTGAGCGCAAACAGCAGCGTGGCGAGCAGCGCGGCGCGCGTGTCGAACAAGCGGCGGCCCAGCAGATACAACGGCAGTGCGGTCAGCGCCATCGAAGCGGCGGCGACGACGTTCGCTACCGCGAGCGAATCGCCAAACAGTTTCAGCGCGCCAGCGACGACGAGCGGAAAGATGAAGCGGTCGGCGGTGGGATACGGCGCGTCGGTCGCGCGCGTGTGCACGTTGATCTTGATCGGCTGCGTGAAGCCGCGCCCCGCGGCAATCATTTGCGCTTCTTGATAGTAAGTGGCCAAGTCGGCAAACGGTTCGAGATGATTTGCCGCGATGGCGCTCGTCGCGATCAAGTTGACGAGCAGCACGAAGACGAAGACGGCGCTGGTCGGCAGATGGAAGATGGAGGCGCTGCCGACTGCTTGGGCATCCGTCTGCCGTCCGCCGTCTGCCGTCATCGTAGTCGCTGCGCTCATTGCACGCTCAAGCCCGTGATGATGAACTGGCCGTCGGGCAATGGCTGTCCATCGAGCGCGCGCACGGACATACGCTCGTTCGATTGCGGAGCGTAGAAGCCGAGCGCGATCCGCAGCGCTCCCGTACGTGTGTTCGACGGCAGGCGCACGCCGTGCAGGTCGCTAACGATCTCGCCGACCTGCCACGCGCTGGTCGGATACAAATCCGCCATCGGCGCGGCGTCGCGTTGCGCGATCACGTTGCCCTGTGCATCGAGTACGTGAATGAAAATCTTGAAGTCCTCGCCAATTGGCGCAATAGTCTGCCAGCGAAACGCAAGACGAAGCACGTCGCCCGCATGCAGCACGGCCGGCGCAAGTTGTGCGTCGAGCAACTGCACGTCGTAGCCGAAGAAGGCGCCGCGCGTTTGCACGACGGGCGCGTCGAGCGGCGGCGCATAGGTGGCAAGCCGCACGCTGCCGAACCAGCGGCTCTCAATCGGAAATGCGTTGAGCGCGAGCCAGCGCTCGCCGTCGTCGGGCGCGAACAGCGAGGCAAAAATCAAGCGCGCATCGCCGCGATTCGTCGCTTGGGGCGCGGTCAGCATGCGCGCGTCGCCTCGATAATAGTACGGCACGATGCCGTCTTGCAGCGCCGTGTCGAGCACGAGCGCGTCCTTTGCCGATGCGTTCTGATCGAGATAGCGCGCCAAGTCGCGGAAGGCGTTGTCGTCGCCGCGCGCCGTGCGATAGGCGAGCGAGCGCGCGAGCAACTGGTCGTCGTCCGTCGGAAACTGTTCGGCGTTGAAGACCTGTACGGGGCGCGGCGGATAACGATTGCTTGCGTAAATCTGGATTTTCGTCGCGCCGTTCACTCGCACCTCTCCCCAGGCGTGAAACTTCTCGTCGAGGTCGGTGCTAACGTCGCCTGAACGCGGCGAGTCGTTCACGCGCAAGTAGTAGCGCGGCTCGTCCTTCTCGGCGGCGGACAAATCGCGCAAGTACCAGTCGGTGACGAGATACGTCTCGTTGCTCTCGAACTTTCCGCGCAGCACGCCCTGCCGATAGAGCGTGCCGATCACGCTCCAGCCATAGCGATACGGAAATCCGAAAAAGTAGTCGCGCGGACGTGCGCTGTAGAACGTCGGCGACCACGCGAGCGCGGTCTGCGGATAGTTCAGCGCGTACTCAGGTTGATCGTTGAGGTACACGACGTAATCAAATGCGAACGCGACCAGTAACAACATAACGCAATACGCAACACGCAGCACCGGAGAAATACGCAATGCGTAATGCGCAATGCGTGATATGTGTCGCGTGCTGCGTGAAACGTTTTGCACGAGCATCGTCGCGGCGATGAGCGCGAGTGCAGGCATGAGCGTGTAGAAGTGCAGACCCGCGCTGCGGATGACGAACCCATACACGCAGAAATAGGCGAACAACCAGAGCACGAGTGTTTGCTGTTCGACGCTCGACGTGCGCGCGCGCAGCAAGACGATCAGAGCGAGCCCGAATACGAGCACGGACAAATTCAAACCGCCGACTTGTAAAAAGTCCTGCCACACGAACGGCGCGAGCAGCGGAAGTAGCAGCCAGCGCCAGCGGCCGAGCTGTTGCGCGACGAACAGGCCCACGACGGCGAGCAACGCGACGATGAATGGGCTTGCGTCGTAGAACGTTGCGTGCTGCATGAACGCGGGCACGCTGTTAAAGATGCCGAAGCCGATGCGCTCGCCCGCGTACGTTTTCAGATTCGAGACTTGCGGATTGAGAAAGAGTTGGATGTAGAAGAGCGCGGGTACGAAGGCAGCCAAGACGGCGATGAGAACCACTCTTGCGTATCGCGTATCGCGTATCGCGTATCGCGATTGGGCGTCTTTCGACGTTCGACTTTCCACTTTCCACTTCTGCAACACCACGAACGCGAGCAGCACGCCGCTCAATGCGCCGTCCCAATGCGTGAGCGTGCCGAATGACCAGCACAGCGCGCCGAATGTGAGATACATCATCTCAGTGCGTCGGTCCTGCGTGCGCCAGAAGCGCAGCGCGCACCATGCGACCAACACGATCATCAGCAGCACGATGCTCTGATACTGCACCATGCGGCTGAACGCGAGAAAGATGCCTTCGCCTGCGAGGAGCGCCGCCGCGAGCAAGCCGCGCCCGCGTCCGAAAAATTCTTCGCCCACCAGCGCCGTCAGCGCAATCGCCCCGAGCGAGGCCATAGCGAACGGCAGTCGCGTGGTGAACTCGTCGAACTGCGTGGACGTGCCTGCTGCCGCCGTCGTCAGCCAAATTTCTGTCGGACCCTTGCGATGCTCGAAGATGACGTTGGTCTTGCCGAGCAGCAGCGAACGCGCCGACTGCACCACGTCCAATTCGTCGTCGTAATATTCGCCGTAGCCGAGATTCGGCAAGCGCGTGAGCGCGGCAAGGACGAGCACGAGCGCGACCAGCACGACGCGTTCGCGATTAGTTTGCAAAGGCGAGATATGATTCGCCCCGATGTGCACCGTTTGCCATGCGCCGACGAGCGTTAGCACGCCGATCAACACCGACTCGACGACGAGCCAGCGCGTGATGATACCCAAGCCGGGCACGAGCGACGCCACTCCGAGCGAGAGCATTGCGAGCGCGATGCTCAATCCGAACGACAGCAGCACTCGTTCGAGACCGTCGCGCGGTGCGATGGCGTCGGGCAGTGCAAGCAGCAGCGCCGCGCCGGGCAGCGCGAATACGAGCAGCAGCCCTGCGAGTTGGCTCCCCAAGGGCAATCGCTCGCGCAGCAGCACCGCGTCACATGCGAGCGTGAGCAGCAGCGTGAGCAGGATTCCGATTAGGCGTAATCGTCTCACGATCTGATTTCAATCACTCAGATTACCACTCAGCGTACACGCGGAAGGATGCGAACCGGTGCGAGCAACACACGATCATCACTCTGGCGCGCATCGCTGACAAATGCGGGCGCACGTTGCAATGTCTCGCGCTGATACAAACCGAGTTCAATGGCATAGTCGCCTTCAGCGATTTCTGCATCGAGCGGCAGCACAAACTCGTCCACCACGAACTCATTCATGCGCCATTGATCCGTCGGGTATCGTTCCGCGAGCGGCGGCCGGTCTTGCTGCGCGATGACCTGCCCACCCACGCCGAGCAGATGCACAAAGATCGTGTACGCATGCTCAATCGTCCCCGTGCGCTCAAAGTAGAACGTCAGGGCAAGCGATTGTGCCGCGTGAATCGCACTTGCGCTGCGCCGATTCAAATCGTAACCGAGCAGGTGAATGCTAGTACCAAAGCGTGCGTCGAGCGCGTGCTGCGGATGCGCCTCGCGCAACAGCAGCCGATATGGCGCGTTGGGCGACTGCAATGATGTGCGCACCGCATGATAGTTTCGCTCCGTCCATTCGACAAATGGAGCGAGCGACTCAAGCCGTCCGCTCCAGAAGAGAATCGCGTTGGCAGATTGCGCCGCCGTGATTAACTGACTCGCCGTGAGATTACCGCTCACGATGCGCGCCTGCGACGTGTCGGACAGCGCGGGCGGCGACTGACGCTGTGCGCGGAAGGCGATCATCTGCGCGTCACTGACGATCACTTCGTCGGAGGGCGTAAGCGCGTCGAGCAGTGTGATGGCTTCTTCAGCAGCAGGTTGAGACGGCGGCGCGAGCGCAGCGCGCAGTCGCTCATCAAGTCCATTGCTACCAAGAATGGCGATGCTGAGACACGCAAGCGCGAGTGACAAGCGGAAGGGGCGAACGGGTGAACGGGTGAACGGGGGAGCGACATAAGTGATTGCCAGCCGCAATTGATTCGTGGTAAAGCCTACGCCCGCGCCCACAAGTGCTGCTAAGGGAAGCACAAGCGCGACGGGATGATGGTTGGCGAACAGCGGCGTCTGCGCAAGCAGTGAAACGAACGTCGCCACAAACCAAGCCAAAGTGACAAGAGACGGGTGACGAGTGACACGATTGAACAAGCTTGTCACTGCGCCGAGTGCAGCGAGGACGGTGAGTGTCGCGTTCGCGCCAAGAAAGTCGGCGAGGATAAAAATTTTCTCCTCAAGTGATTGGTTGTAAGCCGCGCGCTTCTCGATATGAAAATAGATCGCCTGCTCGAGCAGTGCGCGCACATCAAAGAACAGCAATGGTGCGAGCGCCACGAGTGCGATGAGCAGCGTGCCGACGAGCACACGCTTGCGGCCCGCGCGTTCGCGCAGTGCAAGCAGCACGACTGCCGCGAGCGCAATCGCACCACCGATGGCAATCAACTTAATCCACAGCGCACACGCGCCGATCACCTCTGCGACGAACAGCCAGCGCAATTGCTGCGTGCGCAGACAGGCGAGCGCGCACGCGACTGCCAGCGACATCAGTGCAACCGCCGGCAGATCAGACATCGCCGCGCGCGACCATTGCAGGAAGGCCGGCGTAAGAGCAAGCAGTAACGCGGCGGCGAGTGCGGCGAACAACCCCCGCTCTAACCCTCCTCCGCGTGCGTGAGAGGGAACAAGTTCGCGGGCCATCAGCATCACACCCAATATGCCGAGTGTGGCGCACAGCAACGCAACTATGCGCCCGACCGTCACACTAGCGCCGAACCAGTTGAACGCGGCGACGAGTGCGACGATAAAGCCTGGCGTGTACGGCGAAAACGTTTGCGCGTAGAGTGGATGTCCGTTTTGCACAAGCCACGCGATATAAACGTGAATGCCCTCGTCGTAATCCCAACTGAAGCCGTCGAGATGCCCCGCGCCCCACGCGACGAAGAGCGTAAGCGGAAGGATGAACGATGAAAGTTGAAGGATGAATGCGCGAGCTGCATTCGCTTCCATTTCATCTTGCATCCTTCCGCCTTCGGCTTTCAATTCGTTCCCTCTGCGCTGAACGTAATTTGATCGCTGAGGGCATTGCCACTCGCGTCGAGCACGGGCAGGCGTGCGCCATCGGCACGCTGATACCAGCCGACGGCAAATTGCAGCGCGCCGCTCGCACCCTGCGACGACAGCTCATACGTCTCGATCACGCTGTCGCCCGGCGACCACACGTTGGTCGGATACGAGCCATTGCCCGGACGGCGGTCGCGCTGCGTGATGCGGTTTCCGTTCGCGTCGTTCAAATGGATGAACAGCGTGTAGTCTTGCGCGATGGCGCTGCGCGCCTGCCACACGAGCGTGAGTTGATACGGCAGCTCGCTTGCAGTCGGCACGGCGACGCGATAGCCGACGAGTTGAATCGCGTTCGCGAAATTCGCATTCACGATTTTTTGTGGTGCGATGGGCAGTGCGGCCGGCAGTTGCGCCGCACTGAAAGGAATATCCGTCGGCGCGACGGCATATTCGACGAGCAGTGGCTCTCCGTATGCGTCGCCGATAATCTGCTTGCGCGCGAGCGTACCGTAGGTGTGCTCGAACCATTCCCTATAAGCGGGGTCGGCGTCGGCAGGAAACGCATAGACCATGCCGCGCGTGTCATCGTGCGCGGGCAGCACCACCACCTCGCCGTTGTCAAACGACTTGAAGCCGGCGTTGCGTGTGAGCAGCGCGAAGCTCGCGTGCTGTGCCAAGAGTGGCGGCACGTAAACGCGATCGGTCAGCCTGAGCAGTCGCCGCGCCGCATCCGACTTGTCCACGTCATAGGCGATATAAGTTTCGGGGCGCGACGGAAATTGCACGAAGTAGTCGTTGCATGTAATGAGCGCGCTGATCAGGAGCGGCACTGCCACAAGCGCATAGCGCAGGTGAGGTGTGTTGCGTGATACGTGATGCGTGATGAAGTCGCGCGCGCGGGCGACACCCCACGCCGGAATGACGAACAGCGCGGGCATGACGCCGATAGCGCGCGAGAAGTTTGGCGCGCCATCGGAGAGCAGCGTCGGCAGCAGCATGAGCGGCAGCCAGAGCAGGATGAAGATCGCGGCCGACTCACGCGCGCGAATCTTTTGCGCCCACACGACGAGGCCGATTACAAAGAACGGCGCGAGCGCGAGATCGAACACGGGCCGACCGCTCAGGTTGTGAATCCACGCCGCGTCGCCGCTGACGACGAACATGCCGAGCACGCGCAGTGCGTTCGCCGCAAACGCGGTGAGCACGCTGCCTTCGCTTACGCGCTGATCGGTGATGGCAACGACAGTCGGATGTCCGAAGAACGACTGCGGGTTGTTGAGAAAATACAAACCGAGCGGAACGAAGATGACGAACGATACGACGGCAATGGCCGATAGCCGCACGGCTCGTGCTGGACCACTCACATCCGCAAAGCCGCGCAGTGGTGACGTGGCGCGCCGTTCATTCCACCACAGCCATGCGAACCATGCCACAACGATCACGGGCATGAAGCGTGCGGCTGGATGCGCGTACACAGACAGGCCCAGCAGCGCGCCGCACAGGACGGCGTACACGAGCGATGGCGACGCGGTTGCGCGCCAGTTCTTCGCCGCACGCGCGATGACCCACTCACGTTTTTCGTCGGGCATCGTCGCGCGCCACAAACAGTAAAACGTGAGCATCAGCATCAGCGGCATGAGAATGGCGCGGATGCCGTAGCGCGAGAAGTGGATATGCCAGTACGAGATCGCCATCAGCAGCGAAGCGAGCGCGGTGCTGAGGCGATCATTCAGCACCTTGCGCCACAGCACATAACTGAGCACGACGCTGGCGATGCCGAGGAAGGCAGAAGCCAGCCGCAGCGCGAACGCCGTCGTACCGAGCGCGGCGACGAATGGCGCAATCCAGTACACGTACATCGCCTCGCGCCCGCCGTTCGCTTCAAAGAATAGCGGACGTTCGCCCGCGATCACACGCAGTGCGTCGGCGGCGTTGTATGCCTCATCGAATTGAAAACCCGGCGGAATATCGCGCAACTGCCAGAGGCGGAAGAAACTTGCGACAGCGAGGATGCCGAGCAGGAAGAGCCAGTCAGATTGTCGCCCACGGTCTAGCATGATTCGTACCAAGTGTCATGTGCCATGCGCCACGTACAAGAGCACATGACACTTGGCACATGACACTTGTCACTCCAGCACTTCGCGCACCACGTAAATCGGTTTGTCTTGCGTTTCGTGGTACGTGCGCACGATCAGTTCGCCGAGCAAGCCCATCGTCACGAGCTGCACGCCGACCATCACCAGCAAAATGGCGAGCATCAACAGCGGTCGCTCGCCGATATTCTGACCGCCAAAGATTTTGATCGCGCTGAGATACAGACCGAGGACCGTTCCGATGCCGAACGCGCCAAAGCCGAGCAGCCCGAAAATTTGCAGCGGACGCGTCGAATAGCTGAGCAGGAATCGTACCGTCATCAGATCGAGCACCACACGCAGGGTGCGCGAGATGCCGTACTTGGATTTGCCGAACTTGCGCGCGCGATGATTGACGGGCACTTCTGCGACGGCGACGCCCATCCATGACGCGACCGCCGGAATGAAGCGATGCAACTCACCGTACAAGCGAATGCCTTTCACCACTTCGCGCCGATATGCTTTGAGCGAGCAGCCGTAGTCGTGCAGGTGCACGCCCGTCACGTTGGAGATGATCGTGTTGGCGATCATCGAAGGCAAGCGCCGCGTGACGAATGGGTCTTGCCGATTGATGCGCCAGCCGCTCACCACGTCATAGCCTTCGGCGATTTTCGCCAGCAACTTGCCGATGTCGTGCGGGTCGTTCTGCAAATCGGCGTCGAGCGTGACGACCACATCGCCGCGCGCGAGGTCGAAGCCAGCCGCGAACCCGGCGGTCTGTCCAAAGTTGCGTCGGAAGCGAATCACTTTCAAATGCGGATCGCCGTCGTGCCACGCACGCAATTTCTCGAAGCTGCCGTCCTTGCTTCCGTCGTCCACGACAATGATTTCGTATGGAGTAGCCAGCGCAATCAGCACATCGCTCAATTGCGTTTGCAGTTGCGCGATGTTCTCGACTTCGTTGTAGAGCGGAATCACGACCGAGAGTTTCGGTGTGTGCTGCGCAACTATGCTGGAGTGTGTATCGTGGTCGGCGTGCGTGCGTCCATCTATCAAGCGGCGCATGAGTCGAGAAGCGAGTTCAGACATACTTCATCAGCTCTGCCTCAGCCTAGCCCTCTCCCGCAGGGAGCGGGAACAACACCCCTCGCCTTGCGGCAGAGGGGACTGTGGTGAGGGAGAGTTCTTCTACCCTTATCTCTCATGCTTTACGAGCAGCGCGCCGCGCGCGCCTTGCAGCACGTACAGCCCGCCGCCGATCAAACCCGTGCTGACGGTGATCGCCCAGAACGCGAGCGATATCGAAGCCGCCGTCGCGCTGCTCACGCCAGCGCTGGCGAACAACAAGACATACGCACCCTCGCGCACGCCGAGTCCGTTCAGCGAGATGGGCAAGAGCAGCAGCGTCGAGATGATCGGCACGAACAGGAAGAAGTAGCCGAGCGGGATGTTCTGACCGAGCGCGCGCGCCACGAGGAAGTTGACCGCAATCAGCAGCACGTTGAAGAGGAAGCCAATCGCCATCGCTTCGCCCGTCGCGCGCGGCGAGTTGGCGCGCATCGAGTCGTAGAGGCGCATGACTTTTGGTTTGAATGGAAAACTCACGCGCGTAAACAGTTTGTTCATCAGCGGCGTCGTGAAGCGCCGCTCGAACATCAGCCACGTGCCGACCATGCCCGCGCCGCCGAGCGCGATCAGAATCAGAATGACGCTGGACGGAATCAGGCCAAATGCAAACGGCAGTGCGACCAGCGTCATCAGGAAGAACGCCATCAGCCCGCTCATGCGATCTAAGAAGACCGTGCTGAGTGATTCGGCTTTGCTCACGCCGTAGCGCGCCAACTCGATCACGCGCACCACGTCGCCGCCGAACCCCGACGGCAGGAACGTGTTGAAGAACTGACCGATGAAGTACAGTTGCGTGAGCACGCCGATGGGCACGGGCAGCTGGCGGTCGGCGAGCAGCGCACGCCAGCGATACGCGCGCAGCGGCACGCCGAGCACGAACAGTGCGAGCGCCAGCAAGAGCAAACTGAAGTCTGCAGTGCGCAACTGGCGTAACGTCTCCTGTAAGCCGACGCGCGACAACACAAACGCGAGCAGCGCGAGGCTGACGAGCAGTTTGGCGAGATCGAATAGACGGTTCATCATTTAAAATACTCTGCATCAATCGCGCGGAGTTACTACTCCGGCACCCTCCCGCAGGTTGATAAATGGGGCGCTCGCGACAACCAGCCGCTCAAGCCCATAGATAATTGCCTGCAATGCACCGAAAAACCTGCGGGAGGCTGAGTAGTTACCGCGCGGATTATACTGGCAAAAACACGTAGGCTCGAAATCGCGCCATCAACGAATCTCCAATTGCCCAATGGTGGCGCGCCCGACGCGCCGTCCGTCCGACTGCACGACTTGCAGCGCCTTGCTTGTCGTGTGATCGTACACGCCGACGATCAGCGTCGCGGTGCCCGCTGGCGCATCGGTTGCAATCGTCAGCGGGTAATCGTCACGCAGCCACTGCCCCCCAAGCCATTGGCTCGTCGGATACATGCCGCGCACCGGAAAGGTGTCCACTTGAGCAAGGCGTCGTCCGTCGGGCGCAAAGAGTTGCAGCGTGATCGTGTAATCTTTGTCGAGTGAGGGTTTCAAGGATTGCCAGTACAGCACCGCCGCGAACGTCTCGTTCGCATGAAGCGCGCGCATCGGCAATTCGAGCGCGCCCAATTGCAACTCCTCGCCGAAGCGCACCGGCGCGAATAGCGTTGTGTGGGGTACGCTGTCGGCTGACAACCATTGTGGACGCGGGAATGCGGCGACGAGCAAGTTAGACCCGCACCATGCGGACAGTGCAACCCACGCTATCACAAACACGGCGGTAAGGCTCACGTGTGCTCGGCGCGGCAACCACTGCACAAGACCCCAACAGCAAATCAGGGCGAAGGCTGGCAACGCGGCGAAGAGCAAGCGGCCATGCGCCTGCTGCGTGCTGCTCATCCAACGCAAAAAAGCCACGAGCACGACAAGCGCAAATACCGCGAGTGCGGCTAACCACGCGCGTTCCCACACGGTCGTACTGCGACGGAAAAATCCCATCACGGCACCCAGCACCGCGATCAATGCGAACCCATGCAGTCCATCGTAAACGATCTGAGGCAGTGGCACTGTGTTCCAGCCGAACAAACCCCAAAACGAAATCTCGACCTCGGTCCATTGATCCAGCAGCCCTTGCAGTGATAATACTTCTCCACTCGGCGGGCCAGCCGAATCCGAACTGCCGAGCCAGAAGCCCAGTTGCTCGTGACGCAGTACATACCACCAACTCGCCAGCACAAGGAACATGAGCAGCACGAGCACGATGCCGTGCGCGTTCGCCTGTCGCACGCTGGGCGATTGGCTGACCCATGCGCTCACAGCCAAGACGAGGATCGAAAACGGCAGCAGTACCAATGCACTTTCTTTCGCGAGCGGGCCCAACCCAACAAGCACGCCGAGCAACCAGAACTGCACGAGTACGCCGCGCGTCGTAAGCGAGCGCAACTGTACGACCACGCGCGCCAGCTGCCACAATGCGAGCGCGCATACGAACGTGAGCATGGTATCGTTCGTGACCGTGCCACTGAGGAACGTGAACTGCGGGAGAAACCCGACGAACGCAGCCGAACCGATCCACAAATAAGAACGCGATGGAAACAGCACGCGCGCGAAGCCGAACGTAGCGATCAGCGTGCCCAATCCACACAGCAGACTCAGCAGCCGCGCCACATGCACGGCGAGTACTGCACCTTCGTATGGGAACCCTTCGCGGCGTGTGTGTACGAACAGATTGCGGTTGGTGAGCTCAAGCGGATCGTAGGTCGCGTGCGGATTCTGGTGCGCCAACGACCCGTAGTCGTCCGTGTTTATCCAGCCGATTGCGAGTGCGCCCACCGCGTAATAGAGCGGCGGCTGGTGCGCTTCGTAGTTTACGCGGCGCGGCAAGTCTATGTGAAACATAGGCAGGCCTTGACCGTGCGCAATGTTCAGAATGTACTCGAAGTGTGCGGGTTCGTCAGCGCCCTCGAACAGCGGTGTGTTCAAACTGTACGTAAGTGCGACTGCAAGGTACACTAGCCCGAGCGCGCATAACAGCCGCGCGGGGGAAGGTAGGAATCGCAGCGGTTGCAAGATGTTCATCTGGCCCCTGAGCGGTTCTGGAGCATAAAGTCGAGCGCAGCGAATGCTGAAGGACAACCTTAACGTGGGAGCGGTAGATTGACGCGATGCGGAAGGCTGGGGCGAAAGAATAGTAATCGTCTATAGCGCGAGCAAACGATACAAGTCCAAATGCTGATCTGCGATGCGCTGCCACGTGAATGTTTGCGCTAACTGTGCCGCGCCGTGTGAGAGTTTCGCGCGTAACGCCGGCGACTGGATGAGCGCGATCACGTTCGCCGCGAGCGCGCCGGCATCGGCGGGCGAGGCGAGCAGGATATTGTCGCCATCGCGCAATTGCTCGATGCTCACGCGCGGCGTGGTCGAAACTATCGGCAAACTATGGGCGAGCGCCGCCATCAGTGTGCCGCGCCGCAGCGATGCGCCGTCGGCATAGGGCAGCAGCGCGATGTCGCTCGCGCGCCACAACGCCGACACTTCAACGGGCGGACGATAACCTGCCCAGAGCACGCGCTCACTCACGCCCAACTCGTGCATCAGCGATTTCACTTTCTGTGCGTATGCGATGTTGGTCGGGTCGCTCGCGCCGATTTCGCCGCCGAGCATCAACAGGCGCGCATTATAGCCCGCGCGAATCACATTCGCCAAAACGCGCACGAGTGTTTCGCCGCCTTTGCTCGCATTTAAGAAGCCGAAGTAGCACAACAGGATTTCGTCAGTCGCAACGCCGAGCGACGCACGCGTGGCAGCGCGATCAACTTGCGCGAGTGCGGATGGAGAAATGTTGCTGCCGATCGGGATGAGACGGCAGACGGCAGACGAATGATGGACGTTGGCATCGGTCGTCCGTATTCGATCTTCCGTAAGTCGTCGCAAATCTTCTGGGTTGGTGACGACGACGGCGTGGCACGAGCACGCGAGGAATGTGATCGCACGCCAGCGCAGCGATCCTGCTTTTGGAAACAGATATGGGACTTTGAGATCGTGGAACGTGACGCACACGTTGCGCGTGGGATTGCGCCAGCGCAAGTAGCGTGGCAGAAAATGAATGGGGGGCGTCATGCCGTACGCTGCCGCCTGATACTGGATATGGACGATGTCGCAGTCGCGCGTGAGGCGATCAATTTGTAAAAGGCTGCGGAAGGCATGGAAGGCGATGCGATGGAGTGAAGAGAATGATTTGCCCTCACTCCCGTCCCCTCTCCCTAAAGTGGAGAGGGCTGTACGCACTTCGCCCTCGCCACGACCGGGAGAGGGTTGGGGTGAGGCGCGCTCATGCTGTGTAATCACACTCACCTCAATTCCACGCCGCGCGAACTCGCGCGCCAGCTCGCGCGTGTAGTCGCCGACGCCGCCCTGCATCGGCGGGAATTCACCGCTGATGAGCGCAACTCTCATCGCAGGCCCGATCTCAGCACTTGCCAATATGCCGCGATGCGTTCGCGTCGCATCGCGCGCTTTTGCCCGACGAGCCACTTGGCAAATTCTTCGAGCGTCAGTAGTTCATACGAGACCAGGATGAACACGCGCAAGATGTTCGCGGCGAGCCAGCCGTGATGCTTGCGGAAGTAGCGCACGCGCGAACTCTGAAAGCGCATGTGTCGTAGTGCCACAACTTGATCGCTGCTGGCGCTGTGATGGTGAATTACTTTCGCGGCGGGCAGATAGACGACACGCCAGCCCGCGTCTTTGATGCGCTTGCACAGATCGGTTTCTTCAGAGTACATGAAGAACTGCTCGTCGAAGCCGCCGACCTGCGCGATGACTTCACGCCGCAGCATCAAGCACGCACCCATCACCCAGTCCACATCCTGCGTGATGTTCTCGCTCACGTCGGCGAGATGATAACGACGCAGCGCGCGGTTGCGTGGAAACCACTGTTCGAGAATGGTGCCATCAAGAATTGCACTCGCCAGCGTTGGAAAGCGATAGCGCGTCGGCTGCACGCAACCGTCGGGGAATATCAACTGTGGCGCGACGGCACCCACGTCAGGGTGAGCGCGTGCGCATTGAAGCAGCGCATCGAGAGCGTCGCCGACGATCTCCGTGTCAGGATTAATGAACAGCAAGAACTCGCCGCGTGCTGCCGCGATGCCCAGATTGTTGCCCGCGCTGAATCCGACGTTGCGCTCGCACGCGATCACGTGCACGGACGGGAAGTCAGTGCGCAGCATCTCGACGCTGCCATCCGACGAGGCGTTGTCCACGACGATAATTTCGCACGTGAGGTCGCTATATGCGCGCTCGACGGAGCGCACGCACGCACGCAACAACTCGCGCACGTTCCAATTGACGATGACGACGGAGAGATCGGAGTGCATTGTTAGTTGGCTGGGTTGTTTGTCCGTTGGCGATGAGCTTGCCACCAACCACCAACCATCCAACTATCACGCCTTACGCTGAATCACAAAATCGGCGAGGTCGCGCATGAGGGGCTTCACGTCGTTCGGCGGGAGTTGGTCGAGCAAGTCTTTGGCAGTCGCGATGTATTGCTGCGCTTCGGCGAGCGATTGCTCAATCGCATCCGATTGGCTCACTTCGCGAACGATGGCGCCGATGAGCTGCTCGCGCTCGTCCGCTTGATTCAGGATGTGCTCGACGCGCTCGTCCGATGGATGCGCTTCGTGCCAATAAATCAGCGGCAGCGTGATGACGTTCTGGCGCAAGTCGTTGCCCACCGTTTTGCCCACCACGCCTTCTTTGCCGCTGAAGTCGAGCACGTCGTCCACGATCTGAAACGCCATGCCGAGGTTGTAGCCGTAATCGCGCAGGACTTGCACGTGGTCGTCAGGTGCTGCGCTGAGCATGCCGCCTGCTTCCGTCGAGACGGCAAACAGCGACGCGGTCTTCGCGAAGATGCGGCGATTGTAATCGTCGCGGCTGAAGATGGACGAGTCTTTGAAGACCTCACGCAGTTCGCCTTCGACGATTACGACGAGCGTATCGGAAAATTTTTCGATAAGCCGCTTGTTGTCCGTGTGTGTGGCCAGCCACGCCGAGCGCGCCAGCAAATAGTCGCCGATGAGCACCGTCGTGCCGCCACCCCAATGCGTGTTGAGCGTCGGGCTGCCGCGCCGCAGCAGTGCATTGTCCACAATGTCATCGTGCACGAGCGACGCGGTGTGCAGCAACTCCACTGCTGCTGCGCCCGCTACAACCTTATCGAAGTCTTCGACTGGATAAAATCGGCTCGCCATGATGACGAGCGCAGGGCGCAGCCGCTTGCCGCCGTGATCAATCACGTAAGTCAGCAACTCGGCAAGCGTCGGGTGATGCACTTCGAGCGCGCCGCGCATCTTGTGCTCGACTTGCTGCAGGTCGGCACGCAGCGGTTCAAGAATTCCGAGATTCATGGGGCAAGGTGATTACGCCAGAATAGTCGTTCTGCATTGCGTGTGGTCGCGTCCGCAATCGTTTCGAAACTTTCGCCGCGCAACTCGGCGATCTTAAGCGCAACCTCACGCACGAGGGATGGTTCATTGCGCTTGCCTCGCTGGGATTGCGGCGCGAGTAACGGCGCATCGGTTTCGATCAGCAAACTGTCCAGCGATAATGTCTTAGCCACGTCGGGTAGTGCGCGCGGCTTCGGATAGGTGATAGGACTCGCAAGCGAAATCAAAAAGCCGAGTTCTACACAGCGCTGCGCCATGTCGAGCGTACTCGAGAAGCAGTGCATGACGCCGAGCGATTGCCGAGTGTTGAGTGCTGAGTGCTGAGTGAAATCACGCAAAACGCAAAGTGTATCGTCGTCAGCATCGCGGTTGTGAATGACCACTGGCTTGTTCAGCTCGCTCGCCAACTGCAACTGCTGCTCGAAAATTCTAATCTGCTCATCGCGCTGCCAAGTGTTGTAGTGATAATCCAAACCGAACTCGCCGAGCGCGACGACCTTTGGATGCTGTGCTAACTCGCGCAGCTGCACTAATGTCTCGTCGGTGAATTGATGTTCATCGTGCGGCGCGATGCCGACAGTTGCGAATACCTCGTCAAACTGTTCGGCCAGCGCAATTGCCGCGCGACTCTCTGCGATGCTCGTACCAATGGTGACGACGCGCCCGACACCCGCCTCGCGCGCACGTCCGATCACAGCGCCGACGTCATGCGCGAATGCATCGTCATGCAGGTGGCAGTGCGAATCAATCAGCATGAGTAGTGCTGAGTCCTGAGTGCTGAGTGCTGAATAAATTTAACTCAGGACTCAGCACTCATTGCTCAGGACTTCAACCCCGCCATCTCAATTCCCGCCTGCAAGATCGGCTGCACTTTGTCGTGCTTCGTCGTCTCGGTGTAGAAGCGCATGATCGGCTCGGTGCCGCTGAAGCGGATGAGCAGCCAATCCTGATCTTCGAGCATGAACTTGTAGCCGTCGTTCGTGTCAAGCTGCTCGACCTTCAAGCCCGCGATGTCCTGCGGGTGCGCGTCGGCAATGCGCTGCTGAATTTGCGCGCGCTGCTCTTGCGGGAACGTCGTGTCCACGCGGTCGTAGTAGTGTGGGCCGACTTTGCTGAACAGGAACTCGACCAATTCACTCGGCTTTTTCTCAAGACGCACCATCATGTCGAGAATGAACAGCCCCGCGAGGATGCCGTCGCGCTCGGGCACGTGCTTGCGGAACGCATAGCCGCCCGACTCCTCGCCGCCGATCATGGCGTTCGTCTCGATCATCTTTGGTGCGACGTACTTGAAGCCAACGCCCGTCGTGTGCACGGGCACGTTATAAAGTTTGCCCAACTTGTCGAGCATCGAAGTCGTGCTGAGTGTTTTCACAATCGCGCCGCGCTCGCCGCGCACTTCGAGCATGTACAACGCGAGCAGACCGTACACGCGCAGTTGATCAATAAAGTTGCCGTGCTCGTCGCCGACGCCCAGACGATCCGCGTCGCCGTCCGTGATGATGTCCACATCCGCGCCGACCTCTGTGGTTTTGGCAAGACCCACATCCACGTTCGGCTGAATCGGTTCGGGGCGTTTCATCTCCGGGAAGATTGGATTGCGGACGTTGTGAATCTCGACGATCTGCGTCTTGCCTCCGTCGAGCAAGCGCGGGAACCAGCCTGCGCCGTTGCCCCACATCGGATCGGCAACAAATTTCAGTCCGGCTTGCTTCAATGGCTCAAGGTCAATCAGGTCGTGCAGGTGCTCGATGTACGCCGGCGCAGGATCGAACTTCTTGACGAGACTTTGCGACTCCGCCTTGTCGTATGCCATGCGCTTGATGCCGGACGCATCGGCAGGAATCATGCTTTCAATCTGTTTCAGCCCGTCGGGATCAATCGCGCCACCGCGTGCGTCGCGCACCTTGAAGCCATTGTCGGTCGGCGGGTTGTGCGAGGCAGTGATGTTGATCGCGCCCGCTGCCTGCTTCGCGACGACGGAGTACGACACGATGGGCGTCGGCGTCGCGCCATCGGTCAGCCAGACATGCAAGCCATTGCCTGCAAGCACCTCGGCGCACGCGGCGGCGAAATATTCCGACGCGAAGCGCTTGTCGTGGCCGACCACAATCGAATCGTGCTGCTTGCCGAGCGAGAGCATGTAGTTGGCGAAGCCCTGCGCGCAGCGGCGCACGTTGTCGAACGTGTAGTCGTCGGCTATCACGCCACGCCAGCCGTCGGTGCCGAATTTAATCTGCGTCGTCATGCTGCGTTTCCTCGAGTTTGCGCTTCAATAGATCGAGTAGATTGCGTGTGAGGGAAGTCACGGATTCTGCTTCTTCGGGCGTGACGGCAGTGTCCTCGTCGTACAAAGCCATTTGACGCAGGTCGAAGTTCTTGTTCAGCAATCGTCCCCACAAAGGCGGCGCTTCGCCCGTCTGCACGAACTGGAGACCGAACTGTTCAATCACTTTCTTGTGGCCTGAAGGCATCCGCTTATTTTTCAGCAGCAAGAGCGCGCGCACAATCAGTTCCGCTGCGGTGTATGCCATGACGAGCGCCATCGCATATTTGTCGTGCGCGAACGCGAACTGCGCCTCGCTGAGGTGGCTCTCCGCCTTTTGCTGAATTTTGTCGAGACTTTTGCGCTGCATGATGGCCTCGTCAATCATACTGAGATCGGGCGCACCGCCGCGCGCAAAAATCTCGCGTCCGTATTTCAGGATGTCATAGACAAACAGCGATGATGGGCAGCGCATCGCTTCGAGATCATAGACGAGCGGCACAGTGTCCTCGTCGTCTTCAGTCTGTGCGGCAGCATCCCACACCGCGTCCACCAATACGTCATGTGCTCCGTCGGCAAAGACCATCAGATCTATGTCGCTGTTGCGCCTCGCGTCGCCAACCGCCACACTGCCGAACAACATAATACGCTCGATGCGCCCGCCGAGGGGCCCGTTGAGCAGACGCGCGGCGAAGTCGGCAGCGGCGTTCAACTTCGGGTCACCGTTTGCGTCTAACTTTTCCGCGAACATCTCGCGCGTGTACTGCTCGCCCACTTTGACTTACCTCTTCAATCTCGTCATCTCGGTCACGTCGGGGAAGCGCTTGCCAGACTGCAACGCCTTCAGATCGGATTCGACCATCATGCGCATGAGTTCCTTAAATGAAACGCTCGGCTCCCAACCGAGGCAGCGTCCCGCTTTGTCCGCGTTGCCGACGAGCAAGTCCACTTCAGCCGGACGATAGAAGCGCGGGTCGCTGACGACGTAGCGCTCCCAGTCCAGACCCACCGCGTCGAACGCGACCTGACACATCTCGCGGATCGAATGCGTGTCGCCCGTCGCAATCACGAAATCGTCTGGCGAGTCTTGCTGCACCATCAGCCACATCGCCTGAACGTAATCGCCCGCAAAGCCAAGATCGCGCTGCGCGTCGAGATTGCCGAGATGCAGCTTGTCCAGTTTGCCGAGTTTGATCGAAGCGACGCCGTGTGAAATCTTGCGCTCGACGAATTCGAGTCCGCGGCGTGGCGAGCCATGATTGAACAGGATGCCCGACGTGGCGTGTAGGTTATACGACTCGCGATAGTTCACGGTGATCCAATGTGCATACACTTTGGCGACGCCATACGGGCTGCGCGGATAAAAGGGCGTCGTCTCGCGCTGCGGCACTTCCTGCACCTTGCCGAACATCTCAGACGACGACGCCTGATAAAAGCGCATCTTCGGATTGACGATGCGGATCGCATCCAACAGGCGCGTTACGCCTAGCCCTGTCGTGTCGCCCGTCAGGACCGGCTGCTGCCACGAGGTCGGCACGAACGACATAGCCGCGAGATTGTAAACTTCGTCCGGCTGGAACTCCTGCAGCACGCCGATCAAGGATGCTTCGTCGAGCAGGTCGCCTTGAATGAGCGTGAGCTTATCCTGAATGTGCTCGACGCGGTCGAGGTTGATGATGCTGGTGCGGCGCACCATGCCGACGACGGTATAATTTTTGGCGAGCAACATTTCGGCAAGATAAGAACCATCCTGCCCCGTGATGCCGGTGACCAATGCGCATTTACTCATGCTGTTGAGATGTGACCCGTGATGAGGCGATCAAGTCGCCACGTGCGATGCACGCCACTCGTCACTCGCCACTGGTAAGCGGCGAACCCTTTCTCTCCAATAATCGAGAATATCGTGCAGCGATTGCTCCAGCGAGATGCGCGGCTGCCAGCCACTCGCGCGCTGGAACTTGCCGATGTCGGCGACGGAGCGCGGCACGTCGGACGGTCTTATGCGTGCAGGGTCTTGGACGATGCGAATCGGACAACGCGCGTCCGCCAGCAGAATGTCGAGCAAGTGTTGAATCGTCACCGAGCGACCGGAGCCGATATTGTACACGTCGCCGTCCGCGCAGCGTTCCAACGCGAGTCGCTGCGCGCGCGCCATGTCGCGCACATCGGTGAAGTCGCGCTCGGACGAAAGATTGCCGACGCGCATGAGCGGCTCTGCCTGCCCGGCTTCGATCTCGGCAATCTGCTTGGCGAACGCCGCCGTCACAAAATGATCGCTCTGTCGCGGCCCAATGAAATTGAAGCAGCGCACGCGCACCGCCCGCACACCATGACTGAGAAAAAATTGCAAGCCGAGCATGTCTTGTGCCACTTTGCTGACGCCATACGGCGTGTCGGGTCGCAGTGGTGTGTCTTCGTCGAGCGGCAAATCTTCTGGGCGGACGATCCCATACTCATTGTTGGAGCCGACCACCAGCACCCGCGCGTGCAACTCCAACTGCGCCATCGCCTGCAAAATGTTCAGCTGACCCCGCACGTTCAGTTCAATTGTCTGCCACGCGCTGTCCCACGAGCCGCCCACATCCGATTGCCCTGCCAGATGAAAAATCCAATTGGGACGAAGGTCGGCTAGCACGTGGCGCACGCGCTCAGAATCGTTCGTGTCACATTGAATTGTCTGCAAGCCGTCGAGTGAGGGAAGCGCTGGAACTGCGCTGCGGTGATACGTGCCCCAAACTTCGAGGTCGCCGTCTGCGAGCAGCATCTCCGCCAGATGCGTGCCCGCGAATCCTGCCGCGCCTGTGATCAGTGCGCGCAGGCGCGTTGCATTCTTCATTGGTTGCAATGATAAATGAATTGATGTGATTTGGCAAAGGTCGCGGCGATTTGCGAGCGGCAAGTTGCGATTTCAATTTTCACCGCAGCGATGATCCGCATTGTTCTCAGCGCGATCTGCGGTGAAGTCTCAGCCGTTCAGAAAAGGTGCAATTGTTGTGTTGGCTGTCGCCCGTTCAGCAGAATGAACGGCGCGGCGCGGCGCGTGACGAGGCTCATCCGTTCGAGGTCGCGCAAGTCGCGCAGCACACCTCGACGGCGCATCTGCACGATGCGCGCAGCAGAGCGGGGCCCGATACCGGGCACACGCAGCAACTGCTCGCGTGTGGCGCGATTGATTTCAAGCGGGAAAAGTTCGGGGTGATGCTGCGCGTACAACATTTTGGGGTCGGCGTTGCGCGGCAAATTGCCGTACGCATCGAACACAATGTCGCTCATCGCAAATTGATATTGCCGCAAGAGGAAGTCCACTTGATAGAGCCGATGCTCGCGCTGTGGGTCTTCAGGCGGCAGGCCGTCAAGCGGCGTATTCGGCACCGGATGAAACGCAGAGAAGTAAGGGCGGCTGAGATTCACCTCGCGCATCAACTTGTCCGTCGTCGTGATAATCTCGTGGTCGCTCTCGCCGGTCGCGCCGACGACGAACTGCGTGACGGTGCTGCGCGGCTTCAGTCCGTGCGCTTGTCGCTCTTGATTAATCTCGTGCGCCCAATACAGCGCCGGCAAAATTTCGGCAAATAGGTCTTTTTCGGGCGCGAGTTTCTGCAAGCGATTGGCGTTCGGCGCTTCGAGGTTGATCGAAACACGGTCGGCATATTTCATCAGTTCCGCGACGCTGGCCCGATCCGAGCCGGGCATGAACTTGATGTGCATGTAGCCCGTGAACTGATAGTGATTGCGCAGCAATTCGCCGACGGCGATCAGGCGCTCCATCGTCCACGCACTGCGGCCATGAATGCCCGACGAGAGGAACAGGCCGTCCACCAATCGCTTGGCGTGCATCTGCATGAACGCCTTCGCCAGTTCGTCGGGCGTGAACTGCACGCGCGGCAGGTCACGTCCGCGCCGCCATGGACAATAGAAGCAGTTGCGCGCGCAGTACGACGAGAGCAGCGTCTTCAACACGGGGATGCGCTTGCCGTCGCCGCGCACGAGCGTGCTGATGGAACGCTCCAGCGCGTTCGTCTTCTTGGCATCTACAAAATCGCCGCACCCCGCCTGCGCTGCTGAATCCACCTCGAAGCGTGTGTCGTCGCCGAGCAATTCCAATTTTTGCAGCACGTCCATCCTGCGCCTCCGTGGCCATGCGAACTGATGTTCTAAACAGGATTATAACACACGACAACGGCCCATGGAAGACGAAACACGAACTGTTAACGCGGATGGAGTCACGTTCAATCCGAACCCAATCCGTTGCGCAGGGGCACTCTGCTATACTGCGCTCATGCCCAACCCAAAAAAGCCGCGCGCAAACTGTCCGGCTTGTGGCAAACCAGTCAAGCGTGTAGTGGATAAATTTTGCGGCAACCATTGTCAGGGCGAGTATGCGTATCGTGCGTACATCGAGCGGTGGTTGGCCGGATTGGAGACGGGTCGCAAAGGAAATTTCTACGCCGTGTCAGATAACGTGCGCCGCTGGATGCGCGAAACCTATGGCGACAAATGCTCCGAGTGTGGATGGTCGACACGTCATTTGTTGACGGGCAAAGTTCCACTGACGATTGATCACATTGATGGCGACGTGGCAAATTGCTGACCAGAAAACTTGCGCTTACTCTGCCCGAACTGTCACAGCCTCACTGAGACATTCGGTTCGCTGAATCGTGGCAGAGGCAAGCGCCCCCATCACAAGGGGGGCTATTTGACACCTGACGATGGTTGAGTATCATAATCACTACATGGGCGCGTAGTCTCAGTTGGTTAGAGCGCACGCTTCACATGCGTGAGGTCGGAGGTTCGAGCCCTCCCGCGCCCATCTTCAAAAAAAGACAAACGACCGCATCAATTGGATGCGGTCGTTGTGTTTGTGTGCGCGCTAAACTTACGCTGCCACTGCAACTTTGCTCGCGGGGGCTGGTGCGGCGGCTGCCTGCTCCGGCGCTTTGCTGAACTGGAGCTCGATGTCAATCTTGATCTCGTCGCCGACGAGCCAGCCGCCCGTCTCCAGTGCCTTGTTCCAGTTCAAACCCCACTCTTTGCGGTTGATCTTCGCCTGAGCGGTGAAGCCTGCCGCCATTGTGTTCCACGGCGTCTTCGCCACGCCCGTGTGCTCGACTTCGAGCGTCACTTCGCGCGTGACCCCTTTGACCGTCAAATTGCCGATCAGATGTCCGTGATGCGAGTCGTGAACCTCGCCGCGCTTGCCCTTGAACGTGATGGTTGGATATTTTTCCACGTCGAGAAAATCGGGCGACTTCAAGTGCGCGTCGCGCGTCTCCATCTTCGTGTCGAGGCTCGCCGCGTCAATCTTCACTTCCAGCGTTGACTTTTCAGGTTCTGCCTCATTGAAATCACCTTCGACCGTGAACTTCTTGAATTGCCCGCGCACCCAAGTGATGCCCATGTGGCGCACCGAGAATTGCAAATGCGAGTGTGCGTAATCTGCTTGCCAAGCCATTGTGTCCTCTAGGGTGATTCAAAAGTCTATTGACAGGTAGCAAGAAAGACCTCTCGCGCTTAAACTGATGTCTGGCAAAACACAGTCCACCGCGGGAGGTCAGGATGAATCATAGCACAGAAGTGTTGGAGACCTGGGTGTTACCGCAGA
>JBBPZQ010000117.1:0-2442 GCA_038198935.1 Anaerolineae bacterium
ATGCGGGCTTTGGAAAGTTTACGCCGTTTCAGGAGGCGACCGCCTGCCAAGCGTCGTTCTTCCATTTGTGCGCGTGTGAGTTTCGTTGGTTTCCATGTCATGCCACTATTGTAAAGCAACTTTAGCTAAAGGGAATAATTCTGCTCAACGGCGTCTTCTCGATGAGCGAGACGGCAGTCGTTTCGTCGCGCCGCGCGCGGCTGCAAGGTATGATCGAAGCGCGCAAGCCCGGCGCGCGCACCGCGCTCGCGCTGGCGAACGAGCCGAACCGCTTCCTCTCGACCATTCAAATCGCCATCACACTGATCGGCATTCTGTCCGGCGCGTTCGGCGGCACGACCCTCGCCAAAGATTTATCGGAAACTTTCGCGCGCGTTCCTGCGCTCGCGCCGTACAGCGAGCCAATTGCGTTGAGCATCGTCGTGCTGATGACGACGTATCTCTCATTGGTGATTGGCGAATTGGTGCCAAAGCGGCTCGCACTCAATGCACCGGAGCGCGTCGCCTCGGCTATGGCGAAGCCGATGCACTATCTGTCATTGCTCGCGGGCCCGTTGGTGAAAGTGTTGAGCGCGTCGGTGGAGTTTGTGTTGTGGTTGTTGCGGGTCAAGCCGTCCGACGAGCCCTCCGTCAGTGAGGCCGAAATCAAGCAGATGATGGACGAAGGCGCGCAGGTCGGCGTGTTCGAGGCGAGCGAGCAAGACATGGTGAAGCGCGTGTTCCGCCTGAACGATATGCGCGTCAGCATGTTGATGACGGCGCGCACCGAAGTCATCTGGCTGAGCGTCGGCGATGCGTACGAGGTGGTGCAGCGCAAGATCGGCGAGAGCGGGCTGTCGCGCTATCCAGTCTGCGAGGATACACCCGACCAGATGCTCGGCATGGTGCGTGCGAAAGATTTGCTCGTGCAGCGCATGAGCGGTGAGCCGTTCGACTTGAAAGCGGTCATGCGCGAACCGCTGTACGTGCCGGAGAGTATGCCCGTGATGGCGGTGCTCGAAGAATTTAAGAAGACGGGCGCGCACATGGCGCTGGTAATTGACGAGTACGGCGGACTGAGTGGAGTGTTCACCGTCAGCAACATTTTATCCGCCATCGTCGGCGACATTCCACAGGCGGGCACGCTGAGCGAGCCGATGGCGGTGCAGCGCGAGAACGGCTCGTGGCTGTTGGATGGGATGCTGCCCATCGTCGAGTTCAAAGACTTGTTCAAACTCAGCGACAATATGCCCGACGAAGACAGTGGCACGTATCAGACACTGGCGGGATTTGTGATGCGTACGCTCGGCAAGATTCCGTCGGCGGCAGAATGCTTCGAGTGGAACGGCTTGCGCTTCGAGGTGGTGGACATGGACGGCAACAAGATTGACAAGGTGCTCGTGGCGGCGGCGAGAAGTGAATGGGCTATGGCTTTAGGCGAACTCGACGAATTCGAGTAGGTTGCCTGCGGGGTCGTGGAACATCACCCAGCGATTGCCAGCACCCGACTCGATACCCCACGGCGTGGCGATGGCGTGCGCGTGCAACTGCTCAATCGCCGCGTCGAGGTTCGGCACGCGAAACGCGACCAGCGGAAAGCGCGCAGGCTGCATATCCTGCGCGGGCTGCGGCTTGCCTCGCAAAATCATCAAGTACGTGCCGCCCAGATCGAACACGGCACACTCGCCGTGATGCGGCATCAGCCTCAAACCGAGCACGTCACGATAGAAGTGTGCTGCCTTCGATACATCCTCCGCCCACAGGCTGACGACGGCGAGAATGGTATCCTTCATCGTGTGTACAATTTGCCCATTTGAAGACGCGTCATGAGTATCTTGGTTGAATTATCATGACCAAATACATATCAGCCAATTGGCTCGTCAAAACTTTCGTCTTCTAGACTCTTCTCCTCATCATTCCAAGGACTCTCCTTTTCATCATCGTTCCAGTGTTCCAGCATTAATACCATAAGTATGCCTACTCCATATAGGATTTGACGGTCACGCTCATTATCCTCTCTTGTTTGCCATAAAGCTTCTCGCTTCAATTTCTCTGGCGGCATTGTCAGAAGTGAATAGCCAAGTTGTGTAAAGACATAAATAAATCTGGCAGCTTCTCTAATAGTTCGAATTGAGAATGTCGTCGGCCAGCCAAATATTCCAGAATGGGTATAACCATCTACGGTCATAGTAGTCGTGGTGAGTAAAGCTGCTATAAAAGAGGTATGGGTAGCCTGCGATGCCATTTTTCGCTCTTCTTTGTGCCACGGAATGAACTCCTCTAGCGCTTCGAGGTGTTCGTATGCGCTATAGATTTCAGCATAGACGGTGTCAAGTAATTTGTGTAAATGGTCTTGAGTCAGTGCGTGCTGGTTAGGGTAACGAGACTCTGCCTTCGAACACAATGGCGAATTGCTGCAAGGCGCGGTGCCAGTCACGAATGGGCATCGTCCACTTCTGGCTG
>JBBPZQ010000118.1:0-24829 GCA_038198935.1 Anaerolineae bacterium
CGAAGCCAGCCATGTCGTGCAGTATTTGGCGGTCAACGCCGATTGGTTGGGCATCGTCAAACGCAAACGCAAACCAAAAACACGCGCCGCTCCGGAGTTGACATATTCAAGCAACCCCTAACTTGTGACCAATGGGCTTAGAGGTCACCTCGGGCGCCCAGCGCGAGCACCGCTACGACGAGTTGGTGAAGAACGTGCAGGCGAAGGGGATGCACGTCGAGCCTGTGCAGTTCTATCTCGACTTCTTCCGCTACGGCTGCCCACCGCACGGCGGCTTCGGCTTCGGCATGTCGCGCATGTTGATGCTGCTGCTCAACCGCAGCAACGTGCGCGAGGTGACGTACTTGTATCGCGGACCCAATCGGCTGACACCCTAAGTTAATTTAACCGCAGAGGCGCAGAGGACGCGGAGAACAAATCATTCTCTGCGCTCTCTGCGCTCTCTGCGCCTCTGCGGTTCACAAGATATTCGTATGTCCATTCACACTTTGCCACTCAACCGTTCCACCTTGCATGGCCATTTCAGCAATGACGTTGCGCCCGTGCTGCGCATCGCCGACGGCGACACAGTGCGGTTCGCGACGCTCGACGCGAGCTGGAAACATCATCCGACGTTGGGACACTGGCAGCCGGACTTCGAGCGCGATCCGCAATTGGACAGCGGTCATGCGATTTGTGGGCCCATTTTCGTCGAGGGCGCCAAGCCCGGCATGACGCTGGAAATTCAGATTGGCGAATTGCTTAGTGGACGCACGGGTTGGACTGGCATCAATCCGCGATTGGGATTGGAGCGCGTCGGCGTCGCCGAGCCGACCCGTCTCGAATGGGAGATTGATGGCGAGACACGGACGGCGACGAATCAACTTGGGCACACCATTGCCGTCGCGCCGTTCATGGGCGTGATGGGCAACGCGCCCGCCGCCGATGGCATCCATTCGACGATTCCGCCGCGTCGCGTGGGCGGCAATATGGATTGCAAAGAATTGGTGAGTGGCAGCACGCTCTGGTTGCCGATTGAAGTCGAGGGCGCGCTGTTCAGCGTCGGCGACGGTCACGCCGCGCAGGGCGACGGCGAGGTGTGCGGCACGGCGATTGAATGTCCGATGCAACTCGTCGAACTCACTTTCCGCGTGCGAGATGATTTAAAGTTGAAGACGCCGCGAGCACTCACGCCGGCAGGTCTGTTGGTGATGGGTTTCGACGCGGACTTGAACCAAGCAACGGACGAAGCGTTAAACGGTGCGCTGGACGTGATCGAGCAGAAGTATCACGTATCACGCGCGGAGGCGTTTGCGCTTGCGAGTATAATCGTGGATTTGCGCGTGACGCAAATCGTGAATCAAGTGCGCGGCGTGCACGCGATGGTGCGCGACCTGCTCACGACGGATGCGAGCGCACGTTAGATGATTGAGTGCTCGCCACGCGCGGCGTCGCGTTGAGCAGGCTCGGATACGGATTGAGCGCGCTCACACCTTTAGCGGGCGCGCAATACTTGCACGTGTACGTCTGCCCCGCAGGATAGTGAATCTCAAAGTGCAGGTGTGAAGGGGTCTTCGTCGCGTTGCCCGTGTTGCCCACCGTGCCGACAATGGTATTCATCGTCACGCTATGCCCCACGTTCACGAACACGCGATCCAAGTGACAATATAAAAAGCGATAGCCGCTCGCGTTCTCAATCCACACCGTGTTGCCGTAGATGTTGCGCGGACGCGGCACGTCAATCACCACGCCTGCCGTGCACGCATATAGCGCCGTGCCCCGCAACGCAAAAATATCCACGCCGTCGTGTGCGCGCAGCCACGCGCGGATGCGATGATTGAACGGCAAAATGTCGCCGACGCGCGGCACGTGCCAGTTGTTCCACATCCAATATAGTCCGCGCCGCAGCGGAAACGTCATGGGCACGACTCCACTGTACGGATCGGCCAGCGGCGTACCATATGCTGGCGCACTCACCTGTGCTAGTACCATGCTGGCCGCAAGCGCGCCACTCGCTTTCAAGAACAGTCGCCGCGTCAATCGCGTGTTCCGCATTTGCATTATTCAATCCTCACGGCCAAAACCTGTCAGGTCTTTGAGTTCGCATTGCACGCTATACGATTGCGAGTTATTATACCCGCACTCAGCATTGCTTACTGCTCACTACTCTCCCATCACCGTTCATTAACTCATGGACATCAATCAGTTGCTCTTCAACATGATCGGCGGCACGTCACTGCTGCTATACGGCATGCGCACAGCCAGCGACGGCTTGCAGCACGCGGCCGGCACGCGCTTGCGCAGTTGGCTGAGCCGCCTCACGAGCCGCCGCTGGATGGCAGTGCTTGTCGGCGCGGTGGTGACCGCGTTCCTGCAATCGTCGTCCGCGACGACTGTGATGCTCGTCGGCTTCGTGAGTGCAGGCTTCATGAGTTTGGAGCAGACCATCGGCGTTATTCTGGGCGCCGACATCGGCACGACGATCACGGTGCAGTTGATCGCGTTCAACATCACGCAGTACGCGCTGCTGCTTGTCGCCGTCGGCGTGCCGCTGTTGATCGGCACACGCCGCAAACAATACAACTACATTGGCCAAGTGCTGCTCGGCTTCGGCTTCATCTTTCTGTCCATTAAACTCATCGCGGATGCGACTGCGCCGCTCAAGCACGAGCCGCTCGTCGAGCAGATGCTGCTCGGCTTGAGCAGCAATCCGTTTCTAGCAATGGTGCTCGCGCTCATCCTGACCGTGCTGATTCAATCGAGCGCGGGCACGATCGGTCTCGCGCTCACGTTCGCCACGCAGGGACTGGTGCCGCTCACGCTCGCGCTGCCCATCATCTTCGGCGCGAACATCGGCACGAGCGCGGCAGCGTTGTTCTCGTCGCTCGGCGTGACCCGCGAGGCGCAGCGCGTCGCCGTGGCACATGCGCTGTTCAAAGTCGTCGGCGTGCTGATCTTCTTCCCATTGATCGAGCCGTTTGCGGCGCTTGTTGCGCGGACTGCGCCCGATGTGCCACGACAAATCGCCAACGCGCACACGCTATTCAACCTCGCGCTCACGTTGGTCGTGTTTCCGCTGGCGCGCCCGTTCGCGTGGCTCATCCGCAAAATCGTGCCCGACTCGAGCGGCACGGCGGAAGCGTTCGCGCCCAAGTATCTGGACGAACGCGTGCTCGACACACCCGCGCTCGCCATTGGCCAAGCGACGCGCGAGGCGCTGCACATGGCGGACATCGTGCAGGGCATGATTCGCGACTCGGCAACGGCGTTGGGCCAGAACAACGAAGAACTGCTCGAAGATGTCATTCGCCGTGACGATCAGGTGGACTTGCTGGAAACGGCGATCAAGAATTTTCTGACCAATCTCTCCGAGCACAACATCTCGCCGGAGTTGTCGAAGCAAGAGGTCGGATTGATCTACATGATCAGCGATCTGGAGCACATCGGCGACATCATCAGCAAGAGCCTGATGCCGCTCGCGCAGAAAAAGGTCGAGGGCAAGCTGACCTTCTCGCACAACGGCAAGAAAGAGATTCAGGATTTGTTCGAGAAGGTGAACGAGAATTTCACGCTCGCCGTCGCCGCGTTCGCCGCGCAAAACAGCGAGTTGGCGGAGAAGGTGCTGCGTCACAAGACGCGCATCAATCAGATCGAGCGCGAGTTGCGGCAAGCGCACATCGCGCGCTTGCACGCGGGCATGCCCGAAAGCATCGAGACTTCTTCGATTCACCTAGACGCGCTTAACGATCTCAAGCGCATCAACTCGCACGCGACTAATATCGCGTACGTGGTGTTGGGGGAGTTGTGAATACGACGGGGAGATGGCGAGATTGCACGAATGAGAACAGCCCGCCTCAGTGACGAGACGGGCTGTTGCTTGGGAAGGAGGAGAATTGCTGTGCGTTGCGCTCAAACATTCTCGATGCCCAACTTTTCGAACTCGGTTTCAAGTTTCAGTCGTGGCCGCTGTTTGTGCAGAAGCGGCTGCGGCAGTTGCAGGTTGAACGTGAGGATTTTTTGGTTGAGCGCGGCGATGCGCTTCTCGAACAACTCGCGCGCCTTGCGCCACTCGACGTCAATCCAGCGCGGGTCTTCGATGTGGTCGCCGCGCACCGCTTCGCGCCAGCGCCACGAGCGCACGATAGAGTCTATTGCGTCCTTCTGCTCGCGCTCGATCTCGCGCTCCTGTTCCAGCCACGACGGTACGAAGCCCGCGTCGCGCACCAGTTTTTGCGCCATCTCTAATGACGGGTCGCCGTGATGTGCGCTGAAGTCTTGCGGCTTGCCCTTGCCCTTCAGGTTGTCGAAGTCGCCGCGCTCCATCGCCTCGTGGATTTGCTCTTCGATGTAATTCTCCCAACTCTGAGCGGGTCGCTTCTTGCGCGGTTGTTCGTCCATCGTGCCTCCTCAGCCGCTAGTGTGCCATACGCGGTCGCAAGAACCACATCGTCGTCAACATGCCGAGAATGAATCCGAGCAGGATCATGATCATTTCGGTTTCGCTCATCGCGCACCTCCGCGCGTTTCAGTGCGCAGCTCTGACCTGCTTACACGCACCGCCATTGTGAAATATATCACAATACAGGGCAGCTGTCAAGAGGTGCAGGAAAAGTCGAAGATGGTGTGCATGTCAACTGAAATTGGACAAGAGATGTCATGCTCGCCCTCACCCCCGTCCCCGCTCCAATTTGGGAGAGGGGTGCGCGAAGCGCGGGGTGAGGGCTCAGCGCGCAAAGTCGGCGGTGCGTCGCCAGGCACGTCTATCCGACAGGCCGCTCTGTCCGATGCGGTTGAGCATGTCTTCAGCTTGCGCAAATTCGACCAACCCGCTCAACCCGACCGCGTGTTTGGCGATTTGTTCGCTCCAATGTTGTTTCCACAATTCGAGTTGTCTATGCAGGGGGGAAAGACCTGTGCGACAGGTCGGGCAGTCCTAATCACTGCGCTGCATCGGCCACGTTCCGCTGCGGCTCTCGCCCGTGTTGGCTTTCATATCCTTGGCGTGTACGTCACAATGGCAACTCGGGCAGCGTACAGCGCTGCCGGTCGCTGCGCGTCTTGGTTGTCGCTCACAGTCAGCGCCATGTGCTCGCCCAGTTGCTTACGTGATTTCAGAAGGATGGCTTCGCTTTGGGTCACGTTCGGTGGGCGCGTCTGCTCGTCCCAATCCAGCAGTTCATCAATCAACGGTTCGGCCCGGCTCAGCAGCTCCATTTCAGATCGGCAGGGTTGCGTCTCAATGCACGTCTGCTCATCGAAGGTGCTCGCTATTATGCCAAACCTCCGCTCCTAATCTGAAATGCACCGTTGTCCAACGCCCGCTGTCTTGGTGTGACATTGAACGAGTCAATGCTGTCGCCTGACGACCAGCAATTCTCAATTTGGCGCAACGCCCGCCGCCCGTTGAAACGGGCTGAATGCAAGCCCCGTTCACGGGGCGTCGTACCGTAGCGGGGCGGCCTCCTCGCCGCGCGGTCAGCCGAGTGCAAACCGTCCGTCAAAATGAGAATTGCTGAACGCAGCAATCGTAGGTTGACGCGTGCCTCGCCGTTGTGCTATCGTCTGTGACAGGTGAGCCATGAACGCCGACAAGAAGCAGCAGCGCCGCCGCGCGCTGAAACAATTGCGCAAGACGCAAGCCGCACACGCGCGGCTGTTGGACAAAGTAATGCAGGCGCGCGCCCAGTGGCACGCGCGCACGCGCGAGTTGCGCATGCTCGAAGCCGAGATTGGCAGCCTGACACGCCGCGTCTATCAGCCGATGGATTTCGCACCACAACCCGATACTGAGAGCGACAACGACCGTCGCGCGCGCCTCATCTTCAATGCCGACGCACATGGCACGAAGCCGTTGAAAGAGATCGTCAGGTTTCTGCGCGCGCACGGCATTATCGTCGAAGTGGATTTGAAATTGTCGGATGCGTTCGTCGAAGAAGTCGCGCGCGAAGCGGTCGAGGGTGAAGAAGAGCTGCTGATCGTTGCGGCGGGCGACAACACCGTCGAGCGCGTCGCGCGACAACTCAACAACTCGCAGACCGCGCTCGGTATCGTGCCCATCGGACAGCGTAACGAGATCGCCAGCGCGCTCCACATTCCGAGCGAGGTAGAAGCGGCGTGCGCGCTGATCGGCACCAGCCAGCCGCGCCGCGTGGACATCGCGCAGTTTGTGAGCGATCGGCACGGCGCAGTCGGCGAGGTACTCATCGTCACGCCGAACAGCGCGACGTGACTTTCAGCCGTGCAGATCAATCAGTGCGCCTCGCCAGAACGCGAGGCGCGATCAATTGGAAAGACCTCGCGGGTCTTGGAGACCCGCGAGGTCTTCTCACATTAGGAGTGTGCGATGAGTGACGACATCGAACGATACAACCAAATGTCACGCGAAGCGTGGAACGCCAACGCCGAGTTCTGGAGCGCCTACATGGGCGAAGGCGGCAGTTTTCAGCGCAGCCTGATCGGTCCCAACGTCGAACGATTGCTGAACTTGCAGCCGCACGAGCATGTGCTTGAAGTTGCGTGCGGCAACGGCTTGTTCGCTCGGCGAATAGCAGCGCTCGGCGCACAAGTGACGGCGACTGACTTCAGCGAGAAGTTCATCGAACTGGCGCACGCACGCACGACGGAGCATCGTGATCGAATCGAGTATCGCGTCGTGGACGCAACCTGACGACGTACAGTTGCTCGCGCTCGGCGTGCGCCAGTTCGATGCAGTCGTGTGCTTGCAAGGCATGATGGACATGCCCGCCCTCGACCCATTGATGCGTGCGCTCGCGCAATTGTTGAAACGGAGCGGGCGCTTTGTGTTTTCGATCATGCACCCCTGTTTCAACGGCCACGATGTCACGAAGTTTTTTGAAGAAGAAGATCGCGACGGCAATATTGTCGTGACGCGCGGCGTGAAGATCCGCCAATACAAAACCTTCGAGCCGGTGCGCGGCTTGGGCATTCGCGGCCAGTCGCAGCCGCATTGGTATTTCATGCGCACGCTGAGCGAGCTATTTGCGCCGTGCTTCCGCGCAGGGTTCGTCGTGGACGCGCTGGAGGAGCCGACCTTTGATGCGTCGAATGATCCGCCGATTGACTTCGGCTGGTCGCACTTCCCCGAAATCCCTCCCGTGCTGATTGCGCGGCTGCGGTTGATGTGAGCGACTTCGCATCGCCTACAGCGCGAATGAGCGCATTTCAGTTTGGGGCACGTCGAACCTGCGCTGCGGGGTCCCCCTCACATCTAAACTGAAATGCACCACAGCATCCGTAAATCCGTGACGCGCCTCGGCCGAACGAGAATTCTGGCGCAACTTCGCCGCTGAGCGGGCGACGGTCGTGCTGAGCAGTGGTCGTTTGCTGCGTTGAGCGGAGGTGCATAGGCGGCACACCTCACCGCTTTTCATCATCTTACTGGCCGGCACATTGATTGATCTCATCGCGCAGGCGGGCGTGCAGTTGTGGAATACAGCCGTGAATGATGGCGGCGCGCAAGCCAATCCGTTCGTAGCACAGACGAAGAACAACAATACCACGCTGCCGCAGTTTCTCAATCAGGTTGATCGTCTATTGTTTTGCGACCTCAAGCAATGCACAGTCGCTGGGCGAAGGCAGCGTGGACGTCCTCGTCGGCGACCATGCGGTGCAGTGTGCGCCGATCGGTCTTCACCAGGGAGGAGGTGGTGCATGGTAACAAGAGGCACTTGCATTGTCAACGCGCGGCGCATCGCACGCGATGCAGCGAACCACGACGCGAATGTGCCGAGCGCAAACCAGTAAATCAAAAATTTTGTAACACAGACCAGCATGGTGAGCGGCATTGATGAAGCGCCGTCGAACCATGCGTGCCTCGAATCACCCGCCTCCTTCGACAGGCTCAGGCTGCTACGCCTTAATGAAACTTGAAAGTGTTCGTTACTCAGCGCGGCAATCTTAAAAAGATTGCGCCAACGCCGTGCGGGCGGCGAAGTAGCCACACATGCCGTGCACGCCGCCGCCGGGCGGCGTGGCGGAGGAGCAAATGTACAGACCTTTACTCGGCAGCGCGTAGGGGGGAAATTGCAGTGCGGGGCGCGTGAACAGTTGGCCAAAATCCTGCACGCCGCCATTGATGTCGCCGCCGACGTAGTTGGGGTTGTGCTGTTCCATCTCGACGGCATTGCGCGTGCTGCGCGCGAGAATGCGCTCACGGAAGCCGGGCGCGAAGCGTTCAATTTGTTTTTCGATGCGCTCGCTCATGTCAAACGTCGAACCGTGCGGCACGTGGCAGTACGCCCAGACGGTATGCTTGCCGTTGGGCGCGCGCGTGCAGTCGAACAAACTCTGCTGCGCGAGCAGCACGTACGGTCGTTCCGGCGGCTGCCCATCCCACACGGCGCGCTCACTCGCGGAAATTTCGGCAAGCGTGCCGCCGACGTGCACGGTACCGGCACGCAAACACTCGGGCGCTTCCCATGGAACGGGTCCGTCGAGCGCGAAGTCCATCTTGAACACACCCGGTCCATAATGATAACGTGCGAGTGAGTTGCGATACCAGCGCGGCAATCGCTCGCCGGCAATCGCACGCAGTGACTTCGGCGTCAGATCGAACAGCGTCGCGCGCGCGGCTGGCAAATCGCTCAGCGTGCTCACGAGTGTGTTGGTGCGAATCTCGCCGCCGAGCGAGCGCAAGTATTGTGCTAGGGCGTCCGTAATTTTCTGCGAGCCGCCGCGCGGGATGGGCCAGCCGACGCCGTGCGCGAGGATGCCGAGCATCATGCCAAATGCCGCGCTGAGCGGCTGCTCCAAACGCATCATCGAGTGCGCCGACATGCCCGCGAACAGTGCGCGCGCACGCTCGCCGGCGAACGTCGTCTCGGCCAGACTGCGCGCCGAGCGAATTGCGAGCAGCGCCGAGCGCGCGAATGCAATCGGATAGCGCGGCACGTGCAGCGGCGCAAGCAGTTCGTGCATCAGCTTCTCGTAGTCGTCCACGAGCGGCTGCATAAGATGGTGATATGCCTTCGCATCCACGCCGAGCGTTTCGCCGGTCGCTTTGATGGAGCGATAGACGACGGCAGCCGTGCCGTCGTCAAACGGATGCGCGAGTGCGGCGGGCGGCTGAATCCATTCGAGGCCGTGCTGATCGAGCGGCAGCGTACGGAAAAACGGCGAGGCGACGGCGAGCGGATGAATCGCCGAACACACGTCGTGCATGAAGCCGGGCAGCGTCAGTTCTGCCGAGCGACAGCCGCCGCCAATCGTGTCTTGCGCTTCGAGGATGAGCGTCGAGTGGCCCGCGCGCGCGAGTTCAATCGCCGCCGCGAGCCCGTTGGGTCCCGCGCCGACGATGACGGCGTCGTAGGCGGAGTGTGATGGTGTCATGTCAAGGACGTGCTGAATGCGTGATGCGTACGTTCCGCATTACGCATCACGCGTTACGGCGCACGCACCACGCATACGCTCACGCCTTGCTTCGTCGCGTCGCATTGCGCGCCCAGCGTAATGGCGCTGCCATGATATACAGCACGGTGCGCACGCTCGCGTTTTGCCAGACGTTCATGGCATGTCGCCATTGCCAGCGCGGGTCAACGCACTCCTTTTTCATTTCGACGGTCTGGCCCGTCACGTTGAGACGCTCGGCAAGTTTCGTCAACACGTGCGTCCAGTTCTCTTCTTGGCGGCGCGCGCCGCCCATCAGGAGCGTGCCGAGTTCGTAAATCGGATCAGCAGCGCGATCCATGGACTGCACCTGCGCGACGAGGCAGCCATCTTCCTCGAAAATGCTAAACGTATTCCATCCCGAAACGGGAAAGCCTTCGGGCGTCATCACCGAGAACGATTCGTCGTCGGCATACAAGACCATCACGCCGCTCTCGACGGGAATCATGTTCAGTCCAAAGAAGACCGGCAGCATCAAATTGATGAAGATGATTTGGCCCGGCTCGATGCCACTCATCGGCGGATAGAAGCGAGTAGCAGGCGGCTGAAAATTGGGAAACTCCGCCTTCCAGATTTGCATCGCCTCGACGGCGGACATGCCCACAGCGGGCAAGCGCACGCGATAGGTCTTCTGCCACATCTGCCCGAAGCCCTGCAGCGCGCCGCTCACATGCCGCCCTTGCACATTCAAGCCGCGTGCGCCGCGCGGCAGCTCGCCTACATTCAGATGCTCGACAGACGGTGCCCATCGCCCCTCGCGCTGTTTTTGTTTTTCGTCGTTTGTGTCTGACATGGTGTGCTCCCAGAGTCGAGTCTATCTCGCCACTCGTCGGCGGTCATTTGCTCGCGGCAGCGGCTGCCGCTTCGCTCTCGCCGTTATAAATGCCGATCGCCTCGTTGAGCCGCGTCAATTCAAAAATCTGTTTGTAGTGATCGCTCAATCCATACGACAACAACTTCTGCTTCTGGCGGTTGGCGCGGATGAGCAACGTGACCAGCAGCCCGATGCCCGAACTGTTCATGTATTTGAGTCCGCTGAAGTTCATGATAATCGCGCGCGCGCCGTTGCTCGCTTGTGCGAACGCCTCCGTCAGCACGCCGTCGGTGGTAGCATTGATGTCGCCTTGAATGTCTATCACGGTAACGTCGTCGCCAATGTTGCGCACAGCGGTCTTGAGTTTCGCTTGGGTCATGTGTAGCTCCTCACAGGAATTGATTCGATGTTGACGAAAAGCGTGGTGGGCGGCACGGCATTGATCGAACGCCATTGAACCATGCCTGCGGTGGATCACGCCGCACCCTTCGACAGGCTCATGATGCTACTCGCATTGACGCTACGCCTTCACCTCTACAGTCGCAGCACCCAACGCCTCTTGCTCATTTTCAAAATTGTGCATGAAGTCGCTCAGGCGCGTGATGTTGAAAATTTCGACGTAGTGCGGGCTGAGTCCGTAGGTGATCAGCTTGCGGCCCTTCTTGCGCGCCTGCGCCAGCAAGCCGACGATCAGTGCGATGCCCTTGCTGTTGATATAGTCCACGTCGCTGAAGTTCAACATTACCACCGACGGGTCGGCTTGCACGGCGCGTACGTATGCTTCGTTCAAGTCGTCGTCGGCGAGTGAGTTGATCTCGCCGTGCAGATCAATGACGGGCGTGTGATCGAAGTGACGCACGCTCACGCTGAATGGTTTGCTCATGATTGCCCTTCCTCCAAGTTGACGAGCAATTCGACGACGTGATGCTGCTCGTCGCCGCCCACGCGCAACTCGTCTACGAGATTTTTGATCAGGAACAAGCCCCAGCCGCGCGGCGACTGCAAGCCCTCCAGTTTCGCTTCGAGGTTCGGCTCTTCCTTCGCGGCGATGGGCGTATGTCCGCCTTGATCGGTGATGCGCACCGCCAATTGATGATCCGATGCGAGCACCGCGACATCCACCGGCAATTCGGCGCGATTCTGATTGCCGTGCTCAATCGCGTTCATCGTCGCTTCCGCCACTGCGGTCTTGAGCCGCTCCATGCGCGCTTGTGGCAAGTTGAATGACGCCAGCGCTTCCGCGACGTTCTCCATCACCGCACGCTCGTTGCCCGTTTGGCTCGGCACGGAAAATGTCTTGATCGTGCGCCACGTTCCGTTCGCGTGCATGCTCTCCTCCTGCGCGACGTCGCACACGCGCTCCAGCGTCATTAAGGTCACGTCGTCCTCTTGTTCCCAGCCGACTCCGGTGAAGCTTTCCAGTTGATCGCGCATGTAAGCGATCAAGTCCGTGCGCTCGTCCCACTGCTGCATCAGTGCCTGCAAGCGCGGGAAGCCGAACATCTGGCGTTCGGTGTCGTGCGCTTCGACCAGTCCATCGCTGTAAAACAAAATGCTTTCCCCGGACCCCATCGTGATTTCTTTTTCTTCGTAACTCATGCCGGGCATCAAGCCGAGCGGCATCCCACGCGCGCGCAACTCCAGCACGCCGCCGTCGGTGCGGCGATAGGGCACGTCGTGGCCCGCGTTAGCGAACAGCAAGCGACCCGTCGCGGGCTCAAGCACCGCGTACAAACACGTTACAAACATTTTCGGCGGAATGTCCGGGTGCAGCAAGTCGTTCGCTTGCTCTAGCACGGCGCTCGGCGTGATGAGTCGCTGTGCGGATGTGCGCAGGATCGCGCGGATAGTGGCCATCACCAGCGCGGCGGGCACGCCCTTGTCCGTCACGTCGCCGATCACAAATGCGATGCGCCCGTCGGGCAGATCAATGAAATCATAAAAGTCGCCGCCGACGGCGCGCGCGGGTTGATAGAACGCATTCACGTTCCAACCGTCGAGCGACGGCAGCGCTTTTGGCAGCAGCGTCTGTTGAATGAGGCGCGCCACGCGCAGCTCCTGCTCCAAGCGCTCGCGTTGCTGCGTCTCCACTTGCTGCTGCTGCACCAACTGCGCCACGCGCACAGCCGGCGACGCCTGCGTGGCGAGCGTGTTGAGCAGCGCACGGTCGTCGCTCGAATAATCTTGCTCGCTCAAGCGCGGACCCAAATTCAGCAAGCCGATCAACTCGCCTTGACTCATCAGCGGCACGACCAACTTCACGCCGCTCGCGCGCAGCTGCCGCAGCGCGGGCGAATCGAGCTGCAATGTTTCGATGTCCAACGCGCCGGGGCTATGCTGAAAATATAGGAGCAGCGGATCGCTCTCGATCATTTCCACCATCGGCTCGACCACGCTTAGCGCGTTGAGCGTCGGCGCGACGGCGGCAGACTGTGGCTCACGCGAGCCGCGCCGCAGCAAGACTTGCCACCAATTGCGAGAGTCTTTCATCATTGTGATTGACTTCAATCAGTCGGTTAGTAAGTTCGTTGGTTGGATGGCGGATTTGTAAATCCCAGCTTGTCAACTAGCCCACCATCAATCCAACCCTAGTCCCGTCTCTCCCACTCCGCCATGCGCGCACCTAGTTCGCTCGCACGCAGCGCGGCGGTCACGCCTGCGGGTCCACCGCCAATGACAATCAGATCAGTCGCATCCAAACCTAAGCTTTTCCTCGGCGTGACGGCAGTGCGCCATCTAACGCAGCGTTAAGATCCCTTTCATTCCGAGAGCGGCATGTCCGGGTATCGCGCAATAGAAGGTGTACGTGCCGGCTGCCGCGTTGAACATGACTTGCCGTATGCCGCTGCTCGGAATCTGCACATCCACATGCAGCGCGTCAATCGTGAAAGTGTGCCACCACACGTCGTGGTTGTCAATGTTCAACATCACTTGGCCGCTCGGCGCGCTCAGCTCGCTCGTCGAGAACGCGAGGTTTTCTGTACGCACGGTGAGTGCAGTTGCGCTTGACGATGTTTGTGATAGATTGCCTGCATTGGCCGCGCCAATCGCCACGACCACCAGAAAGAATAACAGCGCCGACAAGATCACGACACGAATGATGCGCCCGCCCGTGTCCCAATCGCGGCGCAGGACGAGGATCACAAACGCCGCGATGACGCCGACGCCTGAGATCGCCGACAGTGAGGCCGGAATCAACAGGCGCGCGACTTCTTCGCCGTGCAGCGCGTTGACGATGGTCGCGCTGAGCGTCCACACCAGCGTGTCGGCGAACAGCACACCGAGCGCGAGCACACCCAGCCAACCGCGCCGCCAGTGCAGCAGTTCCAAGCCCACACCTGCGAGCACGGCCAAGCCAAGCGGCAGGCGGTCGCGCAGCACGATGCCCATCGCGGTCAGCACGATGATCGCGCCCAACGCCGCCCAGCGCAGCAAGCGATGCCACGTCCACGCCGCCGCCGTGCCGAATAGTCCAGAGTCAGTCACCGCGCTTGATACACCCATCATAACAACCTGTATTGTACTATTGTTTTAGCCTTGTGTGAGTGGAGCGCGAGTCGGAAGCCTTCAGCCACACGCGCACGTGAGTCGGCTGCATCGTCTCGTCCACCACGTCGAGCAAGCGTTCAGTCAACTTATCGAGTTCCACTTCGTCGCGCGCGGTGGCTGCGAATTGCTCGAGCACTTGCGCCGCATCGTACTTGCGGCGGAAGAAGCGGCGGTCAATGAATGACTGCACGCGCGCACGCAATGGAATAAACAGCGCGGCGATCACGAGCGTGGAAATCACCGTGACGATTTCGGATTGCTGCTGACCTGTCAGCGCGCGAAAGAGTTGTTGTAGTAACACCACGCTGCCGAAATAGACGAATGCCAGCGACGCGGTAAGGATAGAATAAATGAGCGTGCGGCGAATGACGACATCAATATCCCACAGGTGCGAGCGCAGGATCGCCATGCCGATGGACAGCGGCAGCATCAGCAAGAATAGCTCCAGCGCGGTGCCGGCCAGTATCAGCCCGAGTGCGCTGAGCTGATTGCCCTGCGACACATAAACGATGTAGGACAGAAGCACGCCGCTATAGCCAGCGATGCCGAGCGCGAACCCAAACACGACCCATTTGGTCTGCTGACGCTCGATGAGATTGTACACGCGCCGATAACGATACGCTTGCAGCAGCAGCCCGAACGGTGTGACCACAAAGAACAGCGCATCAATGAAATCATTGCGCGCGAATACGGCGAGCACTTCGCGCGCAATAACCAGCAGCGCGAGCCAGCGTGTCCAGCGCGGCACGAACCTGCCGCTAGGGAATAGAAACACAAACAGCACCAGACTCCCCTGACCCACGGTCTGGAACAAGAAGGCGAGCACAGCGAGCACGGGGTACGCGCTGCGCACCACCTCGAGCCCGCCGCCGGTGCTGAAGGTGACGAGCGTGAGCGACGTGAAGAGCGCCATCGCGTCGTCCGACTTGCGCCAGAAAATAAGCGCGGCGAGCGACAGGGCCACGAGCGTGCCTACAATCCCCAGCACGGTAAAGTAGGTGGCGTAAGCGGTCAGAGACCAGCCGAGTTGCTGCAACTCCTGTGCTTGCTGCGGCGTGAGTTGCAGATTGGGGCACGATCCGAGTTGCTGCTCGGTGCACAGCATCTCCCATTGGAAGAACTGCGGCGGGATGCTGAGGACGTAAAGGATCAGTCCGAGCGCGAGCATCACGAACCACGCGATGCGCGCGAACGTTAGCATTCTGCCATACAGTCGCGTCTGCGACACCGCTTGAGCACTCATCGCTTCACCTCACGTTCCGTCGGTCGCAGCCACAAACTCACATGGGTTGGCTGCATCGTCTCGTCTACTACGTCCAACAATCCTTCAGTCAATCGCTGCAAGTCCACTTCGTCGCGCGCCGTCGCCACTTGCACAGTCATTTCAGCACCTCATCGCTCACCAGCGGTCGTCGCCCCAATTCGATACCGCACCAAGCGACCCACACAAAGAAAAAGAGCACGAGCCAAATCACGCCGAGCATAAAGACCGCGTCCACACCAATCAGCTGACCGAAGGCATCGAGCAGCGCGCCGAGGCCGAGCAACATGGTGACAATGCCGAGCGCGCGGCGCTCGCGCCGCATCCGCGCGCCAATGCCAACCCACCAAATTCCGCCGAGCAGGGCTTCGAGCGGATTCCACAAACCGAGATACACCGCGTTGAGAAAACTGTTAAAAACGATTTGCAAGGTGTCGCGCTGCGCGGCGCTCGCCTGCGCGTATTGAACCATGAGCGGTGGCGCGACCGCGGCGAGAATAATTGCGCCTGTAGCGCCGACCAGGATATAGCCCAAGCCACACAGGGTGTAGAGCGTGACGAACAGTGGGCTTGTAACTCTCAGCCAACTCCAAAGAAATAAAGCGAGCGGCGCGAGCAAAAGATAGTAGCCAAACGCGTCGAGCACCATGCCCCAGCGAAAAAGATTCGCGCCGTTCGCGCCAATCGTCAGCAACGCCCCGGGACTGCCCATCCGTGCAATGTCAAAATTCGCCGCGGCGCCGAGGCATAAGTCTGCGCCCAACGCGGGCAACAATGAAAGGAGCGTTGTTACGCCCGCGAGGCGTTGAAACCGCTGCGCGTCGTTCATCATCTCATACGCTCACTCACGATGAACAACGCCCACGCCCGCCAAGCCACCGTTCGTTGGCTCATTGCTTCACCTCGCGTTCCGTCTTACTCAGCCACAAACTCACACTCGCGGGCTGCATCGTCTCGTCCACCACGTCGAGCAAGCGTTCAGTCAACTTCTGCAAGTCCACTTCATCGCGCGCCGTCGCTGCGAATTGCGCGAGCACTTTTGCGGCGTCGTACTTGCGGCGGAAGAAGCGGCGGTCAATCGTGTTCTAGATGCGCTGCCGCAGTGGGATGAACAGCGCCGCGATGGCGAGCGTCGAGACGCCCGTGACGATTGTGGAGTGACCTAAAGGTTTTCGGCAATGATCAACGGCCCACCTGCCTTGATGCTATACGTGAGTTGAACTTTGCCGAAGCCGGCCGCCGTCAGCCAGCGATGAAACTCGTCGTAGGTATATGTCTGTCCGCCGGCCAAATGAAAAAAGCTGAGGCCGAGGATTTGGGTGATCACTTCCGCGATGGGCAGCCCGCCCTTACCCACCATCTGATCCATGATGACCACCCGCCCAGCGGGGTTGAGGGCGCTTCTCACTTTGCGCAGCAGGGCAATGTTCTGCTCCGCCCGAAAGCCATGCAAAATGTTGAAGAGCAGAGCCAAATCAAAACCTGTGCCAAGCGGATCGGTCAGAAAGTCTCCCGCTTGAACGGTTACTCGTTCGTCCAACTGCGCGGCGCGAATAGACTCGCGCCCCACGGCCAGCGCCTGCGCCCCATCGAAGATGACGGCGGAGAGTTGCGGGTGCTTCTGACATAGGGCAATGCTGTACATGGCGTGACCGCCGCCCAGATCGAGCAAGCGGCGCGCGTGCGACGGCAGCGCGATGCTGTTCGCCACACCATCTTTGTAATAGCGCGCAACGGCGAGCAGTCCCTCCTGAAAATTGCGCGAGACCTCGGGCCGGGTTTCGAGCCATTCGTACAGGTTGAGGAGCGGCTTGCCCGTTCGGATGGATTCTTCCAACGTCGGAAAGAGCTCTTCTTGAATAGCGCCCCAAAACTGGTAGAACGACGCGAAGTTGATGCTGCCCGCATCGGTCAGCCATTTGCGCGCCAGCGCGCTGAGTCTGAATTGCCCGCCGCGCTGCTTCAGATAACCCAAAGCCGCCAACGTCCCCAGCAAAATGCCAGTGCCGCGCGCATCAAGGTTCAATCGCTTCGCCAGTTCTTCGGCTGTGGCGGGCTGCTCCGCCAGCGTCTCAAAGACGTTCAACCGAATCCCAGCCAGCACGGTGCGCGAGGCGGTTCCCCCATGCAAATCGAGTATCAGACCGGGCGCTTGATTCAGGCTGAGAAATACAAGATGCTCCAACGGGTTTAGGGTAAGTGGCATGTCTGTCTCCTGTGCTTATCTCTAGTGACCGCCATCCATCGTCGTCCGTCGTCGGTCATCCGTCTTCTTGAGCCACAGACTCACCTGCGTCGGCTGCATCGTCTCGTCCACCACGTCTAACAATCCTTCCGTCAACTTCTGCAAATCCACTTCGTCGCGTGCGGTGGCCGCGAATTGCGCGAGCACCTTCGCTGCGTCGTACTTGCGGCGGAAGAAGCGGCGGTCAATCGTGTCTTGCACGCGGCGGTGCAGCGGCACAAACAGCGCGGCGATGGCGAGTGTCGAGACGACCGTGACGATTTCGGATTGCTGCTGCCCCGTCAGCGCGCGGAAGAGTTGTTGCAGCAAGACGACGCTGCCGAAATACACGAACGCGAGCATCGCCGTCAGCACCGCGTAGATGAGCGTGCGGCGGATGATGAGGTCAATGTCCCACAAGCGGTATTTGAACACGGCGATGCCCACCGCAATCGGAAAGCCTGCGAGCATCAGATTGAAAAGGAGTGTGCCTACAATGACCCACGTCGTACTGTACTGATCCTCGACGAATACCCCGATCAAGAGTGCAACCACTATGATGATCGCCCAGAGCGCTGCATAGGCGAACCATTTCAATTGCTGGCGCTCCTCTGCGTTGGCGCGGCGGAATCTGGCAAACGCTGCGCAGCCGCTCACCACGACCGCGAGCAGCAGCGAGAGGTTCAGTGTGTCCAACAGAGCGGCGAGTTCGCCCGGCACTTCGATCCCCAGCGGGTTGTGCAGAAGCGACAGGCGCAGATCGCCCGACTGAGAGCCGAGCAGTGACGAGAGGCTGAACAACAACAGCACGCAGACCGCCAGCCATGCAGCCCAACGCCAGCGGCGCGACGGCAACTCCCCATTCGGGAACAGCAGCGGCACAAAGATGGCGATCAGGCCAAAAGCAAAGCCGCGCACGCCAAAGCCATACCACGCCATCCAATTACTCGCAGGCAATGGGTACGGCGATTCGGTCAGCGCGTAAACGCCGTACTCCAACATGGCTGCGCCCAAGGTCCAAATGAGCGACCCAAGCAGCAGCAGCCAGCCGATGCGATTCTGCGGGCGGCGCGAGGTGATGAGCGCTCCGGTCGTCGCAAATGCGAAGAGCACCAGTGCGCCAAAAATATTGGACACCCATGTGCCGGGATCACTGGCTGTATGGAAAATTAGGGCTATCACATTGAACACCGCGGAGAGCGTCCACATAGACCAGCTCAGCCAATAAACCCTGCGCGTGTTCATCATGGCCGCTCCTGTATGGCGCGCCTGCTGTCATTCGTCTTCTTCAACCACAAACTCACTTGCGTCGGCTGCATCGTCTCGTTCACGACAGCGAGCAAGTCTGCGCGCAGCCGCTGCAAGTCCACTTCGTCGCGCACGCTCGTGCTGAACGCCGCCAATACTTTGGCTGCTTTGAAACGGATGTACCCTAAGTTGACAGCACTAGTCGGGAGAGATAAAATAGCCATCAAGATAGCCATTGGAGGTTGCCATGCCAAAACGATTTTCGATTGCCGAAGCGCGCCACAATCTGGCTGCGCTCGTGCATGAACTCGAACACAGACCGTCCGTCGAGTTGACGCGGCGCGGCGAGCCAGTCGCCGTGCTGCTGTCTGTGCGCGAGTATCGGCGCTTGCAGTCACGGTCGGTCGGTTTCTGGGCGGCGTATCAGGCGTTCCGCGATTCGGTCAATCTACCGCAACTCCAGATCGAGCCAAGCGTCTTTGCTGGGCTGCGCGATCGCTCACCCGGCCGTGAGGTGGGCTGGTGACGCTGAAATACTTGTTGGACACCAACATCATTTCCGAGCCGCTTCGTCCCACACCGAACGCGCAGATTCTCAAGCGGCTGCAACGCCATCAAAATGAAATCGCAACTGCCAGTATCGTGTGGCACGAGTTGTGGTTCGGCTGTTATCGTCTGTTAGCCTCAGCCAAGCGCAAAGCCATTGAAAAATACATGACCGAGGTGGTTGCGCCTTCGATACCGATTCTGCCGTACGATGAAACGGCGGCGCTCTGGCACGCCGCCGAACGAGCGCGCCTGACGCGACTGGGCAAGACGCCATCCTTTGCGGATGGACAAATCATTGCGATTGCAAAGACGAATGACCTCACGCTGGTCACCCTGAACGTGCGCGACTACGCCGCGTTTCAAGACGTTCAACTTGAGGACTGGCGATAAGACCCGTCACATTCCCTCCGTCACATTTCCGTCTGCGCCCAATCACGATTGCAAGCCCGCAGGGGACGCTGCGGCGCAACGGCGCGAAGGATTAAGAGTCCTTTGTGCCTTCGCGGCTTGGCGCCCGTGCGTGAGACGTTTTTAGCCACAAACTCACCTGTGTCGGCTGCATCGTCTCGCTCACGACCGCGAGCAAGTCCTCACGCAACCGCGCCATATCCACCTCGTCGCGTATTGCTATGCTGAACGTTTCCAAAGTTTTGGCCGCGTTGTAATGCTTGCGGTTGAACTGCTGGTCAATAGCGGACTGGATGCGCCGTCGCAGCGGCACGAATAGCGCTGCAATCACCAGCGTCGAAAGCACCGTCACGAACTCCGGCTGCTCGCCGGTAAGCGCGCGGAAGAGCGTGCGCAATAGCACGACGCTGCCGACGTAGATGGCTCCCAGCACCACGCTCAACACCCCATAGACAATCGTGCGGTTGATCACCCGGTCAATCTCGAACAGGTGATAGCGTAGGATAGACAGACCGACGGTTAGCGGCACGGCCATGATACCGAGAATGGCGAGGTATTGGAAAGGCTTCACGTCGCTGTCGGCGAGGACGAGGTTTGTGTTCGCGAACATCAGCGCCAGTCCCGCAAGGGTGACCACGTACACAAACCACTTGAGCTGCTGGCGTTGTTCGCCCGTCGCCCGTCGCAAGCGCACGAATAACGAGCCGACGCACAGACAAATAACCAGCAAGCCCGACGGATATATCCATATCCTGAGCTGTACCAGCGACAAGCCAGTCTGCTGAAGGCCAAAGGGGTTATTTATGAAACCAAAGCCGGTGAGCGGACCCGCTGCAAGCATCAGCGCCAGTGCATAAGCCGCAACCCATGTGCAGCCGAACCCGACGACGAGACGCCAGCGCGGCGAGGGCAAGTGACCGTCCGGAAACAGCAAGCACATCAGTAGGAAGAGGCCCAACATCAACACCCATACCCAAGAGGCGGCCCACGCCATCAGCGTGGCAGCCGGCAGTGCACCAGGCCGGACGAGGCCAGCATAGATGCCGTACTCGCTCGCCGCGAACTGCAACGCGGCCACCAGACCAATTGACAGGAACAGCCAACCGATGCGGTGCTCCGGTCGGCGAAAGGAAATTACTGTGCCCATATTGGTGAACATCGCCGCCAGAATGCCCATAAAGCCACGGAAGCCCCAAGACTCGGGCAGTGGCGCAGACCAGTTCAGCGCGAGGAACAGGATACTCAGCGCAATCAGGGCCCAGGACATTGCACAAAGGCACCACGTTAGCCAAGCCGCTTTACGCGTGCTCATGTGGCCTCCTGCCATGTGCAGATGGCGCGGCACTGGCCGTCGTCGGTCTGAGCCACACACTCACGTGCGTCGGCTGCATCGTCTCGCTCACGACCGCGAGCAAGTCCTCACGCAGCGCCGCTAAGTCCACTTCGTCGCGTATCGCAATGCTGAATGCTTCCAATGTTTTGGCTGCGTCATACTTGCGGCGGTAGAAGCGCTTGTCCACCTCAGCCTCCACCCGTCGCCGCAATGGAACAAACAGCGCGGCAATCAGCAAGGTCGAGACGACGGTGACGATTTCAGGCTGCTGTTGTCCGATGAATGAGCGAGTCGTCTGCTGAAGGACAAACGTGCTACCCGAAAAAGTTAATGAGAGCGCCGCCGTCAGCACCGAGTAGATGAGCGTGCGGCGGATGATGAGGTCAATGTCCCACAAGTGCGAACGCAGAATCGCGATTGTGAGCGAGATGGGGAATATATTGAGCAGGGGGGGACTGGGCTTTTTGTAAATTAGCGAGGCGATCAAAGAAAGCGCCAGGCCCACGACAAAACCAAAGACCACCCACTTGGTCTGTTTGCGTTCCGCATAACTCGACACGCGGCGATAGCGATACACCTGAGAATAGATGAGCAGAAAAAATAGAGGATAAGTCGCGACTTGGGCATTCGCGAACCATTCGCCGGCTGCAAGAATCGAAAACGATGCGGGGATCGAAACGAGAAGGAGCCAGCGCGTCCAACGCGGCACAAAGCGTCCATCGGGAAAGATACCATAGATCAGAATCCAGAGGGGAGTTTGCAGATCTCTCCAGAGCTCATACGTGGACGGCGCGCCAAAATACGCGGTGAGAAAATAGTCGAGCGAATAACTCGAGATAACCGCCGTGATGAGGAAAAAAAAGGAAGCGAACAGCGCCATGCGGTCATTCGGTTTGCGCCAAAAGAGCAATACGGCAAGCGCGAAACTGATGAAACTGCTCGCAAGATTGCTCAAACTAATCAGGACTTGGAATGGCAGGTTGAACTGCCCCAAGCCGTACGGATCGGCGCGTATGGCTTGGGCGTAATGGCTGTAATAGCTCGGCAGCGCGCCCAGCAGAACAATCGCCGCCAGCACCGCGCACACGTACCACGCGTAACGCACAAGCGCGGTCCAACTGCTGCGATCAAAGCGACGTTTGTCGTCATTGTCGCTTGCAATGTTGGAATTCGATCTCATCTTTCTGTCCTCCCTCTTCGGTCGTCCGTCCTTCTCAACCACAAACTCACTTGCGCGGGTTGCATCGTCTCGTTCACGACAGCAAGCAAGTCTGCGCGCAGCCGCTGCAAGTCCCCTTCGTCGCGTATCGCAATGCTGAATGCTTCCAATGTTTTGGCCGCGTCATACTTGCGCCGATAGAAACGCCGATCACTGAACAACTGCACGCGTTAGCCCCCAATCATTCTCTGTCATGCAACATTCGCTCGTGTACCTCAGTCGGCGAGCTAAGCATCGCATCACGCCGTCCGTCACTCGTTACGAAACGTGTTACGGTGCTGTTGAGTATCCATCAGCCACAGCGAGGTGTGCGCAGGCTGCATGGTCGCGTCCACCACGTCGAGCAGTCGCTCGCTCAAGCGCGGCAAGTCCACTTCGTCCCGCAAGGTGGCGGCGAAGTCTTGCAGCGTCTTGGCCGCGTCGTACTTGCGGCGATAGAAGCGGCGGTCAATTGCGTGCTGAATGCGATTGCGCAGCGGCACGAACAGCGCGGCGATGCCGAGCGTCGAGACGACTGTCACAGCCTCGGACTGCTGTTGGCTGGTGAGCGTGCGTGCGGCCGCTTGCAACACGATCACGCTGACGAAATACACCAGCGCGAGCGCGAGCGTGAGCGCACTGTAGATGAGCGTGCGGCGGATGATGAGGTCAATGTCCCACAAGCGATAGCGCATGATCGAGAACGCGAGCGAGAGCGGAATCAACAGCGCGGGCGCGAAGGCGAGCGGAATCGCAACCATCACGTAAAACAAACCCAGCACGCTATGCACCGCGCCGTTCGGCGGACTGATCTGCTCGGGCGCGAGCACAGGCGGCAGCACGAACGCGACGATGAAGCCGATCATCGCGACGGCGAATCCAAAGATGACCCACTTGGTCTGCTGCTGCTCGAGGGGCGTATAGACGAAGTGATAACGATAGACTTGGACCGCCGCGCCGACGATCAGCCACGCGACGAGGACGAGCAGCGCCGGCAAGCTCGGATATGCAAACGGCGAGAACGGCAGGAGCGCAGCCATCGCCATCAGCAACAGCACGAGCGGGCGCGTCCAATGCGGCGCGAGTCGTCCGTTCGGAAACACAAACAGCAACAGCAGCGACGCCATGCCAAACGCGCGCACGATGGCGACGAGCGCACGCCACACGGCATCCGTCTGCGCGAGCGCGTCGAAGTTCGCGCCAATGGTCGTGCCGAGCAAGATCAGCGCGACGGACACAAACAGTGCGATCCAATCGTTGGCCTTGCGCCAGAAGATGAATGCGCCCACCGCCGCAAAGATGAGCGGGAACGCCGTCTCGCCTAACAATAGGTACGTCGCGTAAAATTCGCGCGACAAGCCAAGCTGGTGGAGCGCGCTCACGCCGTCCGCCGACAGTTGGCCCGGAATGCATAGCGCAAGTTCACAAGCTGTGAACAGAAACTGCGCGCGCGCGGGAATGGCGACGACGAACAACAGCGCCGCCAGCGCGACGATGGCCAGCCAAGCGGCACGCGCCAGCGCGAGTGCGCGTCCATGCAAGCGGGTGCGGGATTCGTGCGGGCTACTGAGGTCGCCCGATACGGCGTTGTAAATCCATTGCTGTATCATAGTGGCAGTGGAAGTATTGTAGGCGCAATCGAGCCGTGCTGTAAACCAATCCGATGAGAAAAGCAGGCGATTGAAATCGCACCTAATGAGCCTTCGGCTGATCGTCCGCCTGCGCGGACGAGGCGAATGGTTGTCATTGCGGGCGTCCACGCAGGTGGACGCTCGGCTGCAAGCCTCTCAGGCGCGCCTTCCAGTCGCCTGCTTTGGTGTGCGTATCGCAAAATGAGAATTGCTAATGAGAGGAGCCATTGATGGCTGACGATAGTGAACGCATCTACGCGCTCGTGCGGCGGATTCCGCACGGACGCGTGACGACGTATGGACAACTGGGCGCGATGTGCGGCGTGGCCGATTCGCGCACGGTCGGCGCGGCAATGAATGCTTCTCAGAATGTGCCATGGCAGCGCGTCATCAACGCGCGCGGTGAAGTGTCGCTCAAGGGCGCGACGGGCAAACGACAGCGCGAGTTGCTGGAGGCGGAAGGCGTCGAATTCGACGAGCACGGGCGCGTGGACTTCGCGCGCTGCGGCTGGACGCCCGCTGCGGACTGGCTGACCGCGAACGGTTATGCGATGCCGCCGTCGCTCGTTACGGCGAAGACAGACTCCGACGAGGATGACACGCAAATGAAGTTGCTGTAGCGGCGCTTTAGGCTGGCTGCGCTCAACCTCATGCGGACTCCGCACGGGTCTTGGCCACCTCATACACCCACAGCGCCCCATCCGCGCCGATCTCCGCCCACGCACCGCTGCGCAGCGCCGCGAAGTCGTGCGCTTCGAGCGCGATGATGGGCAGTGTCTTGCCGTACATCTCGTCGGCGACGATAGCAGCCAGCGCGAGGAAATGATCCACGCTCTGCGTCACAATCGCAACGGGCGCGGTGCCCGCGCGCACGGCTTCGAGCAGCACCGCCGTCGTCGTGCTGGAGCCGCGCGTGAACGGAATGGCGAGGATGCGCCCCGCCGCGACTTGGCCCGCGAGCGGATGACGGCGGTCAATGATCTCGCCGCTGCGCTGATCGTAGCCGCCCCAAAAACTGAGCGGCTCATCACTCGCGAGCAATTCGCCGTGCGCGCTGCCCGCGATCAGCACACGCCCACGCACGCCCGAACGCGATTCGCGGTCTAGCACTGTGCCGTGGGGGGCCGGGCGGGGGGGCGGCGTAGCCCGGGGGCCCCCCGGCCCCAACCCCACTCCCGCGGGGGCCGGGCCCCCGCCCGCGGGGTGGCGCCCGACGGGCGTCCCGCCCCC
>JBBPZQ010000119.1:0-55523 GCA_038198935.1 Anaerolineae bacterium
CACACGCGCCATCGCAGCCCATTCAACTTCCTGGTCAATGTGCTCTGTGGGCTGATTGCCTACTGTCATCAGCCCAAGAAGCCGTCCTTGCACTTGGCTGCTCGACCCGTGCTGCCGGCTTAAACCGAACTGACGTTATTTTTAGGGGTGAGCCGACGACTCGCCCCGATGCTGTCTAATGAAATGGAGGGAGCCTGCTCAGTTGGGCAGGCTCTTTGCATTGATGGCTGAACAGATTGTCACACGTCGCCCATTCAAACTGAGCAACGACCTGCGCCCGCACGAACCGATCCCGCGCACGCACTACTCCACCATCGTCGCGCTCAGCATCCTCACGCTGCTCAGTGTGTGGTCGGTGCTCAGTTATGGCGGCATCGTGCAGCCGAGTTACTTCCTGCCGTCGCCGACGCAAGTGCTGAGCGCCGCGGCGCGCATGATAAGCGACGGCTCGCTCGCCGAGAACTCGTGGGCGAGCGTCTCCGTGATCGTGACGGGCTGGGCGGTCGCCGCACTGCTGGCGGTGCCGTTCGGCATCTTGATGGGCTCGTTCAAATTCTTCGAGGCGCTGTTCGAGCCGGTGGTGGATTTCATTCGCTACCTGCCCGTGAGCGCGATGATCCCGCTGCTGATCCTGTACATCGGCTTGGGCATCGAAGAAAAAATTGCCGTCATCTTCATCGGCACGTTCTTTCAACTCATCTTGCTCGTCGCCGACGTGGCTGCGCACGTGCCGAAAGATTTGCTCGACAGCGCGTACACGCTCGGCTCGTCGCGCCTGCGGGTGGTCGCGCGCGTGCTCATCCCCGCGACGTTGCCCGGCGTGATGGATAATTTACGCATCACGATTGGTTGGGCGTGGACGTACCTCATCGTCGCCGAGTTGGTCGCCGCCGAGAAAGGTCTCGGCATCATGATCCTCGAATCACAGCGCGGCTTGCGCACGGACAAAATCTTCGTCGGATTGGTGACCATCGGCGTGCTCGGATTCATGAGCGACATGATTTTCAAAATTCTGCACCGTGTCGTGCTGCCGTGGTCGCCGCGCGCGCAGTGAAGTACACAGGGAGACAGGTACACAGGTAATCACTTCATACCTGTGTACCTGTCTCCCTGTGTACCCCCGTACCGACCTCTTATGTTGTCAAATCATAACTCCCAACCCAAACTCCGCATCGCCGACCTCACGATGAAGTTCCGCTCGCGGCGCGGCGCGGACGTAACCGCCGTGGACAATCTCTCGCTCGACGTGTACGACCGCGAGTTCATCAGCATCGTCGGGCCGAGCGGCTGCGGCAAGTCCACACTGCTGCGCGTCGTCGCGGGCTTGATCGAGCCGAGTGCGGGCAACGTCTATCTCGACGGCAAACAGATTGACGGACCGAGCGCCGACCGCGGCATGGTCTTCCAGACGTACACACTCTTTCCTTGGCTGACCGTGCACGGCAACGTCGAGTTTGGCACGCGTATCAACGCAAAGCCTTCAGCGGAGCGTGCGAAGATTGCGCGCGATTACATCGAGATGGTCGGACTGAAAGGCTTTGAAGGGCATTACCCGAAGGAGTTGTCGGGCGGCATGATGCAGCGAGTGGCGATTGCGCGCGCGCTCGCCAACGATCCCGAAGTGCTGCTGATGGACGAGCCGTTTGGGGCGCTCGACGCGCAGACGCGCATCATCATGCAGGAACTGCTCGTCAACTTGTGGCAGCGCACGCCGAAGACGATCCTGTTCGTCACGCACGACATTGACGAAGCGATCTTCCTCAGCGAGCGCGTGTACATCATGACCGCACGACCGGGCCGCATCAAGCAAGTGCTGGACGTGGACTTGCCGCGCCCACGCTCGCTCGACCTCATCACCTCGCCGACCTTCATCGCCATGAAGCGCACGGTGCTGGCTTCGATCAAAGAAGAAGGACTGAAGGCAATCAATGTGATGAGTGGTGAGTGACGGGCGATGAGCAATTCGTAATTCGTACCGTCCGCATCACGCAACCCGAAACACCTTCCCTCGCTTCACCATTGTCTCCACCGCATTGTTCCCGATCCGATAGATTACGTCCTCGAACGTCGGCACGTTCCAGATTTGTAGATCGGCGAGTTTGCCAACGGCGATGCAGCCGCGATCAGCGAGCACGAGCGCTTGCGCGCCGCCGACCGTCGCCGCGTACAACGCCTCTGCGGGCGAAAACTGATACAAGCGACAGGCGAACTGCATCACGACTTGCATGCTCTCGCACCACGCAGCGGGGCAGAAGTCGGTTGCGAGCGCGAGCAGCATGCCTTCTTCCATCATCGCGCGCGCATCGAAAGGTCGCGGATGCCGCACCGCGAAGTCGAGCGTCGGCGTGACGACGCCAACCACACTCGCGCTCGCCAGTGCACACATCCTCGCGCGGTCGGTGTAGTTCAAGTGATCGGCGGACACGGCGCGCACGTCAAGCGCAACTTGCGTCGCGCCGATGAAAGAATATTGGTCGGCGTGAATCTTCGGCTTCATGCCTGCGCGTACGCCTGCTGCGAGCACACGCCGCGACTCATCGGCGTCGAAGTAGCCATCGTCGCAGAACACGTCGCAGAACTCCGCCAGCCGTTCGTCTGCCACGCGCGGAATCATCTCGTCAATCACCATCTCGACGTAGCGCTCGCGCCGCAGTTCGTGCGGGAAGGCGTGCGCGCCGAGAAACGTGCTCAACGCGTCAACGGGCTGCGCTGCTTGCAGCGCGCGATTCACGCGCAGCATTTTGAGTTCGTCGTCGAGCGTCAAGCCGTAGCCGCTCTTGCTCTCGACCGTCGTCGTGCCGCAGCGAAACATGCGCGCCAAGCGGTCGAGCGCGCTCGCCGTTAACTGCGCCTCGCTTGCCGCGCGCGTCATGCTCACGCTCGCGCTGATGCCCGTCGGGATGCCGAGCGCCTGCACCGCGGCGAGCGTGTGCGTCATGCGCGCCGCGTACTCCAGCGCGCGCGAGCCACCAAAGACGAGATGTGTGTGGCTGTCCACGAAGCCCGGCGCGACGACCTTGCCCGATGCGTCAATCACCTGCGCGGCACTGACATCCACTTGTTGCAGCACGTCAGCCGATGTGCCAACTGCGACGATGTGCTCGCCCGCCATCGCCACCGCGCCGTCGCGGATGCGGCCGAGCACGTCGTCGCCGCGCGGGACGCAGGTCAGTAGCTCGGCATGCGTGATGAGCAGGGTGACCAGTTGAGAGGAATTCAATTGACTCGCCTCAAACAGAGCAGATATACTTGTGTGCGAAGCGTTGGCTAGTCTGAATGATAATCTCATGTGGACATCGGCAGCAAGCTGTAGGCTCGCGTATAAGGGGATTGCCAAGCGTGGAACATCATCAACGCATGAATGAATTGCGCGTGGCGGCAGGCGAAGATCGCTTAATTGAAGCGCACCCCTCGGAGTGATGGACACGATTGCGTTCAAGGTCACCACGCGAGACAGCGCCAGTGGGCTGTTCGTCATCGAGCACTTCAGTCACACGAGGGGTGGACCGCTGCACCATCTGCATCGCGAGCAGGAATAGTGCTGAACTCCAGACCAGAGATCGGACAGGGTTCGTGGGAGTAGACGGAAGCCTCCGGTGGTGGCTAGAATGGAAGTAAGCAACAACCATCAACCCGCCAGGCGGCTTCGGATGCAGTCTATCAAACTTTCGCCGTTCACGCGAGCACTGTTCGACGATGCCAAGCAGGCGCAGCAAGCCGCACAGATGCTGCAGGCACAGTTGCAAGCGCAGTCGCCACGGCTGACGGACATGGCGCAACAGCTGCACGGCAAAGCGGACAGCAACTACAAACAAGTGCAACGCTTTCTGCACAAGGTTGACCTGAAGGCGCTACGGTGGCGGTTGTTTCAGAGCGAGGCAGACTTTGTGATGGGCGACGTGACGGAGATTGCGCGCCCGCACGCGCGGAAGACCGACTAGGTCGGCACGCTCAAAGATGGTAAGACGCGTGGCTTTTGGACACTGCTGCTAGCTGCGCCCTTTCGCGGTTGGGCGCTGCCATTCCATTTCATCACCTACTCCTCGCGTACGCTCGCGCAGCAAGCCACCTCGCGCAATCAGGAGCACACGCGCGCGCTGGCCGCGGTCAAAGACCTGCTGGGCGACAAACCCATCGTGCTGGATCGCGAGTTCAGTTACGAAGAGTTGCTGGCGCAATTCGTCGCCGCCAAACTGCATTTTGTGCTTCGGCTCAATCTGGGCAGCCACGCGCCCATCTTTTACGATGAGCACGGGCGGCATGTCGCGTTGAGTGTCGCGCGCGGCGAAACCGTCGTCTACGCCAACGTCTACTAGCGCGGACAGGTGCGCGTCAATCTGATAGGCACGTGGCGGGCAGATGGCAGTGAGCCGCTGTGGGTCATGACCGACTGGCAGCCCCAACGCGGCTTGCCTATCTATCTGCAACGCCTGAAAATCGAGCAGACGTTCCGTGACCTCAAGAGCCTGCTGCATCTGGACAAATTGATGAATGCTGTGTCGCGCCCTTCTCTGGGCGCGGCGCGCGACTGCGCGCCACACAGGCTGAACAAACAACAGACGGCGATGGAGCAAGTCATCGCCTTGGTGCTCTTAGCCTTCACGCTCGGCACGCTCAGCGGCGAGCAGTTCAAAGCTGCATGGTGTGCCGAGTCACCCCAAGCCAAACGCGCGGCGGTGCGGCGGGGGACGCGCGCGCGAACCACAGCCGCACAGCGCAAGCGCAAGCGCTATTCGGGACTGTTTATCCTGCTCAAACTGAAACTGGACTGGTCCGCCGCGCGCCTCAAATACCTCGTGCGGCACGCCTTCCAACAATTCACGTCCCTGCTCTTTCCGCCTGTCCGAACTTTTGTCTGAAGCTCAGCACCTGCCATTGACAGCTAACCGCGTAAACTCTATACTGATTTGGGCGAACGTTCGCCTTCCACTATTTTTGTTGCCTATGTGCCTATGACCCACCGTGCGACCCTGAAAGACGCCGCCACGCAAGCCGGCGTCAGTTATCAGACGGTCTCGAAGGTCATCAACCGTCAAATGCGGGTCTCGCAATCTACGGAAGACCGGATCTGGCAAGCCGTCCACGCACTCGAATACCGTCCCGATCAGCGCGCGCGCAACCTGCGCACGCAGCACAGCCACCTACTGGACTATTCGTGGACGCCTGCACCGCCAGACCAGTACAATTTCATTCTGGATCAGTTCCTACAAAGTATGATGGACACGGCTGAGCACGCGGGCTATCACGTTCTACCTTTTCCGCATTGGCACATGGACGATCCGATCGTGGCTTATTGCAACCTGCTCCAGACTGGGCGCGTGGACGGCTTCATTTTGTCGAGCGTCGAATTCAATGACCCACGCGTCCACTTCCTACAGCAGCAAAATTTCCCGTTCGTCGCGTTCGGCCGCTTCAACTGCGACTGGGAGTTCCCATATGTGGACGTGGACGGTGCACTCGGACTCGAGTTAGCAACAACGCATCTGCTGGAACGCGGACACCGAAGCATCGCAGCGCTGGCTTGGCCCACTCACTCGCGCGTAGGTCAAGATCGGCTGATGGGCTATCGGCGCGCGCTCAAGCAAGCGGGAATCACACCGCGCACAGAATGGATTGCGCGCGGTACAGGGGAGCCGCCTTCGGCTATGAGGCTGCCATGCACTGGCTGGTTGGATCACGTTCGGAGCGACCGACGGCAATCGTCGCGTTCAACGACGCTATGGCGATTGGCGCATTGCAAGCAGCACAGGCGCGCGGCTTACGGGTCGGCAGCGACATCGCCGTGACCGGATTCGACGATGCGCCGATGGTGCAATATCTGACGCCGCCGCTTACCACGCTACGGCAGCCAATCGCGGAGGTAGGAAAGCGCGTGCTTTCGATACTCGTCCACCTCCTGCGTGGCACTCCATTTGAACCACACCTGCTGCTCGCACCGCAGCTGATCGTCCGACAATCTACGCTGGGCAGCAGCGCAACCTAAATTAGTTGAAAGGGGGAATGCCCAAACAATCTTGACTGGCGCGCATGCGCCACAATGTGAACACGGAGTGATTGAAATCACGGCTTCGGGATCCGAAGCCCTATCGGTTGTAATAGGGAGGGGAACCATGAAACGACGTGTCTTCTCATACGCTGGCTTACTGTTGATGTTCAGCCTCGTGCTCGTCGCCTGCGGCGGTCCCAGTGCGACGACGGCGCCCGCGACGAGTGCGGCGACGGCGCCCGCGACCAGTGCGGCGACGGCGGTCGCCAGCCGGACTGGCGCTACCGCAGTGCCCACCACAGGTGGCGCGCCAACCACCGCCGCGACGACAACTGCGGGCGGCACGCCAAAGGTGATCAACGTCGAGCCCAACGCCGCTATCGTCTTCTCAGGCTGGGGCGATGAGACCGAGCAGAAGATTTACCGTGACTCTATCGCCCGCTTCACTAAGCTCTACCCGAACGTGAAGGTAGACTTTCAGCCGATCCCGGACAAGTTCCAGGAGAAGATGAAGGCGTCGATGGCCGGCGGCACCGCGCCAGACGTGATGTATATTGACGACCAGTTGATGTCTGCGTTCGGTCGCACCGGACAGATCGTCCCACTGGACTCCTACATGAGCGAGGCTGGTGTCAGCCGTAGCGACTTCATCCCGCAGTTGCTCTCAATCTTCACCCTCGACGGTAAGACCTACGCGCTTCCGAAGGACTGGGGCACATTGGGGCTGGTCTATCTGCCCGAAGCGTTCAAGGCGGCCAACCTCGCCGAGCCGACCGCCGACTGGAAGTGGGATGACCTGAAGAAGGCTGCCGAGGCAATCAAGGCCAACGGCAAATTTGGCGGTTTCTGCATGAACGCCGACTGGGCGCGCTTCGCACCGTTCGCCTTCGGCGCTGGCGGCTCCTTCACCAGCGCCGACTTCAAGACCGCTACGATCAATACGCCCGAAGTCAAAGCAGCGGCGCAGTTCATCGCCGATCTGAAGAAGAGCAAAGCGATCGTCACGGCCTCCGACGTCGGCGCAGGTTGGTGTGGCGAGGCGATCGGCAAGAAACTCGTGGGTATGACCTATGAGGGCGGCTGGATGGTGAACTTCATGCGTCAGAGCTACAAAGACGTGGCATGGAAGGCGCTGCCTTTGCCCAGCGGGCCTAAGGGCAAAGCCGACGTCATTTTCACCAACGGCATCGGCGTCAACGCCAAGAGCAAGTTCCCGCGCGCCGCGGCCGCTTTCGCCATCTATCTGACCAGCCGCGAAAACCAGGGCGAGATCGTCAAGACGGGCTTTGCGTACAGTACGCACCCAGACCAACTGAATCTGGTGCAGGATGCTAACGACGCGGCCATTTCACTGGGTGGAACCTTCCCGCTCACGCGCGTGGGCTTCTGGGGTCCCAACACCGGCAAGGTCAACGACGCGGTCGGCAAGGCGCTCGAGCGTATCTACGCCGGCGACGCGACGGTGGACGAAGCGCTGTCCCAAACGCAGAAGGATGTGCAGGATCTATTGAAATAAAGGATGAAGGCTATGATGTGCGACGCACTTTCGAAGTGCGTCGCACATCATTTAAAAGAGGTGTGCTATGACGACTACTGCACCGCCGCGCCGTGGGGTCTTCGAGAATCGTCAAGCGCGCGACGAGGCGTTCGCGGCCTATCTGTTCCTCGCGCCCTATCTGCTGATCACGCTGATCTTCACCATCGGCGTGATACTCTTCGCCATCTACATCAGCTTCAACAGTTTCGACCTGTTCACAGCGCCACAGTGGGTGGGGCTGGATAATTATGTCAAAGCCTTCACCGGCGGCGACTTCATCCGCTCGCTGGTCAACACGCTCTGGTACGTGGTGATCGTCGTGCCCACGCAGACGGCGTTGGCTCTGCTGCTGGCGGTTTTACTCAACAGCCGCATGCGCGCCCAACAGTTCTTCCGCACGATCTACTACGCGCCCAGCGTCACATCCTCGGTGGTCATCTCTTTGATCTTCTTGTGGCTCTACCTGAAAACGGGCTACATCAACTTCTTCCTGACCCAGCTCTTCGGTGTCTTTGGCGCTCAGTGGGACGCGGTTGACTGGCTGAAAGAATCGAAGGGCCTCATCCAGTTGGTCGCCATCGCTCTGGGCGGCAACATCCCCTCCGACTACTGGTACCTGCGCGGGCCGAGCGTCGCGTGGATGGCGATCATGTTCTTGAACATCTTCACCACTGCGCCGACCTTCATGATCATGTTCCTGGCGGCATTGCAGGAGGTCTCCCCCTCTCTGTATGAAGCGGCCAACATTGACGGCGCGAACAAACGGCAACAGTTCTGGAAGATCACGGTGCCCATGCTGCGCCCGATCATCCTGCTGGTCGTAGTGCTAGGAACGATCGGCACCTGGCAGGTCTTCGATCAGGTGAAGATCCTTACAGAGGGTGGACCGCTCGGCACCACGCTGACGCCTGTCTTCCTGATTTACCGCGAAGGACTGGGCACGCAAGGCCCGCCGCAAGTAGGCTTTGCCAGCGCGATGGCCTTCATCCTGGCCCTGATCATTTTTTTCTTCACCTTCGTTCAGCGCCGCTACATCGAGCGCGGTACGGAGCAGTATTAGCCGTTAGCAGGGGCAGAGGCGGATAGCCATTGGCCATCACCTATCCGCCAATGCGGAGGCAATCATGACAACCACAACCGTCGCCCGACCGGTTCGGCAAACCATCGGCCCGATAGCCTCACCAGCAGGCGTGTTGGTTCGTCGCTGGGTTCGCTATGCCGTGCTAATCGCGATCGGCCTTGTGCTGTTCACGCCGTTCATCTTGGCCTTCATGGGCACGTTCAAGACCGACAGCGAGATCATTGCATATCCGCCGATCTTTTTCCCAGCCCACTGGCTGTTCGAGAACTGGTCGCGCCTGTGGAACACCGATCTGGGCGGCACGCCCCGCCCTATCGGCTCCAGCTCACTGGGCGTGGTGACCGGACTGCTCGCCTTCTTCGGCGTGTTCCTGCTGACCGGCCTCAGCGCCGAAAACAAGAGCCGGGCGTTCCCCCGTGCGATCGGCCTGCCGCTGTGCGTGTTGCTGGCGGTAATCGCCGGCGTCGGCACAGCCCTCTACCTCGGCGCGCGCTTCGAGCCTTCGCCGGTCCTACAGCTGACCATCGGCCTTTCGATCACGATCCTGGCCCTGATCGCGGTAGGCATCCTGGCAATGTCGCGCCCGGATTGGCAGCGCGTGGTCGTGGCGATGGCCGGCGCGCTGCTGATCGCCGCGCTGGTCACGGTGGTCTTCGATCAACTGGCGGTGCTAGCCGGGGGCGGGCGGTTCCTGCGCTGGCTGTACAACACGGCGCTGCTGGCCGTTGTCCGCGCGTTCATGATGGTCACTTTTTGCTCGATGGCGGCGTACGCCTTTGCACGCCTGCGCTTCCCCGGCAAGAGCGCGCTCTTCAATTTCCTGCTGCTCTCGATGATGATCCCCGGCGCGGTGACGTTGATCCCGAGCTACGTCATCATCGCCAAATTGGAATGGGTAAACACGGCCTACAGCCTGATTCTGCCTACGCTGGTGAACGCCTTCGGTATCTTTTTGTTGACGCAGTTCTTGAAAGCCATCCCGCGCGACTTGGAAGAGGCGGCGTTCATTGACGGCGCTTCCTTCTTTCAGACGTTCAAGGATGTGATCCTGCCGCTAGCGAAGCCCGCACTGCTCACATTGTTCATCTTACAGTTCCAAGGGATGTGGAACGATTTTCTCACGCCGCTGCTCTACCTCAACACGCCCGACATGTGGGTGCTGAACGTCTCGTTGAGCGTGTTCCAGCAGCAGTATAAGGCCGCGTGGAACCTGACGCTGGTCGGCGCGATGATCAACGCCGTCGTGCCACTGACGATGTTCTTCATCTTCAGCCGCTACTACATCGAAGGCGTGAGCTACGCCGGCGTGAAGGGCTAGGCCCCGTCCACCCCGCCGTGAGCAGAGCCTTGCGCGTCATTGCGTGCGCCTATCAACTTTGGTGGCGTGAGGTCATTATCTTGACCGCGCTCAATCTTGGGTGGTTCGCGCTGCAGGTGCTAATTGTCACGGGTCCGGCGGCAACGGCGACGCTGTACGTCGTTGCGCGGCAGATCGCCCATCATGAAATCGTCACGCTGCGGGAAGTGTTGCACAGCCTGCGGCGGATGCTCGCGCCCGCATGGCAGTGGGGCGCGCTTAACCTGTTGGTGGTCGGCGCAGTCGTCGGAAACTTCTGGTTCTATCAGAACGCTCAGGGTTTTGCTTGGATTGTATTGCGGCTGCTGTGGGGGATGATCGCACTCGTCTGGTTTGCGCTCAACTTGTTCTACTGGCCGTTCTGGCTGGCGCAGTCCGAGCGCCGCATGCGCACAACCCTCCGGAACTGCTTCGTGCTGTTGTTTAAGGAGCCCGCGCTCGCGCTGAGCATCACGTGTGCGAGCGCGCTCCTGATCGTGGGCAGCGTGCTCGTCACGTTGCCGCTGACCGTCGCGCTGATGGCGTGGCTCGCGCTGTTGGGCGTGCTGACGGTTGACGAGACGTTAAACGATGAGATTGCAACGGCATCCCGGCAATCCGATCCTGCTGCCTGATCCGCAGTCGGACTGGGAAACATACAACGTCTTCAATCCGTCCGTCATCGTTCACGACGAGTTGTTTCACATGCACTATCGCGCGCAAGGCTTGGACTGGGTCAGTCGCATTGGTTATGCCGTCAGCGCTGACGGCGTGCACTGGAATCGCCTGCGTCGTCCGGTGCTCGTGCCGCGCGACGCCAGCGATGCGCGCGGCATCGAGGATCCGCGCGTGACCATGCTCGACGATGCGTTTTACATGTGCTATACCGCCTATGGTCGGGAGTTCAGCGGCACGGGCGAGCCCACGCATGCGGGTGGCGGCATCACGCCGATGATCGCGCGCAGCCACAACCTGATCACGTGGGAGCCCATGGGCAGCATCGTGCGTGGAGAGGACAACAAGGACCATGTGCTCTTCCCGCGCAAGCTCAATGGCCGCTACGCGGCGCTGCATCGTCGCTGGCCCCATATCTGGCTCGCCTACAGCGATGACCTCATTCATTGGCACACAGGCGATATGGTGCCCATTTTTGGTCCGCGCGCCGACAATACGTGGGACTGCATCAGCGTCGGCGCGAACGGCGCGCCCATTGAAACCGAGCACGGCTGGCTGCTGTTCTATCACGGCTACCAGCAGCAGCACACCTACCGCTTTAGCGTTGCGCTGCTCGCGCGCGATGAACCAGAGCGCGTCGTGCATCGCCCCAACGGGTTCATCTTCGAGCCGCAGGAACTCTGGGAGTTGCGCGGCGATGTGCCCAATGTCGTCTTCTCGTGCGCGAACGTCGTCGCGCACGGTCGCGTCTTCGTTTATTACGGTGCCGCCGATCACGTGATTGGCTTGGCAACTTGCAATTGGGATGAACTGATTGACTATGCTCGTGATGGATAGCGCGCACAGCGCGTCAGACATCTGGACAATCCGCGAATCGGCGTTCGACCCGGCACGACAATATCACAAGGAAACCATTTTCACCATCGGCAACGGCTACCTGTGCACGCGCGGCGCGTTCGAAGAAGGCTACCCCGACGATCGCCGCGCCACCTTCATTCACGGCGTGTTTGACGCCGCGCCCAAGGTGGTGACCGAACTTGCCAATGTGCCCGACTGGCTGCCGCTAGTCGTGTACGTGAACGGCGAACGCGTCGCACTGGATCGCGGCAGCGTTGAGGCATTCGAGCGCACGCTGGACTTACGCAATGGTGTGCTTAGGCGCGTGCTACGCTGGCGCTCGCCGTCAGGTGATGTGGCGACACTGACCTTTGAGCGATTCGCCTCGCTGGCGGACGAGCACTTAGTGTACCTGCGCTGTCGCGTGATGCCCGAATTTGCAGGCAGGCTCGAATTTCACGCCGCGCTGGACGGGCGCATGGACAATGAAGGCTTAATGCACTGGCAGTGGCTTGCGCAGGGCGAGCGCGACGGCGCGGTATATCTGCACAACCGCACGCGTCAGTCACAAATCGAAACGGCGTACGCGATGCGCGTGCACGTGCGTGGCGGCGAGCGGTCGCGCGTGTTTTGGGAGGCGCGTGATCGGCCAACCATCGCGTTGCAGGTTGAAGCGCGCACGAATGAGGAGATCATTCTGGACAAAGCGGTGAGCCTCTTCACCTCGCGCGACCAGCCACGGCAGCCGTTAATCGAGCATGCAGTCGAGCGCGTGCAGCACAGTGACGACTGGGAACACGCGTACACTGCTAACACGCGCAGCTGGCAAGCACAGTGGCATGATTGCGACGTAGTAATCGAAGGCGACGATGAAGCGCAGTTGGCAATGCGCTTCAACCTCTTCCAGCTGCTGATCGCCGCGCCGTGTCGCGACGAGCACGTCAGCATCGGCGCAAAAACGCTGTCTGGTTTCGGTTACCGTGGTCACGCCTTCTGGGACACGGAAATCTTCATGCTGCCATTGTTCACGTTCACGGCGCCGCGCATCGCACAAAACCTACTCAACTATCGCTTTCACAACTTGGCGGGCGCGCGCCGCAAGGCACGGGCACACGGCTACGAGGGCGCGCAGTTCCCGTGGGAGAGCGCAGACAGCGGTGACGAAGTGACGCCGACGTGGCTGCCGCACTTCGCCGACCGCACGCAATTGGTGCGCATCTGGACAGGCGACATCGAGATTCACATCTCGGCGGACATCGCCTATGCCGCATATCAGTACTGGCAGGTCACGGGCGACGACGTGTGGTTCATCACGCGCGGCGCGGAACTAATTCTAGACACTGCGAAGTACTGGGCTTCGCGCGCCGAGTGGAACGCGGACGCGCATCGCTACGAGTACAACGACGTGATCGGCCCCGACGAGTATCACGATCACGTCAACAACAACTTCTTCACGAACTATATGGCACGCTGGAATCTCGACACTGCACTGCACGTGCTCGACTGGCTGCACGCGCGCGCGCCTCACAAAGCCGACGAACTCGTCGCGCACCTAGATCTAAAGCCAGCGCGGCTCGCGCACTGGCGCGACGTGATCCACAAGCTGTATTTGCCCGTCAAGCCCAATGGATTAATCGAACAGTTCGAAGGCTATTTCCAGCGGCGCGACGTGGAGCTGGCCGCATTGGAGCCGCGCACGCGTTCGGTGCAGGCGCTGTTCGGCATCGAGGGCGCGAACGAGACGCAGGTTATCAAGCAGCCTGACGTACTGATGCTGATGTGTCTATTGCCCGATCATTTCACGCCAGCGCATGTGCGCGTCAACTACGACTACTACACGCCGCGTACCGACCACACCTTTGGCTCATCGCTGGGTCCATCCATTCAAACGATCATGGCATGCGAAGTCGGCAAGCCCGACGAGGCCTACGATCATTTCATCCGCGCGGTGCGCGCCGACCTGCGCGACGTGCGCGGCAACGCCGACGACGGCATCCACGGCGCGTCGGCAGCGGGCACATGGCAAGCCATTGTCTTCGGCTTCGGGGGCTTGAAGCTGACAGCTCAGGGCTGGACGACACAGCCGCGCTTGCCCCAGCACTGGAAGCGTCTGCGCTTCAATTTTTTTTATCGTGGCGAGCGGCAGCAACTGGTCTTACAGCCCACAGGATTGGTGCGCCACAGCGTGGAGAACCAGAACACGAAGCCGGTTCGCGGCTTTATCTTCGATCTGGACGGCGTGCTGACCGACACCGCCGAATATCATTATCGCGCCTGGCAGCGACTAGCCGACGAGGAAGGCATGCCTTTCACACGCGAAGCCAATGAGGCGTTGCGCGGCGTCGCACGGCGTGATTCGCTGAGATTGATTCTGAAGGACCGCATATACCCTGAAGAAAAAATGGTCGAGATGATGGAGCGCAAGAACCGTTACTACCTCGAATGGATCGAGCAGATTTCTCCGCGCGACCTCCTGCCCGGCGCGCTTGAACTGCTCGTGGAGATTCGCTCGGCTGGGCTGAAGACCGCCCTTGGCTCGGCGAGCCGCAATGCATATGCGGTCGTCGAGCGATTGGGAATCGCCACCTGGTTTGATGCGATAGCGGATGGCGGCAGCGTCGAGCGGCAAAAGCCTGCGCCCGATTTGTTTATCCATGCTGCCGCGCTGCTGGGGCTAACGCCCGACGTTTATGTGGTGGTCGAAGATGCCGCTGCTGGAATCGAAGCCGCCAAGGCAGGCGGCTTTCGCACGGTTGGGCTGGGACCCAGCTCGCGCGTCGGTCGCGCAGATGCCGTTTTCCCAAGTCTCGCATCCGTCCACCTCTCGGACGTACTCCACGCCCTGAACGCACAAATCGCGCGGGAGTAGACGGGCGGCGCGGATGCGTGGCGGCGTCAATCTGTGCAACCCGCCACGATCATCCTGCGGGCGGGTCGAGACAATCGTAGAATCGCCGGCCATTCGTATGTGTATGCGCTGTTCAAGTGCCTGTCCGCAATGGCTTTTGTGAATATCACTGCCGCCGTTGAGTACAACGCCCGACTATCATACGGGGGTCACTTGTTGCTGGCAGCGTTTAAGGATTTTACGCTAACCATCATCCAAGAGGGCGCTCAGGTGCGTCGACATCTGACGCCACGCTCAGCGCTCCAGCAACGGATTCTCGACTTGCTGGGTCTATCGCCCACTCTCGATGTAAACCTGTTCTTTGATTCCTCCTAACCGCTCGAAAAATGAGCGAACCTTAAGTCCGGAGTTCAGAGTCGCAACGCCTTGACAACCTTTTCTGTACAGGAGTATACTTTTTGTGTCCCTTAGCCTACATACATTCTCATTGGAGGTTACTCATGCCACATCACATGCAGCTCACGTTGGAGCTGCCCCCGCTACCATATGACTACAGCGCACTCGAACCGCACATTGACACGCAGACGATGCAGATTCACCACGACAAGCATCACGCGGCGTACATCAACAATTTGAAAGCTGCGCTGGAAAAGCACTCCGAGTTGATGACCAAGAACGTCGAGGACTTGCTGCGCGATTTGAACAGCGTACCCGACGACATTCGCATGGCAGTACGCAACAACGGCGGCGGACACCTGAACCACAGCATGTTCTGGCAGGTCATGGGTCCCAACGCCGGTGGCGAGCCGAGCGGCGAGGTGGCGAATGCCATCAAGCAAGCGTTTGGAGACTTCGCCGCCTTAAAGACCCAGTTCAAGGCCGCAGCCGTCGGACGCTTCGGCAGCGGCTGGGCATGGCTCGTCAACGACGGCGGCAAATTGTCCGTGATGAGCACGGCGAATCAGGACAACCCGATCATGGAAGGCAAACAGGCCATCCTCGGCGTGGATGTGTGGGAGCATGCCTACTACTTGAAGTATCAGAACCGCCGCCCCGACTATGTGGACGCGTGGTGGAACGTCGTGAACTGGAGCGAGGTTGCCAAACGCTTCGTGGCGATGTAAGGGGAATGGCGACAGCGATTTCATTTTAGAACGGCACAATCAAGCCAACAGTTTGTGTCCTTCTATTTCTGCATTGGATCAGAAGCAGGTGAGCTCGCCTCCGTCGCGCACGTTTCTGTTTGCCTGACGGCGTAAGCTCAGGACTTACGCAGATGAGCGTTCAAGCGCGGGTTGTACCCGCGCGACGCAGGGATGCAACCCCTGCTTGAACGGTTTGTTGCGTAAGTCCTAAACTATCGAACGTGAACGGGACACTCTGAACCCGAGGAGATACTGAATCATGACAAACAAACCGCATGCCAGTGGTCGCGTTCCAGTCGGAGACATTTCACAGCGCGTGGGGGTCGAGCAGTTGGAGCTGCGCGGCGTGGATGTCGCAGCGCTGCGCGAAAAGTTGATTGACGCGGCAGGCGCCGAGTTCACCACCTACTACTATTACACCATCTTGCGGATGTGGCTGGCGGGCAACGAGGACTATAAGGAAATTTGCGAGGATGCGCGGCTCGAAGACCGCGCCCACTTCGAGTTTGTGACGCCGCGCATCTACGAACTTGGCGGCGGCATCCCGCGCGACATCCGCGACTTCGCCGACCGCGCGGGCTGTCCCGACGCCTATCTGCCCGACAACCCGAACGCCGAAAAAATTCTGACTGTCCTGCTCGAAGCGGAGCGCTGCGCGATCCGCACCTGGAGCGAAGTCTGCGATCTGACCTTCGGCAAAGACCCGCGCACGTATGACATCGCCTCGCGCATTTTGCAGGAAGAGGTCGAGCACGAAGCATGGTTCATCGAGTTGTTGGCAAAAGAGCGCGGCGAAGGCCCAAGACCATCCGGTCACTTCCGCCGCGGCGAACCTGGCGAAGCGCCGTACAGCAAGAACCACCCGTTCTACAATCCATAGTGTTTCAGCCGGGGTAGCGATGCGCTACCCCGGCTCTCCGCTCATGGCACAAAGCCATCACGTCGTTTTAGTTTTTCCCGACAGCCGCGAAGCCCCGGTCGAAGTTCCCGAAGGCACGTTTATCTTAGACGCGGCCATGCAGGCGGGACTGAGCCTGCCGTACACCTGTCTGCAAGGTTGGTGCATCACCTGCGCCGCGCGCGTGCTGAACGCGCCAGCCCATGAGTGCGTGGACAACCACGCCGCGCTGCGCTATTATGACGCGGACGCCGAAGCCGGATTCGTGCTGCTCTGTACAGGCAAGCCGCTGCGCGATTGTCGCATCAGCGTCTATCAATCCGCCGCGATGAAAGTCCATCGCCGCCAGCACCGACTCCCAGCTCCACTGGGTTGATGAACGTATTCGTCAGACGGAGAGCTCAATGAACACGCGCCCCAATGGTCGAGCCTATTTGGCAGAATTGATCGGCGCCTTCGCGTGGACGTTCATCGGCGCGGGCTCCATCGCGGCGGGCGATGCGAATTCACTGACGGGTATCGCGCTTGCGCACGGGCTCGCGGTGATGACGGTCATCTACGCGCTGGGTCACATCTCTGGCAGTCACATCAACCCTGCCGTGACGGTCAGCCTGCTCGTCGGCGGCAAGATTAAAATGTTCGATGCGATTGCGTACATCCTCGCGCAGGTGATTGGCGCGATCGTTGCTGGCTTCGTGTTGCTGTTCGTGTACACGACCGCGACGCCCGCCAACGGCTTTCTTGGCACGCCCGCACTTGGCGCGAACGTCGGCGTGCTGACCGCGATTATCGTCGAGATCATCCTCACCTTCTTTTTGACGATGACCGTGTGGGGCGCGGCAGTGGATGGGCGCACGGCGGGTCCGGCTGTCGGGCTCGCCATCGGCATGGTCGTCGCGATGGATATCTTCATGGGCGGACCGATCACGGGCGCCGCGATGAATCCGGCGCGCGCGCTCGGACCCGCGATAGCGTCGGGACATCTCGACAACTGGTTCGTGTATTGGGTGGGTCCCATCATCGGCGGCGTGATCGCAGGACTGCTGTATCCGAATTTCTTCTTGAAGAAGTAGATGCGTGTTGGCATAACACGCTCCCACACGGAGAGGGTGATCACGTTCACTTGCCCAGCGGGATAGTGTTAGGGTGAGGGAGAACTTCTCAGGGTACTCGACTCCTCTTGACGATTCGCGCAGTCGGACTACAATAGTGCCGCATCAGAGCACATGACAGCGAGGCAGATCGTATGAGTGCAGAGTTCACAGTCACCTTTCACGGCGTGCGCGGCAGTTATCCGTGTCCGGATCCGAAAGTGATGCGCGTCGGCGGCAACACCGCGTGCATCGAGGCGCGCGTCGGCGGACATCTAATTGTGCTCGACGCGGGCACGGGCATCATCAACCTCGGCAAGAAGTTGATGAAAGAGAGCATGTCGCGCAACGGCGCGGGTCCCGCGCCGCTCATCATGAACTTGTTCTTCACCCACACGCATCACGATCACACACAAGGTTTTCCATTTTTCCTTCCTGCTTATCGCGGCACGACTACACTCTACATTTTTGGACCGCGCATGTTGCAGGAAGATTTGGCCGAGGCGCTGTCGCGCGCGATGGTCTCGCCCTCATTCCCGGTTGACCTCGACGACTTGCACTCACAGCGCGTTGTGAGCAACATTGACGAGACCGAGATGATCGTCCTTTGCCCGAATCTTCAGGTGCCCGAAACCCTCAACATCTATCGCGACGATCTCGCATTGCCCGACGACGCCGTGAAGGTCTCGTTCTTCAAGAGCTACGCCCACCCGAAGGATGGTGCGTACGTTTATCGCATCCAGTGGCGCGATAAGAGCATGGTGCTCGCCACTGACACGGAGAGTTACGTCGGCGGCGACTCGCGGCTGATTGCGTTCGCCAAAGACACCGACTTGCTCATCCACGACGCGCAGTTCACGCACGAAGAATACGTCGGACTACCGGTGCCCAAGCAGGGTTGGGGACACAGCACCCCAGAGATGGCTATCGCCGTTGCCAAAGCCGCGAACGCGAAAAGACTGGCGCTCTACCATCACGACCCCAACCACGACGACGACACCGTCGAGCAAATGGGGCGCACAGCGCAAGAACAATTCGCCGATGCGTTCGTCGCGAAGGAAGGCTTGAGCGTGGAGTTGTAATTCGAAATTGAATATGGATTGGTCAGAACCCGTAGAGGCTTCTACGGGTTCTTTTGCTATAATAGACCTCTTGCATGAGTGAGCCGTTACTACTCCGGCAGCCTCCCGCAGGTTGATAAATGGGGCGCTCGCGACAACCAGCCGGTCAAGCCTATAGATAATTGCCTGCAATGCACCGAAAAACCTGCGGGAGGCTGAGTAGTTACAGTGCGCCATCATAGGCACATGCAATACGACACCGTCCAAAGCCTCAGTGCTGAAGCAGTCAAACGCTCCAGCTGCGTACCGCGTAGCCCCTTTGAGCAGATGTTGGCAGTCGTTGAAAACGGGCTATGCGATTTCGGTAGGCCACCCAAATTAAGTCGCGCCGATCAGTTATTGCTTTGTAAGTGACTGTCGTTGGATTGCATCTCGAAAGGCCGCTGCGCTTCAGGGCTATAAGGGTGCGGTTGACGAGGCAATGTTTTGGTGGAAGGATGCTAATTCCACCCTTAATTGTTATCATCCAATTGTCGTGATTGAAAGTCCACTCTGGGTTGTAAGCGGTAAGAGATTAGCACGAATTAACTGGTGTCGTCTTGAACAATAGAGGCAACGCCAGTGGTATCAGTAGTTCGACGTATTTTCCAAAGACTATTTCGTTGAGTATTCAAACGCTGTAACGAAACATTACGAATCCATTTTATAAAAGGCGGGTGCCCAATTAGCATTTTCAATGCGAAGTAGGATAAAGACTATGGACGTTTCTAGACTCCTCGCCGTCTCTCGCGGCGATGAGCCCGCAGACCTGCTGCTGAAGAACGCGCAACTCGTCAACGTGCGCTCGGCGGAAATTTACGAAACCGATGTCGCGCTCTACGATGATCGCATCGCGGGCATCGGCAAAGATTACGAAGCCAAAGATGTCGTTGATCTCCAAGGTCTGTACCTCGCGCCGGGCTTCATCGAGGGGCACATCCACATCGAGTCGTCGATGATGCGCGTGAGCGAGTTCGCGCGCGCGGTCGTGCCGCACGGCACCACCGCCGTCGTCGCCGACCCGCACGAGATCGCCAACGTGCTTGGGCTCGACGGCATCCGCTACATCCTCGAATCCGCGAAGGATGGGCCCCTCAACGTGTTCGTGATGCTCTCGTCGTGCGTGCCCGCCACACACATGGAGACGAGCGGCGCGCACCTCACCGCCGAAGACCTGCAGCCGTACCTCAGCCACAAGTGGGTGCGCGGCATCGCGGAACTGATGAACTATCCGGGCGTGGTACATGGCGACCCCGACATGCTGGCGAAGATTGACATCGGCAAAGACAAAAGATTGGATGGGCACGCGCCGCGCTTGACGGGCAAAGGGCTGAACGCCTACGTCGCGGCGGGCGTCGGCTCCGATCACGAAAGCACCACGCTCGACGAGGCGCGCGAAAAGTTGCGCTTGGGCCAGTACGTGATGATTCGTGAGGGCACGACGGCGAAGAACATGCAGGCGCTCTTGCCGCTCGTCAACAAGGAGAACGCGCGCCGCTTCATGTTCGTCAGCGACGACCGCCATCCCGATTACCTGATGGCACACGGGCACATGGATCACTCGATCCGTATGGCGATCCAGATGGGGCTTGACCCGATCACCGCCATTCAGATGTGCACGTGCAACACCGCCGAGTGGTTCAACCTGCGCGGCATCGGCGAGATTTCGCCGGGCTGCTACGCCGATATGGTTGCGTTCGGCGACCTCCACAAGATTGACGTGCGTATGGTGTGGCGCGGCGGGCGACTGGTCGCGCGCGATGGCGCGCTGCTGCCCGACGTGAAACCTGGGCGCAATATCACCATGCGTTCCGCGATGAACGTCGCGTGGGACGCGATTGACTTCAAGGTGAAGGCGCTGGGCAGCCGGATGCGCGTGATCGGTGTCGTGCCCAATCAGATCGTCACGAGTCAATCGGTCGAGGATGTGAAGCGCGTCGGCGATTACGCCGTCTCCGATGTAACGCGCGATATTCTGAAGATGTCGGTCATCGAGCGCCATCAGGCGTCGGGTTCGATGAGCAGCGGATTTGTGAAAGGGTTTGGCTTGAAGGGCGGCGCACTGGCGGCGTCGGTCGCGCACGACTCGCACAACATCATCGTCGTCGGCACGAACGACAACGACATGCTGGTGGCGGTGAAAGCGATTGGCAAGATGGGCGGCGGCTACGTCGCCGTGAGCGACGGCGAGGTCATGTCGCAGGTGCCGCTGCCCATTGCGGGTCTGATGAGCGAAGCGCCGCTCGAAGTGGTGGCGCATCAAGTCGAAGACATCTTGCAGGTCGCGCATCAACTCGGCGTCGAGTTGGACAACCCGTTCATGGCGCTGTCGTTTCTTGCGTTGCCCGTCATCCCCAGTTTGAAGTTGACGGACAAGGGACTGGTGGACGTGGAGCAGTTCCAGTTGGTGCCGTTGTTTGTGGTATGATTTTTGTGCGAATCGCTTTTATGAATTCGCAACAGGATGGCTCGTATGAAAGTTACTGTCAGATGGATCGTATTCGTGATGGGCATGCTCGTGGTGCTGTCTGCGTGTGAGAGCGCGCCGCAAACCGTTGCGCCGACGACGGTGATCAGCAGCGCCGCGCAGAGCACTCCAACTTCCGTTGCGACCGCGAGCACGGCTGCGCCGACCTCCGCGCCGACCCGTGTGGCGGCGACCTCCGCGCCGACGCTCAACGCGAACACCGCACGCGTTTATACCGCCGACCAATCCTCGAACACCATCTCGGTGATTGACCCCGCGACGGACACGCTGCTCGGGCAGATCGCGCTCGGCAACCCGCGCCCGAACGTGCTCGGCGCGAAGTATTACAAGCAAATCAACGTGCACGGACTCGGCTACTCGCCCGATGGGCAGACGCTCGTCGTGGTGAGCGTCGGCAGCAACGCGGTCACGTTCATTGACACGGCGACGCATAAAGTCAACGGAACGGTGTATGTCGGACGCGCACCGCACGAAGCGTTCTTCACGCCCAACGGCAAGGAAGTGTGGGTTGCCGTGCGCGGGCAGGATTACCTATCGGTGATTGATGCGGCGACGATGAAGGAAGCACGGCAGATCAAAACGATGAGCAATCCGTCCAAGGTGATGTTCCGCCCCGACGGCAAGTACGCGTTCGTGGACAGCGCGGAGGTCGCCGAGTTCGACGTGATTGATACGGCGACGTACAGCGTGACGGCGCGGGTCGAGGTCGTCAGTCCATTCTCGCCCGATCTGAGCGTGACGCCGGATGGCAAAGAAGTGTGGCTCGGTCACAAGGACGTGGGCAAGGTCACGCAGATTGACGCGCAGACGTTCAAGGTGATGAACGTGATAGATACCGGTAAGATCACCAATCACACCGCGCCCGTGTCCAACGCCAACGGCGACTTCGTGTACGTGACGGTGGGCGGCACGCACGAGGTCGTCGTCATCAAGCGCGGATCGAACCCAACCATCGTCAAGCGCATACCCGTCGGCGCAGATCCGCATGGCATCTGGCCCAGCCCGGACAACACACGCGTCTACATCGGTCTGGAGAACGGCGACGCGGTGCAGGTGATTGACACGCTGAAGAACGAGGTGATCAAGACGATTCCCATCGGGCAAGCGCCACAGGCGCTCGTGGTCGTGCCCGGCGCACGCGGCGGCAGTGAGAACTTGCAGATGGCAGTCGTCGGTAAGCGTGCGATGGAAATTGCGCTGCGCGCAGCGGACTCAAAGGTGAGCGGCACAGCCGTCGTACGCGAACAGCAGGGCACGGACGCCTTCGACTTGAGCCTATCAGGCTTGCAGGCGAAAGCGAAACTCGACGTGTTCCTCACGCAGAACGCAAGTGCACCGTTCGGCGCGATGACCTATCTCGGATCGTTCACGGCCGACGACAAAGGCAGCGTGGAAGCAGGCTTGAGCGCGGCGGTGTTCAACGCAACCGCGTTCGCCGCCGATGGAACGAAGCAGAGTCTGCGAAACATCGTCATCTGGAATGCGGACAGTTCACCGCTCGGTGGGAACGCAGGCACGCCACTGCTGCTTTCGACGACGAGCGTCAGCAAATAATAGCGTTGCTCAAAGGTATATCTGCCACTCATTCGGCGCTAAAGCAAAATCCCGTTCCGAAGATGGAACGGGGTTTTTGTTTTGGGAGAGTGAAAGATGTGGAGCGTGTTCGGCACTAGTAAACCATCCACCACACGACCATCGCCGACAGCAGCCTGAATCCAGACTCGGCGTTACCGATTCCATCATCACGTCGCACACCATCGGCAACGCGGTCCCGTCAATCGCGGCTTCGACATCGGCGCGTATAAGTATCAGGGCATCGTCAACGATCTGCTCCTGTCGATCATCGTCCGCTGAGCACACGCGGGCGATATGCCATGAATCGCCATACACAATTCGCAAATCGCAATTCGCTGCGGTAAAATGGCGGGGACTTTATTCCACGAAGGCTCTCGCATGTCCAGCATTGATCTCGGATCACATATCCTCACGCGTAGTGCCACACCTAGCTACGGCTTCCTGATTGACAACCGCAAGTGCATCGGCTGTCACGCCTGCTCGACGGCGTGCAAGAGCGAGAACGAAGTGCCGCTCGGCGTGAACCGCACGTGGGTCAAGTACGTCGAGAAGGGCGTGTTCCCCAACACGCGCCGCTACTTTCAGGTGACGCGCTGCAATCACTGCGCCAATCCGCCGTGCGTGCACATCTGCCCGACGCGCGCAATGTTTCAGCGCGCCGACGGCATCGTGGAGTTCGACCCCGAGCGCTGCATCGGCTGTAAGGCGTGCATGCAGGCGTGCCCCTACGACGCGATCTACATGGACCCCGACTCGCACACCGCGGCGAAGTGCCACTACTGCGCGCACCGCACCGACGTAGGCTTGGAGCCTGCGTGCGTGATTGTCTGCCCCGTGCACGCCATCGTCGCGGGCGACATGAACGATGCGAACAGTGAAATCTCGCGCGCGCTGGCAACGCAGCAGGTGCGTGCGCGCAAACCCGAGCAGGGCACGAAGCCGAAACTGTTTTACATTGACGCGGAAGAAGCGAACATCGTGCCGACGCTGGCGACGCAGGACGCGGGCATGTTGTGGGCAACGCTGCCGAAAGGTGAAGACTGGCGGGGACCCATCAAGATTGGCGAAGGGCGCATGGCGAGCGCACTGATGCAATCGTCGTCCGCGCCGCGCGAGACGTACAACGTGCCGCATCGCGTGCCATGGCATTGGCAAGTGCCCGCGTACCTCGTGACGAAGGCGATTGGCAGCGGGATGTTCATCATTCTCGCAACCATCTACTCACTGATGGGTAAAGTGGGAGGCGCAGATCCATTTATACTCGTGACGCTGCTGAGTTCGCTGTTGCTGACTGGACTCACGACGCTGCTGCTAGTTTGGGATTTGGACCGGCCTGAACGATTTTTGAAAATTATTTTTCAACCGCAGTGGCGCTCGTGGCTCACGCGCGGCGCGTTCATCCTGATCGGCTTCTCGCTGGTGGCTGGGCTGTACTTCCTTGCCAACGTCTTCAATCAGAGAACCTACCTGAACATGTTGGCGCTACTTGGCATGCCGCTTGCGATCTTGTCTGCCGTCTATACGGCGTTCCTGTTCGCGCAAGCCGAAGGGCGTGATCTATGGCAAAGCACACTGCTCCCATGGCATCTATTCGTGCAGGCGCTCATGGCAGGCGCGGCGGGGATGCTCATCATCAATTCGTTCTGGCGTGTGGGCGCCGACGAGACGCGTTTGCTGGCGCTCATCTTCGGCGCGAGTCTCATCGTAAATCTGTTACTGACATTCGGCGCGGAGTTCGCCATCTCGCACGCCAGCCAGCCCGCACTCGTCGCGGCGCACATGATCACGCACGGACGCTACGCGCGCTGGTATTGGGGCAGCCTCCTCGTCGGCGCGTTCGCGCCACTCGTGATGTTGATCGTCGCGAGCGGTTCGCCGCTCGTGCTGGCGGCGGCAGGCGTGCTCGCACTCGTCGGGCTGTTCATGTACGAGTGGGCGTTCGTGATGGCGCCGCAGATGGTGCCGAATAATTGAGGTGAAGTATGCCATCGCCGTTTCCGGGCATGGACCCGTATATCGAGCACACAGAAGTCTGGGAAGATTTTCATCAGAATTTGGCATCCGAAATTCAAGCGCAATTGAATCCACAACTCGCGCCGAGTTATTACGCTGCGGTCACGCCGCGCCTGACGTTCGAGGAAGTGCGAATCGCGTACAAGCCGCGCGGCATCGTGCCGGATGTAGGCGTGTTTCAGACGAGCCCGTTTACCGTCGGTGCGTCTGTCGCGATTGCGGACGCGCCGCTCGTGAAGGACGCGCCAACCGTCGAGATGGAAGCGCACGAAGCGAGCGTCGAGATTCGCACAGTCAGTCAGGATGATTTGGTGACGGCGATTGAAATCTTGTCGCGCGCGAACAAACGTTACGGTACGATTGACTGGGGCGCGTATCAATCAAAGCGGCAGGCATTGTTGCACAGTCTGGCGCATCTGATGGAGATTGATTTGTTGCGGGCAGGCACGCGAACGGCGATAGAACTGGAGCCATTGCCCGACGCCTCGTACTTTGTGTTCCTCAATCGCAACGTCAATCGCAGTCGTTTCGAGATATGGCCCATTCGCTTGCCCGACCCATTACCCATCGTGCCGGTGCCATTGAACGCGCCCGACCCTGACGTGGCGTTGGACTTGAACAGAGCGGTGCATGCCATCTACGAGCGCGCCGCTTACTTCAGGCGCATTGATTATCGCAACTCGCCGCCCGAACCGGCGCTCTCGCCCGACAACGCGCGCTGGGTGGATGAGGTGTTGCAGGCGAAGCGGCAGTCTGTGAAGTGAGCGATGAACGGTGAACTGTTGACTGTGCACCGTTCACCAGACCAACGATTAGAGATATAGCGATGACCAACACTCCCCTCAAACTCGAACCCCAACACACCCTCGGCGGCGAGCGCATGCAGCAGTATCCGCCTTCCGACCAGTGGGATGATTGGGTCGAGTGGGATCCGCAGCAGTGGCCCCGCAAAGTCGCGAAGCACTACATGCTCGTGCCGACCGTCTGCTTCAACTGCGAGTCGGCGTGCGGCTTGCTGGCGTGGGTCGACAAAGACACGATGCAGGTGCGTAAGTTCGAGGGCAACCCCGCGCACCCCGGCTCGCGCGGACGCAACTGCGCGAAGGGCCCCGCGACCATCAATCAGGTCAAAGACCCCGACCGTATCCTGTATCCGATGAAGCGCGCGGGCAAGCGCGGCGAGGGCAAGTGGCTGCGCGTGACGTGGGACGAGGTGCTGCAAGATTTGGGCGCGCGCATCCGCAAGGCGCTGCTCGAAGAGCGGCACAACGAAATCATGTACCACGTCGGCAGACCCGGCCACGATGGCGTGATGGAGTGGATTCTGCCCGCGTGGGGACTCGACAGCCACAACTCGCACACCAACATCTGCTCGTCGGGCGCGCGCGCGGGCTACGCGTTCTGGATGGGCTTCGACCGCCCGAGTCCCGACCACGCGAACGCGAACGTCATCCTGCTCATCAGCAGCCACCTCGAAACGGGCCACTACTTCAACCCGCACGCGCAGCGCATCATCGAGGGCAAGATGAACGGCGCGAAACTTATCGTGATGGACACGCGCCTCTCGAACACCGCTTCGATGGCGGACACGTGGATTGCGCCGTGGCCCGGCTCCGAAGCCGCCATCCTGCTTGCGATTGCGAATCATCTCATCACGACGGGGCGCTACGACAAGGAGTTTGTGAAGCGCTGGGTGAATTGGGAACAATATTTAACCGCAAAGAACGCAGAGAGCGCAGAGAATCAAAATAAAAACTCTGCGTTCTCTGCGCCCTCTGCGGTGAGTTTTGAGCAGTTCGAAGAGGCACTCAAACGCGAATACTCCAAATACACGTTTGAATACGCCGCGCAGGAGTCGGGCGTGGAGGCGCACCTCATCCAGCAGATTGCCGAAGACGTGGCGAACTGCGGCGGCAAACTCGCCGCACACAACTGGCGCAGCGCAGGCTCGGGCAATCTCGGTGGCTGGCAAGTCGCGCGCTGCTTGATGTTCCTCAATGTGTTGACGGGCAGCGTCGGCGTCGAAGGCGGCACGTCCGCGAACGCGTGGGACAAGTGGGTGCCGCGCCCGCACAAGATGCCGCCGCATGTCAAACGCTGGAACGAAATGACGTGGCCGCGTGAGTACGCGCTCAACTACTTCGAGATGAGTTATCTCTTGCCGCACTTCCTCAAAGAGGGGCGCGGCAAACTCGACACGTACTTCACGCGCGTCTATAACCCGATGTGGACGAACCCCGACGGCTTCACCTGGCTCGAAGTCTTGGGCGATGAATCGAAGATTGGTTGTCACGTCGCGCTCACGCCGACGTGGAACGAGAGCGCGTGGTGGGCGGACTACGTGCTGCCGATGGGGCACGGCTCGGAGCGGCACGACTTGATGAGCCAGGAGACACATGCAGGGCAATGGCTCGCCTTCCGTCAGCCCGTCATGCGCACCGCGATGGAGCGCATGGGCAAGAAAGTCAATCGCACCTATGAGTCCAATCCCGGCCAAGTGTGGGAAGAAACAGAATTTTGGGTTGACCTCTCGTGGGCGATAGACCCCGACGGCGCGCTCGGCATCCGCCAATACTTCGAGTCGCCGTATCGCGCGGGCGAGCGCATCACGATGGACGAGTTCTACGGCTGGATGTTCGAGAACTCGGTGCCCGGCTTGCCCGAAGCCGCCGCGAAAGAAAACTTGACGCCGCTCGCGTACATGCGCAAGTATGGTGCGTTCGAGATTCGCAAAGGCGCGCAGGCGGAGTATGAGCGCGCGCTCACGACAGAGGAAATGCAGGGTACACAAGTAGACGAGGACACAGGGATTATCTACACCACGACGGCGGCGACGCCTCCAAAAAACATTGTGCCTGCGCCCGTGCCAGTGACGAGCGCGATGGGGCGCGCCATCGGCGTGATGATTGGCGACACGCCCAAGTTCGGCTTCCGCACACCGTCGCGCAAATTGGAATTCTTCTCTGCGACGATGCAGCAATTTGAATGGGGCGATGTCGCGCTGCCGACTTACATCAAGAGTCACGTGCATCCGTCGCTGGTCAATCGCGACGCGAACGAATTTATTTTGCTCTCGACCTATCGCCTACCGACGCTCATTCACACGCGCAGCGCCAATGCAAAGTGGCTGGTCGAAATCTCGCACAGCAACCCGACGTGGCTCAACACGATTGATGCGACGCGGCTCGGCGTGCAGACCGGCGACCTCGTGCGCGTGACGACGGAGATTGGCTACTTCGTCGATAAAGTCTGGGTGACGGAAGGCATTCGGCCCGGCGTGATTGCCTGCTCGCATCATCTGGGACGCTGGCGACTGGCGGAGGGCGACGGCACGAGTAAGATTGCATCGGCGTTGGTCGCGTTGAATGAGAACCACGGCGAATGGAATTTGAAACAACTGCACGGCATCACGCCCTACAAATCAGACGACCCCGACACCGCGCGCGTGTGGTGGACGGATGCGGGCGTGCATCAGAACCTGACGATGCCTGTGCAGCCCGACCCCGTGAGCGGGATGCACAACTGGCATCAGAAGGTGACGGTCTCGCAAGCACAGCCCACCGACAAATATGGCGACGTGTGGGTGGACACGAACAAGTCGCACGAAGTGTATAAACGCTGGCTCGCGCTGACGCGCCCACCGACTGGCGAATGGCGGCGACCCAACTGGATGCTGCGCCCGTTCCGCCCCGACGTGAGCGCGTACAAATTGCCAAAGTGATGAAAGGAGTACGAATATGTCTGTGCTGACTATACCCGCGAAAACAATATATCCCGACCTGCCCACTGACCAAACTTGGCCAGAACAGGGACAATGGACTTACGAAGATTACCTGCGCTTGCCCGACGATGGCCGACGTTATGAAATCATTGACGGAGTGCTTTACATGGCAAATGCACCTGCCTTCGAGCATCAACAAGCGGTGACTTCATTGACAAGTCAGTTGTGGAATTTTGTGCAGACACACAATCTCGGCGTCGTGTTGACCGCGCCCTTCGAGGTGCGCTTGCCCGACATCGCGCAGCCCGTCCAGCCGGACATTTTGTTCGTCTCGAATGCGCGCCGCGAGATCATCAAGCCCAAGTTGATCGAAGGCACGCCCGATTTGATTGTCGAAGTCTTATCACCTTCCACCGCTCGGTACGACCGCCACATAAAATTTGATGCCTATGAACGTGCGGGCGTGCGCGAGTACTGGATCGTCAATCCGCGCTTGCGCTCCGTGGAAGTCTATACGCTTGTGGGCAACGAGTACGCTCTGCACGGTGAATATGGCGTGGGACAGTTAGTTATATCGGCGGTAGTTTCAGGGCTGCAACTGGCGACAGATATTGCGTTCGCATCGTGAAAGGCTGCGCCCGTTCCGCCCCGACGTGAATGCGTATCGGTTGCCGAAGTAGCGGCGTTGCGCGCTCGTGAGGGCTTGATGCGAGGAAGAGTACGGCGATAATTCGGGGAGTGGTGAGTTCCACACACAGGCACTTAAGTGGAACGTATTCCACCTAAGTGCCCTGTACGGGATGTTAGACGGAATTGTTTCCACTTAAACATAAGTTATGCTGCTTTGAGCGCGAATTTCAGGAGAATAGAAGAAAAGGAATGAAGAAAATACTTTTGCTATACGTTTTTCTGCTCACGATTGGTTGCTCTATTTCACAGGCACAATCCAAGCAAGCCTCAAGAAAATCAGCCGATGCCGAAGTCCTGAAGGCCGTTGAGAAGTTCCTTGATGCCTTTCTCGCTGGCGATGTCGAGACGGTCAAACGCATGACGGCGGAGGATTATCTACAGACCGACGTGAACGGAAAGGTTCAGGATAAGTCGGCTTGGCTCGCCGAATACTACTTGCCGATTGTCGAGCGGATGAAGACGGGGAAATTGAAGTGGGATGTGTATGAGCGGAAGGATATTCAGGTGCGGCGGTACGGTAACGTCGCCGTCTTGATTGGTCGAACTACATTCAAGTCTTCTGATGCAGCCAAGGCGAGTGAACTACGATTTACTCAGGTGTGGGTGAAGCGTCACGGAAACTGGCAGAGAGCAGTTTACCATAACGCTTGGTTACCTGAACCGAGCCAGAATCCACAATCGAAATAATGATTTCCTTTGTCGTAGATGTCGCAGGGGCGCAGCATAACAAATCGTTGCAGGTGAGCCGCGATTGCGTGTCCTTCATCAAGCCCTTATTTTCTCAGCTCGTCGCGACTCGCGCGGCCACCTGAACTCAACCGTTGGGCGGCATGAGTCCCAGTAATCAAGGAGAACAAACACGATGAACATTGATCCAGCAACGACTACATTCGACCAAGAAGTTCGCCACTACGTCTATGACCAGACCATGAAGGTAGGCACGTCACCCACTGTCGTTGAGACAGCGGCGGCGCTCTCAGCTACACCCGCGAAAGTCCAAGCATCCTTCCACCGCCTCGCCGACGCACATATGCTCGTCTTGCAACGGGACACGGGCGAAGTCCTGATGGCCAATCCTTTTTCCGCTGTGCCCACTCCTTTTCTCGCGCAGGTTGACGGGCAAACCTATTACGGGAACTGCATCTGGGATGTGCTTGGAATTCCTGCCATGCTCAGGCGCGACGCGTTCATCCAAACCTCGTGCGGCGATTGCGGAACTTCGATGACATTGCGGATTGTCAACGGGTCGCTTGAGCCAGCGATTGGGATTGCTCATTTTGCCATCCCCGCTGCTCAATGGTGGAGTGACATAGTATTCAACTGAAAGACTATGCTCATCTTCCGGTCGGAAGAGCACCTTGAAAAGTGGTTGAAGGATTGGCACATGCCCCAAGGGGCAATTCTTTCACTGGAGCAGTGCTGGCAATTGGCGCAGGCGTTTTATGGACCCGATCGGCGCGCGCCGGATTGGCGAAGAAAAACATTGGATGAGATTGAAGCGTTGTTTGCTGAAATGGGTTTCACTTCACCTTTTTGGCGTTTGCGCTGACCCAAATCCTGGATACAACGTTTCGAAATAGTTGCCGCGCAACCACCGCTTGCACCCGACTCGGCTATCGCCGCGCCCTCGCGGAGTTCTGGCGTGCCTTCCCCGCGAAGGAGACTCGAATTTGCCGCTGCTTTCGACAGGCAGGGCCGGCGCGCATCACGTCGAGGGCATCGGCGCCGGATTTACACCGCCCTTGCTCGACAAAAGTTTTTACGACGAGGTGCGCGCGATTGACGAGGACGCAGCGCGCGCGATGGCGCGGCGCATGGCGAAGGAAGAAGGAACCTTCGTGGGTATCTCGTCGGGCTTGAATGTGGTCGCGGCGTTACAACTAGCGCGCGAACTGGGCGCAGGTCATACGGTAGTGACAGTCGAGGTGGACACAGGTTTGAAATACTTGGCGGGTGATTTGTACGAGCAATAACAAGAGGCTGTGCGAAGCCATTGAGAAATCGCGCCAACATGATAGAGAATGTGCATTGTTTAAGTATTGGACTTAGTAATACGAATTTTTTGCACGGAGTATATCTATGTTCGTTGCCGTTCGCCCCGCGCCCGACGGGGTTCGTCGCTGGTCAGTGGTCGTGTTGTTCGTCGCGTTGCTCACTGGTCTCTACTTCCCATCAGATTCGCGCGTACTGGCTGCGCCCGGTGCGTGGGTGAGCGGGAGCGGCTGCTACCCAACGAATTCGTCGAACGCGGCGGACTGCCGCAATTACAAACTGTGGGTGCCGGCCAGTTACAATGGCAGTGCGTCCGTCCCACTCGTGTTGATGCTGCACGGCTGCACACAAAACCCCGACGACTTCGCGGCAGGCACGCAGATGAACGCCGTCGCGGACGCGAACAACTTCCTCGTCGTCTATCCCGAACAGCCGAGCAGCGCGAACGCGAGCCAGTGCTGGAACTGGTTTCTGCCCAACCATCAAGCGCGCGGCGCGGGCGAACCGGCCATTCTCGCGCAGATTGTCGCGCAAGTGCGCGGTGCGTACAACGTGGATGCGCGGCGCATGTTCGTCGCGGGTCTTTCGGCGGGCGCGGCGATGACGGTCATCATGGGCGCGACCTATCCCGACCTATTCGCAGCGATTGGTGTGGCAGCAGGTCTTGAGTACAAGGCGGGCACCGACTTGCCAAGTGCGCTCATCGCGCAAGAGACCGGCGGGCCCGATCCGAATCAACAAGGGCAGCTGGCGTATCAAGCCATGAGCGGCTATCAACATCGGATGCCCGTGATCGTCTTTCACGGCACGCTCGACGCGACGGTCGCGCCGAAGAACGGCGATCAGGTTATCTCGCAGTGGGCGCAGACGAATGACCTCATTGACGATGGACTCGACAATGATAGTGTGGACGACGTCGCCGACCAGATGCTGCCCGGTGTGGTGCCGAATGGGCACACGTACACGCGCTATCTGTACAACGACGCGAGTGGTCGTGTGCTGATGGAGAAGTGGATCGTGGACGGTATGCGCCACGCGTGGTCGGGCGGCTCCGCGTCGGGGTCGTACACCGATCCGACTGGCCCGAACGCCAGCGCCGAGATGTGGCGTTTCTTCATCGGCAGCGTGCCACGACTGCAATATCTGCCGCTGATCCGACGATGAGTTCGCCGTCGCTGTTCGGATTGCTTGCTCGTCTCTGGCTGCACGAGCCTGATGCAGAGACGCTAGCGCACGCGGGTGAACTTGATGCATCGCTACACACCGACGCCGCTCCCGCAACGCTCGCCTGCGCGTATGCCGATCTGTTTCTGCTGAATGTGTATCCGTATGGCACCGCATACACCGACGAGTGGGGCGAGCTCAACACGCCCGACGCGCTGCGCATGTCCGACTTGTACGCGCAATACGACTACCATCCGCCGCAGTTGAGCGAGGTCGGCGCGCCCGATCATCTCGGCTTGTGTTTGGGGTTATTCGACCACTTGCCGCCTGCCGCGTGGCAGGGCGAAGACGACGGCGAACGTATGCGCTACATTTACGAATTGGCCACATGGGCGCCAATATGCTGCTTCGCCGCCGAGCGCGATCCAACGGCGCACCCGTTCTATCGCGCGCTCGCGGCGCTCACTCGCGAGTTGCTCGTCGCCGCCGTGCGCTCAACGTCGGAACCTGGGACGTTGGACGTTGGTCCTTGGCCGTCGGACGAGGAGTTGCGTCTGCGCGACATCGTGCGCTTTCTGCTCGCGCCTGCGCGCTGCGGCATGTTCCTCTCGCGCTCGCGTCTCGGGGCAATGGCAAACGCGCTCGGCATGAGGCTGCCGTTTGGCTCGCGCTTCGAGGTGTGCGAGTGGCTGTTCACCAGCGCAGGCGAGAGCAGCAAGTTGGACGGGCTGTTGCAGCAGTTGCAGTCCGAAGCCGAAGTGTGGGCAAGTGAGTACCAGAGCTGGGCAGCCAAATATCCTGCATGGCAGCCCATCGCCGCAGTGTGGCTCGCGCGCATCGCGCACACGCGCCACAGGTTGGACGACATGCAGCGGCTTGCGCATCTGCCGCTGCACGTCAAATATCAAAACGCAGCCGACGTCACGGTCGGCTAAATCAGAAAGGAACGATAATGAATGCTCGCAAGATTTTCGTCGTATCGCTGTTGACCAATGTGTTGATGTTGAGTGTGCTGGCCGGCGTGTTCGCCTTCACGCAGACAGCGCAAGCACATTCGGCCAGTGCACCCTTGGTCGGGCCGTTCAACTATGCCCTCAGCTCGATGGATTTCCAATCGTATGACGACACACTCTACACCGTGGGCCGCAATCTCAACGGTATCGGCATGTATAAAGTCGGAACACTCAATCCAGTCGTCGCAGTCGCGCCGCTGCATCTGCCGACAGGCTCCATCATTGGCGACATCACGCTCGATGCCGAAGACTTGACGAGCAGCGGCGATATTCAATTGCTGCTCGTCGCCTGCCAAATCGGCACGAGCAACTGCGACATTGCGGCGACTCTCGTCACCAATGATGGCGGGCGCGCGCAGAAAACGGCAACACTGAACTACACGGTGGACAACGCGAGCCGCGCCTACTTCTTGCAAGTCAACTATCGCGGCGGCAGCGTGCCCGACAGCAGTCTCATCCTGTATTTCGTGCGCGTCGGCTATTCGTTCCCGGCCGCAACGTTCATGCCTTTCGTCCAGCGCTGATGCTGCTGCGACCATCAGAGGAGGACGGTATGAGCGACGCACAAGCGAACGCAGACGAGTCAACTGCGCGAGATAACGGCGCGCCGCCGCTCGACAGCGCGTGGACGTTTCGCGGCTATCGCATGAAGCCGTCGGAATTTAATACCGCGATGGTGCATTTCTATCGCGGCGAAGTGCAGCGCGCGAACACGTGGCGCAATCGGCTCGACACGACGACCAACTGGGCCATCATCACCGCAGGCACGGCCATCTCGTTCTCGCTCAGCGACCCGACGCACCATCACGGCATCCTGCTGCTCAACATCGCGCTCATCTTCATCTTCCTGTTCATCGAAGCGCGGCGCTATCGCTACTTCGAGTTGTGGTCGTATCGCATCCGCTTGCTCGAAACGGATTTCTACGCCGCGATGCTCGTGCCGCCGTTCCATCCATCCGCCGATTGGGCGGAGACGTTGGCTTCGTCGCTGCTGCGTCCGCAATTTCCGATCAGCGTGTGGGAAGCATTGGGCCGCCGCTTCCGCCGCAACTACTTCGCGATCTTCACCGCGCTGCTCCTCGTGTGGCTGTTTAAGAATTACACGCAGCCGACGCCTGTGTTCACGATGGAAGACTTCGTTGAACGTGCGCGCATTGGCGTGATCCCCGGCGAGGTCGTGTTGAGCGCGGTGATTGTGTTTTCGATTGCGATGATCGTGCTCGGCATCGGCACGGCCGTGCTGCAAGACGCGCCGGGCGAAGTGCTGCCGCATTATCAAGTGCTGCAGCGCTTGCAGGTGCAGCGGCGGGGCGCGCGCCGCAATGCAACTGGAGCGAACGCACCCGCATCGGCGCGCAAGCGCCATGCGTGGAATCGTCCGCATGTGCATCGCGACGAATTCCTCACGATGATCATCACCGACAAAGGCATCGAGGTCGCGGCGAAAGTGATGCTCGATCTCGGACGCGGCGTGACCGCGCTACACGGCGAGGGTATGTACTTGAAGAAGCCGCGCGAGGTGTTGATCTGCGCCCTGACCGAAACCGAAATCGAGCCGCTCAAGCACACCGTCGCCAGCGTGGATCCGGCCGGGTTCGTCGTCGTCATGCCGGCGGCAGAAGTGGCTGGGCGCGGGTTCACGCCGCTGCAAGAAGAGTAATACGTCATGCGTGATGTGTAATCCGTCACTCCGACCAATTACGGGTTACGCATCATGCATGACGCATCGTTTGCACACGCATGTCTGTCCAAGCCATCCTCGTCCTGCTGTTCCTCATCGCCGCCTCTGTTCTGCTCGTCACCGAATGGCTGCGCGCGGATTTAGTCGCGCTGATGTTGTTGGTCGCACTCGGCGCGAGCAACGTGCTCACGCCGCAAGAATCGCTGTCGGGTTTCAGCCGCTCGGCCGTCATCACCATCATCGCGATTTTCATCCTGACGGCTGGGCTGGCGAAGACGGGCGCGACGCGCGCACTCGGCGCGACGCTCGTGCGCTGGGGCGGGCGCAGCGAGTGGAGCATGATCGTCGTGCTGATGAGCGTCGCCGCCTTCCTCTCGCTGTTCATGAATAACATCGCCGCCGCGTCGGTGCTGATGCCGGTCGCCGTCGGCTTGTCGCGCGAGCGCAATATCAGCCCGTCGAAGTTGATGATGCCGCTTGCGTTCGGCACGTTGCTCGGCGGTATGGCGACGCTGCTCACCACGTCGAACATTCTGGTCAGTGCCTCGCTGCGCGACGCGGGCTATCCTGCCTTCGGCTTGCTCGACTTCGCGCCCATCGGCATTCCGGTGCTGATCGTCGGCATCGTGTACATGGTCACTGTTGGACGCCGATTCATGCCGCGCCGCGCACCCGCCGATTGGGAGCGCATGATGCAAGCCTCGCGCCATCGCTTGACGGATGTGTATGGCTTGCGTGAGCGTTGGGTGCACGCGCACGTGCCGCTGCACTCGCCGCTCGCCGAGCGCACGCTGGCACAAGTGGGATTGGGCCGCGAGTTGGGTGTGAACGTGATCGCACTGGTCTTTGACGGCAAGTCGCGCCTCGCGCCGCCCTCGTCCGAGCGTTTGCAGCCGGGTAGTGATTTGTATTTGCAAGCGCGCGACGAGCAAGTCGAGGCGCTGCGCGCGCGCGGCTTCGAGATTGCGCCAGCGCCGGCTGCCCTCGCCAGTCTCACGTCCGACGATGTTGGCATGTTCGAGATCGTGCTCGCTCCACGCTCACGCGCCCTCGACAAGACGCTGCGCGAGATTCACTTCCGCGAGAAGTACGGCGTGAGCGTGCTGGCGATCTGGATCGAGGCTCGTCCGCGCCGCGTCGGACTCGGCGACATTCCGCTAAAGCCCGGCCATGCGTTGCTGGCGTTGGGGCCCCGCGAAGCCGCGCGCGTCATCCAGAGTGAAGGCGACTTCATCGTGCTCAACGAATCGCTGGACGAAGGTCTGCGCACGAAGCGGATGCCGCATGCGCTTGTGCTCATGGCGGCAGCGATCATCGTCGCGGGCGCGGGCTGGCTTGCCACCGCCGAAGCAATGCTGGCTGGCGCGCTCGGCATGGTGCTGGTCGGCGCGCTCACGATGGACGAAGCGTATCAGAGCATCGAGTGGCGCAGCGTGTTTTTGATCGCGGGCATGTTGCCGCTCGGTCTGGCGATGGAGAAGACAGGACTGGCCAGCGCCATCAGTCAAAACATCGTGCAACTGCTCGGCGCTATGGGCCCGCTTGCGGTGATGGCTGGACTGCTCGTGATCACGACGGCGCTGACACAATTGATGAGCGGCCAAGCGACTGCCGTCGTGCTCGCGCCGATTGCGATTCACGCCGCCGAAGCCGTGCACGCCAACCCGCGCGCGTTCGCGCTCGCCGTCGCCTATGGCTGCTCGCTCGCGTTCCTCACGCCCATCGCGCATCCAGCCAACGTGCTCGTCATGGGGCCCGGCGGCTATCGCTTCGCTGACTACTTCCGCGTCGGCATTGTGCTCACGCTGTCGCTGATCGCGCTCATCGTCGAACTGATTGCGTTGCAGTGGGGTATTTAAGATTGGAGTTCGCAACGGAAGCTGGCTGGTCTAGCAAGGGGCGGCATGGTTACTCGGCTGCCGAGCATATAACTATGTTGGCCGACTCGATAGAATCTTGTACGCCACACGCATACCGCCTTTGCCTATGCGCGATTTACTACACCGCATGTAGTTAAAATTCCGATTGTGATTAGCATCTACCTTCGTTATGATAAAGCTGACGTGGTTGATAGAGATCGGAGTGGCACTGTGAGCAAGCATGTCGCATTTGCGCTGAGTGGTGGCGGCAACTATGGTGCGTTGCAGGTGGGAGCATTACGGGCATTACTCGAACGCGGCATCGCGCCCGACCTGCTCATCGGCACGTCGGCGGGCGCGATCAACGCAGCACATATCGCCGCGAAGCCGAATCTCGACGGCGTAAGCGAGCTGGAGAACATTTGGTGTCACGTGCGCCGCGAAGACATCTACCCCGGCTCGCAGTGGCAGATCATCTGGCGTGTGCTCACCGGCAGCGAGAGTCTATTCCCCAATCAGCAATTTCATAAATTCCTGGAGCGGCACTTGTCGCATCCGATGCTGACGTTCGGCGAGTTGCATCGTCCGCGCTTGTTCATCACGTCCGCGCACCTCGATACCGGCGACCTCCACCTGTATGGCGAGGAGCGCGACGAGCAAGTGATCGAAGCCATTATGGCAAGCACCGCACTGCCGCCGTTCTCGCCGCCGTGGCGCGGCGCGGATGGCAGACTGCATGTGGACGGCGGCTCGGTCAGCGAGTTGCCGATTGGTGTCGCCGTGAAGAAAGGTGCACGCGAGATCTACGCGCTGCACATTCAAGAGGTTGCTGCACGCGAAGAACAATTGCGCTCGATGGCGGAGATTGGTCACCGCGCGATCCGTGCGCTGCTCAAGGCGCAGCTTGAAACCGATCTGGCATTGGTGCGAGCGCAGCGCAATGTGCGCGTGCATTACATTCCACTGCGCACGCCGCCCAACTTGCCGCCCTTCGATTTCAGCCGCTCGCGCGAACTGATTGCGAGCGGCTATCAGCAGACGAAAGCGTGTCTCGATGCGGCGCCGAAACCGATCAGCACCCATGAGCAGTTCAACGCGCGCGTGCAGCACGCCCTGCACAAGTTGGAATCTATGTGGAAGCCGAAGTACGTGACGCTGAGCGAATGACCTTGCGGGGCGAGAATGAATCGCGCCCGTCTCGTATCAATGAAAACGCCGAAGCAATTGCTTCGGCGTTTTTGTTTTGCCTGACTCACTGGCGCAAGCGTGGGTCCATCGCGTCGCGCAACCCATCGGCGAGCAGGAACACCGACAGCACCGTGAGCGAGATGGCGAGACCGGGGTAGAAGACCAGCCACGGGTAGCGCGTGTATTGCAGCGAGTTGCTCAACATGTTGCCCCACTTCGCGGTGGGCGGCGCGACGCCGAAGCCGAGGAATGACAGCGCCGACTCGGTGAGGATCGCGCCGACGATATCGAAGCCGACGATCACGAGCACAATCGAGAACACATTCGGCAAGATGTGCTGGAACATGATGCGCCGATCCAACGCGCCGACCGTGCGCGCGGCGATCACGTAGTCACGCTGCTTGACCGACAGCACCAACCCACGGATCTGGCGGCTCGCGCCCGTCCAGCCAAGCAGCGCGAGCGTGAGGGCGAGCGTGAACGGGTCGAAGCGATAGAGTGAGCCGATGATGATGAGCAGCGGCAGAAACGGAATCGCGTTCAGCACGTTGATCACGCCCTGCACCGCGTCGTCAATGCCTTTGCCGTAATAACCCGCCAGCAGGCCAAGCACGACGCCAATGGTGAGACTGATCACCGCAACTAATACGCCGATGCTGAGCGAGACGCGCCCTGCGTAGATCGTGCGCGTGAAGTAGTCACGTCCGTACTCGTCGGTGCCGAACCAGTGTTTTGCGCTTGGCGCTTGATAGTCTTCCAGCAGGTTGATCTTGTCGGGATCGTAACCGGTGAACGTCTGGGAGATCCACGGTGCGAACAGCGCGACCAGACACAGGAAAAAGAAAATCAGCGTGCCGATGATCGCCAAACGGTCGAGCAGAAAGCGACGCCACGCATCCTGCCAGAACGAGCGCGACGGGCGGCTAAGCACCTGCTCGGCGCCAAAGCGATTGTCGCCGATTGGTTTAGAGATAGTGGTCATGACGAATTGAATCAGCTCTTAATCATAGCGGATGCGTGGGTCCACCCAGCCGTATGCGATGTCGGAGACGAGGCGACCTGCCACAGCCAGCATCGTCAGGAAGAAGCCGACGCCGAGGCTGACCGGATAATCTTTCTTCAACGTCGCTTCGAACAGCAGCCGTCCCATGCCGGGCCAACTGAAGATGTTCTCGTACAGCACCGCGCCGCTGACTAGCCCGACGAGCAGCCCTGCCGAGAGCGTGATAACCGGGATGAGCGCATTGTGCAGGACGTGACGGTAGTTCACGACGCGCGGGCCCAGTCCTTTGGCTTTCGCCGTGCGCACATAATCCTGACCGAGCACTTCGAGTGTTTCAGAGCGCAGGAAGCGCGCGAACGTCACCCATCCACCCGTGCCGAGCATGAGCGCGGGCAAGAACAGATGCCAGAGGTAGTCGCCCGGGTTGAAGCCGGCCAATCCCAACGTCGAGATGCCGCCTGTCGGCAAGATGAGCACACCCGTTGCGACCTTGATGTTGGCAATGGCGATGATGCATAGCAGCCCAAGCCACCAGTGCGGCACGGCGTTGAGCAGCGAGGTAAAGCCGCGAATTGCGTGGTCAATGCGGTTTCCGCGATGCAGCCCTGCATACATGCCGAGCGGTATACCGATGATGTAGCTGATGAGCGTGGCGGCGATGCCGAGTTCAAGTGTGGCGGGCAGTCGCTCCAGCACCATGCGCAACACCGGCTCATGCGTGAAATACGAGTAGCCGAAATTACCCGTGACGAAGCCGCCCATCCACTTGAGATAGCGAATCGGCAGCGGCTCGTTCAGTCCGTATTGTGCTTCGAGGCGGCGCACGTCTTCGATGCTCGCGTTGGGGTCTTGCAGCAGCGCGCGCATCGGTCCGCCCGGCGCGAGGTTGATGAGCGTGAATTGGACGATGGAGATGATGAGCAGGATGGGAATCGTCTGGATCAGGCGGCGCAACAGGTAGCGTGACATAAGCGTATGTCCGTTGTAGGGGCGCGGCAAGCGCGCCCCTTCGCTGTGCGAAGACTACTGCGTCTTCTGCGTCAATTGCCACTTCTGCAAATCATACGAAAGACCGAGCGGCGTTACCGGGTTGACCTGTATGCGTTTGTTTACCGCCACGAGCGATTCACTCGTATACAGGAACACGTACGGCTGATCTTCCGCGATGATTTTCTGAATCTGCTCGTACACCTTCTTGCGGTCTTCCTGTTTGCAGCCCGCCACCGTTGCCGCTTGATCGAACAGCTTGTCCACTTCGGCGTTCTTGTAGCCGGGATCGTTTTGGCCGCCATCGGACTTCCAGATGTTGGCTGAACCGTTCGGCTCGACGCCGGTGCTCCAGCCAAGCACGAACATGTCGAAGTCGCGCGTCTCGCCGATACGCTTCAAGTATGCCGTCCACTCTTCCGGAATGACCTCGACCGCAATGCCGACATCCTTGAGATACTGCTGCGAGATAGTCGCGATCTGCTCGCGCTGTTTGTTGCCCGCGTTGTAGTGGATGCGGAACTTGAGCGCCTGGCCATTCTTCTGCAAGATGCCGTCCGAACCGGGCGTGAAGCCGGCATCTTTCAACATCTGCTTTGCCTTGTCGGCGTTGAATTCGAACTTCGGCACGTTGTCCGTGTACGCCCATGACGAGGCGGCAAAGATCGAGAACTGGGTCTTGGCGTGCCCTTGCCGAATCTTGTCAATCATCTGCTGCTTGTTGATGGCAGTCGAGATGGCTTGGCGCACCGCTTTGTCGCCTAACACAGGGTTGCGCAAATTGAATCCGATGTACGTCCACGACGCGCCCGAGGTGGGGTAGTATGTGTAGGCGTTCGCGAATGGCAGCGACTTCACCTCGTCCCAATCCACCGGGTCGGGTGTGGCGATGTCCACTTCTTGCGTCTTGAACAACTGCGTGTTGACCGTGTTGTCCTTGACGATGCGGAACTGATACGTATCGAGCAGCGCCTCGCCACGCACGTAGTTCTTGTACGCGGGATTGAACGACGCATGATCGTCCTTAGCCCATTCCTTGAGCGCCCACAAGCCATCGGTGACCGTCGGTTTGTTGTTGACGTCGTTCTGATTGATGTCGAGTTTCTCGAAGACGTGCTTCGGAATGGGCGCGATCAGGCCACTGCTGTTCAGCGCCGGGCAGAAGCCGGGCTTTGTCAATTTATACACGACGGTGTAATCGTCGGGCGCGGTCACGTCGCTGAACGCATCCTGATACAGCTTGCGGTAGGGGAACTTCACGTTGGTGTCCATCATCTTCTGCCAGGTGAAGATGATGTCTTGAGTGGTGATGGGCGTGCCATCGTTCCACTTCAAGTCTTTGCGCAACTTCCAGGTGAGCGTGGAGCCGTCGGCAGACAGTTCGCCCTTGCCTTCATACATGTCGCCAACTACGTCGAGCGTCTTGGGATCGAGGCGCGTCAAGCCCGCGTATACGCGATTAATGTAAGAGCTCGACGCTGTATCTTGCGAGAGCAAGGGCTGCATCGTCGCGGCATCGGCAAACGATGCGTCGGTGAACGTTCCGCCCTTCACGGGCTGCGCGGGTGGCGGCTGCTGCGGGGGCTGCTGCTGGCCCGAAGGCTGTGACGTCGCTTGCGGTGCTTGCGCGGTGGGCTGCGGCGCGCAAGCAGTCGCGATCAAGAGCAGGGCGCTGCCGATTGCCAAGAGTAACTTGTGTTGCATGGCTCTCCTCCTTGATAGATTCTGAATCAACCATAACCTGCTGGACGTGAGTGATGTGGCAGCAGCACCTCCTCTCGATTCGAAAAAGTCCCTGTCTGCCGAACAAGGGACTTTAGGTTTGGAAAGGCTACAACTCTGGAATGCAGTGCCGCCATTCTAGCAAAAAGCGATAGGCAGCGTCAATCCGAATTTTGTCAGGTCTCAGTTAGGGTGTGCGCGGCACGTAAATCGTCGTCGGCTGCATCGGCGAGCCGTTCAGCGTTGATGGCGCGTCGGCAGCGCTCAGAGTGGTGCTGGGTATGTAGTATGTGTTGAGGAGCTCAAGCAGTGCAGGCTCCGTATCAAAAATCGTTTCGTCGGAGATGATCTGCGCGTATGCGTGCCGCTGTATACGCTGCACGAAGTCGGGCGGCAGTGGGTCGCGTCCGCGCCAGCGCGCGTACCACAGCGCGGCGACCTGGGCGCTCGGCTGCTTGCCTGCGAGCAACGCGTAATACGGATGCATCAGCACGAGCACCTCGCCGTTTATTTGTGCGAGCCGCGCGATGAAATGGTCACCGCTCGCTCGCGCGCTGGAACTCGGCAGGTAGCGAATCGGGTTGTAGATGCCGAGCGCGAACTGTGCAATCAGCGCGAGCATAATGATCGCCGTCGCGCGGCGCTGCCAGCGTGGGTTCACACCCGTGACGTATTTCCACGCCAACGCGGGCGCGATGCACAGCAGCGCGTACGCGGGCATGAGGTTGTTGCTGGCACCGCCTACCGAGGCGCGGCCCGACACACTGACCACGAGCGCGACGGCAATGAAGAGCAGCCATGCGACGGAAGATGGAAGACGGGAGACAGCAGACGATGTTATTCGTCGTTTGTCGTTCGACATTCGTCGCACGACCGCGAGCAGTGCAATCAACTGGGCAGCCATCAGCCCACCCATCTGCAATCCAATCTCGACGACCAGCGCGTTGAGCGCGCGCGAGAGTTCGACGGGGTTGACGTAGGCGATGGTGAAGACGTAGAACGTGAACCAGCCGTCGCTCATGGCGTTCAACCAGCCAATGGGCAAAGCGGCCAAGAGCGCGAAGGCGAGGATGAACCACCACATGCCTGCGCGCACGCTCAGTGCAAGGTAGATGGCAGCTGCAGCGGCGAAGAAGATGCCGTGCTGTTTCGTCAGAAATGCGAGCGCGAACAGCAGTGCTGCCGTCAGCAGCCCGCGCCTGCTCGCGTGAGCATAGATCGCCACCGCGCACGCCGCAAGCACGAGCGCGATGAACAATGAATCTACACGCGCGAGGTCGTACCAGCCACCGCTCAAGCGATAGCCCGCGAAGAACAGACCCGCGCTGACGAAGCCCAGCGTGCGCGATTGGCTCTCACGCCGCGCGACGAAAAAAATTATCAGCGCCGCAACGCCGCTCGCCGCGAGCGAGAGCAAACGCAGCGGCGCGTAACTCGGCGGTAGGAGCGTGAACAGCAAACTGCCGAAGTAAGTGTACAGCGGCATGTAAGAGTGCGGCACAAACTCGACGTTTGGCGGCAGATAGATGGCTTGGCCCCGCGCGCCGCGCAGTGCCTGCATCAACAGACCGTCTTCGGTGAATTCGAGATCGTAGGGATAGAACGCGCGCATCAGCGCAAGCGAGACATAACTCAGCGCGAACAGCAACGCGAGGAGCGCGAGTGCGCGCCAGACAAGCGCTTGGCTCAAAAAAGGTGGGCGCATACGTCGAGAAGATTGCTGACAGATGACAGCGGCGGCTATTGTTTGCTATACTGGTGCTACAAGGTTTCGGCTCATCACTCCACGTGAGTAGAAAGGAGGGCAGCGCCGCCAATCCCACATTTCCTTGACCCGCGTAGTCTCAATACGCACATCTGCCTAATTGTAATGAGCATCATACATGGAGGAGAAGAAAACATGAAACGTACGATTATTTTCACGCTGCTGGCCGCAACCATGCTGCTGGCCGCGTGCGGACCCAGCGCCACAACCGCGCCCGCGAACACGAGCGCAGCGAGCGGCGCAACCAGCGCGCCTGCGGCAGGCGGCACCGTCAAAGGCAATATCACCATCTGGAATGGCTATCACACCGGCGACAACGAAGAGAAGGCATTGAATCAATTGCTCGATGCCGCCAAGAAGCAGTTCCCCGACGCGAAGATCACCGTTCTCGAAATCCCGTTCGATCAACTGTTTAACAAGTTCGAGACGGAAGCCGCCACGGGCGGCGGGCCCGACATGTACATCGCGCCGAATGACAGCCTCGGCAAAGAAGCACGCGCGGGTTTGCTCGCACCGCTCGACGACATGCTCAAGGGCAAGCTCGATCCGTATGCGAAGCTTGCCGTGCAGGGCGTGACGGTTGATGGCAAGATTTACGCCGTGCCGATGATCCCGAAAGCGCTCGCGATGTATTACAACAAGACGACCGTGAGCACGCCACCCGCGACGACCGACGACTTGATGGCGGCGGCGAAGAGCGGCAAGAAGGTCGGCATTCCGAACAGCGCGTATCACACCTTCGGTTGGTGGCGCGCGTTCGGCGGTCAGTTGATGGACGACAAGGGCAAGTGCAGCGCCGACACCACCGGCGTCGCTGATGCGTACACGTATCTGCTTGCGCTCAAAGCGGCCGGCGCGAACATCACCGACGACGGCAAGCTCGATACGCTCTATCGCCAAGGCGCGTTGGACATTTACTTCAACGGGCCGTGGGTGCTGGGCGGCAACGAAGATGCGCTCGGCAAGGACAAGGTCGGCGTCGCGCCGATGCCCAAGGGTCCCAAGGGCGATGCAGGCCCCATGACCGGCATTGACGGCTGGTATGTCAACGCGGCGAGCAAGAACAAGGACGGCGCGGTGGCATTGGCGCTGTACTTAGCCAGCAAAGACGCGCAGACCGCCTACGCCAACGTGGCCGGCGATCCGCCCGCCCGCTCCGACGTCACGCCGACCGACGCGAACGTGAAAGCGTTTGCCGACGCGGCAAACAAAGGCTTCCCGCGCCCACTCGTCGCCGAGTTGGATAACTTCTGGGGCAACTTCGGCGACGCCGTGACGAAAATCTTCGACGCGAAGGCACCACCCGCCGATGCCATCAAGGCGGCGTGCGATGCGATGAACAAAGCAAACAAGAAGTAAGCATAGCTCGATCGTGAGTAAGCGTAGAGACGTTGCATTGCAACGTCTCTACGTCTATAACATGCTGAGGACTGTATGACGACGATTGCAAAAGAGCGAGCGACGCCGCGCGCCACCGACCCCGAAGCACCGCCTAGCAGAAATTTTTTTCGCCTCGCCAACCCGTATCTGTATCTGATCCCCGCGATGCTTATCATGACGGTGATGACTTACTACCCAATGCTGTACGGCATCTGGATGTCGTTCACCGACTTCGGCTTGAAGAACTTGCGCGTGGATTCCGCGCCGCCGAACTTCGTCGGACTACAGAATTACCTCGACATCCTCAGAGGCGATGTCCCCATTCCGAATTTTGATTTCGCCTACACGCTGTTCTTCAATCTGTTCTGGACATTCTCCAACGTCATCTTTCACGTCGTCATCGGCGTGCTGATCGCCGTGCTGCTCAACGCGCGCGGCTTGTGGTTCAAAGGTATCTATCGCGCCATCTTCATCTTGCCCATTGTCGTGCCCACGCTCGTCGTCGCGAACGTCTGGCGCAACATGTTCGATCCAGACTTCGGCGCCGTCAATCAGGCGCTCGCGATGGTCGGCGGGCTGGTCGGTCTCAGCCCCGCCACGTTTCACATCCGCTGGCTCGAACAAGTTTCCCCGCCGATTGCCGGCATTCCGCTGCCGCTCTCCTATTTCGCGTTGCTCATCACCAACATCTGGCTCGGCTGGCCCTTCATGACCATCGTCGCGACGGGCGCGCTGCAGAGTATCAGTCGCGATTTCTATGAAGCGGCTTCGATGGACGGCGCAACGCCGCAGCAGCAATTCTTTTCGATCACCGTGCCGCTGCTGCGTCCCGCGATGGTGCCGGCCATCGTCTATGGCATCACGACGACGTTCAACCTGTTCAACTTGATCTACTTCATCTCAGCCGGCGGGCCGCTGCGTCAAACGGAAATCCTCGTCACGACGGCATTTCGTCTCGTCAACGAGCAGCGACTGTATGGCGTCGCCGCCGCCTTTGCGATGTACACCGCGCTGATCCTGCTGTGCATCACGCTGCTCACCAATCGCGTCACGCGCGCGACGGAGGCTTATGATGTCTAATCCAACCATCAGCCAAGCGGTTCGTCTGCGCATGTCCAAACTGGTCTCGTCGGATCCGGACAGCCACATCGTCGGTCAGCGCATGACGCTGTTGAAGCAGTTGTTCTATCAGGTGCTGCTCCTGTTCATCACGTTCACGGTGCTGTTCCCGATCTTGTGGGTGGTGAGCATGTCGTTCGATCCGCGCGCGGACGTGCTGCGCCCGACGACGCTGAACCTGATCCCGCCGGGCTTCTCGCTCAAAGCGTATCAGGACATCATCGCGCGGCCCACGACCAATCCTGTCACGTTGCCCACGCTCATTATGAACAGCCTTTTGCTGGCAGCCGGCTCGTCGTTCGCGTCGGTGGCGGTGGGCGTGTTCGCGGCCTATGCGTTCTCGCGCTTTCGCTTTCGCGGGCGGCAGTTGCTGATGCTGGCTATTCTGGCGGTGCTGATCCTGCCGAGCGTCGCCACGCTCGCGCCATTGTTCGTGCTGCTCAACCGCATCGTGATTGGCGACTTCAATTTGCGCAACTCGCTGTTTGGCGTCGGACTGGCGCTGCTCTCGTCGCTGCTGCCGTTCGCCATCTGGAATTTGAAAGGCTACATTGACACCATTCCGAAAGAGTTGGAAGAAGCCGCATTGATTGACGGCGCATCGCCTAACCAAACGTTCTTCCGTATCATGCTGCCACTCGCCACGCCCGCGCTCGCCGTCACGGCGTTTCTCGGTTTCCTGTCGGGCTGGACGGAGTTCTATCTGTCGTGGCAGTTCTTGACGAACCCAGACAACTTTACGCTGGCCATGGTGCTGTACAACATGACGGGCCAATTTGCCTCGTCCACGCCCTGGTCGCACTTCTCGGCGATGTCGGTGATGATTGCACTGCCTGTCTCGATCGTCTATCTCGCCTTGCAGAAGTACATGTCCGGCGGTTTGACGGTGGGCGGCGTGAAAGGCTGACATTGGACGGCGGAACTGACAAACGGACAAAGGCGACTCGTGATGAGACGCCTTCGGTTTGTCGAGCCGTCTGACCGCGCTGCGAAATCTCGCTTGACGCACGGCTGCGCATCCACTATAGTGGGGCACAATCTTTCACCGCAACCATAGTTCCTCAGCGTCTAACGGCAACTTCGTTCGTCAACCGAAGGTTGGAGGTCAGTGTGGCCGACGATCGTTTTCAAAAAGTGGAGAACGAATATTTCGCGCTGCGCGGCAAGCTGGAGACGGGCCGCATCACGCGCGCGGAGTTCGAGGCGGCACTGCGGACGTTGGTCTTTCAAGATGCGCAGGGACGCTACTGGACACTCGGCCCCAACGACGGCAAGTGGCTCACGTATGATGGGAAGCAGTGGGTCGCGGGACAGCCGACGGCGAGCGCCGCGCCGCCACTACCTGCGCCGGTTGTCGCGACGCCCGTGCAAGCACGCCCAATCGCACCTGCACCACAACCGAGCAGCGGCGGCGGCTGTGGCCGCGCGTGTCTGGTCGGCTGTGTCGTGTTCGTGCTGTTGTGCATCGTCGCGGGCGGCGCGGGCTTCTGGGCGTATCAGACGAAAGCGATCACGCTGAACACGGCGCTGAATCTCGTCGGGCTTGGGCCCGCGAAGATCGAGGTCGTGAATTTCCGCGACGACAAGATTGACGTGAGCATTCGCCAAACGAACGTCGCCACCAACTCCGTTTCGATACAGGGCGATCTGCGCTTGAACGCATTTGACATCAAATCATTTCGCGCCGACACCGCCGGCACCTATCGCGTTAGTTTTGTAGTAAGCGGCAAGGGCACGCCGCTGGGCACCTGCACGCTGAACGCGCGCAGCGGCGATGAATTTCAGTTCGTCGCCTTGCCCGAACGGATCGTGGTGAACCGCGTGAACAATCCGCCCAAGTCCGGCAACGATTTCGTGATCGAGACGTCGGCGCTGTGTCGTTGATAGAAAGGAACGCGCTATGAAGTACGCACTGGCGATGATGCTGCTCGCGTGCGCTGCGCTCGTCGGTTGTGGCCCCACAGTCACCGTCCAGAACAGCACGGGCTTCGTCGTGCGCGCCGTGATCACGACGGCAGATGGCAGCCAAACGGTTGCGCCATCCCCAAACGAAAGTTCCTCTCTTGACGTGTCGGAAGGCGCATATAGCGTGTCCGTCATTCCCGACGCCGAGTGGGTGGAGTACGCCAAGACCGTGCGCAAGTTGTTGAACGACCAACTGGCAAATTCCAGTCAGTTGAGTGGCGCGCAATTGCTCGACGTGGTTCAGCGGCTCAAAGACATCGCCGCGCGTATGAAGCAGTATGGGCAAGCCGCAGGCGGCAGCGCGAGTTGTCGTGGCAGCGTCGGCAACGACGGCAATGGGGTGGCCCAAGTCAGTCTTGGCGCGGACGGAAAACTCGTCGTGGCGTGCAAATGAGTCTGAAGATTAACTCGACACGATGACCGGTAAAGCAATTCTGCTTCTGATTGCGTTGCTTGTTTTCGGTTCCGCCTGTACGATCAGCGCAGCACCTGCGCCGCCGCCAACAATCGAACGAGCCAACCAACCGACTGCACAACCGCGCCCCACGCGCGCGCCACAGCCCACGCCATCACTCAAGCCGATTCAAACACCGAGTTGGTTCCGTGATGTCGTGCTGTACGAGATCATGCCGATCAGTTTCTACGACTCGAACGGCGACGGCTTCGGCGACCTCAACGGCATCACGCAAAAACTCGATTACCTCAAAAATCTCGGTGTCGGCGCGTTGTGGCTCACGCCCATCTTCGCCGCGTCCGACGACCATCACGGCTACCACACCACCGACTACTACAAAATCAACCCGAAGTTCGGCAGCGAAGATGATCTGATCGCGCTCGTGCGCGAGGCGCATCAGCGCAACATGCGTGTGCTGCTCGATTACGTCGTCGCACACACGTCGAATCAGCATCCATTCTTCAAAGATGCGCTCGGCAACGTGCAATCAAAGTACGCCGACTGGTATCGCTGGACGAACGCCGAGCACACGCGTTACGAATCGTTTCAGGCTGTCGCGGAACTGCCGTCGCTCAATCACGACAATCCTGACGTGCAAAAATATTTGATAGACTTGGCAAAGTATTGGATGCAGAAAGCCAACATTGACGGCTTCCGCTGCGACTATGTGCTGAACGTGCCACACGCATTCTGGAAAAAGTTGCGTGCCGAGTTGAAAGCAATCAATCCCGACTTCCTCTTGCTGGCCGAAGCGTGGACGAAAGCGACAGATATTGCGACCTACTACGACGGTGAGTTCGACGCGACGTTCGACTTCCCGCTCTGCGGCGACATCGAAGGCAGTCCTGACGCGCTTGGCGACAGCGTGCTGCTTGGCACGCGCTCGCCGCAGTTGTTGGATGGCACGCTCGTGGCAGAGCAGAAACTTTTCCCACCCAACGCCGAACGTGTCGAGTTCCTCAACAATCACGACACCAATCGCGTGATGAGCGAAGTGAAAGGCAATGTGTCCACAGACTCGGCGCAAGTTATGCAGCGCGCAAAGCTGGGCGCGGACTTGCTGTTCACGCTGCCCAACACGCCGATGATTTATTACGGCGAGGAGATTGGCATGAGTGGCGTGAAGTCGTCTGCGCCCGATTACGACAAAACGCGGCGCGAGCCGATGGATTGGTACGCGAGTGAATACGATGCGGGGATGACGACGTGGTACCGGCCGTCCCTCCGAAACAACGGAGGCAACGACGGCATCTCGGTCGAAGAAGAACAGGGCAAGCGCAATTCACTGCTGGAGCATTATCGTGCGCTGGCGCAATTGCGCAACGCGAACGCCGCGCTGCGCACGGGCAGCTACGAGCGAGTGTTCGCAGATGAACCGTCCGTGTACGCCTATTTGCGCGCGGACGCAGTGAGCATATTCCTTGTCGTGCTCAATGTCGGCCGCACGGCACAGGCGCTCACGCTCGATCTGAGCGCGACGAGTTTGCCTGACGGCAGCTATACAGCAACGGAGGTTTTCAGTAAGCAGACGTTCGATTTGAGTGGTTACACGCTGACGATGAATGCGGCTGCCGCGTCGGGATATATCTTTCAGTTGACGCGACGGTGAGGCAATGGATGAGTGGTCCGAGAACGATGATGAGCTTGTTTCGTCACTGTGCGCGATTCACCAAGAAATCAGCAAAGGCGAGCATCTCAGCGCGCACTTGATTGAAGAGGGTGGGAACTTCGTTGATCAGTTGCTCAATGCGGTTTGGATCAAACTTAAATGTATACACGTGACGAACGATATGGCGAAATCGCCGATACTCATTTAACTGTCGTGCGGACGATTCAGAAATCACGGCGGGTCTGAGCGTGTGCAGTTCCGCCGTCATTTGCTGCAAGAGAACCTGATGCGAGTTCTCACCAGTCGGCACGGCTTTGTCCACCACTGCTGCGATCAATTCAAACAGCCGCTCCAATCCATTGTAGAAGCCATGCAGGTTGAGCGCCACGCCGTCAAGATATAAATCGTCAGACGATTGCTTGGCACGTTCCCATCCGCTCGCAATACGCGCCACTATGGACTCTAAACTCAAACACTCCTCACGAATCCTAGCTGCGAGTTCGGCGAGCGCAGGGTTCACAACTCGATGCCCTCGCCTTCCAATTTCTCTAGCAGAGCCGGCGCGCAATGGACAGGATCAACGAGGTCTATGTTGAACGTCGGACTAAACTCTGCGAGCGATCCGACGGCGCTGTAAAAATGTTCGGGCGCAATCCCCCACGCGGCGATATCTATATCCGACTGCGAGCTGAACCACGCGCGATGAGCGAGGGAGCCAAAGACCACAACTTTGCTCGCGCCGAACTCTTCACGTAACACGCGCGCGGCTTTGTGTGCAAGTTCCCACGCTTGTTGCTGTCTTTCTTTTAATTTGGCTTGCTCCTCGAAGTTGACACGCGCGGACGATTGGCTGGGATCATAGCCCTGCCATTCCTCAAGAGTAAGTTCTAGCGCAGTTTTTGCCATATAGTCCCATTACGGCTTCGGCGTATCCGTCGCCACCGGTGCGCCGCTCGGTGCCGATATGGGTGTAGTGGGCGCGGGCGTATTAGTTGGCGGCGAGGTTGGCGTGGGCGTGGGCCGCTTCGGCAGCTCGGTCAGCAGTCGCTGCGCGTCACCATAGACGCTTGGACTGACGAGATACACTTTCGGATCGCCGACATGCTGCGCGTAATACGTTGAACCTTGCAGTGCCGCGTCGCCAAAGCGGACGACTTCGGTTTTGTCTTTGACCGTCATGCTCAACGTGAGCGTGCCCGTCACCAAGCCGAACGGCTGCAAGTTGCTCGGCGTTTCGGTGAGCGCGCGCGTCGCCGTCAGTTTGGCAAACGCCGTCACGAGATTGTTGAGCCGCGACGTATCCGCATCTTCTTTCGTCGGCGCATCCATGAACCACGCGCCGTTGTCCTTGTGTGCAGCCGTGAGCGTGAATGCACTGCTCACTTGCAGCGCACTCACGTCGTCCGCATTCACGTCCAAGACTTTCGCGCTCGGCGCTGCGGTCGGCGTCGGCGTGGCTGCTTGCTGCTGCTGATCGTAAACTACGAACGCAATCAGTGCCGCCAGCGCGACGACGGTGATGAGCGTGTTGCGATATTTCATCATATAAAAGTTCGTTAGTTGGTTGGTTGGCTGATGGGTTGGTCACTGAAACAAACCAACGTACCAACCATCGAACGACCTATCTCCTTCTCCACCACACAGCCAATCCGCTTAGCAGCACGAGCAACGGCAGCGCGATGACCGACAGGAAGAATACCTTCTGTGTGTCGACGCTCGTCATGGTCAGCGTGCGCGTGTCGGCCTTAATCGGGCGGATCGAGATGAGCGACTCATCTTCGGCGAGCCAATTGATCGAGTTCACGAATAGGTCAATGTTGGCGACGCCCTGCAATTGTTGCAGCACGCGATTGCTCACCAGTTCCGACGTGCCGAACGCGACGATGCGCGTCTTGCGCTGTGCGGTTGTGTCGCTGATGGTGTTGGTCACGCTGATGGGCGCTGCACCTTCGACACTCATTGCCAGATTGACGGGCCCCTTTAAATCTTTGCCTTCGTCATATTTCGCGGGCACGCTAGGATCGAGCGTTGTTTCGCCCCATGCCTGCGCGCTCGTCTGCGCGAGTGGTTGAATCGTCAACGCCGTGTTCGCATTCTCGCCGCGCGCGAGCGAGCGCGAGAACGGGAACACGGTGATAAGCCCGTTCATCTTTTGCGTGATGGTGCTGAACTGATATTGCACGACGGCGGGCAGCAGTGGGCTCGTGCCTTGCGGGTACTGCGCAGGGTCGAGCACTTCGTCGTTGTCATACTTCACGCCCCACTTGTCGAGCAGCGCGCCAATTGGATTGGGCTTCGTCGCGTCGCCCGGATCCACCATCACCAGCAAGCGTCCGCCGCGATCCAGATAATCGCTCAGCGTCTTCATCTCCGCGTCGTTCAGCGCGTTCTGGGGACCCGCCAGCACCAGCACCGTCGCACTGGTCGGAATCGTGCTGGTCAGCACGAGACTAATCGTGCCAACCGTGTAATTGTCTTTCTCCAGCCATTGACGCGCGGTGCCCCATCCCTGATCGTCGAAACCGTTGATGTCGCGCTCTTTGTGGCCGGTGATGAAATAGACGGCGTGCGGCGTGTCGGTCGTGACCTTCAGCAGCGCACTGGTGAAATCGGATTCACTGGTGCTGGTCGCTTCCTGTTTTTTGTCGCCCGCCTGAAAGACGATGCCGCCGTCGCGCGACAAACCAAGACTGCGCGCGAGATCGGGCCGATCAATCGGGTCCACGAACTCAAAGTTGAAGCGCGGCGAGTGCAGATGATATTCTTTCAAGCGATCTTCGGCTTCTTGTCTGCCGAATGCCTGCGGCGAGAAAAACGCCGTCGCCTTCACGTCGCTCTTCAAATTTTCGAGAATCTGGAGTGTCTGCTGTGAGAGCGTGAACTGCTTGTTGGCGGTAAAGTCCTGCCGCCATTCGAAGCGCGACTGCGTGCCCAGATAATTAATCAATCCCAAAATGGCCAAGAAGGCGACGCTGAACACGAGCGCGTTGCTGCCGTAGCGCACGCTGCGCACGCCGAGCGCGCGCTGCACCAAATCGGGCCGCATTAAGGCAGACAGCAATACCAACACCACGCCGCCGAGCAACAAGTACTCGGTCGGCACGGGCGCGCGGCCGCTGCCGGCCGTGACGTTGCTGGCCACCACGACCAGACCCAACACGAACACAATCACGCCTGCCCAGAAGACGCCAGGCGCGAACGGTGATAATCGTTCTCGCATCAACTCCACCTCCGTGCTTCGAGCATGCGCGTGCTCACAAACAGACAGCCGACCACGATGCTCAAATAGTAAATAATATCGTGGCTGTCCAGCACACCTTTCATCAAATCGTCTTGATGTTTGGTAATGGTCAGGTAGTCGAAGATTCCGCCGAGCGCAGTGCCTGCGCCAAACACGTTGGTGAGCGCCGAGGCAACCCACAGCACTAGCAGAATGACGAACGCGACGACGACTGCGACGATCTGATTGGGGCTGAGCGCCGACGACAACAGGCCAATGGCGAGCATGGCTGCACCCATCAGGATCAGCGCCAGATAGCCGGTGGCTAACGGAATCGGATCGGGGTTGCCGAAGATTTTCAAGATGAGGACGTTCACCAGCGTGAACGCGAGCAGCGCCAGCCACAAACCGAGCGCAGCCAAGAATTTGCCCAGCACCAATTCCCAGTCGCGCAGCGGCGAGGTGAGCAGCAATTCAATGGTGCCGGTCTGCTTTTCTTCCGCGATCAATTTCATCGTGAACATCGGCGCGAGGAAGAGCATCAGCACAAACAGCGTGCTGGTCCAGCTGCGCAGCGACGCTTCACCTCCGCCCAACGTCAACACGAAAAACAGTTCCGATAGAACCAGAAACGCACCGCCGACCACATACGCAATCGGCGAAACGAAGTACGAACCCAGTTCGCGTTTGAAGATAGTCCAGACGTTTCGCATATGACTCTCCGACGATTCCTCTTTGCAACGATGATTGTGAATCAAAGGCGATTAGGGGAAATAAGGGAGATAAGGGAAATAAGGTCACTTACCGCCGAGATCATTTTCCCTCATTTCCTACATTTCCCTTATCTCCCTTCTTCTTCCAGCTCTTCGCCCTCATCGTCCTCTTCCATCTCCGCATCATCATCCATCAGCACATCCGTATCGCTCGTCGTGAGTTGCAGGAAGATGTCTTCGAGGCTCAGGCGCATGGGTCGCAGTTCGAGCAAGCCCCAACCTTGATTGACGACGAGGCGCGCTATGTCTTCACGCCGATCCACGCCGAGCGCACACTCCACCTCGAACACGCCGCCGTCGAGGCGCTGCACAAGCTGCACGTTCTCGATCTTGCCCAGCATCTGCTCGGCGTTTGGTGCGGGCTGGCGCACTTGCAGATGCACGCGCTCTTTGCCTTGTAGTGACGAGGTGAGGTGTTCTGGCGTATCTTCGGCGACGATCTTGCCGCGGTTGATGATGAGCACGCGATCGCAGATTTGCTGCACTTCGGGCAGGATGTGCGTGCTGAGGATCACCGTGCGCTCGCCCGACAGACCTTTGATGAGGTCGCGCACTTCGATGATCTGTTTCGGGTCCAGTCCGACCGTCGGCTCGTCGAGCACGAGCACGTCGGGGTCATGCACGAGCGCTTGCGCCAAGCCGACGCGCTGGCGATAACCCTTTGAAAGTTTCCCGATCAGTTGATCGGCGCGGTCGCTGATCTGCACCGCCTCCATCACATCCTCGACGTGATCCTCGCGGTCTTGCACTCCGCGCAGTTCCGCCATGAAGTTGAGGTACGACCAGACGGTCATCTCCGGATAGAGCGGCACGTTTTCGGGCAAATAGCCGATGTGCTTGCGCGCGTCGAGCGACTGCTCGAACACGTCGAAACCCGCGACAGTTGCGGTGCCGCTGCTCGGCGGCATGAAGCCCGTGAGGATGCGCATGGTCGTCGTCTTGCCCGCGCCGTTGGGACCTAGGAAGCCGAGAATTTCGCCCTTCTGCACGTCGAACGACACGTCGCTGATGGCGACGCGCGGACCATACGCTTTCGTCAGATGCTCAACCTGAATCATAAACGCTCCGAATGCAGTCGGTTGTCGTTGGTCATTGGTCATCTATCCTGAATAGGCGGGTCAGCGACCAAGCATGAGTGACTAATGATTAGCGACGAACAAAACAAAAACGGACGATACGACAATCCGTTAATTGTGCGCGCAAAACAGAATCGTAGAGGCGCGAGATTAAAAAACCGTGAAGTGCAGTTAAGAATTATAGCATTGAAAAATGGATATGGCGAAGCAGCACATCTCAATTTGAAATTCATCCGTTTTCATTTGAGTAGGTGGATGGCTGCAGATTACGCCCAATTGTGAATGTCGGCGTTAGTGTAAAGTCTTCTCTGCACATTGGGCCACTCGAAAAAAAGAGAGTCGGTCTGGTGTAGCCTTTGACGTGCCGACTTCGAACAAGGAGGACCGCATGACCTAGTGACCTGGAGCGGAAGTTCTGCAACGAATTAGAGACGGCGTATTATTGAGCCAGTACTTGAAATCACGGCACGACCATTCCCACGCGAAAGGATGAGCGAAGCGTTGGTTGTAATCGCATTGACTGCGGAGAATG